>JBGPPK010000014.1:0-164333 GCA_041488515.1 Terriglobia bacterium | reverse complement strand
TTCTTCTCTTCGTCCTCGGAGATTTTTTTGTCTTTCATGGTCTTCTTGATGGCTTCATTGCCGTCGCGCCGGACGTTGCGGACAGCGGTACGATGATCTTCCAGAATTTTATGCAAATGCTTCACCATGTCCTTGCGGCGCTCTTCGGTGAGCGGCGGCACGGGAATGCGGATCAGCTTGCCGTCATTCTGCGGGTTCAGCCCCAGGCCGGCCGAACGAATGGCTTTCTCAATGTCGGCAATAATGCCGGGATCGTAGGGCTGCACCGTGAGCAACTGCGATTCCGGTGAATGTACTGTGGCCACCTGGTTGAGCGGCATTTCTGATCCGTAATACGGTACGCGGACCGGGTCCAGCATATTGACAGTCGCGCGGCCGGTGCGTGCCGCGGCCAGGTTGGCGCGGAAGTCTTCCACCGCCTTGTCCATGCGCGTCTTAAGCTGCGTATAAACTTCCTTCAGTGCGGGTATTGTCGCTATGACTGACGGTGCCATGGCAAAAGCCTCTGTGCAAGAGTGTGTCGAACGCTCGATTATAGCAATTGGGCAGCGGCATAGAGCAATGCGCCGTCAGCGGTATGCGGCAGCGGCCCAGAGCGGAGATCGGCCCCCAAGGCAACTGCTAAAGACCCAGCCTGATTACGCCGCGCTCTTTTGCCCTGAGGTACGGTAGAGCATCCAGGTGTGCCAGAGAATGCGCAGCGCGGCGAGCACTGGGATGGAGAGAAAGACACCGATCACGCCCGCCACTTCTCCTCCGGCAAGCACGCCAAAGAGAACGGCCAATGGGTGGAGTTCCAGAGTGCTGCCCATGATGCGGGGCGAGCTTACGTAGTCCTGAATGCCTCTCCACACGAGCAGGAAGATCAGCAGCAACCACATATGGTTGTACCCGGAAAGCAAAGCAACCGCCATTACGATGAGACCGCCCACCGCCGGCCCGACCACCGGAATAAATTCCAGCGCCCCGGCGGCTGGACCTAGAGCGAAAGCGTAGGGCACACCCATGATCGAGAGCACAAAGGTCACCACTACCATCGCCAGCCCGGCCAGGGTGAGCTGGGCACGGATGAAATGCCCCAGCATGGAGTTCATCTCTTCCAGCGCGTCGGCAACGATTTGCCGGTTGCCTGAATCTTCTACGGCATTCACGATGCTCTGCCCCAGCTTATTTCCGTCTTTAAGGAAGAAAATCGCCAAAATGGGGACCAGAGGCAGCCACCACATGTTCTGAATCGTCTTCACCGCCCTGACGACGAGGTTCTGTGCGGCCGTTATCATTTCACCCTGGTGAATATTCAGGTATTCCCTGACCCAGTCCACGGTTGCCTGGTTCCAGCCATGTTTGGCGCCGAGTTGTTGCACCAGGCTGCCTGACTTGATTCTTTCTCCCATTTCCGGGGCTTGCTGCATCAACTTCTGCCCCTCTTGCATAACCGGAGGGCCAACCAGCGCGAAGGCAACCACCAGCACGGCAATCAGCACCACGTACACCACGGTGATGGCGGCGGAGCGCGATCCCTTCAGCCAGCCTTGCAGCCGTGAGACCGGAGCTTCCAGAATGTAAGCGAAGAAAATTGCGAAAAGAAAAGTGATGATCGCGCGCCACGCAAAATACAAGAACATGAGGGCAAGAGCGAAGACCAGAAGAGTCAAAAGCGCCTGCGCGGTTTTTTTATCGAACAGTTTCAAACGCCTCCCGGTACCGGCAATTCCATTCTAACTGGTGCACAGCATATTTCAGGCTTTCCCTTGCGGGAGACCCCAATGATGCAACGGCAACATTCCCGGAAAGCGCGCTGCGGGAGGTCCATGAGATGATTGATTTGAATGCCGGAACTACCTGAGGTCGAAACCATTGCCAACGGGCTCAACAAGCGTGTGGCCGGGGACCGTGTTGATTCGGTCTGGGTGGGAAGCAAACCCGAGCCGCTCAAGTCCTCCGCCGCGGAAATCTCCCGCGCACTGGAAGGGGCGCAGGTGGTCAGGGTGCGGCGAGTGGGAAAACATATTGTCTTTGACCTTGACTCCGGCAAGAATGACTCCGGAAAAAATCCCGGCAGCCGGCAATGGATCGTACATCTGGGCATGACGGGACGAATGCTGGTGACTGCTCCGGAAACAGAAGTTCCGAAACATACACACCTGGTGGCCCGTCTGGCGTCAGGGCGAGAGCTGCGCTTCGTTGATCCGCGCCGCTTCGGTCGTCTGGAAGTGCGAGACACCAGCTTCAGCGGACCTGGCGCCGAGCCTCTTCAGATCGGGCCGGAAGAGTTTGCCCAGCTGTTTCATCGCAGCAAAGCGCCGGTCAAAGCGGCCCTGCTGAACCAGAAGCTGTTGCACGGCGTGGGCAACATTTATGCCGACGAAGCGTTGTTCCGCGCCCGCATACGTCCTCGCCGGCGCGCCAACACGCTCAAGCGCGACGAACTGCGCAAGCTGCACTCGGCCATCCAAAAGGTCTTGCAAGCGGCGATTGCCGCCGGCGGATCGTCCATCTCCGATTACGTGGACGCCGACGGCGAAGCCGGTTTCTTTCAGATCCAGCACCGCGCCTATGGCCGCGAAGGCAAGCCTTGCATGACCTGCAAGACGCCGATCAAGAAAATCGTCGTCGCCGGGCGAGGAACGCATTATTGCCCAACGTGCCAGAAGTAGCTTTTTCTGGAATCTCGAGCGTAGCGAGAGATCCCTATCGCCACCACGCTCTGAACGCAAAACTCAACTTGCCGGCAATTTGAATCGACAGTGGAACCGCAAGATTCTGGTTTGTAGAGGGTTCCCTCGCTACGCTCGGGATTGCATAAAAATGCTATTGCAACGTCTGCGAATTCCGCAGCAACTTTCTCATGCCGCGGATCCAACGCTCGTAATCGTTAGCCTTGTTCTGAAAAAATTTGCCCGCTTCAGGATGAGGCAGCACCATGAATTTTTCTTCGGCGATGGCCCGCACGACGTCGCCCGCCACCTGGTCTGGATCCAGCGCGCCTTCCAGCAAAAACGCTCCTCCGGCGAACTCTCCTTTGAGCAGCATGTTGGTGCGCACGCCTTGCGGGCAGAGGGCGGATACGCGAACGCCCTGGTCGCCATAAGTCACCGCCAGCCATTCGGCAAAGCCCAGGGCAGCGTGCTTGGTGACCGAGTAAGGCGCTGAGCCGATCTGGGTGAGCAATCCCGCGGCAGAGACCGTTTGTACCAGGTAACCATCTTTGCGCGCGAGCATTTGCGGCAACACCGCGCGCGCCGCGTAAACGTGCGCCATCACATTGATGTCCCAGCTGCGCTGCCAGTCGCGGTTGGAAGCCTCCGGTCCTCCGGCCACGCCGATGCCGGCGTTCGAGCAAAAAATATCGATCTGGCCGGCTGCGCTTGTGACCGTATCGACCAGAAATTTGACTTGCTCTTCTTTGGAGACATCGCAGGCGAAAAAAGCTCCGCGGCCTTCTTCGATCTCTTGCAGCACTTTGAAACCGTTGTCTTCATCGACGTCTGCCACGGCCACAAGACGCGCGCCCTCTTTGGCAAACCTGAGACAGAGCGCCCGTCCGATTCCATTGGCTCCGCCGGTCACCACCACGACTTTTCCCTGAATTTGCATGACGGAAACGATAGCTCCTTCCCGGCGAATCTTCAAATGAGGGGCAAGCGGGCACTCGCAATCACCGGGCCAACCTATTAAGCTGAAGCAGCACTAACTAGCGTTGCACAGGAGCCAGAATTTCTATGACCACATTTGCCGTCGGGGTTGACCTTGGAGGCACCAACCTGCGTATTGCCGCGGTGGACAGCGCCGGCAAGACCCTGGAAAAAATCGCCACCAGCACCGCCGTCGCGCGCGGGCGCGACCAGGTGATCGACGAAATGTGCGCCGCGATCCAGCAGATTGGCGCCCGGCTGCGCAGCTCGGGCGTATTGGCGGGGATTGGGATCGGCGTGCCGGGAATCATCGAGATGCAGACCGGCATGCTGCGCGAGTCGCCCAACCTTCCCGGCTGGCATAACTACCCGGTACGCGACGAAATTGAGCGCCGGCTGCGGACCACCGTAGTGCTTGAAAATGACGCCAACGCCGCCGCTCTGGGAGAAAAGTGGCTGGGCGCGGCCGCGGACGTGGATGACATGTGCATGCTGACGCTGGGCACGGGTGTGGGTGGAGGCGTTGTGCTGAACGGCAGGATCTGGCATGGCATGACGGGAATGGCTGGCGAACTCGGCCACATCAATGTGGAACCGGATGGTCATGCCTGCAACTGCGGCAGTCGCGGATGCCTGGAGCAATTGGCTTCAGCAACGGCGGTAAAACGCATGGCCGCGGAAGCGATCGCATCAGGAAACGCGCCGCAACTGGCGCACGCCATGAAGGACGATCCGGAGTTTAGCTCCAAGGCGGTCTACGACAAGGCTCTGCAGGGAGACGGACCGGCGCGCGAAATTTTTCGCCGTGTCGGCAACGCGCTGGGCACCGTGATTGCCGATCTGGTGAACATCTTCAATTTTCCCATGTATGTGATTGGCGGCGGGGTGTCCAGCGCCTGGGACGCGTTTGCGCCTTCCATGATGGAAACCGTGCGCAAGAACTCTTTTGTCTATCGCGCAACCGCACCCGCAGAGAGCGCGCCGGACGCGACGCTCTGTGGGGTCCGCACCACGCTGGTCACGCGTGCGCTGCTGGGCAGCGATGCAGGTTTGATCGGAGCTGCGCGACTGCCCATGATCACCACACAAGCCAGCAAGGTTTGAATTGAGCCTGTACGTGCCCGCGCTTGCCGTGATGGCGTTCAGCGTCCTGGCTTCGAGGCGATAGCTCCTCTCGGATATAGTTTTACGGTGGACCACCAGCAAGGACACAGCCCGGCGCACATGACCCCCGATCCTGTGCCCGAACCTTCTCTGGGCAGAGAGCAAGGCCTGCTGAGCGCGCTTTCCATCGACCTGACACCCCTGAAAAGCTCGCGTGACTTTCGTCTGCTTTTTTTCAGCCACACAATTTCATTTTTCGGCTCGATGATGAGCTTCGTCGTGCTGCCGTGGCAGATGTACCAGCTCACCCATTCTTCCCTGGCGGTGGGATTGCTCTCCGCCGTGGAGTTTGTCCCGACCATCACCATGGCGTTCGTGGGCGGCGCACTGGCCGACTACGTTGATCGCCGCCGCATGGTCCTGATCACCGAGTTGCTGATGGCCGTGAACAGCGCGGCTCTGGTCTTGAATGCGATGCTGCCGCACCCGAAAGCATGGCTGCTCTTTGTCTGTGCAACTGCCCTTGCCGGGCTCAACGGGCTCAAGCGGCCATCTCTGGAAGCGCTCACACCGCGGCTGCTGTCTCCTGAATTGATGCCCGCGGCGTCGGCGTTGCGGGCTGTCGGCAGCACGCTGGGCGGCGTTCTCGGACCCGCGATTGGAGGCTTTCTGGCCACCGCCGCCGGGCCCGCCATTGCATACTCCATCGACTTCGGAACCTTTGCCGTTTCTCTTCTTGCGCTCTGGATGATGCGGGCCACACCTCCGCCCCCGGATGCTGACCGGCCCAGCCTGCGCTCGCTGATGGAAGGCCTGCGCTATGCCCGCGGCCGCCCGGAATTGATGGGGACCTATCTCATCGACATCAATGCAATGTTCTTCGGCATGCCCATGGCATTGTTCCCGGCTATCGCCACAAAATTCGGCGGGGCTTCGGTGGGCTTGCTCTATGCCGCGCCTTTTGCCGGGGCGTTCGTGGCGTCATTGGCTTCAAGCTGGTCGGCAAGAGTCAACCGGCATGGCCTGGCCGTGACCGTTGCTGCCGGCCTTTGGGGATTGGCCATTGTGGCGTTTGGGTTCGCCGAGCATCTGTGGCTGGCCCTGCTCTGCCTGGCGATCGCCGGCGCGGCGGACATGGTCAGCGGGCTGTTTCGCATGACCATATGGAACCAGACCATCCCCGACCATTTGCGCGGACGCCTCGCCGGCATCGAGATGGTCAGTTACATGTCCGGACCGATGCTGGGCAACGCTGAAGCCGGCATCGTCGCCAGCCTTTTCAGCATTCGCGCATCCGTGGTTTCGGGCGGGATTCTGTGCGTGCTGGGAACAGGGCTGCTGGCCCTGGCTTATCCGGCATTCGTCCTGTATGACGGGCGCGCAGGCGTGCTGCGCAAACAACGCGAGGAAGCGGAGCGGGCGGCTGTCGTTGGCTCCGCCTAAGATGGCCTAGAACAGGATTTGCGACGAGGAGTGAATTCCCATGACTGTTCGCGTACGCACGGCGGACCGCGCCGACCTTCCGCACCTGACTGAAATCTACAACCATTATGTTGTCCACACCCCCATCACCTTTGATCTGGAACCTTACACTGTGGAGCGGCGCGTGGCTTGGTTGGAGCAGTTCGCGCCCACAGGGCGGCACCGGCTGGTGGTGGCGGAAGAGAACGGCCTGGTTGTGGGTTATGCCGGCACGATGCGTTTCCGCGTGAAGCCCGCGTATGACACTACGGTGGAAACGACGGTGTACACCGCTCCGGAGATGGTAGGCCAAGGCGTTGGTAGAAAGCTTTACGCCGCGTTGTTTGAGGCCATCGCCGGCGAGAATGTCCATCGCATTGTGGGTGGATATACGCTGCCGAATCCTGCGTCGGCAAAACTGCATGAGCAGTTCGGCTTCAAGCCGGTTGGCATCTTCAGCGAAGTAGGTTACAAGTTCGGAAAATACTGGGATGTGGCATGGACGGAGCGACCGTTACGTCTTTGACCTCAGCCTGAAACACAGGCATGAAAAATGCCTGCCCCACCCTGCCCATGGATACGGCAATCTGGGAATGATCCTAATTGCTCAACAGCTGGCGAGCAACGGAGCAATATAAATCGACTGCCTCATGGAGTTGCTTCTTGGCGATGTACTCGCGCTCGGTGTGCGCCACGTGAATCGATCCCGGCCCCAGCAGCACCGGCGCGCCCCACCGGGTGAGCGCGGGAATATCGGTGGTGAACTTTGCCACCATGCTCTCCACTCCAGGAACAGTGCGCAGCTTCATGAATGGGATTTCCAACACGAACTCGGCTTCAGCGAGTCCATCCAGCTGGGCCGTGATTTGCTTGCGCAGAGCGTCAGACGGACCTACAAGGCGATACAGCAATTGCGCCCGCGCGTGATCAGGTATCACATTCGGCGCGCGGCCGCCTTCGATCAAGCCAATATTGAGCGTGCAGGGACCGACTTCAGGATTCACCGGCAACTCCATCGTGCGCAGGCGCTCCAATGCAGCCAGCAATTTTTCGATGGCCGATTCGCCCAGCTCGGGATACGCCGAGTGCGCCATCTTCCCCTGTGCGGTAAGCTGCAAACGCAGAGCGCCCTTGGAGGCGGTGGCGATCTTGTTCTCCGTGGGCTCGCCATTGATCAGGAAGCGGCTTCCCAGCGGGCTTTCATTGGCTACCTTCGCGCCCAGGCTGTCCCGCTCTTCACCTACCAGAAACAGCATGCCCACAGCCGCGCCTTCCTTGCGCAAGCGCTGGCACGCGGCGATTTGCGCGGCGATGATCCCTTTGGCGTCGCACGAACCGCGCCCGTAGATGTTGTCATGGTCTTCTGAAGAGGGAATGAACGGCGGAACGGTGTCCATGTGCGTGGAAAAAACAACATCGGGTTTACGTTCATCGATCGTTGCCATGACATTGAATCGCTCGTGGGCCACGGGCATTTTATGCGCGGCGTATCCCAGGCGGCAGAGCTCTTCATAGAGCTCCGCGCCCACCGCGCCTTCATTGCCGGAGATGGATTCAATGTCGATGAGCTTGCGGGTTAGCTTGATCGGGTCCATGGGCTGTCATACAGAATAAATGGTGAGCGTGAGAAAAGCATTCAGCAGTCAGCATTCAGTCACGGATCACCGCAAAGGGCGCCAAGTACGCAACGGAGTGAGTGCCTATTGACTTCAATTCCTTTGCGTCCTTCGTGTCCATTGCGGTTAACGTCTCATGCTGACGGCTGAGTGCTGTGGTAAAAAGAATTGTGGCCAACGGAATCAAATCTCTCTTTCTCGATGGGCCTGCGGGACGGCTGGAAGCGCTGCTCAATGAAGGCCAGCCCGACGCGACGCATGCGGCCGTGGTCTGCCATCCGCATCCGCTATTTGGCGGGACTATGCACAACAAAGTTGTGTATCACGCCATGAAAGCGCTCAGCGGTTTCGGATTTCCCGTGCTGCGCTTCAATTTTCGCGGCGCGGGCATGAGCGAAGGCGAGCATGACAAGGGCCACGGCGAGCAAGAGGACGTGCGGGCGGCGCTCAACTGGCTCGATTCCGAGCTTCACCTGCCGATGCTCTTCTGTGGATTTTCATTCGGCGCAGCCACCGGACTACGGGTGGTCTGTTCTGACCAGCGCGCTGTGGGAATCATTTCTTTGGGCACCCCGGTGGGCGTGGAAGGCCGCGTCTACACTTATCAGTTTCTCAAGGACTGCACGCGGCCTAAATTATTTGTGAGCGGCTCGCGCGACCAGTATGGTCCGCCGGCAAGTCTCAAGAAAGTGGTTGACCTGGCGCCGGAGCCGAAGGAAATGGTGATCGTGGAGGGCGGAGACCACTTCTTCGAGGGACATCTGGCGGAGATGCAGACGGCCATCCGCGAGTGGGTCGCCAAGTATTTCAAGCCGGGAAGGCAGGCGGAAGCCAGCTGATGTCCGTTGCCCACAGCATGCGGGCCGCGGCGCGGGAGATCTTTCTTCACGCGCTGTCTGAAGCCAGCATTGAGAAAGCTTTTGACCGCCACGTGCATTACCAGCGCGGCGTGCTGCGCGTCTGCGATGACTTGTACGACCTGACTTCTTACAGCCGGACGGTATGCATCTCCTTCGGCAAGGCGGCGCACCGCATGGCGGAGATCCTGGCGCGCCAGGTTGGGACCACAGTGGCAGGAATCATCGCCGATCCCAACCGCCATCCTTACCAGCTTCCCGGCTATCGTTATTTTACCGGCGGTCATCCCCATCCCAATGAAGAGTCGGTGCGCGCGGCGGAGGCGATCTTGAAGACACTGGGCGGGCTGAACGCGCAGGCGCTGGCCATCTTTCTGGTTAGCGGCGGCGGATCGGCCGCGGTGGAGAAGCCCGCGGACTCCGAGATTTCGCTGCCTGACCTGGTGGCCACCTACAAAGCGCTGGTAAATTCCGGCGCTCCCATCGCGCAGATCAATGCTGTGCGCAAGCATCTCTCGGCGGTGAAGGGCGGGCGCATGGCCCAGGCGGCGCAGGGCGCGCAGCAGGTTTCCATCCTGGTATCTGACGTGCCCGAGAATGCTCTGGATTCTCTTTCCTCCGGGCCCACCATGCCCGATTCCACAACGGTGGAAGATTGTTATCGCATTGTGCATGAGCACAACATGCTGCCGGATTTTCCCGCGTCCGTCCGCGAGTTGTTTGAACGGCGGGCGCTGGAGGAAACGCCCAAAAAGGACGACGAGGCGTTTGTCCGGTCACGCTGGTGGAAAGTGCTCTCCAATGAAACAGCGGAGAAAGCCGCGGCTGAAGCGGCGGCTAAGCATGGGTTTGCCGTGGAGATCGACCACAGCTGCGATGACTGGGACTACGCGCGCGCGGCCGATTACCTGCTCGATCGCCTGCGCACACTGCGGCGCGGCGTTGCCCGGGCCTGCATTGTTTCCGGCGGCGAGGTCACGGTGAAGGTCCCTGCCAATGCCGGCTCCGGCGGACGCAACCAGCACTTTGCGCTCTGCTGCGCGCAGAAGATCACGGACGAAAACATCGCGGCGCTGAGCGCGGGGACCGACGGCATTGACGGCGTGAGCCCTGCCGCAGGAGCGGTAGCCGACGGAACAACCATGGAGCGCGCGCAAAAAGCAGGATTGGACGCAGCCGCGCACTTTAACGGCTTCAACTCGTTTCCTCTATTCGAAAAGCTGGGCGACGCGATCCAAACCGGGCCGACGGGAAACAATGTAAGGGATTTGCGGGTGTTGCTGGCGTGGTGAACTTGTTTTTATCCCGAGCCCCAGCGAGGCAACCCTAATCGCCACGAGTCAGCTAATCGTCGTTTTGAACGCCACTGGATATCGACGGAACGCTTGCAGCCTTTAGATTCTCGTTGCCATAGGGATCCCTCTCTTTCGGCAAGCTCTGGGTCGGGATTTCAGATAAACGCTGTTACCCATTCTTCCTGACCATCTGCAACACCACATACAAATGGTGCGCCTCATGCACCAGAAAGAACTCCAGCCAGAGTGCCAGGCTCATCGCTCCGAATTTGGGATGAATGCCGGTGCGCTGAAAGTCTTCTTCACTCAGTGAGCGTAGCCTGGCCATCAGCTTGGTGCGCATGGATGAGAGCCGGACTAGCACTTGCTGCGTGGGCAGGCCGTACCATGCCGGCCATTCAGGATCTTCTTCAGCGCGATAACGGGGAAACTCGGGAGCGTGCTCGCTGAGAATGCGTTCGATGCGCTGGAGGAATATCTGGTGATAGCGGGCAAGATGGGCGAGCTGCTCGTGCGCCGACCATTTGCCGGGCACGGCCTTTCCGGCAAGCGAGTCGGGGTCAACGCCACGCAGGGCTTCGGCAAGGAAATCCTGGAGCTGGGTTTCGCAGCGCTGAAGGCGGCTGGAGTTGTTATTGTTCACACGTCTATTGTCTAACGGAAACTAGCGCAGGGATCGCCAGAATCGCCGTGGTCGCGCGAAATCGCCGGAAGCGGAAACACAAACCTACCACGGAGGCACTGAGACACGGAGAAGATGCGTGGCACGCCGGGATCGACGTGATCGCGGAGATCGCCGAATCGCTGACAAGTTTTTTGTTGTTCTCCGTGCCTCCGTGCCTCCGTGGTGGATTTTTTCCTGTGACCTCGGGAGTGCAAAAGGCGATAAGGATCCCTCGCTACGCTCAGGATTTTAAAAAGGAATTACTTCTTTTTGGGAACCACTTTCAACTGGTCTGCGGCAAGGATCTTTCTGACCTGGTTGCGAGCGTGAATGGACCAGGGGCCGATGGTATCGAGCCGGGCATAAGCTTCCCAGTGGTGGAGTGCCTGGCGCGGCTGGCGGGCTTTTTCGAGCGCCAGCGCAAGATTGTAATGCGCGTCAGCGTAAGTGGGGGCCAGCGCGATGGCGGATTGATAGGCGCGGATGGCATCGGGCAGGCGGCCGGTTTCGTCGAGCACGTTGCCAAGATCGAAATAAGCCAGCGCGTAGCGCGGGTCCACTTCAATCGCCTTGCGGTAGTAGCGCTCGGCCTGCACGTAATCATGACGATTGTAAAAAAGCGTGCCCAGGTTGATATACGCGGCGGCATGGTGCGGATCAAGCTCAACGCACTTCTTGTAACTCTCGATGGCTTCCGCCTGCGCGCCCGGATCTTCCTCCAGCGCCACGCCGCGGGCAAAGAATTCAACGGCAGTTTCGGCGGCGCGCATGGCATGGATCTTGTGCGATTCGACCACCTCCCGCTGGTTGAAATCCATCACGAACTGCCCGGCCAGCGGCTCCACGGCCGCTCCCTGATGCCTGAACACAACGCGCGACTGGCTGGCGAAGGTGCCCATTTCCATCAATGGGTTTTCCATCCCGGCAACCTGGCGCATGGCACGCAGCGATTCAAGAATCACAGCGGAGCGCACACGCTTGGCGCGGAGATCGCGCAGCTTCTTGATTTGCAGGAGATCAAAAAAGGAATAGGTTTCCACCGCGGGCAACAAGCCGGCTTTTTCCCAGCCTGCCAGTTGCCGCGCTGTAATGCGAAGGATCCGCAAAACGTCCGATCGATCGTATCGTTCCACTCGTGGCCTTTGGAAGTACGCGGTCTTTCTTACAGAGCTACAGAATATTATGCGAAACAGCGAGGCGAAAAGGCAAGGGCAAAGTCGCTCTAAGATGTGGAAAACTCACCCCTTTAGTTAACATCCATCCTGTCGCTTCGCTGCAAACCGCCCGCGATTCGTTTTTTCGACTCGACTCTGTCTTGCGCCTGCGGCAGTGGGCTCTCACCTCACCACGCCAAAAGCCGGGCGTGTCGTGGTCGGCCCTCGCCCTCAATCCTGGCGCTCTGCTTCGAATCGCTTCGTTAGAGCGCAACTGGCACGATGAGCCCCGAGGCTTTACGGCTTCCCCGACTCTCTCTTAGAATGGTGAGACAGCCTTCTTGAAGGCCGACGTAGCTCAGTTGGTAGAGCAGTCGATTCGTAATCGACAGGTCATCGGTTCAAGTCCGATCGTCGGCTCCATTGTTTTGTGCCGCTTCGCGGCAAAACCGCCAGAAAGCCCTCTCTTCTTAAACTCACGCCTGCTCCTGCGGCAGCGCTCGCCACGCAAGCCGGGCTCGCCCTTGGTCTTTTTTCTTGTACCGCTTCGCGGCAAGACCGCCAACGTACAATTTTCTTCTTCCTCGGCATTCTGCTCCTGTCATACGCCGCTCGGCGCGTGGGCGACTTCGCGGCGATGCGTCGTTTCCTTAATGCCGCTGCGCGGCAAAACCACCATAGTCTGTAACGCTCCGCGTGGTTCGTACACTACTTTCACAGAACACTGTAAGGAGGCACTGGATGCCTACGAAGCGAGCACTAACCATCTCGGCCAAGGACATTGCCAAAGCCGTGGATGGCGCCATAAAACTTGTCGGCGAAAAACACAAAGTGAAATTTGCTCCGGAGTTCCATATTGGCCCGGGTACCATCATGGGACGGCAACTCCTGGCGGCCGAGGTCAGCCTGACGCAGGCGGAGCAAATAGCAGCCGAGATCGCCGCGCACGCCGGCCAGCAGGCGGGAGCGGGAGCAGGTGCGGCGGCCCTGACGCGTCCGCAGTTCGAACCCGCGGTACTGATCAGAAAAGATCTGATCCTCTGCGGCTTCTATCCTGGACCGATCCCGGAAATCGCACAGCAATTCTAATCCCCATCTCGCGCCGCGCGATCCAGTGCAACCTCACGGGGCGCGCGGGCGGGACGGGCCCTGAGTCGCGGGGATTGCCGAGGCGCTTCAACGCGGCGTGTTTTCCCCCGAAAGGAGGGCTCCATGGCTGAATCGCTTATTGTCCGAGGAATTGGGCCGGTGCACGACAAGCCTGAAATTGTGCCCGAGCAGAATAATCACCAGACGCTGCTCTGTCCCAGCGCACAGCCGGACATGGAGGGCTGCCGGGTGTTGGGCGTAGTGGGCGGAACCGTAGAGGCCTCGCAGGTCGCCTATGTGAACGAGCATCTACCGGTCAGCGAAGACCTGCTGGCGAGCTCTGCGCCCCTGAAACCGACGGAGGTGTTTCGCTTCGCCGCACACTGTGAGGGCAAAGCCTGCCGCCACTTCGACGGCAGCAATTGCAACCTGGCAACACGCATTGTCCAGATCCTGCCCGCTGTGGTGGACTCTCTTCCCGCTTGCCTGATCCGTCCCACCTGCCGCTGGTATCAGCAGGAAGGCCGGGCGGCATGCATGCGCTGTCCTCAGGTGGTCACGGAGAGCTACGAACCAAGCGAAGAATTTCGGCGCGCTGCATTGGGGTAGGAAGCGGGCCAACTGGGCCTGGCAACTCCATTCTCTTCGCTTACTCCAGTTCCAGGCTCACGAGGCTTCCCTGGTCTTCTCCGCTCTTGCGATAGTTCACGGAAACTTTCCGGTTGGTCCACGAGCAGGAGAGCCCGTCCGCGCCCATCACGATGAGTTTTTTAGCTTGCGGCGCCAGCAGCTTCCATTTCTTTCCGCCGGAGGAAACCGTCAGCGTGGCAGCGGGTGCGCTGGAACAGTCCACGGAGAGCAGAATGCCTTTCATGAAGATAACTGGTTCGCCGGGCCCGAGCACGACAGGCTTTTCCGAAGTGGTCTGGCCGGATTCCGGGCGCTTTATGTCTCCTTCGGCTGCATCTTTGAATTCAACCGTCCCACTGGAGATCTCAACTCTTCCTGCGTAAGGGTCACTCTGGCGTACGGCCGAGCGGAAGGCTTCCACCTGCTGAAGCTGTTGCGCGGCCATGGACGCGATCCCAGGTTCAGTGCTCGCTCGCAATTCCTGGAGCAGAGGAATGGCATGATCAAAATCCTGCGCGTGCAGATAGGCGCTGGCGAGGTTTCCCGTATACCAGGGATTGCGCGGGTTCAGGGCGATGGCCTTTTGCAAGGCATTGATCGCTTCCTGCTTATCCCCGGCAAAGGAAAGCGTCATGCCCAGCAGGTTGTATGCATCCGCGTAGTTCGGTTCCAACGCAATGGCGGCGTTCAGTTCTTTCTTGATGCTCTCAAGGCCATCGCTGCCTCCTGTGGACATGCCCTTGCGGCTGATCATCATGGCCAGAAGATAATGCACGCGCGGATCTTTTACATCATGGGCAGCCGCACGCTTGAAATATTCGCCGGCCTTGTCCCAGTCGCCCTTCTGCAGCTCTTCATATCCCAGCCCGCGGTTGGCAACAGCGTTTTCCGGTTGCTGGCTTAGGATCTCCTGAAACTCTGTAATGCCGCGCTGGCGGTAGTCCCGCGAATGATAGTCCAGGTCGGCCATCACGGTTTTTACGTCCAGATCATTGAGCGGGCGCGAGGTAAACGTGACCGCATCGCTGCCGGGAGGCGTGGCGGTCCTGAAGTACATCATCGCACCGCGCATGTACGCTTCAATAGCCCTTTCCAGCGCTTCCGGCTCCATGCCAAAGCTGCGCCGGATTGCCTCCGGCACCGCCACGTGCTGGTCCTGGGTCATTCGTATGTAAGTTGACACCTGCGGCATCATGTTCTTCGCCATGAAGAAATGCACCGTAATCCATGACTGCGCATAGAAAACGGACCGCCGGTCGTCGCGGTTATAGATCTTGGAGTCATGGCTGACGCTGAAAAGGTCCACCAATCGCAGCCAGCGGTTTTGCAGCAGCAGTTCAGGAAGCTCCGGCTTGGCGATTCCCAGCGCAATTTCCTTTTTGTCCATCTTGAGCGAAGAACAGTATTCGGCAAAGCCTTCATCGAACCAGACCGGGGATGGAGGGAAATTCGTGTTGATCAGCAGATGCGCATATTCGTGGAAAACTGTTCCCCAGCTGTCTTCCTGGGAAAGGTCCAGCGCAATGTATTGGCGGTCTTCACCGGCGCCCGGCCCGCCACGGCCCGCGTTGCCCAGGAAGAAGCCCGCCACTTCAATTGGTTTGCCGCCATACAGAGGCGCAAACTGGCGCAGCTCTTTGCCGTTGCGGAAAGCAATGATCTGCAAGGGAGCGGTATTGACGCTGACTTTCTTAAACAATACGCCGAAAGCTGCACGCATCTGCTCGAAACGCAAAGCGACTTCGCGGGCGCGCTTTTCGCCGCCGTCCGTGGCAACGGAAAAATGAGGCGAGGTAACTTCGACCCACTGTTGATCGGCGCGCAGCGCGGAACAACTACAGAGGAGAAGAGCGGCAAGCAAAGAACGCAATGGGTTCATAGGAGATTTGCACAATCGGCTGATGGTCAGGAAAGAGTACTGCGTCTTTTCCCTGCTTGCAACCAGTTGAATGACCTAGGCCCGCAAGCGCCCAAATCTATCTCACCGTCGCCAGTTAGGACGCGACTACTGTTGTTTAGCCGATTCGGCCGGCGCCGGCACATCATTCTTATCGGGGTTGTAAAGAAAACGAGTGCGAATCTTGAGAGAGTCACCCCCGAATGCAGCCGGCAAGTTGGGTAATGGAACAGCGTTGACGATGGCGCCCCAGGCAGCGCGGTCGAGCGCGACATCTCCCGAGCCGGAGACCAGTTTCATGCCTTGAACTGTGCCATCCCTGCGGATGGAAAACTCAATCACCACCGCCCCCTTCTTCATCTCCGGCGGCATGGCGGATTGGGGTATCAACTCGCCCCAGTGGGATTGCACCATAAAGCGCAGGCGCTTCATGTAGGGGGCGAAGTTAACGCCCATAGTGTCACTGAGGATTTCGATGCTGTCGCGCTTCAGAGGAATAGGCTCTGTTGCGCCGGGACTCTCGCGGAGCTTCAGGGCCGGGCTATCGTTCTGGTCGTCGTTCGCAGCTTGTTGTTTCGCGGGTACAGTGACGCCGAGCTGCCAGAACAGGTAGCTCAGCTCATCGGTTGTGTTCTCGATCTGCTTGCTTGTGGGTGTTCCGCCCGAGTGTCCCGCGGCAGTGTCATAGTGCAGCAGGATGGGGCGGTCCGATCCCGCGGTAGCGGCCTGCATCAGTGCGGTCATCTTGCGGGCATGAAGCGGGGCCACGCGTGTATCGGAGTCGCCGCTGATGAAAAGCACCGACGGATACTTCGTCCCCGCCTTCACATGATGGTAAGGCGAGTATGCGTAGAGATATTTAAATTGCTCCGCACTATCCGATGACCCGTATTCCGGGACCCAGTATTTGGCAACAAGAAAATTGTGGTAGCGCACCATATCCAGGAGCGGATAGCTACAGATGACGGCGGCAAACAGGTCAGGGCGCTGAGTGAGCGTCGCGCCCACCAGCAGCCCGCCATTGCTGCCGCCGCGAATGGCCAGCCGCGCCGGCGAGGTGTACTTGTTCTGAATGAGCCACTCAGCCGCGGCGACGAAGTCATCAAACACGTTCTGTTTTTTCTCCAGCATGCCGGCATGGTGCCAGGCTTCGCCGAACTCGCCGCCGCCGCGCAGGTTGGCCACCGCATAGACGCCGCCGTTTGCCATCCAGGCCGCCGCAAATGCGCTGAATGCGGGCGCCTGATTGAGGTTGAAGCCGCCGTAGCCGGTGAGCAGCACCGGGTTCTTGCCATCCAGCTTCAGGCTTTTAGCATGCGCCAGGAACATCGGAATTTTGGTCCCATCTTTTGACGTGTACCAAACCTGCTTCACTTCATACTTGGCGGTCTCGATCGGCACTTTCAGCTCTGACCAAACCGTTTGCTTGCCCGTGGCGACGTCGTAACGGTAGATGGTGGGCGGGATATGGTATGAGGTGAAGGAAAAGAAGGCTTCGCTGGAATCCCACTGGCCATTGAGAGCGGAAACCGAACCCAGGGCCGGCAGCGGGACCTCACGCACCAGCTTGCCGCTCAGTTCCAGCAACTTCACATGTGGGACCACATTCTGCGTGAAGCGCACAGCCAGCTTGCCGCCAACCAGCGAGATGCCCTCCAGAACGGCATCGCTCTCCGGCACGGCTTCACGCCATTGGTCGACCGCTGGATTCTTCAGGTCAATCTCCATCACGCGCCACTTGGGAGCCTTCCAGTTGGTGCGGACGTACATGTGATCGCCGGCGATCTGCCCATAGAAAGCCGCGGGCAGATCTTTCACGATCGTCGCAATCGGCCCCTTATTGGCCAGATTCTGTACGTAAATTTCCGTGCGGTCCGCCGCCGATCCATGCTGCACCACGATCTGCAAATAGCGATTGTCGCGGGTAACCCCGCTGCCGATGATGTTCTCCGGGCCGTATCCCTTGCCGAAGATCTCGATGTCGCTGGCTGTCTCCGTGCCGATCTTGTGGAAGAAGACCCGCGGGCCTTCCGCTGTGTCGCGTGTCAGGTAGACGCCGCTTTTGTCGTTCAGGATGGCGAAGCCGGAATAACGTGCTTTGGGAAAAACGTCGGCCAGGTCTTTGCGCGTGTCCACGTCAAAAAGATGCGGCGTTACTTCGTCGGCGCCGCCTTCGCGCACGGCGTAGGCCAGCAGCGAGCCGTCACGCGAAACCGAGGTCAGGTTCACCGTCACGGTGTGGCGGGCGCTCATGGGCAGCGGATCGATCAGCAGCTCGTCTTTGCCTGTGAGGCCCTTGCGCATGAAGAGCGAGGACTGGTCCTGGTCGGCCTGCCGCTTGCTGAAGAAGTAGCGGTTGTTCATCACCAGCGGAGCGCTCATTCCATCGATCCTGATCAGCGCGCTCACCTGCCCGCGGATCGCGTCGCGCCCAGGCAGCTTGGCCAGCATGCCATCGCTGTACGCATTCTGCGCGTCAATCCACGCCCGCGTCTCCGGGCTGTTCTGGTCTTCCAGCCAGCGGTAGGGATCAATGATCTCCGTCCCCTGCACCGTCTCCTTCACTTCGTTCACAGCGGTTTTAGGCGGCGCGGCCACCCCGGAACTGCCATCGCTCGGGTCCTTCAGCGCCACGGCGCCGGCAGCCAAAGCCATCAGGAAAGAGAGCGGCAGGAGGAGAGAGAGTTTCTTGCGCATCATGATTTTCATGGACCTCATCTAGCTAGATTTGAGCGGACAGTTTTTTCCTGGGAAGTCCGCAAAGGGGTGCTTCTCTCAATGGCCGCGATTCTAGTCTGGCTGGGTGCGATGGTCAACGAACTATTTTGGAACTACTAGCTTGGGTAGTAGAGAGAAGCAGCGTGCAACCCGAGCGCGAATGCGGTACGCCAAGCGATGCGGTTCTATTGAAACCATCCGCTCCGGTACGCCACCCACCAGCAAAGCACCAGCAGAGGCAAGGTGAGAGCCAGGCTCCACCAAAGAGGCAGGGCCACGTCCATGATCAGGCTGAGGACGATGAAGAGCATCCAGAAGATCTTTTTTTCCACGCGGAGAACCTTACCACTGATGAACACGGATGACACTGATCGGACAAGAGTCAATTGATTCTGATCTGTGTCATCGGTGGAATCAGTGGTCAGATTTTTCTAAAGCCTTTCTCCGTGCCTCCGTGTCTCCGTGGTGGATTTTTTCTCTGCGCCCTCTGCGGTGAATGGTTTTGGTAAAGTAATTAGATTCATGCTCGATTTAGCTTACGTCCGGGAGAACCTGCCATCTGTCGAGGAAATGCTGCGCCGCCGGGGGATGGACCCCGCGCAGGTATTGAGCGGCTTTCGCCAGGTGGACGAGAAGCGCCGCCAGCTGATCACGCAGTCAGAAGGCCTGAAGGCGCAGCGGAACCGCGCGTCCGAGGAGATCGCGAAGCTCAAGAAGGCCGGGCAGGACGCCACGGCGCAGATGGAGCAGACCAAGGCGTTGCGCTCGCAAAGCGACGAACTGGAGAAGCAGGCGGCGGAGGTCGACCAGGAGATGCGCGCCATGCTGGCCGGCATTCCCAATGTGCCGCATGCGTCGGTGCCGGTGGGTCGCTCGGCCGACGACAACCAGGAAGTCCGCAAGTGGGGCGCGCCGCCGGAGTTCGCGTTCACGCCCAGGCCGCACTGGGAGTTGGGCGAGCAACTGGGCATCCTGGACATGGAGCGCGCGGTCAAGCTGAGCGGCGCCCGGTTTGCCGTTTACTGGGACATAGGCGCAAAGCTGGAGCGGGCGCTGGCCAACTTCATGCTCGACCTGCACACCGGCGAACACGGCTACACGGAAGTGTTGACGCCCTACATGGTGAATTCGGCTTCAATGTATGGCACGGGGCAGTTGCCCAAGTTCGCCGGCGATCAGTTCAAGATCGCGGACCACGACCTGTGGCTGATTCCCACGGCGGAGGTGCCGCTGACCAATCTCTATCGCGACGAGACGATTGATGCCGCGCGCCTGCCGCTTTCAGTGACCGGATACACGCCGTGCTTTCGCAGCGAAGCCGGCTCTTACGGCAAAGACGTGCGCGGGATTATTCGCCAGCACCAGTTCCAGAAAGTTGAGCTGGTAAAGTTCACGCGTCCGGAACAAAGCTACGAGCAGCATGAGCAGCTCACGCGCGATGCCGAAACTATCCTGCAAAAACTGGGCCTGCACTACCGCACCATGCTGCTGAGCACCGGCGACATGGGGTCGAGTTCGGCGAAGACCTACGACCTGGAAGTGTGGCTGCCGGGACAGAAGCTCTATCGTGAAATTTCTTCCTGCTCGAACTTTGAGGCCTACCAGGCGCGGCGGGCGAACATACGCTACCGGCCCGAAGGCAGCAAGAAGAGCGAGTTCGTGCACACGCTGAACGGCAGCGGGCTGGCGATCGGGCGGACGTGGCTGGCGATCCTGGAAAATTATCAGCAGGCCGACGGCAGCGTGGTGGTCCCCGAGGCTCTGCGCAAATATGTGGGAGCGGAGCGGATCACGGCGAAGAAGTTCTAGCGAATTGCCAGAAATGCCAAGATTGCCAAAACTGAGAATGTCCTGATTTGGCTTTAGTTCCCTGCTGCCCTTTTTGGCCCTATTCAATAAATAGCGGTCCACGCCCATTTTGAAACCGCTAGAACGAATGTATCGCAGAATATCTGTTGATGGCCCGCGCAACAATGCTAGACTTCAGCGTGACAAAGGGATATTGAGAGGAGAACTCGAAAATGGTGAGTAAAAAAACATTATCAAGATTGTTTATTTTGCTATTACTCACGGTTTTTGCATATTCAATCACAGATACTCCAATCGTGAATGCTGGCTCATTCGCATGTGACCCTACACAGGGTTGTTGTAAAGATGACAAATTTACAAGCTATTGGGGTTGCAGTGGGGGACAGCGTTGCATGTGGAGCGCCACCTGGGGCTATTTCTGGCAGGATGATGCTGACTGTAAGAACCTGGAATTAGAAGGGCTCTAAGCCTGAACAGTCCTCTGATGGCATCAATCAGGATTCGCAGAGACGATAGTACATATCCCTGTCCACTCGTTATTTTGGCGGTATCCTAATTGGCCGATTTGTGCAATTCAAATGAAGAAACTGTCCGAGAATCGCTGCGTTTCAGCTCGTTAACATTGTCCAGCCGCGGCTCGATCGCTGAGTTTACGCTTTTTAAAGAGCGCTGAATTCAATTCCGTCGATTTTGGCATTTCTGGCAATTCCTTGAGCCTGCCCTTCAGCTTCTATACACTTAACCTATGTCTCGTATCGGACGCACGCTAAAGGGCTATTTATTCTGGACCTACACGCGGGGAAGCTTCCATTACGACGTAATGGTCACGCTGATCCTGGCGTTTATCTTTATTGCGCCGCATTTCATCGACTTCAAAGACAAACCGGGAGCGCTCCAGCCGCATCCAACAAACATCATTGCCAGCGCAGACGGAAAGACGTATCAGGTGGACGCCGCCGCGGTGGACGCCCAGGACGAAGCCATGGTGCGCGTGAATTTTCAGCGCGTGCTGCGGCCGATTACCGGTGCAGTGACCGTGGAACGCGTGGAGCAGGTACGTGACGCGAGCGGACACGTGGTGGCGTATCGCGCCTGGGTTCGAAAATAACGGTCCATAAATAGCGGCACGTAAAACAGGCCGTACGTAAATAACCCTGGCGAAGATGGGCGGGAAATTCCCTCTCCTGCAACGGCAGGAAAGAGGACTCGAGATTTATGAAACGCAATTGGGCATTGTCGATCTTGCTTGTGTCGCTCGCGGTGGCCGCGGGAACGGCGCAGACGAATCCTAAAGCGGTTTCAGAGATGGTGTACCTTGACGGGCTTACCTCAGTGGCTGAAGCCGATTTCCTCAACGGCTATATCGCAGGCATAAATGCCTGCTCCACCCTCTGCGGGACAAAGCAACTCTGGAACTTCCCTGCCGCACCGGCGAATCTGCCCGCATCGCAGGCCACAAGCGCGCCGCCAGCGGCCAACGCGCCGCAGGCCACTCCTCCGGCAAAGGTCGCAAGCGCAAAGCCGGATCAGACAGCGAACGCGGCACAATCAGGGGAACATGCCGCAGCCAGTCCCAATAACGACCTTGGCGCGGTGCTAGCGACGATGAACCAGTCAGCGGCGGGTTTCAAATCGGCGCAGGGAGATTTTCTGTTTGAGACCTACCAGAAAGTTGTGGACGAGAAAGACCAGCAGCAGGGCCGAATCTATTTCCGTCGCGGCGATAAGGGCGTGGATGCGGCTTTCAACGTCACCGGAGCGGCCCCCAAACAGGTGGTCTACAAGGACGGCAAAATCCTCATCTACGAACCCAAGATCAACCAGGTAACGGAAAGAGATGTGAGCAAGAACAAGTCCGACGTTGAGGCCTTTCTGAGCCTGGGCTTTGGCGCGCGCGGCAACGACTTGCTGCGCGACTACGACGTGAAGATGGCCGGCTGGGAAACGGTGGACGGCGTGAAGACGGCAAAGCTGGAACTGGTCTCAAAGAGCGAGAAGATGCGCCAGACCTATAACAAGATTCTGTTATGGGTGGATCCGGAGCGGGATGTGCTGCTGCGGCAGCAGTTCTTTGAGCCCTCGGGCGACTACCGGCTGGCGCATTACACCAACATGAAGCTGAATACAAAGCTCTCCGACGACGTGTTTCGCCTGAAGACCAACGGAAGCACCAGGACCATCAAACCGCAATGAGAAAAAAGGTCATGGCGGGAGCCGGGCGGGCGGAGTAAAATCAAAGAACCGCGGGCGAGACAAAGGAAAGACGAAGTCCGCGGGATTCCAATCGCCCGCCGGCTGTACAGCGCAAGGGGCCGGAGGCAGCATCTGAATAGTCTGGATTGAGGTATCAATGGCCAAGGTTCTCACGCTCCCGATCAAGCCCGAAATGCCCGATCCCACACGGCGCAAGGGAAAGCCTCGTAAAACCGATCCACGCTACCTGGAAGGGCAGAGGCTGTTGGTGGAGGCGATGAAGTACTTGATCCAGCAAAACCCGCAGGGAAACAAGGACGCGGTAATGCTGATTTCTGAGCATTTTCGGACCCGGTTTCGGATGTCGGATCGGCCGGTGGAACTGCCCAGTTTTCCGCCCGAAGTCTAAGCAAATTCCTTTATCTTCCAAATTCTGAATATCCAGCCTTATAAAATCCATTATTGCGGATTCAGCTTGCCTATTTTCCATGTAAGTTATTGATCCTAAAGCATCGACCGTTCGGGAACAAAAGTTGCAATATGGGTCTTAGACAACATTGTGTCTCGTGCGTGACGAGCCCTTTGTTGTGTGCTCTCAAACTGAAAACAATGGAGATGCAAAGGATGAATCGTAAACTGCGCGACAAATTAATAGTAGTCGCCACATGCTTGACATTGCTTTGGTGCATCCCGTCTTTTGGTCAGGTGCTGAAGGGTTCAATCTCCGGCACAGCGGTTGATCAGCAAGGCGCGGTCGTATCAGGCGCTCAAGTAAAAGCGACCAATACAGGTACGGCTGCTGTATTGACTACGACCACCGATAGTTCCGGTCTTTTCCGGTTTAACTTGATCCCGGCTGGCGATTACAAAGTGGAAATCTCAGCCCAGCACTTCAAGACTACGGTGCAGAACAACGTGGTGGTTACCGCCGGGCGCGACAGCGGCTTGGGCTCGATCAAGCTGTCGGTCGGCGAAACCAGCACCACGGTTGAAGTTACCGCTGATGCGCCGCTCATCGAAACTACCCAGGCGCAAGTCACCAACACCTTCTCCGGCGTTCAGCTCACTACTTTTGCCGGCGTACAGGAAAACCAGGGGTTGGACAATCTGGCTCTGTTCGTACCGGGCGTAAGCTCCGTGCGCGACAATTCATTCTCCAACACCAACGGCGGCGTGGGGTTCAGCGCCAACGGTCTGCGCGGACGCAACAATGACCAGCAGATTGACGGTCAGAACAACAACGATAACAGCGTGGGCGGCCCGGGACTATTCGTCACCGATGCCGAGTTCGTATCCCAGTATGTTCTTGTGACCAACCAGTTTGGCCCTGAATACGGCCGCAACTCGGGTTCGGTCGTGAACGTCGTTACCAAGTCCGGCAGCAACGCCTGGCATGGCAGCATTTACGGCGCTGAGAACAACTCGATTCTGAATTCGCTCAGCAACTTCCAGAAAAACCCTGACATCTGCGACACGAACTGCCTGACCAAGCCGCCGCGCTTGAACAACGAGTTTACCGGCTTTACCGTCGGCGGGCCGTGGGTCAAGAACAAGCTGTTCTTCTTCGGCGGATTCGATGATCAGATCATCTCCCAGAAGAACATCTTCTCCTCCAGCAACCTCACCCCGACTCCCGCGGGGCTTGCCGCTTTGGCGGCCTGCTTCCCCACCGGCGTGCAAAATCAGGCTCTCTTGGCCATCACCAAGTTTGGCCCATTTGGCATTTCTGGTGGAAATCCGGTTGTTAACGGAACTCCAACTGCTGGAGTTGTTGCCGCCTGCCCGGCAGCTACCTTCGCCGGCGTCTCTCGCACCGTTGCCCAGCCGGTCCACAACTTTGACTACATCATCAAAGAGGACTTGCAGTTGGGTAGCGACACCGTCACGGGCCGCTACATCTTCAACCGGGGCAATTCCTTCAACATCGGCGACAACGGCGCTGCCGGATACTTCTTCAACGTACCCGCGCTGAGCCAGGCGGCCTTGATCAGCTGGACGCACAACCTCAGCTCCCACATGGTCAATGAAGCCCGCGTCTCCTATGGCCGTCTTAACGTAGAGTTCGGCGGCAACACCATTGGCAACACGGAGCCAACAGCGCAACAGTTGGACCAGGCGATCACCAACGTCTCCTTCTCATCTGCTGGCCTCCTCGGATACGGTCCGGCCACTAACCTGCCGCAGCAGCGGATCGTCAACACATGGCAGGCTCAGGACAACTGGAACCTGGTGATGGGCAAACATCAGCTCAAGGCAGGCGCAAACTGGACCTACCAGCGCTCGCCCAACATCTTCCTGCCCACCATCAATGGGGCTTTCCGGTTCAGCAGCTGGAACTCCTACTTTGCCAACACTCCCAACCGCGTCCGCGTCGCCCTGGGACCGTCATCTCTCGATTTCCGCGAGTATGACACTTTCCTTTACGGCGGCGATGACTGGAAGGTCAGCCAGAACCTAACCGTTCAGCTTGGCCTGACCTGGTCCTACTACGGCCAGCCGGCGAACATCTTCAATGACATCACCACCAAGCGTGAGAGCAATGCCGCAACCGCCTTCTGGAACCCGGCCCTGCCTCTCAGCGTGCGCACCCTGCCCACCATTCCTGCTCCGAAGAACAGCTTTGGACCGGCCGTGGGCTTCGTGTACTCGCCGCAGTGGGGTGGCTTCCTGACCGGACATGGCAAAACTACGTTCCGTGGCGGCTACCGCATGTTGTACGATCCGCCGTTCTACAACATTTACCTCAACGTTGCCACCTCGGCGCCGGAAGTTTTCCTGAATTCCGTGTCGTTGCCCGCAACCCATCCGCTGCCGGCGGTTCCCACTGGCCCGAACGTGCGCGCCAGTCTGGCTTCCTCTCTGACTCCGGGTGTTTTCGATCCGCGGACCTTTGCGCAGACCATCATCTCGCCGAACTTTGGCCCGGACAAAGTCCATACCTGGACCTTTGGCTTCGAGCGTGAACTCTCGAAGAATTCGGTCGTAGAAGCGCGTTACGTGGGCAACCGCGCCACGGATCTGTTCCAGACCGTGAACGCCAACCCGCAGATCGCTGCTCTCAAGGCTGATTTCCCGAATCTGGTGCCCGCAGGCCTCACGCCATGCGCGGCCTCGCAACTGGTCGGCCCTGGCGCCGCCATTGCGGTTGGCCGTGTGAACTGCGCTGAAGGCGTAGTCCGCAGCCGTACCAACACCGGCTACTCCAACTACCATGCATTGCAGACGGAGTTCCGCGCCAACAACCTGTTCAAACAGCTGTCGATCCGCGGTGCTTATACGTTCAGCAAGACGCTGGACAACGTAAGCGAGATCTTCAGCACCTTCGGCGGTGGCAACACCACCTTCACCTCGCAGAATCCAGCCAACATCAACTCTCCGGGCGAGTACTCGCGCTCCGGTCTTGATTTTCCACACCAGGCATCACTCATCGTCACCGAGCAACTGCCGTTCTTCAAAGAACAGCACGGCTTGATGGGCCACGTCCTGGGTGGCTGGGCTCTCAACGTGAACTACGTGATCGCGTCCGGACAGAACTACACTCCGGCGCAATTCGTCTTCGCGTCAGGCGCCAATGCTGACTACTATGACGTCAACTTCTTCGGTAACTTCAACAGCGGTGTCGAGGCTGTCCGGCCGTTCCTGGCCAACCTCAGCGCGCCCGCGACCGCAGTCGGCATTATGGCCGGCGATGCCTGCACCTTCTTCGGGGCATGCACAACTGCGGGAGCCAACCCGACCCAGTTGCTCAGCCTGAATGAACTGAACAATTCAGGGAACGAAGTGAACGTCACCAACCAGCAGGTGCGCTTCATCGTCAACTCCAACACCTCGCAGGGCGTATTCGGCACGCCGTTCGGCAACTCGCCGCGTAACCCGGTGCGGGATCAGTTCTCGAACATCGCTAACTTCTCCATCATCAAGAACATCAAGTTGGGCGAGAAAGCGAACTTCGAGTTCCACACCACCTTCCTGAACGTCTTCAACCATCCGAACTTCTCGAGCGTTGATCCGTTCATTGAGGACGCGGGCTTGACCGGCGCGTTTAACGGTTTTGGCGATGTGAAGCAGACGCCCAGCACTCCGCGGACGATCTACTTCACCGGCAAGGTCACCTTCTAAACAAGCTTGCTGTAACAACCCTTCGGCCCGCCAGTTCGCTGGCGGGCTTTTTTATTTCTTCCACAATCGCTGGCCCGGCTTTTAGTAAAATCATGACAGATGAGCAGCAACGGCAACTCCTCCGCCACAATCAAGCTTCCGGTCTATCTGGATAATCACGCCACCACGCCTCTTGATCCGCGCGTGCTGGAAGCCATGCTCCCTTACCTGACCGGCAAATTCGGCAATGCCGCCAGCAACAGCCATTCTTTTGGCTGGGAGGCCGCCGCTGCGGTTGAGAGGGGCCGCCGCCAGATTGCCGCCGCCATCGGGGCCTCGGCTCAGGAGATTGTCTTCACCTCCGGCGCCACGGAAAGCGACAACCTCGCCATCAAAGGCGTGGCGGAAGCCAGTCGCGAGAAAGGCGACCACATCATCACCGCCGTCAGCGAGCACAAAGCCGTCCTCGATAGCTGCAGGCATCTGGAAAAAAGCGGCTACCGCGTGACCTGGCTGCCCGTCGGGAGCGACGGCCTGATCGATCTTGACCAGCTCAAAGACGCGTTTACGGATCGCACCATCCTGGTCACCATCATGGCCGCGAACAATGAGACCGGCGTGCTCCAACCCATTGCGGAAATCGGCCGTCTGTGCCGCGAGCGCGGCGTGCTCTTCCACTCTGATGCCGTGCAGGCCCTGGGCAAGGTGCCGCTCGATGTCACCCGCGCCGGCCTCGATCTGGCTTCTTTGACCGCGCATAAGCTCTATGGCCCAAAAGGTTGCGGAGCGCTCTACGTCCGCAATGACGCTGCCGTGCGGCTTGTCCCCATGATTGACGGTGGAGGCCACGAAAACGGACTGCGTTCCGGTACGCTCAACGTGCCCGGGATCGTCGGCTTCGGCAAAGCTTGTGAAATCGCGCAGCAAGACATGCCGGAAGAGAGTTGCCGCCTCGCCGGCCTGCGCGATCGTCTGCGTGATCGCCTGCTGGCGGAACTGGACCAGGTTCCAATCAACGGCTGCATGGAACACCGTCTGCCCGGAAACCTGAATATGAGTTTTCTGCACGTCGAAGGGGAAACGTTGCTGACCGGCCTGAATGACGTGGCTCTTTCCAGCGGCTCGGCGTGCTCCTCCGGACAGACCCACGCGTCGCATGTGCTTAAAGCCCTTGGTTTGACCGACGAGGAGGCGGGCTGCGCCATCCGCTTTGGCATCGGCCGCTTTAACACTGAAGCTGAGATTGATTATGTGGCAGGACGCGTGATTGAACTGGTAAAAAATCTGAGAGAAGTATCTTTTCCCGAAGTCCCGAAGCGCAGCGAGGGATCCCTCTAGCCTTGCACGGCCTTCAGGCGGGCAAATCCGCGCGCATTCGTGCTGATTCGCGGTTACTTAAGATTCTCGTGGCATAAGGAATCTCTCGCTTCGCTCGAGACGATAAAAACTATGCTCCCACCGGCTGCCCCTCTTCCACCTTTGCTTCCCTCAGGAACTTGGCCGCTTCCT
Organism: Terriglobia bacterium; assembly: GCA_041488515.1. Taxonomy (GTDB): domain Bacteria; phylum Acidobacteriota; class Terriglobia; order Terriglobales; family Acidobacteriaceae; genus Angelobacter. The sequence continues at coordinate 136,604 of JBGPPK010000014.1, read as the reverse complement.
CTGGCGGAGTGGGATTGATATAGAAACCAGTCCCCCATTCAAAGCCCGCTGTCTTGGCCAGCTTGGGGATGATTTCCAGATGCCAGTGGTAAAAGTCGTTGGTGTTTTCCTGGACCGGCGAGCTGTGCACCACCAGGTTGTAGGCGGGATTGTCCAGCACCTGGATCGCCTTGTTCAGCAGGGTGCGCAGCATGCGGGCCAGGTTTTCATACAGGGTGGAAGGCGAGTTTTCGAACGCCGATTCGTGCCGCTTGGGCAGGATCCAGGTCTCAAAGGGAAAACGCGGTGCGTACGGGCAGAGCGTGACAAAGTCCTGGTTCTCCGCGGCCACCCGCACCTGCGCTTCTGTTTCCTGGCGGATGATATCGCAAAAGATACAGCGCTCTTTATTGGCAAAGTACCGCCTCGCTCCCTCCAGCTCCTCCACCACCTGTTTCGGCAGAATAGGCAGGGCAATGATCTGGGAATGCGGATGCTCCAGGGATGCGCCGGCCGCCTCGCCATGGTTCTTGAATACCAGGATGTACTTGAACCGCCGGTCCTGTTTCAGATCGAGGATGCGGTCGCGAAACGCCCACAGCATGTCTTCCACGCGCTTCACCGGCATGGTGGCCAGCGTCTCGGCGTGGTTGGGCGTCTCGATCACTACTTCATGGGCTCCGACGCCGTTCATCTTGTCAAACATGCCGTCTGCCTGGCGGTCCAGGTCGCCCTCGATCCCCAATGCGGGGAACTTGTTGGGCACCACGCGCAGGTTCCAGCCCGCGGTGTCACGCCTCGCGTTTTCGCCCAGACGGTAGGCCAGGATCTCCGGCGGCGTTGTGCTTTCATTCCCCGGACAAAACGGGCAAAAGCTGCCACCCTTGATGATTGCGCGCTCGCGGGAAAAATCGCCGGGACGGCGCGAACGGTCGGTGGAGATAATCACCCAGCGTCCGGTAACAGGGTCTTTTCTCAGTTCAGGCACAATCACTATCTTACAACCGCCGCTGCTGCTCCCGCAGTCGCCTCTCCGAAATGCCCTCCTCTCTTTGTTACAATCACGGTTTGCCCCTGCGTCTTTACAACACGCTTTCCGGCAAGGTGGAAGAGTTCACGCCCGCCGTTGACAATACCGTTCGCATGTATGTCTGCGGCCCCACCGTGTATGACTATGGCCACATCGGGAATTTCCGCACCTTTGTTGCGGTGGACATCCTGCGGCGCTTCCTGCGCCAGAGCGGCCATAAACTCCAGCACGTCATGAACATTACCGATGTGGACGACAAGATCATCCGCAATGCCGCGCGTGACAAGAAGACGGTGCAGGAATACACGCGCAAGTATGAAGACGCGTTTCTGGAAGACATGGGCTCCTTGAACCTGGAGCGCCCGGAGCGAATGGTGCGCGCCACTGAGCATATTCAGGAGATGGCCGGGTTCATCGCCGCGCTGGAAAAGAAGGGGATCGCCTATCGCACGGAAGATGGATCGTACTACTTTCGTATTGCAAAGTTTCCCGGTTACGGCAAGCTCTCGAAGAAAGACTTCGCCGGCATGGAGGTGGGCGCCCGCGTTGATGTGGATGAATACGAGAAAGATAACGCCCGCGACTTCGCCCTGTGGAAGTCGCCCAAAGAAGGCGAGGCCTTCTGGGAAAGCCCGATCGGACCCGGGCGTCCGGGATGGCACATTGAATGCTCCGTGATGGCGATGAAATATCTTGGCGAGAGCTTTGATCTGCACGCCGGCGGCGAAGACCTGGCTTTCCCCCACCACGAGAATGAAATCGCCCAGTCGGAGTCGCTGACCGGGAAGACCTTCGCGCGCCACTGGATGCACGTGCGTTTCCTGCTGGTCGAGGGCGAGAAAATGTCAAAGAGCGCGGGGAATTTCTATACGCTCCGCGATCTGCTGGTGAAGGGCCACAAGCCGTCTTCGATCCGCTTCCTGCTCGCCTCTGTCCCTTATCGCAAACAATTGAACTTCACCTTCGCCGGACTGGAGCAGGGCGCAAAGTCGGTGGAGCGGCTTCGGACCTTTGCCGCGCGCATGCGAATGACGCAGCTTCCTGCGGGGACCAATCCTGTAGCGCAGGAAGCGGCGGCAAAAGCAAAGCAGGAGATGCGCACCGGCATGGAAGATGACCTGAACACCGCGCGCGCTTCGGCGGCAATCTTTGATATGGTGCGCGAAGCGAACACCCTGGCCGATCGCGGCGAGCTGCGCGAAGGGGACAAAGCGCCTATGCTGGAGGCGTTGCAGCAGTTCGATGACATTTTCGCCGTCATGAAAGATGACGACGCGGAAAAGATGAAGACCGCTATGGAGTGGGCCAGGGCGCATGGAATGGAGTCAGGCGTTGCCGGCAACGAAATCTCTGACCAGGATGTAAACCGGCTGATTGAAGAGCGTAACGCGGCCAAAAAAGCCCGCGATTTTGCCCGCTCCGACGCTATCCGCAAACAGCTCGCCGACGCCGGAATCGTGGTGGAAGACACCAAGGATGGGATCCGGTGGAAGCGGAAATGAGGGTTTGGTAATTGAGTAATTTGATAATTGAAACTGCAAGAAATCTGGGGGTTAAATTACTCAATTACCAAATTACCCAATTACTAAATCTTTTTTAGTCTCCCGCCACGTTCACGGTCTTCGGGCAAGTCTCTTCGTTCACCGGTATATCAACCGGCGCATGCTTCAGCTTCGACGTATTCACCAGCGCAACCGACGCTATGATGATGACCGTGCCCACCAGCATGAACATGTCCACGTGCTCCCGCAAAATCAGCCAGCCCAGGAAAACCGCGATGATGGGATTGACGTAAGCATAGGTCGCCACTTTCGGCGTGGGCACATGCTCCAGCAAATAGATGTAAGCGGAGTATCCGATCCATGATCCGAAGACAACCAGGTACGCAATGGCTGAGAGCGCCGAAACACTCCAATGGGTCCTCTGAAACTGGCCCGTGGTGAGCGCTACCACGCCGTTCACCAGCCCGCCCAGGGTCATTTGCCACGCCGCTGAAACAAATACGTCAACCGTCAGGTTGAAGCGATGGGAAAACACCGAGCCCAGCGCCCAGAAAAACGACGCCCCGGCCAATATGCCCGACCCCAGGAGTTCCAGTTGCCCCAGATGTGTACCCGACGCGATCCGCGGCCACAGCAGCACCAGCAACCCGACGATCCCTATCGCCAGCCCAATGAGGCCTTTGGCGGTCATGCGCCCGGCGCGAAAGATCCACGCCTCAATCATCACCACCCAGATCGGCACCAGGGCCACAATCAGCGACGCCAAGCCGCTGGAAACGTACTCTTCCCCCCACAGCACGCCAATATTGCCCAGCGAGAGCAGAAGGATGGAAATGACCAGCAATCGCCCCAGGTCCTGCCTGCTCAAACGGACCTTTCGTCCCATCAGCGCACACGCAGCCAGCATGATCGGCCCGGAAACCAGGTAGCGCACGGCCCCCGCCACGTAGGGCGGCATGTCCCGCACTATCACGCGCATGGCGAGATACGTGGAGCCCCAAAGAACATAGAGCAGGGCAAAGGCCACGATAATGCGCGACTGTTTTTGCTGCTGGGCTGCCGTCATGACTTAGGTACTATCATCAGACGCTCATGCCCCTGCCGTCGATGCGAAATAACTAAATAGCGGGAATCGAACAGGGAAATGCACCGTAGTAACCGCCAACCGCGCGGCGTTTTCGGGCTATAATAATGCGTAGATGACTTCACGCCGCACATCCTGGTTCGCAATGCGCACGCCCAAGCGTTCGCTGGCTTGCTGGGTGGACTTTCTGGTCTGCCCGCGCCGCTATCTGGCCGTGCTGCCCTCGCATGCGCGTGCCAATCTCTTCGCCGGCGACTAATCTTTTCCCTCGTCCTCAGCTTTCACTCGGCTTCTCTCAAGCCGAACGCACCAACACGCAACCGATTTTTGAAAAGAGGATGAACATGGCAACACAGACCATTTCCAACGCCGGTCCAAAGATCCTGACCAAGCTGCCCGGCCCTAAGGCGCAGGCCGTCCTTCAGGGCGATCAAAAGTATATTTCGCCGTCTTATACACGCTCTTACCCTCTGGTGGCCAAGCGCGGCCGCGGCGTAGTGGTGGAAGACGTAGACGGCAACGAGTTCCTGGATTTTTCCGCCGGGATCGCCGTGGTTTCCACCGGACACTGCCACCCGCGCGTGGTCGCCGCCATCCAGAAGCAGGCCGCCGAACTGATCCACATGTCAGGTACGGATTTCTATTATGAGAACCTGATCACGCTGGCAGAGCGCCTGGAGAAAGTTGCGCCCATGTCCGGGCCGATCCGTGCCTATTACGGCAACTCCGGCACTGAAGCCGTTGAGGCCGCCATGAAGCTCGCCCGCTATCACACCAAGCGGCAGGGGATCATCGCCTTTTACGGCGCGTTCCACGGGCGCACCATGGGCGCACTCTCGCTTACCGCATCGAAAACGCAGCAGCGCCGCCGCTTCTTCCCCTTGGTCCCGGGCGTGGCCCACGTCCCATATCCCAACGTCTACCGCAAACCCGAGGGCATGTCGGCCGAAGAGCACGTCGCCGAGTGCGTGCGTTTCATTGAAGACCGCGTCTTCAAGACGATCATGCCGCCGGAAGAGTGCGCCGCCATCTTCATTGAGCCCATTCAGGGTGAAGGCGGCTATCTGCCCGCGCCGGCGGAGTTCCTGCGCGAGCTGCGCCGTATCTGCGATACCCACGGCATTCTGCTCGTCGCCGACGAGGTGCAGAGCGGCGCCGGACGCAGCGGCAAGTGGTGGGCCATCCAGCATACGGGCGTGGAGCCTGACATCGTCACTATTGCCAAGGGCATTGCCTCCGGCATGCCGCTGGGCGTAACGCTGACGCGCGCGGAGATCATGGACTGGGTCCCTGGCTCTCATGCCTCCACCTTCGGCGGCAATCCGGTCTGCATTGAAGCTGCAATGGCCACCATGGACGTCTTGGAAAGCGAAGCCATCAAGAACGCGGAAGTCGTGGGCAACCACATAATGAAGCGCCTGAGCGGCTGGGTTAACACCCATCCCATGGTGGGCGACGTGCGCGGCCGCGGCCTGATGATCGGCGTGGAAATCGTGAAAGACAAAAAGACGAAAGCCACGGCGCACGACGAGCGCGACCGCATTGTCGAGCTGGCATTTGAGCGCGGCCTCCTGTTCCTGGGCGCCGGCGAAAACTCCATCCGCATTGCACCGCCCCTGGTCGTAACCGCGGAGCAGGCGGACATCGCCCTGGACGTGCTGGAGGAGTGCATCGGGATCGTAGAAAAAGAAAGCCGGTAAATCACGCCGCGAATTGACCCGAAAAAACGCGAATCAGAAACCAGGTTTGGTATGATTTGTGTTCATTCGCGTTGATTCGCGGCAATTGTTTTATGGCTTCGGGCACGCTAACCCGCCTCACCCTCCGCGCTCTTGACTCCTTCGCCCGGCTCTTGCCCCGCAAAGATTCAACCCCGCAGCATCTTCACACCGGACGCCGCGGCGAGGAAGCCGCATACTTCTACCTGCGCGAACAAGGTTACGTGATCATCGTGCGCAATTACCGCAGTCCGCGCAGCCGCAGTGAACTCGACCTGGTCGGCTGGGACGGCTCCACGCTGTGCTTCATTGAAGTCAAGACCCGCTCTACGCGTACGATTCTCCCGGCGGAAACCGCGGTTGACGCGGAGAAGCAGCGCGATCTCTCCCGCGTGGCGCGCGAATTCCTGCGCAGGCTCAAGGGTAACCCGCCATTTCGTTTTGATATTGTGAGTGTTTATTTTGACGGCGGACAAGCGCCCGATATTGAGCTGTTCAGGAACGCTTTTACTATTGCCTAACTCCGCAGTGTTGCATCGGTATCGCCATTCTCAGTCCCACCGCAGTTCAAGGTTCCGGCTGCCAAAGTTTACCAACAACGTCTTCTGGCTGTAAGCGCGGAACAACCCGGGGATGGCGGTGTCATGGTCAAAGATTTGCCCGGCAGCATCCACCTGGATGCGCACCGTGTGCCGTCCGGCGGTAACAGGAAGCGTCAGCCCAAGACTTCCTCCGCCCGCCGCAGTGTGGGAGGCTTTTGCATGCGGATTGGCTGTGCTGTGGAGTTCGTCATGGTAGCGCAAGTCGCCGTCTACCCAGATGTAAATCTCGCCGCTGCGAAACGGATACTGGCCTACAATCTGCAATGTTGCCGGCATGGACTTATTGAAGCTCAATGCCAGAAGACCAGCGCCGGCCAGCAGGAGAAATGCCGCAGCCACCAGATAGATCAGCATTTTGCTGCGACGCGTCATCTTCTGCGGCGCTGTCGGAAGCGGAGGGGCGGCCGCGGCAGCCGTCGACGATCGCCGTGAAGGCCCTACTGCTGCATTCCCCGGCAAAGCCACTGTAGGTTCCGTCTGGGAAATGACTTCGGTCCTCTCTCGACGTGCAATCGACCTCGGTTTGTTTCCGGAATTCAAGTCCTGGACGTCAGCTGCCAATTCGCTGCCGCGCTGGTAACGCATCACTGGATCTTTGGCCAGCGCCCGGCTGAGAACGTAGTCAAAATCCGTGTTGATCCCCGGCACAATCTGGCTAGCTGGCGTAGGGTCCTTGGTCACCACCTGTACGCAGATTTCGGTGATTGTGGCCCCGTCAAAAGGTTTCACTCCAGTCAGCAGCCAGTATGTGATCACTCCCAGCGAAAAGAGATCGGAGCGTCCGTCCACCGGCTTGCCGTTGAGCTGCTCCGGTGACATGTAAGCCGGCGTGCCCACCACATGCCCGGGCAGTGTCGTCTCCGCCTGCGAGACCTTGGCAATGCCAAAGTCGGCAATCTTGGGCTGCCCTCCGGTCGTCACCATGATGTTCGCGGGCTTGATATCGCGATGAACAATACCCTGGCTGTGAGCGTAATCCAGAGCTTCCGCGATGCGTTGTACCAGCTCCAGAGCGGTGGCGTGGGACAACGTACCGGACGCCGCGGCGGCAACCAGCCGATCCAGCGACTCGCCCTCAACGCATTCCATCACGATGAATGGCGTATGCGTGGCCTCGTCTTCCCCGACGTCATAGATAGTCACAATTCCCGGGTGCGAGAGCCGCCCGGCTGCCTGGGCTTCACGGAAGAAGCGCTGCCGGTAGTGCTCGGCCTCTTTGGCGCCGGCGCCGGGAACGGAAATTGTCTTGATGGCCACGGTGCGGTCGATCTTGGGGTCGCGCGCGCGAAATACCGCGCCCATAGCGCCCCGGCCAAGCTCGGCCACGATCTCATACCGTCCTAGTTGCTGCATCGTTTCCATCGCGCAAAATCACCGGATTTCGGAACACTAGTTTCGGAACAGGGGGGTAGATGGGGCGATCATAGCATGGGAATTCCGACCTCTCGCCCTTGCTCCCTTATCCATTGGTGCATTGTCCGTTGGCGCGGCAGATGCAGGTTCGTCCCGCTGAATCATGACGGCGCAATCACGCCATGCTTGACATACATGGAGATGAACTTCGCAAGAGACCACCGTACCCGGAAGGAGGTGAAAGCCGTGGACTTCTGAGGATTATCCAGGAGCTAAGAGTTTGCTCCGTGCCCATGCTCCGCTTTGGCGCCTGCTGCGCGCAGGTCAACCGCCAGCCGCAACACGTAATGAACGCCGGAAATCGTCGTTAGCGCAACCGTGGCCCATAAGCTCCATTTTTTTCCCAGGTGCGCCCAGTCAGATCCGTTGATCTGATAAATCAGCGCCAGCGGCACGCTCAGGATTTGCATCGCAGTATTCGCTTTGCCGAAGAGGCTGGGCCGGAAGACCTTCATCGTGCCGGTGGCATAGAGCAAGGTACAAACAATCAGTATGATGATGTCCCGGCTAAACACCAGGATTGTGAACGGCCAGCGAATAATATGCGTAATCGAGAGCATCAGGAACATCGTGCTCAGCAGCAGCTTGTCGGCAATTGGATCCAGGTATTGGCCTAGCGTGGTCTTCTGTTTCAGCACGCGCGCCAGCAGGCCGTCCAGCCCGTCGGTGATTCCCGCCACCACAAAAATTGCCAGCGCCAGGGCGTAATTTTGCTGCTGGATGGCGACCACAACAAACGGAACAAAAATCAGGCGCATCAGCGTCAACAGGTTGGGCGCGGAACGCAACTGGCGCAGCATCATTGCGGCTCCTGAAAGAACTTGGCCACGTCGATGCCGGTCTTCGCGGTGAATTGGTCGGCCAAAGAGGGTAGTTCTCCGCTGCGGCTGTCCACCTCGATCCGCTGCACCCGATGCATGGGGAAAAAAACCAGGCTGGCGGTGGTGGCTTCGCCTGACTTCACCAACTGCGTGAAATCATCCAGTGACTGCAAATCCACTCCGCGCAAGCTGGCTCCCGCCGGCGTCAAGGCAAGCAGGACGCCCCAGAATTTCTCTCTCGGGTTTTGCAGCGTGACCAGGACGATCTGTCCGGAATTCATTATTTCTTGGGTCCTTCGGTGCGCCAGTGGCTTAGCGGATTGCTGGAAAATGGCACCTAAGGTTATCACGATGCGGGCCAAAGCGTTAACCGGTCTGGAGTTATGTTGGAGTGCTTCTGCAGCAAAATCGTTTCTCACGTTAGGAGGCGAGACAAAGTCCGGCACCACCGGGGTAAAGGCGTCCTCGACGGCTGGGCCTGCGGAACAATCGTGCAGTACGAAGTTCAAAAAGAGGACGGTACGCTCTTTATGGGCGGGAGATTTCGTCCGGCGCTGGAACAGATGGGACAGCCGCACGGCTAACCGGCTGCCGGTGCGGAGTGGGCCGCAATCGCGGCCTTGATGCATTGCTCCGCCATTCTCGCCGCGCCGGCGACATTAGGATGTCCAGCCGATGAGAGCATGCACTGTTGCTTCTGCAACTCACCGGTCACCGCCAGTTCACAAGCCGCTCGCCGTTCCGCCACAGCTTCGTCCGGAGCCTTGTTGGGATCATTTAAATCGACTTCCCAAAGCAGTGACTGCGGCGCATACGCGGCGTTTGCCTCGTCCATTCCGGAATCAACGAAGATCGCCCGCCTCTCCCCCGCCATGCGATTCACCTGCTCCGTCGCGCCGCGCAGCAGCCCGGTGGAGAGCTTCCAGAAGCGCAGGCAGTGCTCCACAATTTCATTGCGGAAAACGCCGGCGTCAAAGAGCGGGACAAATTGGACCCCATGCACCAGTGAAAACAGGTTCTCCACTCCCTGCGGCCGGCTCTGATGGCTTACCGCCGGGTAGTATCCCAGAACCAGCGCCAGCGCATTTGCGAATTTGCCGGTGACTTGCTGCAACAGCGTCAACAGGTCCCGGCCGCAATAATTTCGCGTGTGCAATTCCAGCTCATACTGCGGGACCATGGGATTGAATACCCGCTGGACCTCCACGTCATTGATGCCGCCGTTCATCAGAACCCACTTCACTGCCGCGGGATCACCCGTAAAATCCTGGAGCTGCTGCAGGATGGTGGGGAAAAAACAGGGGACCTCTCCTGACGGCATCGCAACCGTGTAAGAGTCGCGAATGCCAATCTTGGCCCCGGCATGCGCCAGCATCTTCATTTCCGCGTCCAGATGCTCCGCCAGAATGCTGGCGGTCTTGTTTCTCTCCAGCAGTCCCTGTCCCCAGACCACGGAGTCGCCGATGACGAGAAGTGTGCTCATGCGCCCGCCAGTGTACCAAGCTTTTTGTGGCAGAAACTCTGAATTTAAATTGAGATAAATGGTAGGCACGAGGAGACTCGAACTCCTGACCTCTACGTGTCAATTTTTTATTCAATAACCTAAAACTCTTTGCTTGCTTTGCTTTCCCGAATCGCAGACCCCTGAAAACACCCGAAAAATTGTTTCACTTCTGTTGTGATGCTGGTTGCCAGTAGAGTTGCTCCACATTCCAGAGTAAGTGCCGTCTTAGCACAGCTGGTTTGATTCCTGCAAACGAGTCTTTCGCTCCTACAAGGACATTCGGACTCACAAGGCAGATTACCGGCTCATATTGGGCAATGATCTCCTGCACTCGGTCGTAAGCCTGTTTCCTTTTCTTGTAATCCAGAATTGTCGTCTGCAGTTGCATAAGACGGTCGAGTTCAGCCTGCCATGGCGTCAGGGGACGCGTTTCAGCGGGAGCCCAAATGTGGGCTCCCCCATTTGAGGTCCACACGTTGATTTCAGGATTTGGATCCGCGTCCCCGCTTTGCAGTCCCAAAATCGAGGCTTCATAGTCGAAAGAATCGAACACCCGCGCCATGAGCGATTGGAATTCCAGCGGAACCACATGGACCTGCATCCCCAACCGATTCAGGTCCTCCTGGATGATCGTCGCCATTTTGGTCCGCTGGGGGTTGCTTGGGTTGGTTACGATCGAGAATTCCACCAGATCACCGTGGAGGTCCACAAGCTTTCCGTCTGTCCGGCGGGAAAAACCAGCCGATCGAAGCAAGGCTTGCGCCTTTTCCAGAGACTTTGATGGACGCGGGAGGGCCGCATCAATCCAAAGTTTGTTTCCCGGTGTGACCTGGCTCGACAGTGACGCAGCGCGTCCGTGGTACACGAGGCGAACAATAGCTTCGCGATCGATCGCGGCCGAAACAGCTTGCCGGAATTCATCGCGCCGGAACCACTGTTGCTTCCTGCTGATTTCAGGAAGCTGTTTGGCATTCAGGTCATTAAGGTTGAAGAACAGAAAGTCGTATTCCATTCCTGGACCCAGGTCATTGAGCCGGTAATGCTTTGAGCCCTGCTCTTTCTCCAGCACCGCGTAGTTTTCCGCATTGATGTTATCGATGACATCGAGATCCCCCGCCTGGAAGCGAATCACCTCGGCATCTTCCGTCGGAACCGGCACAAACACCAATTCATCGAGATAAGGAAGGCGGTTCTTCTCTGCATCGGCCTTCCAATAGTATGGATTTCGTTCTAACACCAACTCTTGACCGGCACTGTATTGCTTTAAGCGAAACGGCCCCAGACCTGCAATTGCGCTGGGGTTGGTGGTTAAGCTCCAGGTATGAGCTAATTCGCCCTTCTCGTAAGCCTGTTCAAGCAGATGCCTGGGAAGGATGCTCACACTGTCAAAAAGGCGCTCAGCGGCTGCGTACGGCTGTGCCAGCTCGAAGGCCACGCGATAAGCCCCCAATTTGCGGACCTGGATTGGCTTACCGCCTATTTCCAGAAGATCTCGTTGCGGAGAATGGATTTTCTCGTCAAGGTAAACCTTGTAACTGAATAGCACATCGTCGGCATCAAAGGGATGGCCGTCAGAAAAAGAAACACCGCGGCGGAGTTCAAGAATATAGGTCCGTTTGTCGGGGGAAACTCTCCAGGATCTTGCCAGCGCCGGCTCTGTTCGCTGTGTATAGATGTTGGTGTGGATCAGATCAGCGGATAATAGAGCAATTACCTCCTTAGAAGGAAGGTCCAGAGCTGTGACTGGGTTGAGCGTCTTCGGTTCCGAGCGAAGCGCGGCTACCACACGCCCACCTCGCACTCCTGCCTTTCCTGGCAAAATGAATAGCTCCTCGTCTGGTTTTGCGGTCTGGGAGGGCGCTGAAGAGGCACCAAGCACCAGCAACAGAACAAAGATGGAAACCCGCCGCCACGATTGCTGTCTCATAGTGTTCACGAATGGATATTCACCTCTGTGGTCTTTGCTCCAGCTTCGGCGGCACGTACGCGCACCGGAGGATCGTTTTTCAAGAATATTGCTCTTCCTGGCATCAGCACTTGTGAGTTGTTGAACACCATGCCGCGATTGCCTGGCCGATGTCCAAACGGCCATAACCTAGAGCAGGCGAAACATACACAGCATTTGAGACGGCCTGCGCCGCCGAAGTCTGGTTCACGCTTGTGTCCACGCCGCGGAGAAGAGCTATGGTGCCAGCCACAAAAGGCGTACTGAAGGACGTGCCCCATCCGGCAGCGTAGGTGCCGTAAGGGTATGTTGTTATGATCCCTTCACCAGGAGCTCCCAACCACACCGGAGGCTGGCCGTAGTTTGAGAAACTGGAGAGGGTATCGTCATTCGCGGTAGAAGCCACACCAATCACGCTGCCCAGTCCTGCGGGGTAAACCATCATGTTCTGCCCATTATTGCCCACCGAGGCAACGCAAACTACACCCTTGCGCGCGGCATACCCCGTCGCGTTGGCCAACTCCCGTGAGTAGCTGGAGAAAGAGAAACTCATATTCAGGATCTGGGCGCCATTCTGGGTTGCGTAGTAAATGGCTCGCAGCACATCGGAAAGAGTTCCCGTGCCGTCGGCCCGAAAGGCCTTAATCGGCATGATCTGAGCGCTTGGAGCCACCAGATGAATCACTCCCGCAACCATGGTTCCATGTCCAAAATCAGCATATTGCGATTGCGAGAATGTGGAACTGCCTTGCTGGTTCACGACCGCCATGGTCGATTGATTCACCTGGGCCGGTGCAGCATCGTTGACCACGGCCATGGTCGATTGGTTCACGTCCGCCAGTTCCGACGCGCCGTCCTGATTGCGGGTGAGGTCATGGCCCGGCAGCAACACTCCTTGCAGAACGGGATGAGTGGGGTCGACGCCCGTATCGATCACCGCAACAACCGCGTTTCCTGTGACGCCGAGGGACTGTGCTGCTTGCAGATTGATGATTTGGACCGCAGGCTGACTAGCATAGCCGTTCCACACAGTGGTCCCGTAGTAGCTCACCGGAGTCGTGTCCCAAAGGCCACTGGGCGCAGTCAAAGGCTGCGACTGTGTGAGACGCACGGGAAGGTCAGGCTCCGCGTCCACGATGCCAATCTGGCCCAGCAACGTCTGCAGAAATGCTTCGCGGGGAATGTTCGCCGGACTGGTGACAAGAAAGACATTTCCTATCGAGCCGTCCAATTGTTGGGTGACGTTGCATCCGAGAAGCAAGCACGTGCTCTTCAAGGCAACAACTCCGAGAGAGTCCCGCACGATTACGGGGCTCTGCGCAGCGGCAGGGACCCGGACAACTGCCACAAGCAACAGGCCAAAGAATATTGTGGTACACCGTTTCATTTTCCTTCTCCCAAAATCTGTTCAACCGAGAAATGATGCTCTTGCGCCAGGTGCATGAGCAGTTATCCTGCAGCGTTCAAAGCGGCAAGTCCTTCCTTCCTCTCCGGGTTTCCCAAGGGGATATACACCCAAAGCCTTTCGACTAGACGGATTTCAAGGCCAGCATCCACCGTCGGCTCGAACTCCAGGGTGAACTCGCCAAACCTATCGGTGGTGGTTCGTGCCAGAGTTCTGGTTCCGCTGATCAGGAGCACCGGCAGATCGGCTTGGGGAGTATCATCGGGCCGGGCACTCAATATCTGGCCTGTCAACAGTAGGCGTCCTGAGCCTTGCTCGGTCTCCATCAAGATATCGATCGTCGTGCTCTCATGTTGATATACAAATTGTCTGACGGAGGTGCGGAAGCTTCTTACACCTCCTGGTGAAGGAGATCCGAAGCTGTCAAATATCATTCGTGCTGGTTTCAGATAACGAGAAGTCAGTCTGAGTAAATCCGGTTGTGCCACAACTCTTTGCAGTACTGCCCAAAGTTGCGGAACCAGCTCGTCTTGAGATACGTACGACAGGCGGTAATGCTCAATCAACTTAGCTATTTTGGGCTCCATTCCGCTGCCGCCGATCACCACAAGCCGGCGGGAAAGCGCAGGATCAATTTCTTTGATCTTCACAATCGCCTCCTCCGCGGGAATCGGCGGATGCACCAGATCCAGCAATACCGCATCGAAGGTCTCGCGCTCGAGCATCGTTTCGAGCGTGCTCCAGTTAGCCGCCGCGGAACACGCGTATCCCGTGGCCACCAGAAACGGGGTGATGATATCCCCCAAGGATAGCTTACCGGTGATCAGAAGGACTCTGGGTCGCTTGCTGGACTTGTCCTCGGAATGGCTATTCTGCAGCATATCGGAACCGCACCTTTCAATTCCTTTCCTGGCGTGTTGCCAAGCCAAAATCGCTCGGCAGGTCCTCCCTTGCGAAAACCGAATCGATGAATGGCGCAGACGATGTCATTAAGAGTCCTGAGAACCTTGCATACCTGATTCCTGTGAATGGGATACGTTGCCAACTAGGAAAAAAGGAGCCCAGTAATAGGGATGCGGATGACGTTCCCGCAATTCCTGCATGGCTCCCTGGAGGGCAGAGGCAGCGTCCGTATGATTGAAGCAGCGGCCATAGAACGCCTTCATGAACTCTGCGGTGCTGCCGTCGCTTACATCCCACAATGTAAGAAGCAGGCTACGAGCCCCAGCGAAGAGCAAGCCTCTCATCAGCCCAATCAGTTCGTCACCTGGAGCAATTACATTCAGGCCGGTTGAGCAACCGCTTAAGGTGACTTGATCGGCGTGAAGCCGCAACTGGTAGAGATCGGTCAGGGTCAGGAAAGTGTCCCCCAGGCGAATACCTGAAAGCATGGGAGCGTCTCTGCGGAAAAAGCCGTGGGTCGCTATGTGGATCAGCCGGCTCTTGGGGCCCTTCTCCCGCAGGATTGCCTCGCTGGCATTGCGCCCGAGAAATACCTCCGCTTGGGGAACAATGCGGGCAACCGACTGAAGTTCATCATAAATGCACGGCGTTTGCGCATCGGGAACGCCCATAAGCAAACAAGGGCCTGTTTTCTTGGTATGCTTCCGGCGACATTGAGCGAAGATGCTGGCGCTGGGGGCATAAGAAACCGTAAAGGAATCAATGAGGTACTGATCTCCGTCAAAGAGTGCATGAAAGGGCACATAGTGCAGCAACTCATGCGGTACTATGACCAACTCTTTGCCTTTGATCTTGTGGCGAATCGATGCGAACAACTCCAGGTAAAGTTCCTGCAAACGGGCCTGGGTTGTCTTAAGCAGGGGGGCGTGAAATTGGTCCACATAGCTCTGGCCAAGACGGAATTTCGCTAGCTGAAATTGAAGCGTGCGCAGCATGGCTGCGATCTGGGGCGCACGCGTCACATGGACAATTTCCAGGCCGGCATGACTTACAAGAGCTGCCAGAATGCGGTCACGGACGCGGAAGTATTCGACAATTGTTTGGTTAGGGCCAAGACTCGCGCGGATTGTATCGAGCGATAATGGCGTCGGCGGCACCAAGCCAGCGCTCTGTGCGGCTTCCGGGGAAAGCTCTCGGAAGAGCCGCAAGAACTCCTTCTCCCGTTGCGCAGCCAGTTGCCAAAGCTCAAGCAGGCGTTGGTCGGACGCGGGCTCCTGGGCAAGCTGTTCGACTTCGATACGATGGTAATACCAATTCAGTTGTTCCCGCAGATCGAACATTCGGAACGTTAAAGAGTTTTCCTGGACTTCATTGGACCCTGCTTGTGCCCGACGAGCAATAGATTCCAGTAAGCCGCGCGATTTAGCCTGTTCCATATAGGCCCAGGCTTCCTTTCGCGCCTCCGGCGTTGCCCGCTTCAGGCAGACGTCGACGAGATTTTCGTAAACCTCAAGTTTGTTCTCCAGGAAGGAGATTTTCAGCTCTTCGCTACGTAGTCCGTTGCGAAGGGTCTCGAGCGCTTTTTTGGCGACTCGATAATGGGTTGTTGCCTCTTCAAGCTTGCCGTCGGCTTCCTCGATTTGTCCCATGACAAGGTGCGCTTGATAGATAAGGATCGGTGTATCCTGTTCGGCAAGATCCCTGAGCACGGCCTGACACTGCTGACGCGCAGCAGCGATTTCTCCCGTCTTCAGCGACAACCGAGCCAATAGTAAGCGGCAAAGAATGGCCCTGCCGGGCAGAACTGAGTCACGGAAAAAATCCAAGGCAGCCAGGCAGTGCTGGCGAGCTTCAATCAGGCTTCCTTCATTGAAATATACCCAGCCCTGATACACGTCAATCAGCGCAGGCCAAACATGGTTTTTTTCCTGGACGAACATGGCCCGCGACTGGGAGAAAACCGTAAGGGCTTGCAGACCTTTGTGCTGTTGACTTAGCGCGATCGCTGAGAAGCACAAAGCCTTGGCCGCTTCGTATCCCATTCCAAGCTCCTGGAAAGAATTGAACGCCTCTTGCGCCAATTCTCCGGCATCCAGATTGAGGTTAAGTTCCAGGTAGATCTCGGAAAGATCCAGGTGACAGAGCGCTGCGTGGTAAGCATCGGCGGCATTTTGACTGGTTTCGCGTGCAGCCCTCAACATCCCGATGGCGCGTCCATAATTTCCACGAAGATAGTGCAGATAGGCAATGTTGTAGTCCGCTTGTGCCAGCGCCAACGGCATATTGCGGCCACGGCAAAATTCGCTGGCCCGTTCGTAAGCGTTCAGGGCCTTTGCATAGTCATTCAACATAATCCGGCAAACAGCAATGTTATGGAGCGCCGCGATTATTCCCTCAATATCCTTATCAGGCAGCAGTTGCGAATAGGCTCGTTCGTAACAATCAAGTGCTTCGCTGAACCGGTCTTGCCGATGGAAGAGGTTGCCAACGTTGATCTCAAGGCGGGCAAGCCGCAGGACATCGCCCGCGGCAAAAAAGATCTTGCGCGCATGTTCCGCTGCCGTGTGCGCGCGATCATACTCGCCCAGCAAGATGAGTGGCTGGATTGAACTGCTCAGTGTGCGTCCGGCTTCAATGGGCTTACCCGCTTCTTGAAACAAAGCGATTGCTCGGGCATGGAGTTCGATTGCAGACCGATTCTGACCCAAGCACCACAAGGCATTCCCTTTCGAGCGTAAGGCGTAGGCTTGCGATTCCTTGTCCCCAAGCTTGTTGGCAACGCTGACGGCTGTTTCGGCAAGTTCACGCGCCTTGTGGAGGTTGACCCGGACCTGGATGCTTACAGCCGCATCGAGCCGCTCAACAATCGAAGGAGAGAGTAGACGTTGGCGGGAGAGAAATTTGATTCGGGAGGCTCCGCTGCGAAGCGCGGCCAAGCGATCAAAGAGTGCCTCTTCTTGACTTTCCTTCGTCGCCATTAGGAATCTTTCATCAATTCCGCTCGGCCATATTGCTGGAACTTTGAATGCGCGTTCTAAGCAAATGAATCAGAGAAGGCATCTAAAAGCCGGGGGCTCTGCCTTGAACTACAGTCCCATGTTGGCGCCTTCTCAGTTGTTCTTCGCAACATTGGGGGATCGTTGCCCCACCCGAAGTCAAGATAGGTTGCCGACGCACGGCTCTATCACCTGGGGGAAAACCTTGCACGGGTCAGTACGCATATTTTTGATGCTGAGTCTCTGGAAGAGTTGTATAAAAAATAGAAAATTCTTAATAAGCAGACCTATGCCTCACAGAGATTGCAACTCCCGTGAAATTAGCAGGTTCGAAGGGAATCAAGGGGAGGCCCAAGCAGGTCCCGGTTCTCTTAGATGTCATGAGAGAACCGTTTCGCACAATGGTACTGTTGGCGGTTCTCACGGGCTTACGTGTAGGAGAAATTCTCGGCCTCCGATGGGAGGGCGTGGATTTCGCTTCTTCACAGATGCGCGTGAGCCAAAGGTGCTATCGCGGACAGTCGACAAACTTTCGCAATTGGTGACCAAATGGTGACGAGTTGGAGCAAATCGCGGAAGGGCTGCCGGTGCTTACCCAGCAGATTCAATGAGATAAATGGTAGGCACGAGGAGACTCGAACTCCTGACCTCTACCGTGTCAAGGTAGCGCTCTAACCAACTGAGCTACGCGCCTACATGCAGGTTGGCAGAGCCTATTCTACCACCATCGCCGGGGATGCGGTGAAGCCCGGCGCCAGCGACCATTTGGATTGAAGGTCTGTGCCGCGGCATGTCCTGCCCTCTCCCCTTTGCTGACTTCTATACTCCGTGGTTATTGAATTGGGACCAGCAACATTCGTCCGATTGCGCCGGTAAATTTATCCTGGCTTTTTATGGCAAAGTCACGACGTAACCCTGACAGGTGGCGCAGGTGCCCAGCGAAATCCCAGGCCAGATCGCGGGCAACGCGGATGTTCCACACTGCGAGCAGCTTGCCGATCTTATCGCTATCTTGGATTATTTGACCCAGGATTCCTGTCGCCAGGAATTGCAGGGCCTGGGGCATAACATCTTCCAGAAGTCCGTTCACGTGCTCGTAATCCTGGTGCTCAGGGGTATTCCGATGAAAGCCTTTATGCATCTCATCGTCAATTTGCAGCAGGGCAAACGATAAATCGTGGTTAATGTGCGCGTTCATCCCGGCCAACGCAAACTGTATGCGATCGACACCGGCACGCTCTCTCGCCTCGAACAAAGCCTGCCATGAACTCGGCGCAGGCTTGCCGGCCAGGAAACCTGCGAGCGCAGCAAAATAGAGGTTGGCGAAAATCACGTCAAGCCGCGTCAGCCACACCGGGTCGCGCCAGCCCTCTTGCGGCGGGCGTTCGCGGACCTGCTGCGTCACCTTCAAATACAACAGGTTGAACCACCGCAGCCCGTCGTTGGCTGCCAGGGCGCTGTCTACTTTCTCCATCAACTGGATGACCTCGTCGATGGAGCCAGGCGGATTCGCCGTGACGATCTGAAGCAGGTTGTTGCCTGGGCTTGCGCTCATTGTTGTGTATCTCCGGTAGTCGTGCTCCATTCTATGGCAACACTTGAATCTTTAGGCGGGAGCTCATTCTGAGGGCCTTCCCTGGCCTTCTTATCGGCGGCTCGATCACGAGGGGCTGTAAGCGTCAGAAAAGATTTTTCAGTTTTCCAGACGATATCTACCTGCACTATCTAAAGGAGTTATAGTGTTTTTAGGAACCTTCTAGTTTCGGGCCAGCGCCAAAGATACCTTGCATGGAATTATTGCCGGGAAGCAATTTGACAACGGGCTAGGCTCGTTCTACTTTGCTTGCAACGCAAAATCTGCGGAATCAGGAGGCGGGAATGCGGCGCTCTCTCATAACTTTCTCTCTGGTGTGTGTGGCGGTCCTATCGTTGGGCCGGGCCCTGGCCCAGGACCTTGCTTCTTTTGAAAAGCGCACCACAGTCAAGGTCCTTAAGAATGGCTTGACGGTGATTTTGTGCGAGCGTCCGGAAGCCCCGGTATTTTCTTTCTTCACCATTGTGGACGCAGGTGCGGTGCAGGACCCGCAAGGACAGTCGGGCATGGCCCACATGTTCGAGCATGAGGCGTTCAAAGGCACCGATCGCATCGGCACAACCAACTACGCCAAAGAAAAGATCGCGCTGGACAAGGTAAACCAGGCCTGGGCGGCATACGACCGCGAAGACCGCAGGGAGAGCGGGCGCGATCCCAAAAAAGTTGCCGCCCTTAAAGCGGCCTTTGATGGCACGGTAAAGGACGCCAACCAGTACGTGATCAACAATCGCTTTGGCGAGATTATTGAGCGTGAAGGCGGCGTCGGCTTGAACGCGAGCACGAGCATGGACAGCACCCAGTATTTCTACTCGCTTCCCGTCAACCGTTTTGAAACCTGGGCTTATCTGGAATCTTCGCGGTTCCGCAATCCGGTGCTGCGCGAGTTTTACAAAGAGCGCGATGTGGTCCATGAGGAGCGCCGTTTGCGCACGGACAGTAATCCGATCGGCAAGTTGATTGAGCAGTTCCAGGCTGCCGCTTTCACCGCCCATCCCTACCAGCGTTCCGGCGTGGGCTGGCCTTCAGAGCTGGACCACCTC
The DNA here is from genome assembly GCA_041488515.1 of Terriglobia bacterium. Taxonomy (GTDB): domain Bacteria; phylum Acidobacteriota; class Terriglobia; order Terriglobales; family Acidobacteriaceae; genus Angelobacter. The sequence goes on along the minus strand of JBGPPK010000014.1, from coordinate 117,068 downwards.
AATGCGGAGGAGGCCGCCAGGTTCTACCGCAAATACTACGTTCCTTCCAATACGGTCATTGCTCTGGTTGGCGACCTCAAACCGGCGCAAGTCTTTCCCATCGTGGAAAAATATTTTGGCACGATTGCCGCTGCCCCCAAGCCCGAGCCGTTGACCACCATCGAACCTGAGCAGTTCGCAGAGCGCACGGTCATCATGCGTGATAAGTCCCAGCCTTTTTACGTCGAGGGTTACCATCGCCCCGCCGACTCCGATCCGGATGACGCAGTGTATGACGTGATTTCAGACTTGGTCTCGCAAGGCCGCACCTCCAGGCTGTATCGCTCTCTGGTGCGCGACAAGAAAATCGCCGCCACCGCCGCCGGCTTCTCCGGCTTGCCCGGCACCAAGTATCCGGGGCTGTTCAGCTTTTTCGCCGTTCCGTTGCCAGGGCACACGGCCCAGGAGATGGGGCAGGCTATCCGCGAACAAATCGACCGGCTGAAGAATGAAGACGTGAGCGACGAAGAGCTGCAGATGGTCAAGACCCGCGCTAAAGCCAACCTCGTCCGCAGACTCGCCAATAACCAGGGTCTGGCCGGCCAGCTGGCGTTCTCGCAGCTTCGCTACGGCGACTGGCGTGAACTTTTTCGCAGCGTAGACAAAATCGACAAAGTCACCAAGGCCGACGTTCGTCGCGTAGCCAATAAGACTTTTGTGGACCGGAACCGTACCGTGGCCATGATTGAAAATGAAACGGCGCCAGCCAAAAGCGCCGCCGGCGCGCCGGCACAGAAGGAGACGCACTGATGAAACGCAGCAGAATTCTTTTCGTCGTTCTGGCGGCTGCCCTGGGCATGCTCACGGCTGAAGCACAGACCAGCGTTCCAGCTAAAGCCCAGGCCCCCGGTGCCAAAGCTTCACCCAAGACCGCGACAGCCTCGCCGGCGGCCGGAACGGCTCAGGACCTGGCGGCCGCCGACCTTCGCGCCATCCAAAAGCCACCGCTTCCTGAATTCCACCCCCAGCAGCCCAAGCGAATACAGTTCGAGAATGGCATGGTGGTGTTCTTGCAGGAAGACCATGAATTGCCGTTGATCGGAGCCGGGATCACCATCCGCGGCGGCACAAAGAGTGAGCCGGAAGCAAAGACTGGTTTGGTCAGCATTTTCGGCAGCGCCTGGCGAACCGGTGGCAGCAAGACCCACACCGGCGACCAGCTTGACGATCTGCTGGAAGCCCGGGCAGCCCAGCTGGAAACCAGCGGTGGCCCGCTCTCAACCTTTGTCACGCTCTCCTCCCTGAAAGGCGATTTCGATTTTGTGCTCGAGTTGGCCAACGATTTGCTCCGCAACCCGGAGTTCCGCCAGGAGAAGATTGATTTGGCCAAAGACGGGATCCGCGCAGGTATCGCGCGCCGCAATGACAACCTGGGACAGATCGCCGGGCGCGAAGCCACCAAGATCGGATACGGCGCAAAGAGCCCCTACGCGCGTGTCCCCGAGTATGCGACAGTTGGCGCAATCACCCGGCAGGACCTGCTGGACTGGCACGCCCGTTATGTCCAGCCTAACAACATGATCGTTTCCGTCAGCGGCGATTTCGATGCCACGGAAATGGAAGCAAGGCTGCGCAAACTGTTTGCCGGCTGGCCCAAGGGCCTAGCCACTCCCACACCCGACGTGCCGATACCAGCGCCCAAGCCTGGCGTATATTTTGTGGCCAAAGATGACGTAAACCAGAGCGAGATCCGCATGATCGCGGCGGGCATCCGCCGGGACGATCCTGATTACTACGCAGTCTCGGTGATGAATGAAATCTTTGGCGGAGGATTTTCCTCGCGCCTGTTCTCCAGCCTGCGCACCAAAGCCGGCCTGGCCTACTCTGTCGGCGGCGGGGTGTCCGCAAACTTCGATCATCCCGGGCTCACCACGTTGGTGATGGGCACCAAGAGCGGCACGACCGCCCAGGCCATTGAGGGCCTGTATACCGAGATCGAAGGCATGCGCAGCCGGGGGGTGACGCCAGGGGAATTACAACGCGGCAAGGACGCCATCCTCAATTCGTTTGTCTTTGAGTACGACTCCAAGGCGAAAGTCATGAACGCGCGGGCTAATTATGAATTCCACGGCTATCCCGCAGACTTTCTGGAGCGCTTTCAAAAGGGGGTGGAGAAAGTCACCGCCGCGGATGTGGACCGCGTAGCAAAAAAGTATCTGGACAAGGACAAGTTCGCCGTGCTGGTGGTGGGGAAGGCGGCGGATTTCGATAAGCCGTTAAGTTCGTTTGGCGCAGTCACCGCCGTGGACATCACCATCCCTCAACCCGCAGCCGCCGTGGCAGCGCCTGCCGCCAGCAACCCGGAAGGCAAGGCGCTTCTCACTAAGGTGATAGAGAGTGCGGGTGGATCCGCCAAACTGAACGCCATCAAAACCTATCACCGCAAAGCCGCGCTCACGCTTAAGAACCAGGGCGTTACGGTCGACATGGAGGAAAACTCTGTGGGTGATGACAGAACCCAGCTCAAGCTCAACACCCCGGGCGGTGAAATGGTAATGGTCGCCACCACGCAAGGAGGCTTCATGTCCATGGCAGCCATGGGAGCGCCTCGTGACATGCCTGCATCCCAGAAGGACGACATGCTGAAAGGCCTGCGTCGCAGGATCTGGTATATCGCCCAGCATGCCTCTGACCCCCAATTTGTCTTCGCCGCGCAAGGCAAGGAAAAAATAGGCGACGTCGAAGCCGCTGTGCTCGATATCAGCTACGGCAACGACCAGCTGCGCTGGTTTGTGGATGAAAAGACCGGGCACGTCCTTCGCACTCAGTATCAAGGCACCGGCGCCACCGGACCGGACACCGTGGTGGTGGATTACTCTGACTTCAAAACCGTGGACGGCGTGAGCGTGGCCTTCCGTGAAGAGCTGACCGCTAATGGCAAGCCAAGCATGGGCGTTGCCATCAGCAGCGTAGAGATCAACAGCACGGTGGACCCCAAGATCTTCGAAAAGCCGCAGAACTAAACTGCGAGATTCCCTCGCCCTCGTTGAGCCGGCGCGTTCAATGAGGATAGGTTTTTGCATCGCTGCGCAGAGCGAACGCATCTGCTTTCTAGCACGCAGGTTTACCATCGGCCACGATGTGAATCTGCTCTTGCTGGGAGGGCGATGAGTCAAACAAACGAGAGCATCCAGCGGCTTTATCTGGAGGACCTGCACGTCGGCCAGCGGTTTATCTCCGGTACGTATCACATCAGTGAATCTCAAATCCGGGCGTTTGCTCAGGAGTTTGATCCGCAGCCTTTCCATCTCGATGAGACTATAGCGAAGGCAAGCATCTTTGGCGGGCTGGCGGCAAGTGGATGGCACACCGCCGCTGTAGCCATGCGTCTTCTCGTGACCGGAGGCCTGCCCCTGGGCAATGGCATCATTGGTCTAGGCGGCGACCTTGCCTGGCCCCGGCCAACTCGCCCCGGAGATACTCTGCACGTCGAGAGCGAGGTCATCGAAATAGTGCCCTCTCGCTCCAAGCCGAATCAGGCCGTTGTCAAAGTAAGAAGCACCACCATGAATCAATCGGGCGAGGCGGTGCACGTGTTCACCGGAAAGGTGCTGGTATTCAAGCGCCCTTAGTCCCAATGCTACTTATCGCGGCTCACACAAAAGAGAAAACGGCCAGCTTTTCATTGCGCTAGAATTACTGGGTGCGCAACATAGCCAGCAACAACACCCAATCAAGCCGCCTCGGATCAATTCTTGCTCTCTGCTTGTGCGTGGGAATTGTTTCTTGGGCATATACAAATTCACCAGCAGCGGTCCAGAAGGAACAAGTGATGCCCACACAGGCCAGCGGAACGTTTGAGGTAAAGCTAACGCCCCAGGCAGATGACACGGGAGATCCGGCGCTCGGCCGGATGTTGATTGACAAACAATTTCATGGTGAGCTTGAAGGCACAAGCAAAGGCCAGATGCTGACCGCCGGCTCCGCGGAGGGCTCCGGGGTTTACGTAGCGGTGGAGAAAGTCACCGGAACGCTGCATGGACGCACCGGCACCTTTATCCTGCATCACACGGGCATCATGACTCGTAAGACGCCGCAGCTCTCAATCAATGTGGCGCCTGATTCCGGCACCGGACAGCTGGCAGGAATTACCGGCAAGATGAATATCATTATCACCAATGGCAAGCATTCTTATGATTTCGAGTACACGCTGCCTGAAACTCACTGATTGTGGCCTGAGAGCGGCCGCCCAGAGTAACGGCTCCTAGGCTCAACAAGCTGTGGTGCGACCAAATTCAGGTCCCGGCATCTAATCAATTTTCTTCAACGCGCGGCTGACAAACGTGCGGGCCTGAAAACAATTCTCCTGTCTCCGGGACACAGACGATATGGCCAAACCGATTTTGCTGAGTGTGGATGATGACGCCGATGTTTTGCGGGCCATCGAACGCGACCTGCGTTCGCATTACGGCGCAGGTTACCGCGTTCTGGCCAGCGATGGTCCCGAGCAGGCTCTCGACCTGCTGAAGCAGTTGAAAGTGCGTAATGACAGCGTGGCTTTGCTGCTTGCCGATCAGCGCATGCCCAAGATGGACGGCATCGGATTTCTGCGGGAAGCGATGCAGATCTTCCCTGACGCCAAGCGCGCCCTGCTCACCGCTTATGCCGATACCAGCGCTGCCATCAGCGCCATCAACCAGGCCAACATCAATTATTTTTTCCTGAAGCCGTGGGACCCTCCCGAGGAGCATTTGTATCCGCAACTGGATGACCTGCTCGACGACTGGCAGGCATCGTATCGCCCTACGTTTGAGGGAATCCGCGTCCTCGGTACTCGATGGTCGCCCCGGTCCTACGAGCTGCGTGATTTTCTTGCCCGCAATCATGTTCCCTATCAATGGATTGACGTGGAGCTTTCCGCCAACGATCCGGAAACCAAGCGCCTGCTCGGGGCCCTCGGCCCGGACGCCGCAAGCCTTCCCGTTGTGCTCTTCCCGGATGGAACCAAGCTCCTGGAGAGCGTACCGGCGGACGTGGCACAGAGGGTCGGATTGCGAACGCGGGCACAGACCAGCTTTTATGATCTGGCGATCATCGGCGGAGGGCCGGCCGGCCTTGCCGCTGCGGTTTATGGCGCGTCAGAAGGCTTGCACACGGTCATCGTTGAGCGGGAAGCTCCCGGCGGCCAGGCGGGCATGAGTTCACGCATTGAAAACTATCTGGGATTTCCCAACGGGCTCAGCGGCGGCGACCTTGCCCGCCGCGCCGTAGTGCAGGCGCAGCGCTTTGGCGTGGAAATTCTGTCGCCGCAGGAAGCGGTCGGCGTGCGGACCGAAGGCTCGTATCGCATCATCAAGATGGCGGATGGCAATGAAATCTCCTGCCATGCTCTGATGATCGCCACCGGCGTGCAGTGGCGGCGGCTGGAGGCGCCCGGCATTGACCGGCTTCAGGGCGCCGGCATCTATTACGGCGGCGGCTCCACGGAAGCGCTTTCCTGCAAAGGTGAGATCGTCTACGTGGTGGGCGGCGCCAACTCGGCCGGCCAGGCTGCCATGAACTTTTCCCGGTACGCGGAACGCGTGGTGATTCTTGTGCGCGGGAGCTCCCTGGCCAGCACCATGTCACAATACCTGATTGACCAGATCGAACAGACACCCAACATCCAGCTCTGGAAGCATGCCAGCGTTTCCGAAGCGCATGGTGACACGCACCTGGAGGAAATTTCTGTCCTCTGTTCTGACACCAACAAAATTGAGCGCGTACCGGCAAGCTCCATGTTCATCTTTATTGGAGCACTGCCCAGGACCGATTGGATGGGCGAACTGGTGGAGCGCGACGAACGCGGCTTTATCCTGACCGGCCCCGACCTCATCTGGGACGGCAAGCGCCCCAAGGGATGGACTTTGGACAGGGATCCCTTCCTGCTGGAAACAAACATTCCCGGCCTGTTTGCCGTGGGCGATGTCCGCCACGGTTCGGTAAAGCGCGTCGCGTCGGGTGTAGGTGAGGGCTCGGTAGCCGTGCAGTTCATTCACCAGTACTTGAGCAAGGTATAACCATGGTTGAAAAATCGGAACTGCTTCGCGTGCCGGCATTCGCTGACTTGCCTGACGACCAGATTGCCTGGTTCATCAGCCAGTCGCAGGAACTCGTCATCAAGGCAGGCGAGACATACCTGCACCAGGGTGATCCGGCCGACGCGATGTTTGTCATCCTCGAAGGGCAATTACAAGGACGGGGAGAATTTGGCGGCGAGACATTCTTTTTTACCAGCAAGGCGGGCGATATCGTCGGCGTGCTCCCCTTTTCCAGAATGAAGCATTACACCGTCAGCGGCCGCGCTCTGATTGACAGCCGCTTGCTGCGCTTCCCCGCTGCTCTTTTCCCGCAGCTGATACAGAAAATGCCGGACCTGACTCAGCGTCTGGTGAACCTGATGTCTGACCGTATCCGGGAAGCCACCCGCGTGGAGCAGCAACGCGACCGGCTTGCCGGCCTGGGCAAACTTTCCGCTGGTCTGGCACACGAGCTCAACAATCCCGCATCGGCGGCGAAGCGGGCAGCCAGCCAGCTACGCACCACGCTCAAGCGAATCAAGGACGCAAGCCACGCATTGGGAGCGCGCGATCTTACCCCGGCGCAAAAAGCCGAGATAGAAAAGCTGGAGACCGCGCTCCTCATGCAGGATGGCCCTCCGCCGGACACGCTTACAATCAGCGCGCTTGAAGAGAAGATCGATTCCTTGCTGCGTAGCCACGGGCAAGACGACCTCTGGCAGCTGGCGTCGGACCTGGCGCACAAGAACGTTCAACCGGAAACGCTGGAACGTTTGTTCGCAACCTTGGACGCAGACACGGCGCGCGCCGCTCTAGTAAGGATTGCCGCCTCCGTTGAGATCTGGAACCTGTTGAATGAAATTGAGAGCAGCACCGCCCGAATCTCTGACCTGGTCCGCGCCATCAAGGAATACACCTACATGGACCAGTCGCCGCTGCAAAACGTTGACATCGTAAAGAGCCTGGAGACCACGCTTACGATTTTGAACCACAAGCTCAAGCGCGGTGTCACGGTGCAGCGTGATTACCAGCGCGTCCCTTTTCTAGTGAACTCATTCGGCAGCGAACTCAATCAGGTTTGGACCAACATCATTGATAATGCCATCGGAGCAATGGGCGGCAAGGGCGACCTTCGCGTCCGCACCTACCGCGAGGACAGTTGCGTTGTGGTTGAGATAGGCGACAACGGTCCGGGAATTCCAGCCACCGTCCTGCCCCACATCTTTGAACCTTTTTTTACAACCAAGGCTGTTGGTGAGGGCACCGGGCTCGGCCTGGACACGGTGCAGCGGATCGTACGCAAGCATCGAGGCCACATTCAGGTCAATTCAAAACCCGGCGACACGCGCTTTCAAGTGTGGCTCCCGCTAGCCTCGGCAGATTGATTCTTCCGCTGTTGGACAAGAATCCATGTGATTGTTTAGCGATTCCGCTTATCCTTGCTCGCGCTGGCCCCGATTTCTGCGTAGCGAAAGCATGACACAAGGTGGTCATTCACCATGCCGACGGCCTGCATGAACGCGTAACAGATCGTCGGGCCCACGAACTTGAACCCGCGTTTCAGCAGGTCTTTGCTCATCTCGTCAGATTCCAAAGTACGCGCGGGAACTTGTCCAGGCGATTTCCGCGCGTTCTTGACGGGAACTCCGCCCACAAATTGCCAGATATAGTCATGAAAGCTTCCGAATTCTTTTTTCACTTCCAAATAGGCGCGCGCATTCTGGACTGCTGACGCAATTTTCAGCCTGTTGCGAACAATGCCGGGATCAGCCAGCAACTGCTTCAATTTTCGCGAGTCATAGCGCGCAATGCGCCGGGGATCGAAGTTGCTGAAGGCCCGCCGGTAAGCTTCACGCTTGGCCAAAATGGTGGACCAGCTCAGGCCGGCCTGCGCGCCCTCCAATATCAGGAACTCGAATAATACGCGGTCATCGCGCTGAGGAACACCCCATTCGTCATCGTGGTAGGCGATCATTTGCGGCGTGGTCGCCCACGAGCAGCGAGCTATCGGTTTCAGGGTCTCTACCTTCACGGAATCGTCACCCCGCCTGCTCCGCGTAAACCATCGGTTTAGTCACGGCCTTCATCTGCACCTCCACTCCGCTGAGTACCGAATTGCCGGAGAGCGGATCACGGTGGTTTTCGTCCATCAGCGCATTGAGATTGGCGCCGGGATTGGCCCCGGCCACTGCAAGCCGGGAGCCCGGCTGATCGTGGCCCCATCCGTGGGGCAAGCTAACTACTCCGGGCATCATTTCACTGGTGATCTCGACAACCGCTTCGATCGTGCTGCTGCCATGGGCAATGCTGGCCCGGCTGCCATCTTCAAGGCCGAGCCGCGCAGCGTCAGCGGGATTGACCAAGGCAGTGCATTGCGCGGCGCCTTTGGCCAACACCGGCAGGTTCTGCATCCAGCTATTGTTGGAGTGGAGCTGCCGGCGGCCCACGATCACCAGTTCAGGAGCCGGGCGTTCCAGATCGGCGGCCGGGCGGGCGAGATCGTCGATGAGCATCTGCGGCGCAAGTTCGATCTTTCCTGATGGCGTCCGCAGCACTTCCGGCACACGCGGGCCCAGCGGGCCGAGATCGATTCCACCTTCGGCAGCTTCAACTTTGTCCAGATTCAGTCCTTCCGGCTTCGCGCCAAACTGGTCGCCATAAGGGCCGGTTCGCAGGCCCATGTCCAGCAGACGTTCCACTCCGCGCCGATGCGATACAGCCTTGAAAATCTCATCAGCCTTGGCTCCGGCGGTACGGCGGAGGTCTTCCGCCAGCAGCTCATCGTCGATCCGGTTGATGTCTGCCGTGGCGCCTTTGCCTTGGATGATGCCGATCAATCGCAGCAGTACCTCCCATTCTTCAGGCTGGCCGGCGGCACGCGGAAATACTGGGCGGCTGTAACGCGCGTGGTTGCGGTGCGAGAGCTGCGAAAACGCAACGTCGTAGTGCGAATCTTCCAGCGGCGATGTCCCGGGCAAAATCACGTCGGCATGGCGCGTGGTCTCGTTCAGGTAAATGTCAACGCTGACCATGAATTCGAGCTGGTTCATGGCCGAGGAAAGCCGAGGGCCGTTCGGCGATGACAGCACCGGATTGCTCGATACGGTCATCAGCGCCTTCACCTGGCCCTGGCCCGGCGTTTCCATTTCTTCTGCCATGCAGCTCATGGGAAATTCGCCCAGCACCTCCGGCGCTCCGGAGATGCGGCTCTTGCGCCGGCCCGTAACCACTCCTTTGCCGCTGCCCGGTTTGCCCATGGTGTTCGCCTGGAATGCCGCGGCTCTGGGAAACATGGCGCCGCCTGGCTCATCAAAATGACCGGTGAGAATGTTGAGCACCTCAATCAGCCAGTTGCACAGGGTCCCGTACTCCTGTGTGCATGTGCCGATGCGTCCGTACACTGCTGCGCGCTTTGCCTTCGCCAGCGAGCGGGCTAGAGTACGGATCGTCTCCGCTGGAATTCCGCAGCGGGCTGCGGTCCTCTCCGGCGGAAAAGCGGCAACCGCGCGCTCCATGGCGGCCAAGCCTGCAACATGAGGCTCCAGCCGATTGAGGCTAACCAGCTTTTCTGCAAACAACGCATGCGCCATGCTGAGCAGCAGAAAGACATCGCCCCCGGGACGCATAAAGATGTGCTCGTCAGCGGCCTTTGCCGTTTCCGTGCGCCGCGGGTCGATGACAATCAGCCGCCCGCCTCGCTCACGCAGGGCCTTGGCTTTGTCGCGGAAGTTCGGCACCGTCCACAGGCTTCCGTTCGAAACCATGGGATTTGCGCCCAGCATCAGCAGAAAATCCGTTCGCTCGATATCCGGCACCGGAATAGAGAGCCAGTCGCCAAACATCAGGCCGGAAGAGAGGTGCTTGGGCATTTGGTCGAGCGTGGATGCGGAAAAAACATTCTTTGAGCCCAGCGCGCGTCCCAGCCGCGGGGCATAGAGAATGAGCCCAGCTTTGTGGACCACCGGATTCCCCAGCGCCAGTGCAACCGAGTCCGGCCCATGCTGGGCGATGATGGCCGGCAGGCGGCGTTCGATCTCCGCAAATGCCTCTTCCCAGCTGGCTTCCACAAAGCGGCCGTCGCGCTTGATCAATGGCTTGCGCAAGCGGTCCGGATCTTCATGCAGGTCCTTCAGCGCAACGCCTTTGGGACAAAGGTATCCGCTGCTGAATACATCAGCCGCGTGCCCGCGAATACGCTTGACCCGGCCATTGGCCACGGTGAGTTCAAGCCCGCAGCAAGCTTCGCAGAAAGGACAAATCCGATGGTGGATGGTTTCCTGTTCTTGTTCGATCATCGAGGAACGCCTCCTGGTCCCGCAACCGGCCCGCGCTTGCACTTCGATCCCAGGCACAAGCAACACGTCCAAGGTAAAGATTTTGGCGAGTGTTGTAAACAGTTCCCGGCCCTCTGGCGGCATCTGCCGGCTGCCGCTCGGCTCCAATCCACTTGACAGGTCCATTTATCATTTTTGGTTCCAGCACGCACGGCTATAAATCGCTTTGATGGCGGCTATCACGTCTTTTAATTGGCGCGCGAACACGGCGGCGCGATATCCTAAAAAGGTTGATCGCCGCTCGCAAGAACCCACGTTGATCCAAAACCCAAGAATTCCGGCTTGAAGGAGCTTCATGGCAAACGAACTGCGTAATTTTCTCGCCCTCTCGTACGACGAACTGGAAGCAATGAACCTGCAGGCCAAGGAGCAGCGCAAAAACCGCGTTGCCATGCACAAAATCCAGGAAGAGCGTCTGAAGTACCTGACCGATGAAAAACGCATTAAGGCCGTTACTGTCCTCTTCAGCGACCTGGAAGGCCGCCTGCACATGCTGGATTACGACAAAAAGTTCCTGATCAAGAGCTGGGACAATCTCACCTTTGACGGCTCCTCGATCCGTGGATTCACGGCGCAGCGTGAAAGCGACCTTCGCCTGGCCATGGATTGGAGCGCGTTTTATTGGGGGCCGGCGGATATTTTTGGCCCCGGCAAAGTCCTTGTCTTTGGCGACGTCATCGATAAAGGCGGCGAGCCGTACTCGGCTGACATCCGCGGCCTGCTCAAGAAGTTTGCCCAGGACATGCACAAAAAAGAGGGCTACACGCTCAACGCCGCCAATGAGATTGAGGGCTTTCTCTTTCAGGGCGCCGATGCCGAACGCCGCTATCACGAGACAGGCAAATTCGAATACGTAAACACCGGCGGCTATTACCACTCGCTGCCCGGCGACCCTCTGCGCACGTTTATCGATACCACGGCAGAAGTGCAGCGCTCCATGGGCTTTCAGAATGAGAAAGACCATCCGGAGGTCGCGCCGTCACAATTTGAAATCAATTACGGCTACGGTGAAGTGGTGGCTGCAGCCGATCAGATCCAGCTTTACAAGCTGATCTGCCGCCAGGTGGCAACCCGTATGGGCTTCACCGCCAGCTTCCTGCCCAAGCCGGTGGTAGGCGTGAACGGCAGCGGCATGCATACCAACGTCTCCATCAGCAAGGACGGAAAGAACCTGTTCTGGGACCCCAAGGGCCAGGAAAAACTCAGCAAGCTGGGTTGGGAGTTTGTGGACCGCATCCTCACCCACGGCAATGACATCTGCCTGTTGCTGAATCCCAGCGTAAACGCGTATCGTCGCCTGGACCCGCACTTTGAAGCTCCGAATCAGATCAAGGCGTCGCCGGTGGACCGCGGGTCGATGATCCGCATTCCTATCGGCAACGAGAAGAGCATGCGCGTGGAGGTCCGCTCCGTGGCCCCGGACGCCAATGCTTACATGGTGATGTATTCCGTCTTCAAGACCGGCATCCAGGGCGACACGTCCAAGATCAAGAACCTGCGTCAGGCGGAACGCTACCTGCCGGATAATATCTACACGGCGATTGACGACTTCAAAAAAGCTGACTGGACCACCAAGCTCTTCGGCGAAGACGTGAAGCAGCGCTACGTGGAACTGAAACAGGCGTCGGCCGACCGCTGCCCGCGCCTGCTGGGAACGTTTGTGAAGGCCCCCGAGGTGCAATACCACCACGACGTTTACAACCAGTTCCTGTGGAACCTGTTCTAGAGCGGTGTTTGAAAAACGAAAATGCCCTGGTCTGCAAGCCAGGGCATTTTCTATTGCCGTGCACTTATTTCCTGGGAGAGGAGGTTTCTACCGGCAAATCTTTCTTGCTCCATTCGAAAAATGAAGCGTCATACATGCTGGGTTCGTAACCCAGATATTTAGCTACGAAATAATCGAACGACGACTGCATTCCCGTCCGGCAATAAGTAACCAACGGGCCGTCTGCTGTGGCATTTGCTTCGGTGAACATCCGGCGCAGCTCCGCTTCCGGGCGCAGTACCGGGTTTTCACGGCTCACCAGCATGTCCATCCAATACAAGCTTCTGGCGCCGGGGATGTGTCCGGCATGGGACACGTCTTCTGAAAGCTGCTCGCCGGAAAATTCTTTCGTGGGGCGAGCATCCAGCAGCGTGATCCTCCCCGGCTTCTTCTGGGCAAGATTGCGCATGGTGGCAGTATCGACCAGGATTTCCGGTCGTGGTGAAACTGCGAGCGTGGCTGGTGTGACGGTCGGAGCTTCTGTAGAGAGCAGCCTGCCCTCGTTTTTCCACTTCTCAATGCCGCCATCAAGCAGGGACGTCCGCTGCGCCACGCCCAGGTAGTCCAGGGTGAAATAAGCGCGCGCTGCCAGCAGATTGGAGCGCTCACCGTAGAGCACCACATGAACATTGAGGCTGACGCCGGCTCCAGAAAAGATTTGTTGCAGTTTTTCCACCGCCGGCAGCTCATTAGGAACGCCATCACGTGTCACCGCGATTTCACCCAGGCTGATCTGGCGCGCGCCGGGAATGTGGCCCTTGCTGTAAAACTCAGGCGTTGCACTGATGCAGAGTACCACCAGGTCTTGATCGTGCAGGTGCTCCGCCAGCCACCCGGTCGTGACCAGCATCTGCTGGCGCAGCTTTGGCGTTGAGTCGGTTTGTGCGCTGATCGGTAAAACCGCCATCATGGCCAACACCGTCAGCGCAATCTTCCGGAAAAGCATTTCTCTTGCACTCCTGTTCAGCGCGGAGACTTGCCTTCAACCACCGGCAGCATGTTCACGTGACTCCATTGATGAATCGATCCGTCAAACATGGCCGCCTCATAGCCCAGGTATTTAGCGACAAAGTACATGTGCGACGCTTGCAGGCCAATCTCGCAATACGTAACCAGCTTCTGTCCGGGCGTGATGCCCCTGGATGCAAACAGTTCTTTCAACTTGTCCGGAGGAAGAAAGACCGGCTTGTTCTTAGCATCCACCAGCGTCTCCTGCCAGTAAACATGCGTTGCGCCGGCGATGTGTCCGTCGGTATAGCGCTTGTCCGGGCGCGAATCCACCAGCGTGGCGAATTTTGACGGCTGTACGGAGATCTTCTTCACTTCCTCCAGCAGCGCGCGCGCCTCGGAATGAACGTGCGGCGTGAAGTTGCCACGAGCGACTTTCGGTTCATCCTTGGCCAGCGGCCGTTTCTCCAGCTTCCACTCGTCGATGCCGCCATCCAATAGCGCCGTCTTGTCGCCGTGACCAAGATAGTCCAGCGTGTAATACGCACGGCCGGCCATGGGATACCATGCCGTAGTGTAAATTACGACGCGCGAGTCATCGCTCACGCCCACTTTCTCAAAGGCCGCTTTCAGTTTTTCCAGGGAAGGAAGCTCGGCGTCCTCGTCTTCAATGAAATCCTCGAGCGCGAAAAAGCGAGCGCCGGGAATGTGGCCGGCATCGTATTCAGAGCGTTTTTCGGCCACGTGCAAGACAACCACGTTGGGATCATTGAGGTGCTCGGCCAGCCATTGCGCGGAGACAATCATCTCCGGATGGACCTCACCGGCGTTTGCGATGGCCGCGGAAGAAAAAACGGCAAGAAGAATGGCGCTGGCGCCTAGGAATAGAAGCAATCTGCCAATCATTGATCTGGTAAACATTGATTTGCTAAACATGGATTCCAGCCTCCCGCTACCATCCTCCTGGTCCAAGGTCTTCCGGTATAGGACAAATGAAAGGTTCGCGCATACTATACAGGCTTGGACTGTGCTCGCGCCTAGCCGTTAGCCACGGGCATGGATCATTTTGCGGCGTTTGCAAGGGGCAAAACCATGAAGAGATTCATCTTAATCGTCTTCCTGAGCACAGGATTGCTGTCTGCGCGGGCCTGGGCCCAATCGCCGCTCGATGATCTGCGCCAGAAAGCGGAAGCGGCCCTGGGCAAACGCGCTCCCGGCGATGACCGCATCGCTGCCGGCTTGAAAGAAGCGCTTACTGTGAGCACGCGCAAAGCGGTGACTTCCACGGGCCGCGTGGACGGCTTTTTCAAGAACGCCGCCATCAAGCTCCTGCTGCCGGAAAAGCTCCGCAGCGTGGGCAAAGGCATGCGCATGATGGGCATGGGCCAGCAGGTGGACGCTCTGGAATTGGGCATGAACCGCGCCGCTGAACAAGCCGCACCCGAGGCGCGGCAAATCTTTGTCAACGCTATTACACAGATGACCATCGCTGACGCGCGCCAGATCCTTTCCGGCGGTGACACAGCAGCCACCCAATACTTTAAAGCCAAGAGCACAGATCAGCTCACGGCTGCTTTTGCTCCAATCGTGCACCGGGCGATGGAAAATGTCGGCGTCATTCGGCAATACAACCAGCTGATGCAAAATCCGCTGGCCGGACGCCTGGCGGAAAATCAGGAATTCAGTATCGACAAATACGTGGTCGGCAAAACCATGGACGGCCTCTTTTACGTGATGGGAGAAGAAGAGCGGAAAATCCGTAAGGACCCGGCAGCGCGGACCACGGCATTGCTGCGGGAGATATTCGGCAAGAAGCAATAGCCGGCTGATTGTGCCTCCATCAGCTCGGGCTTTCTTCATCGGGTGTAAAATCTCTAAAAATTAGAAACCTGCAGCCTGACGAGGAGAAAACCGATCATGAAGCCACTGGTATCCGTTTTGACTCAGATCTTGCTTTGCGGGCTGGTCATCGCGCAGCAACCCGGCCAGCAGCACCCCGCGCATAATGCGCCCCCAGCCAAGAAAGCCACACTGATGACCGGACTGGGAGACCTGCACCACCCTGTTTCCACCAGCAACGCTGAGGCGCAGAAGTTTTTCGACCAGGGACTGCGCCTGATCTACGCCTTTAACCACGAAGAAGCAACTGGGTCTTTTCAACGCGCTGCCGAGCTTGACCCCAAACTGGCCATGGCGTACTGGGGCATCGCGGAGGCTGTGGGTCCGAACTACAACGACCCCGCCGACCCCGATCGTTTCAAGCACGCGCATGAAGCCATCGCCAAAGCGGGTGAACTCGCGACCAACGCGTCTGCCAGCGAGAAAGCTTATATCGCGGCCATGGCGCTACGCTTTCCTGCCGACCCCAACGCGGATAAGCGCCAGGCGGCGGAGCGCTATCGCAACGCCATGGGCGACCTCGTCAAACAATTTCCGGACGATCTTGATGCCGCTACGCTTTTCGCTGAGGCCGGCATGAACCTCCATCCGTGGGGCCTTTGGCATCCGGACGGCACTCCTGAAGGCGGGACGGAGGAGATCATCGCGGCGCTGGAGTCGGTGCTGCGGCGCGACCCCAACCACATGGGTGCGATCCACTACTACATTCATGCCGTGGAAGCTTCGCCAACTCCGGAGCGTGCTCTGGCGGCTGCCAATCGACTGGCGGCGCTTGCCCCGGCAGCCGGGCACCTGGTGCACATGCCAGGACATGTCTACATCCGCACTGGTGATTTTGAAAGCGCTGTCAAAACCAACCAACTCGCGGCAGCTGCCGATCGCGCCTATCTGCAGGCCAGCGGTTCCCAGGGAATGTATGGCGCCATGTATTACAGTCACAATCTGCACTTCATCGCGGCCTGCGCCAGCATGAACGGCAACTACGCTGAGGCGCACAAGGCGGGAGAGATGCTGGCAGCTCACGTTGGCCCACACGTGAAAGACGTACCGCCGCTGGAAGGCTTTATGACTGTGCCCATCGCCGTTGAGGTGCGCTTCCAGAAATGGGACCAGATTCTGGCGATGCCTCAACCGGCCGCGGCCATGAAGACCACAACCGTCTTCTGGCATTTTGCTCGCGGCATGGCCCTGGCTGCCAAGGGCAAGGTGGCGGAAGCTGAAGCCGAGTACCACATTGTGAGCGAAGCCGCGGACAAGACTCCGCCTGACCAGGTCTTTGCCATGCCGGTCAACAACAAAGCGAAAGACGTGCTGACCATCGCCAGGGATGTGCTGGGGGCAAAAATCGCTCTGGCGAAACACGATCCTGCAAATGCAATTTCCATGCTGCGCCAGGCGATCACGATCCAGGATTCACTGAAATATGACGAGCCGCCAGACTGGTTCTACCCCGTACGCGAATCTCTGGGCGCCGTGCTGCTGATGAACGGGAACGCGGCCGAGGCGGAAAAGGTCTTTCGCGATGATCTGGACCGCAACCCGCGCAACCCCCGCTCACTGTTTGGCTTGAGTGAGGCGCTGCGGGCGCAGAACCGCGGCTATGATGCGCAGTTCGTGGACAAGCAATTCCAGTCGAACTGGAAGAGTACGGAAATCAAGCTGAAGATTGCGGACCTGACCTAGTGCGCGAGCCCATCAAGATTCATTTTACGGCGACGGTAATATTCACCTTCGCCGTAAAATTTATTTTGGCGCCGTCATAATACCGGCTCACTGACCGCAGTACTTCGGCGCTGATTTCTCTACTCTGCTCCGGTGGAACGGATTGCAACAGCGGTGCAAATGGCACCGACACATCCTGAAAGTACTCCCAGACTTCTTCCGGCGTGCCCGGCCAGGTCCATGGGACCGTGACAAGCCGCTCTTCTGCGCTGGAAAAACCGTTCTCTCGCAGGGCCTGGGCCAGGAGGCCGTCGCGGCCCAAGGCAAACATCTTGCGTCCAGATTCAGGCACTACAGAGCCAGGAAGCATCCGCAACACAGTGCCGATGGTTGTATCAAAATAGGGCTGCTCCATCGGCCCCCACACCAGCAGCGTTGCTCTTCCGCCGGGCTTGAGCACGCGATGCATTTCCTTGAGGGCCCGCGGCAGATCAGAAAAAAACATCGCTCCCAGACGTGAAGTGATGCAGTCAAAACTGTTGTCCGGGAAAGGAAGATCGTGCGCATCAGCCTGCTGAAAGCTGGCATTGGTTAGTCCGCGCTGCATCGCGCGCTGTTGGGCAATCATGAGAGGCGCCGGCGAAAGGTCCACACCCACAACTTGACCACCGCCTGCGAGAAGAGTGGCCAGCGAAATCGCCGGCTCGCCGGTGCCGCAAGCAATGTCCAGGACGCACATACCGAGCGTAACTCGCGATGCCTCAATAATCGCGCGGGTCATGTCACTGCCCATGGCAGCCGATTGCCTGCGCCATTTCTGGCTGGCTTGGGCGCGGCCAAAGCTGTTCCAATCAGGAGTATTCGCGGAAAGGACCATGACCCTATTATCCAGTAGCCGCGCTTATGCTTCCAAATAGAGCAGATGGAAGCGTCTTTGCGTCATCCTGAGTCCGGCTTGCGCCTTCGCAGTCTTGCGGCAATGAGCGGCGCAAAAAACAACAGCACCAGGGCCGCCGACATCAGGCCACCGTGCACAATGTCATAGTCTGCAAGCAGAGACCGCCAATTTCGCCCCCGCAGATGTCCGATCACCATTTCAAATGTGAAGGTGAGCGCCACCCAAAGCATACCGACTTGAAGAAGTTGGGCCTTTCCCTGGGCACGTACCCAGCCAATGAACAGGTAGGTTACGATCAACAATGCCGCTGATCCTGTGATCAAGCCGATCCTCTGTGCCAGCGCTGTCCTTATGCGCGGCTCAAGAAACAAGACGCGCAGAGTGCCAAGCACGGACTCGATCCCTATAAAGACGAGCCAGACAACCAGAGCACGCCAAAGAAAAACGCTCCGGGCTTCCGGAAACGGCCTGTTCTTCGGCTGGGTCACGGCTTCAGTAATCGTGCGCCTTGGCGCTGCGGCGTGTCGCCCCTTTCATGATCCTCTCACGCGTCTGCAGCTTGATCAGCGCTTCCTGGAAGGCTAGTTGATGATAAGCCTCATCGCGGCGGATCTCTTCGAATCGGTCCGCCACCTTCTCATCGCCATCCTCACGCGCCTCGTCGGCGAAACGCTTATAGAGCGTATCCACCTCAAACGATTCGCCAGCAATGGCATTCGTCACATCCTCTTCATCGGTCCCCGCCAGTTCCAGCAGGTCTGCCTGTTCGGCGAAGTGTTCCATATATTCCTGCTCGGCCGTCTTGTCAAAAAGGGCGGCCAAATCATTGTCACCATGCATGCGGGCCTGCCTGGCGAAAACCTTGTACTTGGCAAAGGCGAAAGCCTCGCCCCGCATGGCTTCTATAAGGTTCTTGCGGCTACGCGCGGAGATGGCGTGTTCAGCGAGATTTTTCTCTGTCATAATAGCCTCCAGTACAACTTAGTATGTCTGGGCGCCGGCTCCGGGGGCTGTGTTGGCGCTCACATTCGGTTGTGACGTCCAACCGGGTGTTTGCGCTGGCAGGCGCAAATTTATGGGAAAGAAGGGCTATTTCATGAACGCGGAAAACCTATCACGGATGGGAACACAGGTTAGAGACAATGTGGCTGAGATCGCTGAGAAGGCAAAGGACCTCTCCGCCAAAGTGAAAGAACGTCTGGATGACACGTATCACGATCTGGGACGCAGCGTGCGGCGCGCCAAAGTAGCAGCGGAAGACCGGCTTGACGATGTCCGCCGCCAGGTAAAAAAACGGCCGCTCACTTCCGTGGCAACGGTCGCTGCCGGCGCCTTCGCCGTTGGTATTCTCACCGGCTGGCTGCTGGGCAGGCGCGATCGTTCCTGAAGAAATAGCATTTCACCCCCAACTGAACAAGCTTGCGGCTTATCCAGATGGACTGGTGTGCCCAGCGAAACCGAGCCATCGGTCCCCAAAAATACCTTATGTCTTGGCCGTTGAGGCGCGCTGTTTCATGTCTTCTTCCAGCATCCCCAGCAGCGCCGTAGCCAGCGAGAGAATCACTGGACCGGCAAAAAGTCCAATGACGCCAAACACCTGTACGCCGCCCAACAGCGCGAAGAAGACATAGAGCGGGTGCAGTTGCACACGTCCGCTGACAATCCAGGGCCGGACCACGTTATCCACCAGGCCCACGACTCCCGCACCCCACGCCAGCAGGATGACACCCTTCACCACATGGCCGCCAATGATCAGAATTAACGCCGTAGGCAGCCATACCAGCGCCGAACCTACCATCGGGACCAGGGAGCAGACCCCGGTTACCACGCCCCACAGGACCGGCGATCCGACACCTAATACCCAGTACGCAAGGCCCGCAAGCAGCCCTTGCGCAGCCCCCACCGCCACGCCGCCGTAGAGGTTCGCCACCACCGTCGAACTAACCTGCTTCTGCAATTTTTCAACTGTTCCTTCCGGAAGCGGCAGCGATTCCGACAGTCTCGCCATTCCTTTTTCACCATCGCGAAAAACAAAGAACAAGACGACACAAGCAATCACCGCATTGGTAATGAATGTAAAAACGTTGCTGACCACACCGGCGCCCGCGCGAATCAGCCCCGTGCCCGCTTCCTCCAGCCTCCGCATGGCCAGGTCGCGAAGATTCACCGCAGGCAAAGGAAGATGCCTTCCCAGCCAGACCTGCACTGCGTCCATCCCATGAAGCAGGTAATTGATCGGGCCTCCCTGGGACGCTGTTTTGGCGGTTGCAGACTGGTAGAGATCGGAAATCTCTCCGCTCACCGCCAGGCCCAGGAATGAAAGAGGCACAGCCGTGAGCAACATTGCTGCCAGGGTGCTGGCGATCGCCGCAGCACTGCGGTTTCGAAACAGCCTCGCAAACAATGCGTGCAAAGGATGAAACGCAATAGCCATCATGATAGCGAAGAGAATTGGTCCCAGGAACGGCCGAAAAAGAAGGTAAGAGAGATAGAGCATCAGGACCGTCAAGGCCACCAGGATGATCGTCGCCGCGTTCCTATTGGTGTTCATGTCGCAGCCTAACTCCTCTCCTCCACCGGACGGAACCACCTCTTTTTCGCGAGCTTGAGTGCTTCAAACCATACCACGCCGAAAAATCCCGCCAATCCGGCCACGAGCACGTCACCCGGATGCATAACAGAGAAGCGGAAGAAGTCGCGCAGGAACGGCACATACAACATCATGGCAAGCACAACCAACGCTCCGCCGGTAATCCACCAGAGGGCCGCATTCGGCGAACGTTGTGTCTCCCAGATCGTATTTGTCCAAGACCGGTTCGCGAAAATCAGGGCCACATTGCCCACGACCAGCGTGGCAAATGCCAAGGTCCGGCAGTCGGTTTCATCATGCCCCCAATGGCGTGCAGTGATGTAGACGGCCAGCACAGACAACAGTACGGTTAGCCCCTGCAAAAGACTGACGATGACGCGGTTGCGCGGAAAGAGCCGTTCCCGGGGATCGCGCGGAGGGCGTTTCATCACGTTCGCCTCTTCCGGCTCAGCTTCAAAAGCAATCGAGCATGCCGGATCGGTGACAAGCTCCAGGAACAACACGTGCAGGGGCATCAGGATCAACGGCCATCCCATCAGTACAGGGAACAAACTCAATCCCGCGATGGGAACATGCAGGGCCAGGATGTAGGCCGTGGCTTTCTTCAGATTGTCATAAATGCGCCGGCCCAGGCGGATCGCGTTCACGATAGAAGAAAAATCATCGTCAAGGAGCACGAGGTCAGCCGCCTCGCGCGCCACATCGGTGCCGCGCGCGCCCATCGCCACTCCGATGTTCGCGGCCTTGAGCGCCGGCGCATCATTCACGCCATCTCCGGTCATGGCGACCACTTCCCCTGTCGCCTGCAAGGCGTGAATGAGCTGCAGCTTTTGTTCCGGCACTACCCGGGCAAAAACATTCACGGTCTGAATCCGCCGTTGGAGTTCGTCCTCGCTCATCATCCTGAGTTCAGGGCCGGTAATGACTTCTGTAGTGTTCCGCAATCGGACCTGGGCTGCGATATTTTTTGCCGTGACGGGATAGTCGCCCGTAATCATGATGACGCGGATGCCCGCATCATAACAATCCTGTACCGCTGCCGGGACTGACGGGCGTACCGGATCGGCAAGGCCCACCAGACCCACGAAATCAAACTTGAATGCGCGCTGATCGTCGGGAAGAGGGCCTTCGGAGTGTGTTTTGGCAACACCAAGAACGCGCAGGCCGGAAGCTGCCATCTCCTCGGTTGCTGCCAGCAGTTTCTGCTCTTCAGCAGCCGGGAGCCGACACAGGGAGATGATGGCCTCGGGAGCGCCTTTCGCGGCCACCACATGCCCCGGGTTGCCCGGCGTTTCCCAGACGCGCGACATTGCGGCCAGACTGGAAGAGAGCGGATACTCCTTGACCAGCACTCGTTCCGGGTGGAGGTGGTTGTTTGAGAACGAGTAGTGTTCTCCCAATTGCAGGAATGCCTTCTCCATGGGATCAAAGGGATCGCGGCTGCTGGCAAGAATACTGAACTCAACCGTCTCATGAAATTTCTCCGGCAATAGAGCTCCCCGGTGGCTGGGCAGATGAAGGGAATCCCCGGCGGCAAAAAGCCTTTCTACGGTCATGCGGTTCATAGTCAGCGTCCCTGTTTTGTCGACGCACAGAACGGTCGCGGCCCCCAGCGTTTCTATCGCAGGCATCCGCCGGGTCAGCACGCGCTGCCGGGAAATTCGCCACGCCCCCAAAGCAAGAAAGATGGTGAGCACCACGGGAAACTCTTCCGGGATCATGGAAATGGCAAGCGTCAATCCGGCCAGCACCCCGTGCAGCCAGTCGCCTCGTGTGTAGCCATAAACCAATGCAACGAAGGCACACAAGAAAAGGCCGAACACGGCGAGGAAACGCACCATCCGGTTGGTTTCCCGCTGCAAATGCGTATCTTCCTGGCGCAGGCTTTCCAGGGCTTTGCCAATCTTTCCCAGTTCAGTGCGTGGGCCAGTCGCACTTACGCGGGCAAGCCCCTTGCCTTGCACGACCAGTGTTCCGGAAAAAATAAAAGGCTGATCGTCGCCGCCAGGATGTTCCATCGTGACATCCCCTTGCGCGGCAACCTTCCGCACCGGGACCGACTCTCCGGTCAGGAGTGATTCGTCAGCAGAGAGGTTGCGGTTCTCCACCACAAGGCCGTCTGCGGGAATGCGATCTCCCTCAGCCAGCACGACCAGATCGCCGCGAACCACCTCTCGTCCTGCGATCCGGCGACGCTCTCCATCACGGACCACCAACGCTCTTGGGCTGGAAAGCTCGCGCAGGGCCCGGAGAGCGTGCTCCGTCCTGCGCTGCTGATAAAACGTTATTCCGATGATTCCAAACACGGCAAACAGGAGCGCTATGGCTTCCTTGGGATCGCCCAGCAGCACATACACCGTACCGGCCCCGATGAGCAGCAGGAACATGGGTTCACGCAGGACTTCCAGGGCTGTCCTGAACACGGTGGGAGGTTTTGCTGAAGCTAGTTCGTTGGGACCTTCACGCTGCAATCTTGCCGCGGCTTCCGCTTCATTCAGGCCCTGCAAGGCCACGGCGCCGTCATCGGCCGGCTTCTGGGACGCCGGCGTATATCTGGCATCGGGTAAAGCGCCCATCGGACAAAGGGTCCTCTCTTGCTTACGGCTCCTGGCTGCGAACTGTCAGCACCGGGCAACTGGCCTGCTGGATAACGTGGCAAGACAGCGAACTCCAGCCATGCGTAGCCGCTCGCACGAAAGCTCCTCCATAACGCACACCCAGCACCAGCAGGTCCGCAGGCAGCTGGGCTGCAACTTCCGTCATTGCCGGACCGGCCGAGGCGGGCTCCACGATCACCTCTGCGATTTGATGCTGTAAAGACGGCGCCAGCAGGCCCCTGAGTTCGCTCTCAATCCGGCAACGCGTCTTGTACCGCTGAAAAATGTTGCTTTCTTCCTCTTCTACAAAGTGAGCCAGCGTGACGGAAGATTTCGGATTGCTCTCCAGCAAAAACTCCAGGTAGGACAAAGCTGACCTGGAGATAGCGCTCAGGTCAGTGGCATACAGAATCTGGTTGAACAATCCATTTTTGCTGGGCTCGCGGGCTTCAGGCCCGGCAATCAGAACCGGGCAATGCGCGGTGCGGAAGATTTCTTCCGCCGTCGAGCCTTGAAACAGCCGTTGCAGCCCAGCATCGCCACGGCTGCCAAGAATAATGAGATCGATTTCCCTCTTTCTGGCAAAATCCTCGACCGCTGCAAATATTTCTCCCGTCAGCACCGCGGGCATGAAATGCCTGGGCTCCAGCCGATGGGTCAGCATGAAGTCCTTGAGCCGGACTTCACTCTGACGGAGAAGCTCAGCCTTTTTCTCGGTTGCTTCCGCCGTGTCACTGAGAGAGTAAGGGAACAGGTCCGCAACATTGGCTACGTGCACTTTGGCCTGGTAAGCGTGGGCTAGAGATCGCGCGTAGGCGAGCGCCTGCTCCGACTCTTCAGAAAAGTCCGTGGGGAAGAGTATGTTTTTTACGGCGATCTTGGCGCCTATCACCGGCATAGTTCCATTAGATGCTCGAGTGCCCGCCACGGCAGTGATTTGAATCACAGAGAGCGATTTCAGTGGCTGGTGGCCAGCGCTTCCTCAAAAGCGTAGTCGGCCTGCCGCTGCGGGCGCAGGGCTTCATTCTTTACGTCCATCAGCTCCCTGGCTTTGGCCGCGATGTGCTCCGCGCTGACCTCAAATTCTTTGATCAGCTCCCAGGGAGCGCCACTCTCGCCAAAGCGGTCCTGCACGCCGATGGCACCGGTGAGCACCGGCTTGCCGTACAGCTCTTTGCTTGTGGTAATCACCCCGCTGACGCGCCACGCCAACGCGCCGATTTGGTGTTCTTCCGCCGTAACGATGATTCCTGTTTCCATGGCTGCGCGCACAACAGCATCTTCATCCAGAGGCTTGAGCGTATGCATGTTGATCACGCGCGTCTCGTACCCGAATTCATTCTTCAAGATCCACGCCGCACGCATGGCTTCCGGGACCATGGGCCCGCAGGCGATGATGGTCAAATCTTCGTCTTCAGTCAGGTAGTCTTCGGCCAAGAATTGGTTGAAAGCATCCACCATCATGGCTGATTCCCGGCGCAAGCGCAGCACGTTGGCCTTGCCCACGATGAAGGGCGCGCTTTCCGTGGTGACAATCGGAGTAGCCTCGCGGGCAAAACGGATGTATTTCGGTCCAACGTGACCCAACAACAAGCTGGTGGTGGCCTTGCGCGTTTCGACCGCATCGGCAGGCACAACCACGGTCATGTTGGGCAGGCTCATCATCGCAGAACAATCTTCCAGCGCCTGATGGGTTGCGCCGTCCGCCCCCACGCTCACGCCGCCGTGGGCTCCGGCGATCATCACGTTGAAATTCCCGTAGCAGACAGAAACGCGGATCTGGTCGAGATTGCGCGCCGCAGCAAAAGTGGCATAGGTACCGAAGACCGGCAGCTTGCCTTCGCGGGCCAGCCCCGCGGCTACCGACGTGGCCGACTGCTCAGCAATTCCCATGCTGAGCCAACGGCCTTTCCTCTCAGGATTCTTCGCGTAAAACTCGTTGATGGTGATGGAGCCGCTGATGTCCAGGCCCAGGCAGCAAACCCGGGGATCGTCACCGGCTGCGCGCAACGCTTCGCCGAAGCCTGCGCGGGTGGGCCGCATCATAACTTTCATCGTCTCACCGGAGTTCCACCAATAGCCGTCGCTGAATTTCGGCATCTTCTCCTGGAGCCTCTGTTCCACAGTGCTTTGGTAGGCCTTGGCGGATTCAAGCAGCGCAGCGACAGGAAGATTGCCTGCCAGCTTCAGTTCAGCGAGCGCCTTTTCCAGCTCTTCCAGGGTTGGAGCGCGGCCATGCCAGCCGGCGTTGTTTTCCATGAAGCTGACGCCCTTGCCCTTGACCGTATAGCAGATCAACACAGTAGGCCTGCCGTCAGGGTTCTGCTTTACTCGATTCAGGGTTTCGACGATCTGCTCCATGTCATGGCCGTCAATGCGCAGCACATTCCAGCCGAAGCTGCGGTACTTCTGGTCGATGGGATCAATGTTCATCACGTCAGCCACGGGCCCGTCGATTTGCAGACGATTCTCATCGATGATGCCGATCAGGTTGTCGAGCTTGTAATGGGCGGCCTCCATCGCCGCTTCCCAAATCTGCCCTTCCTGCTGCTCACCGTCGCCCATAATGCAGAATGTCTTGGCGGGAATTCCGTCCATCTTCTGCGCTAGCGCCACGCCGACCGCGATGCTGAGCCCCTGGCCCAGCGATCCGGTCGAGGCTTCCACGCCGGGCACCTTCAGCCGGTGAGGATGCCCCTGAAATGGCGACCCCAGCTTGCGCAGCGTCATGATGTCTTCTTTGTCGAAGAAGCCGGCAAAGGCCAAACCCACGTACAGCGCCGGGGCTTTGTGGCCGCCGGACCAGATAATGCGGTCGCGCATTGCCCAGTCAGGATTTTTGGGATCATGATCGGCGCAGCGAAGATAGAGCGCTGCCGTGACGTCCATGATGGAGAGCGTTCCGCCGGAATGTCCTGATCCAGCAGCACAAAGCGCGGCCAGATTGTAGCCGCGCATCAGATTTGCCTGCTCTTTGAGCTCTTCGATGGAACAACACCCACTGGTGGTCTTGTCGTCAGCCAGGTTGATGATCGCCATGTGTTTCCTCTTGTGCGGTATGCCCAACGCTCAGGGCAAGCCGTATTGAGTATTCTGACGATTTATCTCACGTTGCGGCAGTGACGCCGGTCACACTCACGCGGCATGCATGAATACTGGCGAGGATTGAGATTGTGGCGCTGCAGGAACAGCTTAGTGGTGTCCGAGAACCGGATGCGGCACATATACCGACTCCAGCTGCGAGATTTCCTGTTGGGTGAGCCTCAGGCTGAGCGCGGCCACGGCATCTTGCAAGTGGTGCGGCTTTGAAGCTCCAACAATCGGGGCCGTGACTCCGGGCTTTTGCAGCAGCCAGGCAAGAGCAACCTGCGCCGGCGGCACGCCTCGGTCCTTTGCTACCTGGGCCACGCAATCCACAACGCGGTCATCGGCTTCCTGCGTGTACAACTTTTTCGTATAGTCATCTTCCTGGAAGCGCAGGGTCTGGGTCTTGCGGGTTCCCGCCAGCATGCCGCGCGCCAGGGGACTCCAGGGCAACAGTCCCACGTGCTCGGCCCGGCACAGTGGGACCATCTCACGCTCTTCTTCGCGATAGACCAGGTTGTAATGGTTTTGCATGGTCACAAAGCGCGTGAGCCCAAGACGGTCAGCCGTGTACAACATGCGCGCAAATTGCCAGGCAAACATCGACGACGCGCCAATGTAGCGCGCCTTGCCTGACTTCACCACATCGTGAAGAGCCACCAGCGTTTCTTCAATCGGCGTTTCATAGTCGAAACGGTGGATCTGGTAAAGATCGACATAATCCGTGCCCAGACGGCGCAGGCTGTCGTCAATGGCGTGCATGATGTGCTTGCGCGAGAGCCCTTTCTGGTTGGGATCGTCGCCCATGGGAAAGAAAACCTTGGTGGCGATGACCAGCTTGTCGCGCGATGGCCCAAAGTCTTTGAGAGCACGTCCCAGGACCTGCTCGCTGGCGCCCAGGGAATACATGTCCGCGGTATCAAAGAAATTGATGCCCAGTTCGAGCGCCTGTTTGATAAACGGACGTCCCTCGGCTTCTTCCAGCACCCACTGGCGCCAGCTTTTGCTTCCGTAGGTCATGCAGCCCAGGCAGATTCGGGAAACTTTCAAGCCGGTAGAACCAAGGTTGGTATATTCCATGAGCGCCTTTCATTCTTGCCAACGTTTGAGGATGCCGTTACCGCCGGACTCAATTCCGTTTTTGCGCGAGCCAGCTATTCCACCTGGACCCTCTCAAAGCCCATGCCCAAAAGCAAGCTGGTGACAGTAGCGCGCGCATTGTCCCGCGCATTATTTATGATTCCACCGAGCGCCGCTTCCTGCAACAACTCGCCTTCAGCTTCCTGCCGCACCTGCGTCTCAAGGTTGGGATCAACGCGGACCAGGATGCCGGTGTTTCGGGAATAAACTTTGGTGCGCGCATTGTCCAGCCGGGTCATCAGAATTTGCGGATTAGGAAGATGGATGCGCACTTCCTTCCCTTGAATCTTGATGTCTCTGCTCCTGAGCCGCGTGAAATCAATGCCCGCCACCACCTGGCCGTGAACGATCATCATCAGGCGGTCACCGGCGATAAAGTCCGGCAGAACCGGGTTGTCCTTCTCGCCGGTAACGATCTTGTCCATATTGAAGACCACGGTTTCCAGCCTCTGCAAGCTCTGGATGCGCTCGATGACGCTGCCTTCACTGTTGATGCGCGTGTTGCGCCCGCTCAACGCCGACCAAAGCGCGGCCAAAGGTCCCGACTGCATGCGCGCCATCAACACGGCAAGAAAGAGCGCGACGAATGCTCCGATCAGCCAACCGGGCAGCGAAAACGGCCGGCGCCGGGGCGGGACAGGTTGGGGTGAAGTCTCAGTCATGGGCCTATTGTAAGTTGCAGCAGAGCGCTCCAGGGTATGACGAAAGTTCGACGGGACCGAGGCCTGCCAGCACGGAAATCTGGCTAATGCATCTGCTAGTGCGGCGTTCGCCGCTTGTCCAGTTGTTTGTAATATGCGGCGGCGTTGTCAACGAAAGTCGCTTCGTACTGTGGGAACTGGCGGAAATCCTTGTATTGCTTCAGTTCAAGCTGCTTCTGCACACGCTCCAGGGCTATGCCATTGAGATGCATGCGCGCGACTTGATCCCGCAGGTCAGCCAGATAGTTGCGAAAACGCCGCAGCTCGTCTTTCGTGGCCAACTCAAAATGCCCCGGGACAATGTGCTCGATCGGCAAGGCCAGAATTTGGTCGAGCGCGACGACCCAGTTCTCCATATCGCCATCATCCATCGCGGGACAGGAGTTGGTCAGAAACAGGTCGCCGGTGGCAATGGCATGCTCGTCAGGAAAATAAACCACGGCATCGCCCAATGTGTGCGCCGGGCCAGGATGGTAGATGCGAACTTCGTGCCCACCGACGTACAGCGTAACGCCTCTTGCTCCCAGCGTTGCATTGAGCGCATACCCGGCCGCAGCGCTTCCGGCTTTCGTTCGAGTGAATGCAGTGCTGATCACCACCGCCTCAGGGCCCACCACGCCGTTCCCGCCGCGATGATCGGGATGGTTGTGCGTGTTGACGATCCAGCGCACGGGAGCCTGGGAAATTTTGCGGATCTCTTCCAGCAGTTTGCGGCCTTCCTGCGCGTTGAGGCCGGTGTCGACTACGAGAATGCCCTGATCGCTCACCAGGAATGTTGCGTTGGCGCTGGAATCATTTTCAGAAATGTAAGCGTAGAGGTCGGAGCCAATCTTATGGACAGAAGCCGCAGCACGCACAGCCACGAAGCAGAGCATGACCAGAACAACGATCAAACAAGAATTTCGCCTGATCCAGAACATATGATTGCGAGACCGGATGCGTGCCGAATTCTTCCGTGTCTCGCGCCTCCGTAGTGAAATTTGAAGCTAGCGGTACGCTACGATGAACATTCTGCGGAACGGGAACAGCACCTTCCCCTGATCATTCGGCCGGTAAGCCTCCTGGAAACCTTCCAGGCACATCTCTTCGAAAAGCTGGCGTTGCTCGCCATCGGGCAGGCGATCAAGATAGGGCCGCATGCCGGTGCTGCGGATCCAGTCAAAGATGGCCTTGGGACCGTCCATTACGTGCTGATACTCGGTTTCCCATATGTCGACGCGGCCGGCGTGTTTGCGCAGGACATCATAGTAAAACGCCGCCGGCTGCACCGTGAAGGTACCCGGCGCGGCCGCCAGGGCCTTGCCCCAGCGAGGATCGCCGCCGAGCGCCACCTCCTGCATCACAGAGTGAGCGGCCGAATGAAAGTTGTTCGGCATCTGCGCGGCCAGGGCCCCGCCCGGCGCCACGCTGCTGATCAGACTGCGAAACAATGTGGCATGGCTGGGGACCCAGTGGAAGGCCGCGTTGGAAAAGATCAGGTCAACCGCCGGCTCCGGCTTCCAGGCTTCAATATCGCACGAGACCCACTGCCAATCGGGATGGCTTGCTTTGGCCTGGGCCAGCATCTCCGGCGAATTATCCACGCCAGTGATGGCGGCATCCGGCCAACGCTCGCGCAGTTGCTCAGTGCTATTGCCGGGGCCGCACCCCAGGTCCACGATGTGTGCCGGGGCCTCAAGGCGCAGCTGCGCTATCAGGTCCGCGGCCGGGCGCGCACGTTCGTTGGCGTACTTCAAATATAGGTTGGGATCCCAAACGGGCATCTGATCAAGACTCTAATCGCGAGTTGCGGGAAGAATCAAGGTTCTTAGACCGTAACTGCATTCGCCTTCTCTGATCCGATGGCCGCCAGCATGGCATCATCATCGGCAAACTTGAACCAGGGGACTCCGCGTTTCTGCGCTTCTTTTTCTTCCGCACGCGCCAGGCATTCAAGATCAGGTTTGCTCACCACTTGCAAGCCCTTGCGCTCCAGAAAATTCTGGACTTGCGCAGCGCCGAAGTTGCTTTCCCTGGCCGTCTCCAGGTATTTGAGCACGTGCACGGCACCGACCTCGGCGTCATGCCGGGCAATGCCTACCAGTCCGTCGCTGGCCTTGCGCGCCCAGCCCACGGCATACATTCCTTCCAGCACCTTCCCACCTTGCGGGTCAAACAATTCATACGCCGCGCGCTTGGGGTCGCTCTGATCAGGATTGATCACATAGCTGTCGCGGCTATAGGGCAAGCCCAGCGAGGCGTCTGCCACGTCACCAATGGCAAAGATCATGGTGTCCACTTCAAGTTGGGCAGCCTTTTCCGTGGCTTTGCAGGCAATACTGCCGTCGCGCTCGAAAAGTACGTTTTCCGCGACGGAGAGCCGGTCGATACGCCCTCCGGCATCGGCATGGATGGCCTGGGGCGAGCACAGGAAGCGGAAACGCAGACGGGCCTTGCCCTGCGGGTGATCGATTGCTGGCGTCGCCAGCACAGGGAAGGTTTCCTCGGCCAGCTTGCTGATATCCTGGCCCACGGCGGCAAGCTGCGGCTGAATGCGGCGCAACTCCTCGTCAAAGGCCTTGCGATCTAGAAATTCTTCGATATAGTCAAATTCCTTCTTATCGAACTTGGCTTCAAACGGGCCGCGGCGCGCAACCACGACCACTTCTTCGGCTGTCTTCTGCGGCGCGTCAATCAAGAGCCAGCGCGCGATATCCACCATCACGTTGCCCATGCCCACGATCGCCACTCGCTTGCCGGTGGAAAAGTCATGCGAGGTAAACGGCGGCAGCAGGTTATAGCTATAGACGAAGTCCTTGGCCGCATACACGCCCCTGACCTCTTCTCCGGGCAGACCCAGTTTCTTTGTCCCCTGCGCGCCCACGGCAAAGACGATTGCCGAAGGCCCGAACTCCTGCAACGCTGGAATCGTGATGGCGGACTGGCCGCTCACGGGCACGTGGCCGAAGTAATGCACGTTGGGCAGGCTCAGCACCTTGGCAAACTGCTTGCGCAGACCGATCTTCATCTTGTCTTTCGTCGGGTAGATGCCATATTCAGCCAGGCCCCCAGGCTTGATGTCGCGGTTCAAGATGATGACTTCATGCCCACCCTGAGCGATTTTCTGAGCGGCAAACATCCCTGCCGGTCCTGCGCCGATGACAAAGACAGTTTTCACGTGCTTTCCTCCAGATTTTCGTGCTCACTTCTCGCGCCCAAGCATCTCGTTCAGCCACGGCGCCCCCAGCACAGGCATTGCCCCTGGCACAAATGCATTGATCCTGCAGAAGGTCTTCTTATTATCCCTTACCAGTCACGCCGATGCTCGCCCAAGTTTCATACATTTTCCAGCGGGCGGCCACGTCCTGTTGGGCCTGTTCCAGCAGCTTTTTGGCCTCCTCAGGATGCGTCTGGCGCAGCGTGGTGTAGCGCGTCTCATTGTAAAGATAATCTTCCAGCGGCACCGAAGGCGCTTTGGAATCAAGTTGCATGGGATTCTTGCCTTCCGCCGTCCGCCTGGGGTCAAAGCGGAAGAGCGGCCAGTGGCCGGACTGCACGGCCAGCTTCTGCTGGCTGAGACTGTGCGACATGTCGATGCCGTGGGCAATGCAGCTCGCGTAGGCGATGATCAGTGAAGGCCCATTGTAGGCTTCAGCCTCATTGAAGGCCTTGAGGGTCTGCATGTCGCCGGCGCCCATGGCAACGCGCGCTACATAGACACTGCCATAGGCCATAGCCATCAGAGCAAGGTCTTTTTTGGGAGTGGCTTTGCCGCCGGCTGAGAACCTGGCCACCGCCGCGCGTGGCGTGGCTTTTGAGGTCTGCCCGCCGGTATTGGAGTAGACCTCGCTATCCAGGACCAGGATGTTCACATTCTGTCCCGAAGCAAGCACATGGTCCAGGCCTCCGTAACCAATGTCATAGGCCCAGCCATCGCCGCCGACGATCCACACGTTGCGTTTGACCAGCGAATCAGCCAACACCCGCAGATCGGAGGCATCGGAGTTGTCCGGGCTCAGCCGCAGGATGTTCCTGAGCAGCTCCACTCGCTCCCGCTGCCCTCTCACTCCTGCTTCACTCGACTGGTCGGCCTCCAGCAATGCTGTGGCCAGTTCGTCTCCAATCGTGCCGGTAAGGCGCTTTACCAGGTCACGCGCGGACTCAGCCTGCTTGTCCTGCGAAATCCGGATGCCCAATCCAAATTCGGCATTGTCTTCGAACAACGAGTTCGCCCAGGCAACACCGCGGCCAGCTTTATTGAACGTGTAAGGTGTGGTGGGCAGGTTACCACCGAAAATCGAGGAACATCCGGTAGCGTTGGCCACGATAGTGCGCTCGCCGAAAAGCTGGGTCATCAGCTTGATATAAGGCGTTTCGCCACAGCCCGAGCAGGCGCCGGAAAATTCAAAGAGCGGCTGCAATAGCTGCACATCCTTCACTTGTCCGAAGGAGAGCTTCTCGCGGTTGAATTCCGGCAAGCCCAGGAAGAACTCCCAGTTCTTTGCCTCGCGGTCGCGAACGGGTGGTTGTGGGACCATATTCAGCGCTTTATGGTTGGCGTCAGTCTTGCTCTTCGCCGGGCATACATCCACACACAGCGTGCAGCCCGTGCAGTCTTCTGGAGACACCTGGAGCGTGTACTTCATCTGCCCCATGTCTTTCCAGCGTGCCGACGCGGAGAGGAATGCTTCCGGAGCTCCGGCGAGCTTATCCGCGTCATACACTTTGGCGCGGATGACCGCATGGGGGCACACCAGCACACACTTGCCGCATTGAATGCAAAGCTCCGTGTCCCACTCCGGGACCTCAAGAGCAATGTTCCGCTTCTCCCACTGCGCGGTGCCGGACGGGAACGTTCCATCCAGGGGCATCTTGCTGACGGGCAGAAAATCGCCATTGCCCTGGATGATGGGACCAATCACCTCGCGCACAAACTCCGGAGCCCGGTCGGGAACGGGAGGCTGAAGGTCGAACGAACTGGAAACCTGGGCGGGCACTTTGACCTCGAATAGGCTTGCCAGCGTCTTATCCACGGCGGCAAAGTTCTTCTCCACCACGGCTGCGCCGCGCTTGCCATAAGTCTTGCGGATTGCGTTCTTGATTGCGGTGAGCGCCTGCTCCCGGGGCAGCACATTGCTGATGGCA
Source organism: Terriglobia bacterium (assembly GCA_041488515.1). Taxonomy (GTDB): domain Bacteria; phylum Acidobacteriota; class Terriglobia; order Terriglobales; family Acidobacteriaceae; genus Angelobacter. The sequence goes on along the minus strand of JBGPPK010000014.1, from coordinate 84,288 downwards.
AAGAAGCAGGTTTGCATGATGGTGTTGATGCGGCCGCCCATGCCCGTCTCACGGGCTACTTTGTAAGCATCGATCACATAGAACTTGAGCTGCTTCGCGACGAGCTCCTGCTGGATGGTGCGCGGCAGGTTTGACCATACCTGTTCCGGGCCGAACAGGCTGTTCAGCAGAAAAGTTGCGCCCGGCTCGGCATACTTCAACAGATCGAGCCGCTCTAAAAAAGCAAACTGGTGGCAGGCGACAAAGCTCGCGTGCGTGATGAGATAGCTGGAGCGAATCGGCTTGGGGCCGAAACGCAGATGCGAGGTCGTCATCGACCCCGACTTTTTCGAGTCATAAACGAAATATCCCTGAGCGAACAGGCGAGTATCTTCGCCGATGATCTTGATCGAATTCTTGTTGGCCCCCACCGTCCCGTCCGCGCCCAGCCCGTAGAACAGGGCACGCACCGTATCCGGCTCTTCGGTGGAAAACGCAGGATCGTAATCGATGCTGGTGTGAGTGACGTCGTCAACAATGCCGACCGTAAAGTGCTTCCTGCTGTTCTCGCTTTCCAACTCTTCCAATATGCCTTTCACCATGGCCGGCGTGAATTCCTTGGAAGAGAGACCGTAACGGCCGCCAATCACCCTGGGCATGGGCTGCACCAGGTGGGTGGACTGGAACTCGGCTTCGCTCAATGCGGTGATGACGTCTGTATACAGCGGCTCGCCCACGCTGCCCGGCTCTTTGCAACGATCCAGCACGGCGATGTCTTCGACCGTCGGCGGCAGCGCCTGAATGAAGTGCTCCACAGAGAAAGGCCGGTAAAGCCGCACCTTGAGCACTCCGGATTTGGCTCCGTGGCGGTTGAGATGATCAACCGCCTCTTGCGCAACCTCTGCGCCGGAGCCCATAAGCACAAGAACATGTTTCGCGTCAGGAGCGCCAACATAGTCAAACAGCTTGTATTGGCGCCCGGTGATCGTGGCGAATTTGTCCATGACGCTCTGCACGATCGTCGGCGCGGCCAGGTAGAACGGATTGGCGGCTTCGCGCGCCTGGAAATAAACATCAGGATTCTGCGAGGTGCCGCGAATGAAGGGATGATCCGGCGAGAGAGCCGCTTTGCGATGCCGGCGCACCAGATCGTCATCGATCATGGCCTGCATGTCTTCAATCGCAAGCTGCTCGACCTTGGCGATCTCATGCGAGGTGCGGAAGCCGTCAAAAAAATGCACAAAGGGTATGCGCGACTCAAGCGAAGCGGCTTGCGCGATCAGGGCAAAGTCCATTGCCTCCTGAACGGAGTTGGCGGCCAGCATGGCCCATCCGGTCTGGCGCACGGCCATCACGTCCTGATGGTCGCCAAAGATGGAGAGCGCGTGCGTGGCCAGCGAGCGCGCGGCAACATGGATCACTGCCGGCGTGAGTTCTCCGGCAATTTTGTACATGTTGGGGATCATCAACAGCAGTCCCTGTGCGGAAGTGAAGGTGGTGGCCAGCGAGCCGCTTTGCAAAGCTCCATGCAAAGCGCCGGCTGCCCCGGCTTCACTCTGCATCTCCACCACCTGAGGCACAGAGCCCCAGATGTTAGGACGGCCCTCCGACGACCATTGATCGGACAGTTCACCCATGGTGGAGGACGGAGTAATGGGATAAATCGCGATGACTTCGTTGATCTTGTGAGCGACGTACGCAGCAGCTTCGTTGCCGTCAATGGTGACCTTGGCTCGATTCATCAGCTTGGTATGGGGCCGCCGACGGGTGCTCAGGGGCGGCCCCATTCCTCTCAGTTGCGTCAACAGACGCTTGGTTACTTTCCATGATCACGTATGGGGTGTGATCTTGAATGTGACGGCGGTCACGCAAGAAAATTTGAGATTTGGGGTAAGCCTGCAAGAGGTGAATTTGCCCTCTGGGAAGGGCAATCCGTTCCGAAATGGCACCTTTCCCTTGGAGCGTACTCAGGTTTTATGTCTGTTCCGCGGGCTGTTCTTCCATCTTGATGACCGGTCCGGCGGATACCTGGAGGCGCAGGGTGGGGTCGCGCTCAATCGCGTCCAGAATCTCGCGCGTGAGCCGGTCGTCGATCTCGCCGGCGTTGCCCAATTCCACCGGATAGCGGATCACGACCTCGAGAGCGGTCTGGGTGAGGTGCAGCCGGCTTTCTGGAGCAAAGACGGCGACCGGGGAATTCAATGAGCGCTCAACGCTGCGCCGCTGCATTTCCATTTTCTCGCGATAGCCGGCGAACACTTTGTTGACCGCCTCCATCATGCGCTGCTCGACCTGGCGATAGTTGCTCTTGGGATCGAGCGTGAGCGTGATTTCATGCCAGAGAAAGTTCGTACCCGGGATCTGTTTGAACATGCCCGAACTGGCCTGGAAAACCACGGAGTTGGAGAAGGCGACAACGCGTCCGGTAGGAAGAGGCGCCGGGCCGCCCGTAATTTCCATGAGCTGCAATCGCACCAGGCCCACATCGACTACGTCACCGGTGACGCCCGCAATCTGCACGCGGTCCCCCACGCGCACACCGTACTTCCCAATCAAGAAGAAATATCCGGCAATCGACAGAATGACATTCTGCAGCGCGACGGCAATGCCCGCCGTCAGCAGCCCGGCAAAAGTAGTAATAGCGCCCAATTCGCTGGCAAACGCCGTGGCCACGATGATGGCAATCAGGGACCACAGAGCGATGCGGCGAATCAGCAGGAACTGGTAGCGGCGGCGCGCGTCAGTAACATAGCGAAATGTGGCCCGCCGCCAGAGTTCAGATATGCCAATCACCACGCCCAGAATCAACGCCAGACCTAGCAGCCGGAGCACCAGGCCTTTTACCTCGGCTTGATACTGGCTGGCTACGGCGTTGCGCCAGTTAGTTGTCGTGCGCTTGTAAACATCGAGCAGGATGTTCTGCTTGCCCAGCGGCAGCACGCTGGCGGAAAGCTGTTTGAACTGGGCGGTAAGAGCGTCCAGATCTTTTCGCTGCTGCGCCAGTACAGCCGCGTCCTGCGAATCCGGCTGCCCGGAAAGCTCGTCGCCCTTTTGCGTGAGTTCCCTGATCTTTGCGATCAATGGCGCGCGCAGGTTCTTGGCTGTCTGGGCCAGAAGTTCCGTCTGGTGCAGGCCGTCATCCAGGACATTGAGCTTGCGTCTTAAGGCAAACAGATCAGTGGCCAGAGAGAGGATGCCGTTGGGCGCTTCCTTGCGTTCGCGAGGAACACTCGCGGCGGCATTCGCCGCCTGCGAACTGGATTCAGCCTGCTCTTTGCCGGTTGCGGCGGCAGCGGGCACTGTGCGCGCCAGCTCTTCCACCTGGGAGAGAAGATTTCCGGAATTCGAGCCGCTGGCCGTGCTGCCCGTGGCAAACTGAAGCATGTTGCGCATGGCGTCACGCCGCGCTTGAAACAAATCCAGCTCGCTATCGGCCTCGTCGATGGCGGCGAGCAGCGTACGGCGCTTGTTCCCTGTAGCGCTGGCCAACTGCTGGCGCAATAGATCCAGTTCTTTCTGTGATTGTTTTACCTTCTGGTCCGCACGCGCCACGGAATCAATCAGCCTCTGATATTGCGAACTCGCGGATTGGGGCTGGCTGCTGGCGCCTGTTTCAGGCTGACTGGCCAGCGCCTGCGCCCGCGCCCGTGCAAACTCAAAGGCGAGCCGAACGATCTGGTCGGCAATCTGCCGGCTATCATTGAGAAACAATGCGTCGCTTGGTTCGTTGACAAGCTGTTGCTGTGCGCTTAACTGCCTTGACCACACAATGGTCTGGTTGAGAAATGGAATGATATCTTCCGCGTTACCTGACGCGGTGGTCTTTCCTGCGTCCGCGCTGGACGCGTTAGGGTTGATCTGCGCGTGGCCGCATACAGCCGTGACAATCAACGCTGCCGAGATAGCGAATAGAGATCTCCGAATTGTGCGACGGACGGCTTGGCTCATCGGTCAAATAATACGTTTTGTGTGATTGTACGTGATGCTCTCAAGAAGCTCATGCAACGCAACAACGAGCGATCACGAGTGACGCGCGGAAAAACTCTATCATCGATTGGATGTGATTGTTAGAGTCCGGCAGAGGCGGAAAGGTTGGATATTCACTCACCGGCGAGCTGTGAACAGTCCTGAACCCAGTGGCAATATTGCGGAAGCAGACCAGAAGAGGCAACAAAAAAGGGTGTTCCGATGAACACCCGTCATAACTATTTTCCCTTGAATTTCACGGAGACTTGGCTCCGCTACTCGGCTACTTTTTCTTCTTTTTCTTGGCTGCTTTTTTCTTGGTTGCCATGAGTGAATGCCTCCTTAGAAGAATTTGAGTCGTTTGGAGCCCGTTCTCACTTGTGAAGCCCAACGCATGGTGCCGTTGCATGCTTACATACAAGATATTGAGGTACTGCTGTAGCAATGTCAACAAAAAAATGCGGGGAAATCACCGCGGAGAGATTTTGCGGAATGCAACTCCAGGCGGCTGCTTTTTTATTTGTGGGCCGGGCCCGTGCTTTCAGAGAAGTTCGTGTTCTTGGCAAAGCAAAAATCCACGAACTCCGGCGTGTAGCGCTTGCTCACCTCGGTGGGAGTGTCCGGCCGCTTGATCTCTTCAAATTTGAAATCAATCGAGCCGTCAGTATGAACGGTCGCCAGCAGGAACCCGTAGACCTTGGTGCGCGCCTCTTTGGCACGCGGCGCATCCGGCGGCAGCATGTAACGCACGGCGCCGGCAGTTCCGACGATCCATCCGGGCAGTTCGCCGCCGCGCATTTTCCAGGAGTCAGAGTTGAAAATGCCGCTCATGAAAAAATGCGAGTGGCTGGCGAGCAGATATACGTTCTTGTGCGTCTGCTTGTTGAAGTTCAAAAGATCGGTATAGACGCGCCGCCCGCTTTCCGCGCCCACCTCCCAGTCATTCATGCTGTGGCCGCTCGCCAGGCTGTCCGGCAGCGCCGCATGCATCCCCACCACCAGAGCACGCACGTCTGCATTGGAGGACGCGCGCGCCACCACACCTTCCAGCCAGGCCACCTGTTCCGCCGAGAACTGGTCACGAGTAGCGTTATCAAGATAGATAAAATCCACCCCGCCCTGGATCCAGTGGAAGTAAGTCTGGGGAGCGGTGTTTTGTGGGTTGTCGGCGAGCCTTTGCTGCTTGAGCGGTGGAGAATCCAGCCACTTGGCAAATTTGACGGCGAACTGGTCACGAGTCTTGGGCGGCGTGGTTTCATGATTACCAATGCCCACAAAGACCGGCAAGTCGCCAAACGGACCGATCTGGTTCTGAATAAAGTCATCCCAGGCATCTTTCAGGTACGCGTCTTTCTCTACGACCTGCCCCCGATGCTCGGGAGCGTGCTGGTAGTCTTCATCAGCGCCGTAGATAGCGCGCAAGTCACCCAGATGCCAGTAAAAGGCGGCGTGTTTTTTTATGGCGCCGGCGGCAATCGCGGGCATGACCACATCACCGCAGTTGCGCGAATCGCCGGAGACGGCAAAATGCCATGGCTGATCTTTGATCTGGTCTTGGGGCTGATCTTTGCCGGCTTTCTTCGGGGTGGCCGTGTCTTGAGAGAACACGAGACCGCAAGCAGCAATGAAAAAAACCAGCAAAAGAGAATAGGTTTTGCTCTTCGGCACAGGCACCTTCACAGCCGGACCGGCGGCCGGCGGCCACTCTCTACGATCCGTGAATTGAAATACGAACCATCAATCTAATCTTTTCGTGAGCGGCAGAGCAAGCAATAAGCAGGAATTCAGCGAGCGGAATTGCCTAGGGGTTGACAGCAGAGCCGGCGAGGATTGCCGGATTGCGGTGTGGACGCAGGGCCTCCTGCCGGGTAAAGCGATATTCAAGGTCGCGCGATTCCATCACGTACTTGCCTTTGAAACGCACGTTGGCCACGGCATGGGTGAAGGTGCGGAGCCACATGCCATCAATTTCGGCAAAGCTCATAAGGATGTGGAGATCACGGATCCACCACGAGGGGTTCTTGACCGGGCTCCCTTCAATGCGGCGAATATTGTAGTTTTCCGCGTCGACCCACATCTTGCCCCGCAGTAAGTCTTTTTCTTCGCGCCTGGGATTGAGCCCCAAAAGATAGCAACGCCGGGCGTCCAGAAGCTCCTCGCCCAGCAACTGGAAATTATAGTTTTCAAGAGAGAGCTCACTCCGTTGCGCGTCCTTGGGCTGCTCGGTTTCTTTGCTGAGAATGTCACGCAGCACCTTCTCCCCAATCCCGCCGCTGCTGCGCTCAATCTGGTATTGCTTGCCGTCAGGAGGGAGAACAGTAATATTGGCAACGACCTGGGCCTTCTGCTGGTCCTGCTTGTCGAGCAGGAGGTAGCCGCGCTTGACGGTGAAGGGCCGCACGCGCGCTTTGTTCTCCTGTTGCACTTTCAACATCCGCTCAACAATATCCCGAGCTTCTGGCGTGGCACTTGTCTGTGCCGCGGCGGCAGCCGCTAACAGACAAACCAGGATTGCCGAGAATGAGAATCGCAATGCCACTTTAATCAGTCCGCCACATACATCTGCGAGATTAGAAGCATCCTGGCGGCCAAAGGAGGGCTACTGAAAGAGATTGGCTGCTGCCAGAAGGATTAAGTCTTCCGCCAATTCCACAGAACAAAGGATTGAGAGCAGCCAGCATCAAAGCGGCGTTATTATTTCAAGGTACTCTTCGCAGGCTTGTGTTGTGGAAAAACGACGAGCGACAATCATCGGCGCGGCTTTTCTGGCTTGGGGCCTGGCCATCGGTTGTGGGGGAAACGACGCCGCTCCCCCTTCCCCGGTAGCGATCGCTACACAAGTTGTCGTCTCCGGCTTGAATGCGCCTCTCGATCTTGAACAGCCCAACGACGGCAGCGGCCGCCTGTTCGTGGTGGAGCAGGGCGGGACGATCAGGATCATCCAGAACGGGTCTCTGCTGCCGCAGGCATTTTTGAACATCAGCAGCAAAGTCATCTTTCAAAATGAGATGGGCCTGCTGGGGGTGACGTTCCATCCCAGCTTTCAGACAAACCGAAAGTTTTACGTAAACTATGTCCGCAACGCAGGCGGCCAGTTTCAGTCTGTGATTGCCGAGTACATTGCCTCCCCCACCAATGCAAACCAGTCGGACCCGGCGACCGAGCGGATTCTGCTCACCGTGGACCAGGTCGGCAATTTCGACAATCACAAAGCAGGGCAGCTTGCTTTCGGGCCTGATGGCTTTCTCTACTTCGGGCTGGGTGACGGAGGCAGCGGTGGTGATCCGTTCGGCCACGGCCAGAGCACAGCAACTCTGCTGGGCAAGATGATGCGCATTGATGTGAATTCCACCAGTCCTGGCCTGCAATACGCAATACCGCCTGACAACCCGTTTGCCGCCGGCGGCGGGCTGCCGGAGATCTACGCCATTGGATTCCGCAATCCCTGGCGCTTCTCTTTTGACCGTACAACTGGCCGCCTGTTCATGGCAGACGTGGGCCAGGACAAGTTCGAAGAGATCGATATCGTGCAGAAAGGCGGCAACTACGGGTGGAACACCATGGAAGGGGTGCATTGCTTCAACCCGCCGAGCGGCTGCAATATGGCCGGACTAACTCTTCCCATCGTGGAGATTAGCCACCCTGAAGCGATTGCCGTAATCGGTGGTTTTATTTATCACGGAACCGCCGTGACCGGCATGCAGGGCATGTATATCTTTGGCGACCTGAGCGGGAAAATCTGGAGCCTGACAGAAAATCCAGCCAACCAATTTACCCGCGCGCTGCTTGCGAGCCCAGGCTTCAACATCAGCTCTTTCGGGCAGGATGCCGCGGGTGAACTGTACGTGGTGGATATCGCAGGCGGAAGGGTACTCAAGATCGTGCCGAAATAAACGCGAGCAAGTCTAGCGCAACATCACACAACTTCCGCGGTGGCACGCAGCTCAGGATAAAGTGGAAACGCTTCCGCCAGCTCCAGCACCTGCCTGCGGATTCGCGCGAGCACCTGAGCATCCTTGTGGTGATTGAGGGCTTCCACAATCCACGCGCCGGTTTGAATCATCTCCTTCTCTTTCATGCCCCTTGTGGTGAGCGCGGGCGTGCCCATGCGGATTCCGCTGGGCTTGAGCGGAGGATTGCTGTCAAACGGTATCGCATTCTTGTTGACGGTGATTCCCGCCTGCCCCAGCGCATTTTCCGCTTCGCTGCCCAGAATCCCACGGGCAAAAACATCGATCAGCATCAGATGCGTGTCGGTCCCGCCGGAGATGACACGGAAGCCCTCATCCATGATTTTGCGCGCCAGAGCCCGGGCATTGGCCACAACCTGCTGCGCGTAGTCCTTGAAGGCCGGCTGCAACGCCTCATGAAAGCACACCGCCTTAGCCGCGATGACATGTATCAGTGGCCCACCCTGAATGCCGGGGAAAACGATTTTGTCCACGGCGGCGGCCAGTTCCTGCCGGCAAAGCACCATGCCGGCGCGCGGCCCGCGCAGCGTTTTATGCGTCGTGGTGGTCACAACATGAGCGTGCGGGACAGGCGAGGGATGCGCCCCTCCAGCCACCAATCCGGCAATGTGGGCCATATCGACCATGAATTTGGCGCCCACCTTGTCCGCGATTTGCCGCATGCGGGCAAAATCAAAGATGCGGGAATACGCGCTGCCTCCGCCGATGATCATCCTGGGGCGCTCGCGCACGGCGATCTGCTCCATCTCGTCGTAGTCGATGGTTTCCGTATCTTTGCGCACGCCATAGGGAATGATTTTGTACATCTTGCCGGAAAAGTTCAGCGGATGACCATGGGTGAGATGGCCGCCATGGGCAAGGTTGAGGCCCATGACCGAATCGCCCGGCTGCAACAGTGACATGTAAGCAGCCATATTTGCCTGCGAGCCAGAGTGCGGCTGGACGTTAGCGTGTTCCGATCCAAAGAGCTGCCGGGCCCGGTCACGAGCCAGGGTTTCGACCACGTCAGCAAACTCGCAGCCGCCATAATAGCGCTTGCCCGGATATCCCTCCGCGTACTTATTGGTGAAAACCGACCCCGCCGCTTCCAGGACCGCCATACTGACAAAGTTTTCCGAAGCAATCAGCTCCAGCCCTTCATGTTGGCGAGTGGCCTCGTTGGCGATTGCGCGGACAATCGCAGGGTCGGAATCAGACAATGAGCGGGACATCCAGTTGTTAGGCATGACAAGGAAATCTTACTAGCAGACGGGGAATCGGGCCAATTGCGCACCCTGCATGCCATCTCGACTTTCTCCGCCTAATTACACGTAAGGGAGGCCGTGTTGGACACACTGGAGCCGTCCGATTGGGACTTTGTGGCCGTCACGGTGACGGCTCCGGCGGTCGCTGCCTTGCACGTGGCAGTTCCGCGGGTAGCGTCCTGGGCATTGCTGATACTGACATTCACCGGGTCAGAGACAGACCATACGGCGTCAAATATGTTGCCGGTGAGGAACTCGCAGCCGGGCGGCACCTTGGCAATAAAAGCGTCAAAGTGCTGCGTGTTTCCCGGGGGAACGGCTGCGTGGTCCACGGTTGCGGTAGCTGGAAATACATTGATGGCGAGGATCTTGCATGAAGGAGTGGTGTTACCTCCGCAGCCGGATATGGCAAAGCAGCACAAAGTTGAAAGTACCAGCAGCAAATGCGGTTGCACGCGCACGATAGGGGCCCTCCTATTCTTCTGGAACGATCTGGCAGCCATTCTTTGCGTAAATATCAGGCCGGTGGACCTCCATCCAGCGCTCCGGGGCCTTGATTGGGGTGAATCCGTACCGCGCGTAAAGACCGTGCGCGTCCTGGGTGGCCAGCATCCAGCGGCGCAGTCCCTGCAAATCCGGATGCCCCACGATGCATTCCATCAGCCAACCGGAGAGACCCCGGCCGCGATAGGAGGGGAGAACGAAAACGTCCGCCAGATAGGCGAAGGTCGCCCGGTCAGAGACGATGCGGGCAAATCCAACCTGCCGCTCGCCATGATAAACGCCGAAACAGATAGAGTTCTCTATGGACCGCCGCACTGTCTCCGCCGGAATTCCTTTCGCCCAATAGCAATTCGTCAGAAACTCATGCACCACGCCCAGGTCGATGCGCGCAGGATCGGTACTGACCTCAAAGCCGCTCTTCGTCCATGAATGGTGCATTCAGCGGTTCCTTGCGGTCCCGGCAGCGTCCTCTTCCTTTTCTTCTTTTTCAAGGGCCATGATCTTTTCCACCCGCCGTTCATGCCGCCCGCCGGCAAACTGCGTGGCCAGCCATTTGTCTACGATGAGAAATGCCTGGACGGCATTGACGATACGCGCGCCCAACGCCAGAACGTTGGCATTGTTGTGCTGGCGGCTCATCTCCGCTTCATACTCGGTGCTTACATTGGCGGCGCGGATGCCATCAACCTTGTTTGCGGCAATCGCCATGCCGATCCCGCTGCCACAGACCAGAATGCCCAGATCGGCGCGCTGCCCGCTCACATCGTGCGCCACCGCGCGGGCGTAGTCAGGATAGTCGGCCGAGTCGGCCGTCGATGTGCCTTCATCACGGACCTCGATGCCCTGTTGTAGCAGGTGCTGTTTGATCTTGTCTTTCAGCTCGTAGCCCGCGTGGTCCGCGCCGATGGCAATTTTCATGGACATCATTTTACTCTGCCCATTCACGCGTAGAAGCGGCGCGTGAATGGAGCCTGAAAGGCGGCGACAGTGCAGCCGCCATCAATAGAGAAGCCGGCCCTGCGGCCGGCTTGAAAAACCTCTTATCACCGCGGGGGCTTCAGCGGCCCTGGCGATTCCTATTTGTGTTCGTGATGCTCGCCGACCTCCATGCCTTCTTTTACATGCCTGATGGCAGAATTCACGTCCTTGAGGGCAGCGGCGCGATGCCCGCCCTTATCGTGTTTGGCTTCTTCCAAATGGTGCTTGGCTTGTTGCAGGGCTTCCAGCGCAGCCTGCATGTGCGGCTGGTCTTCATCGTAACTGGCAACAGCGGTGATAGGAACGCTTAATAGGCCCAGAATAACCGTTAACGCAAACAGCCGTGAGATTTTCCTCATGGAAATGACCATCCTTTTCAAGATTTACTCGGACTGAAAAGCTAGTCTGCCGAAACCGCGATTGTCAACCATGACGGCGCAATCCGAAAGGCCAGCAACTTCCGGGGAAAATAGCTCCAGCCGGCGGAAGTATGCACCTGCGATACCTCTCGTAAGGTGAATGTCGGCTTGTATTCAAGCGGCTTTTCGTCGGATAATCACGCTCGCATTCTCCCCCTTTTATAGCGATTGAGGTGACTATGGGCACACGGCCCGCGCACGAAACCGAAACCGATCTCACCGGCGACAATCGAGTGCCGGTGACGGCCTATAAGTACATCCAGTTTGAAGTGATTGACTCGATCGCGCGGCTCACGCTGAACCACGCGCCGCACAACGTGCTCACCGTGCCCATGATGAAGGAGATGGCGGAAGCCATCGAAAGCCTTAACGGCCGCGCCGACACGAAGGCCATTCTCCTGCAATCCGCGCAGCAGGCATTTTCCGCGGGCATTTCCCTGGAGGACTCGCGCCCGGACCGCGTATTCCAGACGCTGGATGCTTTCACTCGCGTCTTTCAGGCCATGGTCGATATCTCCAAGCCCGTGGTGGTGGTGGTGAACGGACCGGCCATCGGCGCAGGATCAGAGCTTGTGGGATTCGCCGACGTGGTTCTGGCCACGCCCAAAGCAAAGTTTGCCCAGCCTGAAGTAAAGCTTGGCGTGTTTCCGCCGTTCGCCGCCGTGATGCTGCCGCAACTCATTGGCACCAAGAAAACCTATGAACTGATTCTCACCGGCGAAGCTCTCTCCGCCGAAGAAGCGCTCAACTTCGGCTTTGTCAACAAAGTTGTACCCGAAGCGGAACTAGAGAAACACGTTGAGTCGCTCATTGCACGTATCTCCGAATTCAGCGGCCCGGTGCTGGAAGTCACCAAGCGCGTGATCGGCAGCTCCATTGGACGCCCGCTCAAAGAAGCCATGAAGACCTCGCAGGACCTCTACCTCAACGAACTGATGAACCTGGAAGATGTGCAGGAAGGCTTGCGCGCGGTCATCGAGAAGCGCAAACCGATCTGGAAGAACAAGTAGTCTTCGCCGCAGATTTTCGCAGATAAGCGCCGATGATGAGAGCCGCTCCTGCTTGGCCCTTCTTTAGCTGCGGAAATGCCAGTGCTTCCCCAACTCAACCCGCTCTTTACTCATCTGAGCGGATCTGCGTTCATCTGCGGTGACTCTCAGAGGTTCTTCAGCAGGAACCTCACCATGTGGTATCCGTCCATATATTTGAACGGCGTTTCGCCGGTGGTGTAATGCCCGCAGGGAAGCACCACGGTCTTCAGATCGGCGCCGTACTTACGAAAACCGGCCACAGCCTCGCGCGAGAGTTCGGGCAGGAACGTCAGGTCATAGCGGGCATAAATCATCAGGCATTTTTTGGGGAAGCGGGCATATTTATCGAAGTACGCCATCGGGCTTACGCTTCGCCAGGACTGGCGCAGGCTTTCCAGCGTAATGCCGGAACGCTCCAGGCCTTCGCGCACGTGGCGGGTTGACTGGCCGGTCCACACCACGTCCGCCATATAGGTTGAAGCATGGTTGAAGACATTGACCTTCAGGCGCGGATCATGCGCGCTGGCCAGAAAAGCGTAGCACGATCCCAGGCTCGTCCCCACGATGCCCACGCTGTCTTTGCCCTGCGCGTAAAGCCAGTCAAGGCAGGCGCGCACATCCAGGACCGCCTGCCGCGCCGCATCCAGCGTGCGGCAGATGTTGGGCGAGACCGCATAGTCCGAGCGCGCGGTCTCCTGCGGACGGCGAATGTCATGGTACGGTTTGCTCAGCCGCAACATGGAAATGCCAAAGCGGTTCAACACCGGCCCCAGCGCGTTGTAGGCAATTCCATTCGCGTTCCAGTGCGGCAGCACGATCACCGCGCGTTTGCCCTCCGCCGGAAACCATCGCCCATTCACCAGATCGTTTTCCGGATACGGCGTTGGCGCAGGCGAGATGAAGCGGAGGAAAAGGCCGTCGCCCTTGGGGACCTTTTCGTTGGCGTTGCTGCCGGTGGGAAACAGCTCGATCTTTCGTTTCTCCAGCCGGAAATCCTGCGGCGTCTTGTAGGCGAAGAACTCGTCGCTATTGGCAACGATCAGGTCGTTCAGTTCGTGGAGATAGCTCTCAAACTGCTGCTCGGAGCTGGGGAAGTTTCCGTTGACCAGCGGCCAGCGCCGCGCCCAGTCCATGCCCCACTCCAGCGGGCGCACCACGCGATTAGTGTCCCGCGTCGTCAGGCGCGTCTCCCACGCATACATCCACTTTTGATAGAGGCTGACCATGAATTCGATAAATCGGTTTCTAAATTCTAAATGATGCGGAGTACTTTTCTGGTGCTGCGCTGCCATGTGCGAACAAAATCCCGTACACTTGGCTTGCCGGAGCGAGAAAAACTTGGTCCCCACGAAGCTTGACCAAATTGCCCATGTGATCGATGGCGAGATGACCGGTGCGTCATCGCTGGTCATCGACCGCATCTGCACCGATTCGCGCGGCGCCTCTCCCGGCGCGCTCTTCATCGCCTTGAAGGGCCAGCAAGCAGACGGTCACCGCTTCCTCTCCGATGCCTTCCGCAACGGCGCCACAGCGGCATTGATCGCCCAGGACCGGCGGGCCAGCGTGGCGTTGGAGCCCACGTGGCCGGTGATCGTTGTGCCCGACCCGCTGCGCGCTCTGCAGGCCCTGGCGCGCTGGCACCGGCGCAAATACTTTGAGCGCGTGCTGGCGATTACCGGCAGCAACGGCAAAACCATCGTTAAGGACGCCCTGAAAACCCTGCTTGCCGGCCGGCAATTTCTTGCCTCGCCTGGCAGTTATAACAGCCAGTTGGGCCTCCCTCTGGCGGTGCTCTCGGCCGAGAAGCCTGAGCCGCTCGCCATCCTTGAAGTCGGCATTTCTGCGCCCGGTGAAATGGCTGCTCTGGAAGAAATCGCCCAGCCCAGCTACGGGATCCTTACCAACATCGGCCTGGCCCACTTCGCCGCGTTCGGCTCCCGAGACGCCATCGCCCGCGAAAAAATGAAGCTGTTCGAGCGCATTCCAGAAGAAGGCTGGCTGCTGCTCCCGGCTGCCGAGCCCACGCTTGACTCTCCCGCCAAAAAAATCAAGTGCCCGATTCATAAGGTTGGCGACAAGAACCAGGCGCTTTCGCTCCACCCGGTCTCGCTCAGCGACGATGGCCAGCTGCTGGAGCTGAGCGTTCCCACGCAAGCTGCGCGCAGCGTGCTGGTAAAGACGCGCTCGCCAGAGATCATCACAGACCTGCACTATGCCGCCTTTGCCGCGCTTCTTTTAGGCGTGCCGCTTGAGGAAATCGCGGCTGCCCTGGATAACTACGCGCCTACATCCACGCGAATGGAGCTGTGGTCGTCGCCCCAGGGCATTCGCATCATCAATGACGGTTACAGCTCCGATCCCATCTCCGTGCACGCTGCATTGCGCTCCGCCACGCTGGGCGCATCGCGCACCGGCAGAAAGATGTTTGCCTTTGCCGGCATGCGTGAGCTGGGCGCCAGCTCTCTCCGCGAGCATGCACAGGTGGGCGCGCAGGCCGCCGAGTGCGGGTTCAGCCATCTCTTCCTCGTCGGCAACGGCGAACTCAAAACCACGGCTGACGGTTACAAGTCCGTGCGGCCGGAAGGCAATGTCCAGCAGGTGAAAACGGCCGACGAACTGAAAGACCGGCTTCTTCCCCTGCTTCGCCCTGGCGACACCGTGCTCTTCAAAGGCCCGCGCAACGCCGGAATGGTAAAGGCCGTACGCGATCTCTCCGGCGCCATCGCCCAGCGCTGCTTGTGGGTGAACCTTGCCGCCATTGAAGGCAACATTGCGCGCTTTCGCCGGCACTGCGGCGCCTCTGTGCATATGCTCGCCATGCTCAAGGCCATGGCTTACGGCACGGAGCTGGTCCAGCTTGGCTCGTGGATGTCGCGCCTGGGAATCCATCACATTGGGGTGTCGTCCGCGAATGAGGGCGTTGCCGTGCGAAAAACCGGCGCCGATCAGGACATCTTCGTATTTCTCTCCGAGCGCGAGGACGTCGACAACCTGCTGCGCTACCGCCTTACACCCGTGATCTACTCGGCTGAACTGGTCGAAGCACTCATCACTGCGCTGGCCGGCAGCGGCCAGGTGCTCGACGTGCATTTGAAAGTCGATACCGGCATGCATCGCCTGGGCGTGCCGTCCACAATCGCGGTCCCGCTGGCCCAGCTTATCCGGTCCAGCGGCGTCATGCGGCTTACCGGTGTCTGCACTCACTTTGCCTCCGCGGACGATCCCGACTCCGACGATTTCACGCGGCAGCAGATCGCAGCTTTCAATCAAGTCGTCGCCGGCCTTCAGACCAACGGGTTTGACAATCTACAGATTCATGCCGCAAACACCGCCGGCGCTATCCGTTTCCCGGAGGCGCATTACAACATGGTGCGCATCGGCCTTGGCCTCTACGGGATTCACCCCTCTGAAGCCTCGCGCCGGGAGATGGACCTGGAACTTGCCGTGGGCCTCACCAGCCGCATCACCAGCATCCAGGAATTCGCGGCCGGAGACAGCCTCGGGTACAACCGGACCTTCACCGCCCAGCGGCGGACGAAAGTCGGCATCGTGCCCTTCGGCTATGACGACGGCCTTCCCTGGCGTCTCTCCGGTAGAGGGCAAGTGCTGGTGGAAGGCCGCCCCGCGCCCATCGTGGGCCGCATCAGCATGGACCAAATGCAGATTGACCTGACTGACGTACCTGGCGCCGGCATTGGCGCCGAAGTCCTGCTTTATGGGACCCACAACGGCCATACCCTCCGCCCGGAGCAAGTCGCTGAAACAGCCGGAACCATCCCCTACGAACTCCTTACCCGCCTGGGCGAGAGAGTGCATCGGATTTACATTGAGCCGTAATAATTTTATTTCTCCCATCGCTCAGGCCGTGTGCACTTTTCGCATGGCGGGGCTTCGAAGCCATCCGATCAGTATGATCCGTGTTCATCGTTCATCAAGTGGTGGGATTTTTGGCCCTTTTTGATCTCGGGCAATGACCGGCGGTCACGTGCGGTCTCGGCTATACGCTGATTTTACGAGGGTTCGACCTTCCAGAAGTATCCCGCGCGAAACGGCGGGTTCCTTCCTTCATTAAAAAGCCGGATTGAGGAGATAGAAACGCGCATCCCGGTCATGTCAATTCCCCTCAGTTCCACGCGGTCCCATACCTCAACCACGATTCCCTTTTCCATGACCCGGTCCAGTAGATCGTTTTCGCTGGCAAATTCCGTGCTGAGATGCATTCCACAGCTCCCGTCAGCTCTTCAAGACGTCGTTTGTGGAAGTGGCGGCGACGCCGGCAATGCTGGCAGCCAGCGAAATAACAATTGCCAACAAGTATACGCCTATTGAACGCGAGTAGCGGGAAGATGAGAGTGTCAGGCGCTTTTCTGTAAATTGCCTGGGCAAGTCTCTATGGAAACCATGATTGGCGTGAGAATTTTTACTTTGCCATTGCGGAAGTGGTAAGGATTCATTTAGAAAACATGCTTTAGCACTGGTGAAGCTTCAAAATGCTTCACTTGGCGCCTCCGAAGGCGAGCGCATGCCACCAGGACAGGGGAGCGCCAAGCAAGCCAAGTGTGAGAGCACGGCCCTGAGCGGTTAGGACGGCGCGAACGGCCCTCTCTGGAAAAACGCGCCCACTTTTCCACCTTTTTCCACAGACAATGGACGATATGCACAGGAAAGTCACCGAAATCCTGCGGAAGTTCCGAATCAGTGCTTGCCGTCTGGATGTGATTTCATAGATATTTTTTGACACTCAAGTGTGAATGTTCGAGCGACAGTGAACGCTCCGGTTCATCAGGGATCGACGGCACACTCAAGGGACGTGCTGGAGTTTAATCTGCGTTGGGTTAGTCCAATCTCATCTCTTCCGGTGACGGGGAGATGAGCGTGAGAGAAACTCGCTGAGCTGTCTTATCGCCGCTCCGGCAACACGCGGCGGAAAGAACATCCACCCCGCTAACCCGGTCTGTATGGCTGGTACAGGCCGGGTTTTATTTTTGTGCTAAGATTGGGCTTGTTTCGCTGGTTTTTCTCCAGTGAACACCGAGTTTTATCCGCTCATCGAGCATGAGCGGAGTTTTTGGGTGAATGGCAACCACTGACCACATTCTGGATCGCGGCTTGCCCGCCAGCGTTGAAGCTGAGCGCGCCATCCTAGGCGCAATTCTTCTCGACAACTCCTCGTATCCCCAGGCAGCGGAGCACCTGCGGGCGGAAGATTTTTCGCTCGATTCCCACCGCCGCATCTACCTGCGCATGATGGAGCTGGCGGAGACAGGCAAGCCGGTTGACTTCGTTACCCTGACCGAACAACTAGGACAACATAAAGAGATCGAGTCGGTAGGCGGCGTGGCCTACGTTACATCGCTCACCGACGGCCTGCCCCGGGTCAAGAACATTGAGCAGTACGTAAAGATCGTGAAAGACAAGGCGCTCTTGCGCGGGCTGATTCACGCGGCCACCAGCGCCATCCAGCAGGCCTATGAGCAGGAAGCGCCTGCGGAAGAGATCATCGATTCGGCGGAGTCGGCGATCTTCAAGGTGGCGGAGCAAAGAATCGGCCAGGGGTTCCTGGGGATTCCGGAGATCGTAAAGCAGTCGTTCGGCTCCATTGACAAGCTGTATGAGCAGGGCCAGCGCATTACCGGACTGGAAACGCACTTCGAAGACCTGGACAGCATGACCAGCGGCCTGCAGAAGTCCGATCTGGTGATCATCGCGGCGCGGCCGTCGATGGGGAAAACGGCATTTGCCATCAACATCGCGGAGAACGCGGCGGTGCGCGACAGCAAAGTGGTGGGCGTCTTTTCCCTGGAAATGTCGCGCGAGTCGCTGCTGTTGCGCCTGCTGTGCTCGCAAGCCATGGTGGATTCCCACAAACTGCGCACCGGTTTTCTGGGCCGCGACGATTACCAAAAGCTGGTAACGGCGCTGGCCGCGCTGGCTGAATCGCCCATCTTCATCGACGACACGCCGGCGATCTCCATTTCTGAAATGCGGGCCAAGTGCCGCCGGCTGCAACAGGCGCAGGGGCGGCTGGACCTGGTGATCGTCGATTACCTGCAACTGGTGGCAGGCACACCCACGGGCGGCGGAAAGCGTTATGAGAACCGCACCCAGGAAGTCTCGGCGATTTCGCGCGGACTCAAGGGGCTGGCCAAGGAGATGCGCTGCCCGGTGCTGGCGCTCTCGCAGTTGAGCCGCGCTCCGGAGAACCGCACCGGCAACAATCGTCCGCAACTGGCTGACCTGCGCGAGTCGGGCGCGATTGAGCAGGACGCCGACGTGGTGGGATTCATCTTCCGCGAAGAGGTTTATAAGCCCGACGATCCCGACCTTCAGGGCAAAGCAGAGTTGATTATCGCCAAGCAGCGCAACGGGCCCACGGGCGTGGTGCGGATGGCATTTATCAAGAGCTCGACGCGGTTTGTGGATCTGGCGAACGAAGCAGGACCAGAAGGGTATTAGGGGTAACATCATCCATGGCGACTTCGCAAATATCGCAACCAGGCATTGTTTGCCCCGAATGCGGAGGGACAGGGTGGAAGAGCATCGTCGTTCCCGGAAAAGCCAATCGGGCCGTGCGTTGCCAGTGCCATATAACAGCCAGAATCGAGCGGCTGGCAAAAGCCTCGCAGATCCCTGCCCGCTACCAGCATTGCACTTTGGAGAATGTCGAGATCGTGAACCAATCGATAGCGACGGCTGTCTCCGATATCAAACACTTTGTGGAATACTACCCGATTGAAAAGACGGGGCTGCTGCTGATTGGGCCAGTGGGCGTTGGCAAAACACATCTGGCGGTGGCGGCCATTCAATACTTAATTCGCCAAAAAGGGATTGCCTGCCTCTTCTGCGATTACCGCGAACTGCTGAAGGAAATACAGAACTCCTACAATGCGAGCGTGCAGATAACAGAGCTGGAAATACTGCGACCGATTTTTGAAACTGAAGTATTGCTCTTGGATGAGCTCGGCGCTATACGCCCTTCAGATTGGGTTTGGGATACAGTCAGTCATATTCTCAATTATCGCTACAATGAACAGAAAACCACAATTATCACGACCAATTTCGTGGATGGTCCTTCGCGCCTCTCGGAAGAAGCAAAAAAAAAGCCTGAGCCCATTTCTCGCAATAATCAGAGAGAGTCAGACTGGCCGATGCGCGATGAAACCCTCGCCGATCGCATCACAGACCGAATGTATTCTCGGCTTCACGAGATGTGCCGCATCATTCGTATTCAAGGCAGCGATTTCAGGAGATTGGCTACCGGCTTTGTTGTGCGAGTGATTCCAATCAGTTGGAAATCCACAAGTGATCTTGTTGGAGTTCTACAAGCATGCTCACTACAAACCGGGGACTATTGGTCAAGCCCTCCATTGCCGTGGAAAGAAATTTGCGGACACTTGTTCGATTTGGGGCAAAGCCCATTACAAATTGAGAGCATAGAATCAGCTTTGCTGCGTGGAAAAACTGCTGATATTACTGAGAAACCAGATCCATTGAGGGTGAGCGATTACCAAGCTCGCAAATGGCAGATGAAACCATCGACAAAACCCTGATCAAAATGCCAGCTTTCTTGTGCCGCACCTACGGCGCTCCACATTTCTACTCCACATTTACCCAGGGCTTCCGCGCCTGGGCTAGGCTGTTTCGCCGCCTTCGGCGGCTGGATCAATGAATGCCACGCACAGAATTTGAGCACGACGCAGAAAGCCCTTGACGGTTCTTGATCTATCTAGGAGAATACTCCTGGAATGAATAAACTCTCTACAGAACAGGTTGCGAAGAAGCTGGGTATCAGCAAATCAGCTTTGAGCAGCTACATTCTGGCAGGCAAAATCAGTGCGCCGCCGGAAACCATGGCCGGGGGCATCCGCCTGCGCTTGTGGAGCGAGAGCGAGATTGAGGAACTACGCCTGGCTTTGCCCAAGATCGCGAATGGGCGGAAGACCAGATATCAGAAGCTTAGGGCCAAGCAAAAAGCACAGGCGAAATCACCTGTGCCTCGCAAAACGAAGAAGAAGTAAAACCCCGCAAGCTTGCGGGCAAAACTTAAAAGTCGGGCAAGCGTCCGGTGGTTGAGACCGAACGCCGCCCTAACCGTAGTCGCCTACCGAAGGGAGGCAACATGGCTGTTATTGAAGCTACACGTCCCGCCTTTTGGGTGCAAATCGCAGCAAGCACTCAGCCATCAGTAAAACCAGCATCTAGCAACTGGCAATTAGCTAAAGCAAAACCCTTTACCACAGAGGACGCGGAGGAACACAGAGGAAAATGGGGTCCCCGCCTCGGCTGTCTGAACGGAGGCCGCCCATGAAACCTGCCGAGAGCAAAACCAAACGCAAGAGCAAAAAACCCCGGCGAATCCATAAAGCCCCGACGGTGGAGATAGTGTCCGAGCTGCCAAAGCGTCCCGAGCCCGGCAAGGAGTTTGACTTGCGGGAGCAAGGAGAGCGGGGCGGCAGGATCGTGGAATTCCCGCAGATGAAAGGCCGGGAGGTGCAAACGGTGCGCTTCCACAGCAACACCGACGAGAACACCGTTTCCATTGCCTTCCGCGACCGGCACCTGCTCTCGCTCCACTTTGAACCGGCGCTGGTCCTCACCAGCAGCCTTCTCAAACTCAACAGATGGGACGCGGACACGATCAAAGTGTGGCCGCCCATCCATAGCGAGCCGAGAAATCCGAACGCTGAACCCGGAAGTTGACTATCGCCAATGTCCCCAGCCTGACGGGCGGACGTATTCCGCCCTGCGGGCTTCTCTCGGCCATTCGGACATGAACCACGTGCAAGCAGAGGGTCGTGAAAGGCAGTGACCGGTGCTGGTGAACTAGTTCGCGCGTGATTGTTGCAATGGATGGCGGTAGGATGTGGCAGCCCGAGGGGTGGAAGCGTTTTGATCTTTGAAAAGTAGCGACTAGCAGCCAGCAAACTGGCAATGCGCAATTCGCCAATCGAAAAAACCTCACCACGGATGAACACGGATGACACTCGAAAACTGTCTCACCGAAGGGGTGCAGCTCAAAAGGCGGTAACCCCGGGGATGAATCGTGTAAGTCTATATTTTTCGGGGTTGAACGGGGATGGGGTGGGATCGGGCCATATCGCGGCATACTTGGCTGGTCAGTGAGCCGAAACCCTGAACCCTACGCCAATCTGGGATGATCTGGGATGGGGTCGCTGAACCCCACGCCAATTTGGGATGGGTATGGGAGGGGGCAGGGGGAAGAGATCGGGCCATCGGGAGATCGGGTCATCAGGTGATCGGGTCATCAGGTGATCGGGACATCTGGCGATCAGGAACCCCAAGACCCAACATCGTTGGGGCGAGCAGCTTGAACTCGACCTCTTCACCGTCCACCAAACATCAGGGATTACGACGTCGCTTTTCGCCGCAGGCCCCAGAGCACCAGCAGAGAAGAACCCACGATGGATACTCCGACGGTCATTAAGGCGATGGTGACGAGCGTCTCCTGCCAGGGCAGAGCGCTATGGCCGGCGGAGGTGACCGGGGAAAGCGCAGCGGTACCGAAGACGGCAGCCAGGATGACCGCTCCCCAGTTTACGTACGCGCCGTAGAGCGCGGTCCAATAGGCCGCGAGCTTCAGGCGGGTGGACAGTCTCACCTCTGTCCATGCGGCGCCCAGGGCGAGAAGGAAGGTCCCGTTCATCACGCCCTCCAGGTGGGCGGCCAGCCCCATGCGCGGGTTTACGAACTTCTGCTCAAGAAAGCCCGTGAGCAGGCCAAGCAAGAACAAGAACATTCCGTGCCACATCAATCGGCGCTTGCTGTCTTCCATGGTGTACCTGCTTTCCTGTTTCCTGGCGAATCACCGCATGTAGATTGTATTCACAGCCGGCGGAAAGCGCTGCGCATGCGGAGGCTGAGCGTCTTCAGTTCATGCGACATGGCAGACGAGCAGATCTCTCGCCCGCTTCCGGCTCACATGCGCTCGCCTTCGGGAATGGCCACGGGGAACCACGCTATTTTTTGGGCTTGGGCTTGCTCCTGGCCGCCGCCGTGGCGTCGTCGGAGTCGTCCGGCTGGGCCAGAAGTTTGAACTCGACCTCGCGCGAGCGCGTGCTGACGTTCTTGTCACCCGTGGTGGTGAACTCTTTCAGCGTGCCCCGGAGAATGTAGTAGCCGTCGTCGGCTTTTGTCTTCCCCGGACCACGGTCGAATTTGCCTTTGAATTCATACCACACGCTGTGCAGCGGCCGGGTGGTAAATGAGACCTCGTGGCCCTGAATGTCGGCTTTGGAAAAAAACTGGTCGAGAAAGACGCCGTTATCGCTGTCTGAATCCCCCATGCGGGAGACGTATCCGGTGACGGCCGCCTTCTCCAGGTTGATCTGGAGGAACTCTCCGTCTTTCAAAAAGCTGTACATGCCAGAAATGTCTTCGGCTGCATGCGGCACCACGGCGGCTGTATCTTGCTGGGTGGACTGGCTTTGGCCTCGCGTTGCCAGGCCGCTCTGGGCCGGGCAGGCAGCCGCGATGGTGACCAAGGTCAGGAAACCAATGATTCTAATGGGCGAAAGCTTAAGCTGGGCCATATTGGTAATAAAGATATAATCGTTCTACTCAGCTGGAAGTCAAGTTAAATGCAGTCGGGGAAAAAAGCGGTTTTAAATGAGGGGGTTGCGGCGTCCGTTCGCGGCCTTCGCCTGGTGATTGAGCCCGAACCGTGGCTGCGCATCTTTCTGCGTAACATCGGCGATTTGTTTCGCGCCGAGCCGCCGCCTGTGTGGGTAAGTTCGCGCCCGGCCGAATATTGGGCTGACGCTCTGGTGCATCGTCCCGTGGCCTGGCGAGCGAAGCGCCAGTCGTTTCTGGGGCACATACTAGTCATCTTGGCCGTTTACGCGCTCAATCTGGCGTGGCTGAACCAGCCTCAGGTCCTGCCAGACGTGCCGCCACGAACGCAGTCCGTGCTGCACTATGAGCTTTCCGAATATTTACCCGCGGTGAACCCACGCAAGGCCAGACCGGAGCCGCCGCGGCGGCCTCGGCCCCAGAGCGCCGATCCTGAGTATGCGCCGCAGGAGATCGTGGTCACGCATGAGAACCACATCAGTACCCGCCAAACCATCGTCCAGCCGAGCCCCGTGTTCCTGAAGCAGGACGTGCCCTTGCCCAACCTGATCGCGTCAACGCCGATTCCCGGCGCGCCCGTGGCAATGAACCATCCATTGCAGGTTTTGCCGGTCAACACGCCGCAGATCGCGCCGCCTGCCCAGCCCGTGGCGCAAAGCAGTCTTCGCCCGCTGATCTTTCCTCCGGCTGCGCGGCCGGAAGTGGCTGCGCCCGCGGGAGCAACGGCCAATCGCCGCTCCATCCAGGCCCTGCCGCTGGAGAGCGCCATCGTGGTTCCGCCAGCTCCCGATGTTATGGCACGCAAGGCGGACAGTCTTCAGCTTCCAGCACAGTCGCCTCCACCTGTGGCCGCACCGGCGCCGGAGGTTTCAGCCAATCATGGACTTCAGTCGATGTCCCTGCCCCTGAATGCGCCGCAGGTCGCCGCGCCTGCTCCGGCAGCCGCCAGCCGGAACCTGGGCAATATCGGCCTGCCTTCACAGGATGCAACGGCCGTGCCGCCGGCTTCTCCTGTAATCAGCGGCAATGCCGCGCGTGAGAAGGCAATCGGACAGATGCTGGTGCTCAATGCCCGGCCAATCGCTCCCATTGGTCCGGTGACAGTCCCCGAAGGCAACCGCCCCGGCGAGTTCACTGCCAGCCCTTCAGGGCACGCTGGCGCCACCGCCCGCCCGGAAATTAAACAAGGCAGCAGCCCTTCCGCGCCTGGCCAGGCCGGAAACGGCGCTTCGTCCGACATTTATGTGGCGGCGCCACCTGCCAAGGTTTCTGGCAATTCCGTGGTCGCCTCCGCTGCTCCGCCGCCCGCTGCGCGTCCGCTTACGCCCGACCGCACAGACCAGCCTCGCGACCGCATCGACACCCAGGTATTCGGCTCGCGCAGGCACTACTCCATGCGGCTCAGCATGCCCAATCTCTCCTCATCCATGGGAAGCTGGACCATTCGTTTTGCCGAGTTGAACGCCACCGGCCACGGTGAATCCGATCTCAGCGCGCCCGAGCCGATCCAGAAAGTCGATCCCGCGTACCCGCAGGAGCTGATGCACGATCGAGTGGAAGGCGTGGTCGTTCTTTATGCCGTCATCCACGCTGACGGAAGCGTGGGCGAGGTGCGGGTGATTGAAGGCTTTGACGAGCGGCTGAATGAAAATGCGCGCAAGGCCCTGTTGCAGTGGCGCTTCCGTCCCGGCACCAAAGACGGCACGCCGATCGATATCGAAGCCGTGATTCGGGTGCCTTTCAGGGTCCCGCGCGGCGCTTTTTGATTAGCGTACCGCTGCCAGGTTCGCCACGCTCTCAATGGCTTGATAGATCTTCGGATGGGTGCAAACTTCGTAGTAGTGCCTGTCGGTGACTTGTTTGAGCGAGAAATCGCGCGCATCCACGTGGGTAATGCGGCCTTCGCGCACAATGATGTGGTGGAACGATCCCTGGCCCAGAGGCACCACGCCGGCATAAACGCGTACCGTGGTTTTCTGCCAGATCATGGGCACCTGGAGATCGAAGGCCTGAAGGGAAATTTCGCCGCACAGCTTCTGGAAAGCGGCCTCATTGATGTGGATTCCCCCAATGTTGTAACGAAGCAGGAATTCGTCCGGATTGCCGCCGGTGTCTTCGTCCTCCACGGCTTTGAAGGAAAACACATTGAACAGCAGTTCGCGGTCTTCCAGGAGCCGGCGCATGCCCTTGCTGCACGAAGAGAGACGGTCGCTCTCATTCAGCGCCTTGGAAATCATGATTTGTTTATTGCCGTCCATGAGGTACATCGGCGCCGAATCCTGGTAGGAAATCCCGATTCCCAGCTCCAAGCTCGGCAATCCAGCGGCCAGCGACCGCTCGTTATACGCGGTCACCACCTGGATGATCTCCTTCGCCAGCACGCAGGTCTGGGCCACGCCCAGCGCCGGTTCGCCATCGCGTTCAAACAGCGCCAGGATCAACGCATCGCCTTCAATGAAGACTTTTTTCGCTTCATACTTCGGCAGCAGCTTGTTGATGGGATCGTAAAAATTCAGGCTGAAATATGAGGCCGGGTTCAGGCCCTTTTCCAGCAGAGTGCGCGTCAGCGTGGTCGATTCGCGAATGTCCGCCTTCAGCACCACGTGATGGATCACTTTCTCTTCGGCGGGCTTCTGTTCTTCTATCAACAGGAATTCGTAGAGCGTGTTGTTGATGGCGGAGAGCTCGCGAAAGCGCTCATTGCCCAGGACGTTGACGCTCTCCATGGCCGCTACCACCGTCTCCATGCGGCGCAGATCGCGATGATAGCGCGTGAAGTCGGCAAAGAACCGGCCCGCGATCTTGGCCCGCTCAGCCGGTTTGCAGCCTTCCACCTTCCTCACCGCGGCGTGGAGTCCGGCAGGTGAGAGCTTTCCGTGTTCTTCCAGCAGCGTCTCCACCCGCTTGCGCTCCTCCCGCAGGATCAGCGCATTCTTGAGTTGCTGCGGATTGATCGGCGGCGAGTACTGCGCCAGCAGCGGCACCGCTTCATACGAGGCGAGCACGTTGCCCATCACGTTTTCGCGTTCCAGCAACTCCGCCCAGGCGTTCAGCAGCGCCTTCTGGGCCTTGCTCTTGGCGCTTGTGTCGTCGGGTGTTCCGCCGGCCATGATTTCATGCGCATTTTCCGGAACGTTCAGAATGCCATCTATCCGCGGATCATCGACGTCAGGAACCAGACCCAGTGACTTCAGATACTGCGCGGCGATATCGCGCATCGCCTGAAAACGGTCGCGGTCGCGATCATAGGTGCCCAGCATCACGTAGTGTTCGGCGTTGAGCAGGTTGTCCTGGCCGTCCTCACTGAACACCAGCCGGTTGAGGAACAATTCATAGATCGTGGCCCAGGTGTCGCCGAACAGTGAGCGTCTCGTCCGGCCCAGGGTTTCTTTCTCGGCCTCGCGCAGCAGCACGAACAAGTCTTGCCCGGCCCGGCGCAGCACGGTCTTTTTGTTGATCTGGAAGCCGGCCAGCCGCTCGCGTATCTCCAGCGTGCGATTGGTCCCTGACTGGCGGGGCGCCTCGTAGAATTTCACCCGGGAGCGGCAGCGCTCCAGCACCTGGGCGTATTGGTTAAGCAGTTCAGTACGCTGAAATTTGAGCACCGCCAGGCGGAAGAGAAGATCGAGCGAGACATTGCTCTCCGCTTTCGCGCGATTCAATGACACAATGTGCAGTTCGGTCAGCAGGCGCTTGAATTCCGCCTGGTCTGACTGCCGGTTGACCTGGCGTTGGGGCCGCGCCGGCATGTGCCCGGCCGTCCGCTCCTCGGCAACCAACTCTTCCACGTTCCCGTGCTTGGCCACGAGCTTGAAAATCTGCTGGCGTGCTGTTTCGGTGAATTTGGGACTGAGGTATACGTCGTGGCGAAGATTGTCGATTCCCGTGACCAGGCCTTCCAGCACAAGCGAGGGCTCGTCGCTGGCCAATGCAAGGTGACTGGCGTATTCGGGCAAACTACCGCGTTGAAGGAACGAAAACGACATTTCGGCCGGTTGTACGTGGGGGAAGGTCAGATTGTATCCCAGCTTTCCCGCTTCCCTTACGTTACTATCGGCACCTTCAACGCAGTCTGTAGCCGTGCCCGCGGCGCCCGATTAAGCTTAGGGCCGGCCTTTCCGCGCCTTCTCAAATTCATCGCCCGGCTGCCAGCCCGCCAAATCGGCCTGATTCGCGGCTTCCCAGCCCAAAACCAGCCCAAACTTCGCCAGTTTGGCGTCTGCGCTAAAGTCCATGTCCGTCCGATACTCATCGGAAGGCTGGTGATACCGATGCGTCACATAGTCTCGCTGCTTCTCTTCGCCCCAGGCCAAATCATGGCCTTTGAACAGCGCTCCCTCATTCACGCTGAATGCGGGCACTCCTACGCGGGCCAGGCTGAAATGGTCCGAGCGGTAATAATGGCCTGCTTCGGGGTGATTATCCGGCTGGATGGCCAGCGAAAAATCCTTT
Source organism: Terriglobia bacterium (assembly GCA_041488515.1). Taxonomy (GTDB): domain Bacteria; phylum Acidobacteriota; class Terriglobia; order Terriglobales; family Acidobacteriaceae; genus Angelobacter. Next base: position 57,154 of record JBGPPK010000014.1, on the reverse strand, counting down.
GCCACCATCTCCACCAGCGGATACACGCTCGTGCGTTCCGCCCCGGAAACCACCAGATGCTGTGGCTCGCCCAGGGGCATCACATCGTCATAGTTCAGGTTCAGCGAGATGTTCTGCGCCGGCACCGGCGGATGCTGTCCTAAATACTTCGATCCCAGCAGGCCCTGCTCTTCCGCCGTGACCGCGGCAAAAACGATGGTCCGCTTGGGCTTCTCGTCCGCTGCGGCAAACACCCTCGCAAGCTCCAATAGGATCCCGCAGCCCGTAGCGTTGTCCTCGGCGCCGTTGTAGATGTTGTCGCCGGGTTCATTCGCATGGATGCCAAGATGGTCATAGTGCGCTGTATACAGGATTGCCTGCTGTGCAGCCTGGGCGTCAGCCCCCTTCACTTTGCCCAGAACGTTTCTGGAAGCAAACGGGCGCACGTGGCTTACGATTGTTTCCTTTAATCGGACCGGCAGTTCCACCGGCTTGAAGCTGCGTGAGTTTGCGGCGCCGAGCATCTTGCTCAGGTCCATGCCCGCGGCTTGCGCCAGCTTGCTCGCTGCTTCCAACTGGATCCATCCCGCCGACTTCAGTTTGGGGTCCCTGTCATCCCGCAACAATGACGACTCTCCGCCCCATGAATTGCGCACGACCTCCCAGCCATAGCTGGCCATTTCCGTTTTATGGACCAGCATTACGCCCACGGCGCCACGGCGAGCCGCTTCTTCGTACTTGTAAGTCCATCGGCCGTAATACGTGAGGGCGCGCCCTTTGAAGAAGTTCGCATCGTCTGAAGGCGGCTCATTCACCAGCATGAGCAGTACCTTGCCCTTCAGGTCCGCGCCTTTGTAGTCGTCCCAGTTGTATTCCGGGGCATTGATTCCATAGCCCACAAAAACGATGGGCGCATCGATCTCCGACTTCTGCGCATGCGTCTGGTCCATCGCCACATAGTCATCGCCAAACTTGAGCGCGATTTCCGGGCCGGACTTGGGAGCAAAGGCAAACTTGGTCAGCTTGGGGTCGGTGGTAATACCAAAAAAATTAACTTGCTGGAAGTAGGTTCCTTCATCTCCGGCGGGCACCAGTCCATAGCTCTTGAACTGTGCGGCGATCCAATCGGCGGCCATGTCGCCGCCTTTCTGCCCCGTGCCGCGCCCCTGCAAGGCATCGTCGGAAAGATATTTCACCGTGGCGCGGATTTTCTCCGGGTCAATGGCGTTCATTGCTTTTTGCGCCGCGGCGGGTAAAGCTGGTTGCGCGTGCGCGCTGACCAGCGCAAGGACAGTTACGAGCAAAAGCGCTCTGAAGGTTCTCATATTTCCTCTCGGGACTGAATGCTGAAAGCTATTGCTAAATGCTGATTGCTTGTTGCTGGTTGCTTGTATCCGCGCCCGCGGACTAATTCTTCGATTCTCAACCCGGCTTGAACTCCGGTACGTTCTCGCCCGGCTGGAAGAGCTGCGCGGTGGCGGCGTTGCTCAGCGCGGCAAGCCTGCGGTTCAATTGTTCCACATCCGCCTTCGACCAGCTGACCGTGGAAAATTCAATCTCACCTTCCCCAGAAATCAGAAAGATCGTTGGCACGTTGGTCAGCCCGTAAGCGTTTGAAACAGGATATTTTCCCACCGGATCGAGCAGCACCGGGAAAGTCACGCCGAACTGACGGTTGAACGCCTTCGTGTCCGCGGCGTTATCCTGGGAAACGCCCACAAACGTGAACGTGCCGCTCTTTTCGTATGCCCGGAAAATCCGTTCCAGGTAAGGCAAAGCCATGTGGCACACCGGACAGCTCACTTTGAAAAACACCGCCACCACGGGTCCGCTTTTACGCGCTTCCTTCAGTGAAAATTTGCGTCCATCCAGATACTGCAGTTCAATCTCCGGCGCTTGTACACCGGCTCCCAATGCGGGCATCTCTTCCCTCCAGCTTTAACTGTCCATTTTAGATAACTCCCGGGCCTTCGGGGAAATCAACATTGCTCCCGTTAAGGACCTTTTTGGGAAACTCCTGCGACGCATGGACCATTGCGGGTGTTGGGCATGTCTTTGTGCGGATTGCTCCGTTCGTCGCGGTTATCGAAAAAACAGTTTTGTGATTTCTGCGATGGAGCATCGAAGAGAACCGCCATCCCGCCGGCAATCTGGTTGGACTGGTACGCGTTATCGCGGTTGGGCCCGGACTGCCTGCTCACCGAGTAATTTCTTATGGCGGTAGCGCGCGCGCCGGAAGAATTATCGGCCATGAGTTTGTTGCCCGCGATAGTGGCCCCGGTGACATTCCCGCGAAAAAGGAATCCCGTGTTGCCCGACTTTTCCATCTGCACCGTGTTGTTTAGAAACTTGAAGTTCGCGAACGTCCCTTCTCCACCGACCACAAAACCATATTTGCGCGGATGAATGATCTTGTTGTTCTCGATCCTGACACCGTTGTTCACCAGGCTGTCTATGTTGAATCCATACTCCGTGTTGATCGCGGTATTGTCATGAAATACGGTTTCTCCCAGGTCCCAGCCGCCGTAACCGATCTGGTAGCCATCCACCAGGTTGTTCCTGACTTCGGCGAGCGCATTCGCCACGGCGATGGCAGTGCACACACCGCCAAAGGGACGGGTCATGGTCACATTTTCAATGATGTTGCCGCGGTTTTGCCCGAGCTTTGACCGGTCGAACGAGGCAATCCACACCGGAAAGGCCTCCCAGCGCACGTTGATCGCTCCAATTTCCGCAGCTGCATTGACCACGTTTACATCATGGATCCAGTTTCCGCCCAGGTCCGATCGCAGATGAATCGCGTCCAGGATGAGCGCCTTGACGCCCTGTTGCCGCGAACGCGACTTCAGTTCAGGGTAGTTTCCGTCAATCGTCAGATCGGAAATCTCGATTCCCGAGGCTCCGTCTGAGTTGGTGCCGAAAACCAGGTTTATGCCTGTGTTGACCGGAAGGTTCTGCAGGTTTTTGGGATCGTTGATCGGCAGGTATGCGCTCAGCTTGACCGTTGTCTCGTCTTTGCCGGCCCCGTGGATCTTCCATCCTTTGCCGATAGTAAAACCCTGCGGAGTCGTATGCGCAACGTTGACGATGAAATCGTAGGAACCCAGGGTTGAAAAAATTCCTGGCCCAAGGCATACGATCAGGCTTTCCGTCTTGGCCACAGACTTCTCCGGACTCTTGGGGTCGGCGCACCCTTCGCTGTAGCAGCGCAGGATCGTGTCAAAAGCTGCTGCCGTGCTGCCATCGCGGGCGTCTGCCATGGATGAGCCTGAGCCGTTTTTCCCGCTGCGCAAGGCAATGAATACACGACTCACGCCCTTGGGCAGAGCAGCAGCTTCAGAGGTGCAATCCTGCGAAGAAGCAGCAGCAGAGCTGCCGGATTGGCCCTGTAGCTCGGCGATTGGCGGACTGGGGATCGTTCGGGCGGGGTCATGAATGCAAGCGACCACGGCTCCGCAAAGCAGAAAAGTTCCCAGCCCTCTAAGCATTTTCAAGCTCCTTCACAATCTTGCGCGTTAGCCCGGTTAGCGGCAACCGATGAATTGAACGCAATGGAACCCAGCGGCCTTTGCCGGCGGCTTCCTCTGCCGCATGGACAAAAACTGTGTAGTCCGTGGTCGTAATCGAATGACGCAGCCTGAGCACGTGTCCATTGCGGCCTGTCTCATGCGGAGGCAGCTCCCACATTCCTGGCATCAGCGAGCTTTGTTTGGCCCTCTGCCGTAGGAATACGCTGCCGTTCTTGCGGACAAGAGCGTAGTGAAGCACGGCCTTTCTGCGTTTCTGGCGTTCGGTTTTTTCAGTGGGGCCGCGCGAAGCGCACAGGCGCGCGACCGGGCACTTATGGCACAGCGGCTGGCCCGGCAGGCAGACCAGCGCTCCCAGTTCCATCAGCGCCTGATTGAAGTCTCCGGGACGGCGGCTGTCCAGTAAGCGGCCGGCCATCTCCCAGTAGAGCGGGTCGGAAATTGGCCCCGCCGGCAGCCCCTGGCGGGCCACCACGCGCTGAAGAACGCGCTTCACGTTGCCGTCGACTACCGCTACTGGTTCACCGAAGGCAATGCTGGCTACAGCAGCGGCCGTATAGCGCCCCACCCCCGGTAATTCCATCAGCTCTGCCGCTGTAATGGGAAATGCGCCCCGGCCAACGATCTCCTTGGCCGCCCGATGCAACGCCCGCGCGCGGCGGTAATACCCCAGCCCGCTCCAGGCTGCAAGCACCGTCTGCTCTTTTGCCCGCGCCAGCCGCTCCGCCGAGGGAAACTGCGCCACGAACTTTCTATAACGGTCTTCCACCACCGCCACTCTGGTTTGCTGGAGCATGATCTCGGATACAAGAATGCGGTAGGGGTCGCTTTCTCCGCGCCATGGAAGCTTGCGCTGGTTTTTCTGAAACCAGCGCAACAGGAGCCTGCGGAATAGGCGTGCGTCCCCGGAACTGATGGTTGAGGATGGCTGGGCCATGCTGGAACGAATTGTAGCTCAGCCTGGCAGCGTCCAGCATTCGCTCTGGACAGCCGGAGAGGAAAGGCCTGGCCTTCCGCGGTCAGTCTTGAAGCAGGTTCTATCGTGTCTTCCGCGACTACAAAGAGGTTGCCGCTCGATCAACAGTGGCGGCGCTGCGCCTCAGTTTGATCCGCCTTGACCGGAACCGGAACCCTTCTGGGCTTTGGCCAGGTCGGCCTGTGTCTGGTCGATCTTCTCCTGGAAGAAAGCGACATTGTGCTTATCGCTCTCCAGGGCGTCCTGGTACATCTGGCGGCGGAAATCGCTGGTCTCATTCGTCAGCAGATCCTCGTATCGTTTGGCGGACTTCTTCCAGCCGTCCTGTTGCTCCTTGTACGAATCCAGTTTCTTTCTCAGCTCGGCAACAGCCGGCGCATCCTTGGATGTGGAAGGACTACCGCTGGCGCTCGCAGCTTTCTCAGCCGGCTTGCCTGAAGAATTGGTTGTGATCGCGGAACCGGATGCCGGAGCCCCTTTGGCCGCTGCCGGTTCATTGCCGGTCTGCGGAGTCACCGTGGCAATGTCATCGTTGGTGATTGTCCTGGAGGCCCTCTTCGGGGCATGGCGTTGCTTGGCCAGGTCCGCCAATGACGGCTCTGCCGTCTGGGCAAAACAAGCGCCGCCTGCCAGTATCAGGCAGCACATGGCTGCGAAAATGAAATGCTTCATGAGCGTTCGTTCCTTTAATACATGATCTCGTGCGTCGCCAGCAGCTTTGGCGGACCGGATCCGCCAACCTTCTTCAATGCGCACACGTCATAGTGGAAGTTGATGCTTCCGCCAAAGACATCGGTCTGCGCCTGGTCGGTGGCATTCACGTCCTTTCCCGCCAGAATCGACCCGTACAGATTTACGTTTTGACCGGCGCCGCCGGTGAACGAAACCTGTCCGCGGACCAGGACCAACCCGTACCAGTTCAAGCCGCCATTGATCTCCAGATCGCCATCGATGATCAAAATGCCGGAACCGCTGGCCGCGGCTGTCAGCTTGACGCTGCCTGGAATATATTCGGTCACCGAGGTGTAACTCCCGTCCGCAGGCTCTGTCGGCAAGCCGCTGGGATAGGTGCCAAAGGTCTGATTGGATTGTGTGCCGCAATTCAAATAAGAGGGCGGCGTGGCATATGGGTTTGCTGTTCCGCTACAACTATAGTTTGGCGACTGCGCCCCTGCTTTGTACTGGTTAATCAGACTGTCAATGTTTAAATAGCCGGGCCAGGGATTCACATGTTGCGTGGAGGCATTTCCGGTAGGATCGGAGCCATAGCTCGTCAGGGTCTGGCCCGCCCCTCCTGATACGTCAACCGTTTCTTCCGTGTAGATCGCGTGCGCCGTCTTGACGCATCCCACCTGGCCGACGCCGCACGATGTTACTGTATTCCCCCCGTTGCCCGTGGTAGTGCATGTACACGTGCAGTTGTCATAGGCATTCACAATAAAACTTCCCTGAAGATGTACCGGGGCCTGGGTCGCGATCGGAGCCGGCGGAACTATTGCCGGATTCAAAGCCACCTCCATCTGCACCATGCGACGCGCTCCAGGGCTCTGGCCTACTTTCGGCGTGACAGCCAGTGACGTCAGTTCCCATACGGGCTTCGCGGCAGGCACCAGTGCGTCGCACGTGGTCCCGGCTGGGATTGTGATTTCTTTGCCACCGTCCCAGCACACCTGGAGTCCGTTCAGCGCCGATCCATCCACGGTCTTGTTGAGCGGCCCGACCAGGTTCTGCTTGTTGGTGATCCTGACCCACTTAAATGGCAAAGAATCCGGCCCATTGATGCCAGGCGACGTCGCCAGGGTGATCGTGCTGAAGGACGTGGCAGAACTCAGCAGCTGCGATGACTGGCCATTGGAGCCGCAAGGCCCTGCCGCTCCCACAGTGAGCGCGGCCAGACCGGTGTACTTCTCCCAGCACAGCTGATCGTCCAGGTAAGGATTGGCCACCAGAGTCGCTCCGGCAGCGGTTGTGGGATCAATGGCTTCGCCCGCCGTGGGGTTCTTGACGTAAATGATTCCCGTTCCTGCCGCCGCCAGCGGCATGGTCAGGTTGAGGGCTGCAGCGTTCAAGCTGCCTGTGCCTGCCAGTTGCAGGCGTACATTCTCTGCTCCCGCGCGCGCCGCAAAGTACGCTTTCTGGGAATCGCGATAATTGTTGTTGACGCTGTTTTCGGTATCAGCCATGAACATCAAGCCCATGCCGATCGCAGCCAGCAACACCAGTGACAGCAGCGCTACCAGCATGGCTATTCCGCGCTGGTGTTTGAGATGAGTTCTTGTTTTCCTGTTCATGGTGCACTCCTTTAGTTGTTCACCAGCCGCGCCATGCCTGTCATGGTTACCTGAATGTCTTTGTGCGCGTCGCTGTCTTTGATTTTTCCTTGCGTGGTCACGGTGATGCGGACAGACTTAATGGTCTTCAGCACGTTGGGATCGGTGACTGCGGGATTGATGGCGACCGAATTTCCATTGGCATCGTAGGCGGCAAAAATCGGTTGTGTATTAATTGGGATAATGTTCTCCACTTCCGTGAAGTACACTCCCAGGGGCTGCGCCGAAGGAGCCGTATTGTCCTGTTTCGGAGTTGAGCTTCGCCGCAGACAGGGACAGGGGTTCGGCCCTGGGCCTGCCCAGCCGCTGCCATCGAAGTAGCTGTAGACCACGCTCTTCACCACGCCGTCTCCGTCCACATCGCCTTCCATATGCAGCTCAGTATCGGAAATGGACCACACGCCTGCCGCTGTGTATTTGCGCGTCAGGTCATACTGATTGCCGAAGACCGCCATGGTGGGGAAGCCGGCCTGGTGCAGGTCGCGCGTGAATTGATCGATAAACTCGCGCTCCTGCTGGGTGAGGTCCAGTTTCTGGTCTTCCACCCGATAGCGCACCTGCGCCCGTTCGATCTGGGAAAAGAGCGCTCCCACAACGATGGTGAGCAGCAGCACCACCAGCATAAGTTCGAGCAGTGAAAATCCGGCCGCTCTTCGCGGCTTGGTTTTATTCATCACAGCCTCACATCCCCACGATCGTGCGCAACGTAACCGGGGCGATAAAGCCTATCCCTTTGTTCGTCGCCATGAATGGCTGCCGTGCTGCAACAATCAGCAGCTTGCCCGAGTTGCCTGGACCGATTGCGGTAACGTGCCAGCGCACGTCATAGGGCGTTTGCAGCCCGTTCGTGCCGCAAACCGTGTAGTTCATCTGATAACCCGCGACCGCGGCCTTGCTGAAATCGATATCGCCGTTGTTCTGCAACGGGGCGCCTGACCCGGGTGAAGCGCTGGCAGTCGTATTTACCTGCAGGTTATTCCCCAGGCAATCGGTCACCGTAAAAACAGGATTGCTGTTCGCTGGGGCTCCGGCGATCTGTTCCAGTACAGCTTGGGCCGCGTTCGTCGCCGTGGTGTCCACCCGGTTGCTGTTGTCTCGGGTCATGCCCAAGATGACCATCACCATGCCGCCCAGAACACCCACAGCCAGAACGAACATGGCAACCATGAGTTCAATCAATGAAAACCCTTCGCTTTTACCGCGTCCGCGCTTGTTTCTTCTCTTCATAACCCCCGCCTATTGCCAACACGCGCTGTATCCGCAAGTGGCTGTGCCACCAGTTTGTTTGGACAAACGCCAGCTCTTGATCCTGCCTGCCGGCGTCACCGTGATTGCCTCCCAGCCTCCAAGCCTGTTGTTCTGGACGAACCACTCAAAACCTGAGGTAACGTTCGGGCAAACCGACGCGTTTACGGCGTTCGCGATACAGGGCAAGCCGCGGGCATTGAACCCGATGTTTGGCGAAATCTGCGGTGCTGCCCCGCCGACGTATGCGTCCAGCTGGGAATGATCGGGTGGCGCGACCTGGAAAGAAAGGCCGCTCGCCAGTGCCACATCAGGGTTGCCGGCGGCGAATGCGTTGTTCGGATCATCGGTGACGAAAGCGATGTTCGTGGTGCTGTCGTATTTTGCATAAGCGGGCTGGTTAGTCTTTACCGCCTGCATCCGAGCCTGCTGCAGCAGGCTGGCTACTGAATGCCCCGCCGCGTCCAGCTTGTAATTCGCATTGATCTGCATGATGTTCGGCACGGCAAGCGTGGAAATAATGACCAGCACCGCGCAGACGATCAGTAACTCAAGCAGGGAGAATCCCTTTTCTCTGGCCATCTGGTGACCTCCATCGTGTTTTTCGAGCCGGCTCTGAAGCACCATAAACTCCTGTAATATCGCGATGATCGAAATAAACACTGGTTCGGCGTAACGCCGCTGGGGAGGGGTTGGGCGAACATGATTCTAACGGCTGGGCACTCATAGGCGCAGGTAACCTTGGTACTACGCAGTCCTGTGCAGTTTTCCCATTTTGGGACTTACCCGTTTGAGTCTCTGGTAAATGAAAGTAATTTGAAGAAAATTCTTAGAAAACAAACTATTTTCGCAATGGCACGCACATTGCGTTGCCTTGCCTTCAGGGCAATCTGTATGCATTCATAGATCACCCTTCCTTGGCAGTAAGGATCCCGGACCTTTTGTAACAACACGTGCAATGGACAGGGAGTGCTTGGTTATTTCAGGATTGGCGTAATCGACGTGGCCGTGAGCACCCAGCGGGCCTTGATCTGCTGCCACACTGAAACCACCCGCAGCCCGCCAGCCGGCGCCGAGCTGCTCCCGCCAGCCTGGATGTGGAATATGTACGTCACTTTCATGTCATGCCCTTCCGGCTGTACCTGCAGTTCGCCCAGCGAAAACTCGATCGCCTGCGCGCTCTTCCAATGCTGAAGCCAGCCGTCGCGATCGAACATCTGCCCGTCAGTATTCACGCCGATAAAAGTTGGCGAGAGATGGCTCTCGACGTTGGCCCAGTCTTTGTCCCGTATGGCCTGCCACATCAGCCGTTCATGCTGCTCCGCCCCGGTGGCGTTCGCCCAGGTGGGGTGCTTCGGCGTACCGGCACAGCCGGCGGCCAGAAAGCAAAGCCCAACCACAAAGCACACGAAGGACCACGGAGAAAACTTTTGTCGATTCCTGGTCTTGATCAAACACGGCATCAGCGGCTCACAATTGAATGAAGAGCATAACAAAAAGGCACAAAGGATTGACTCTTTGTGCCCTTCGTGTTTCTTTTGTGATACTGCTGCGGTCTTAATCTCCGAAAACCTCTTCCTTCTTCTCTTGCGTAGCTTCTGCCTTTGGAGCTGCGGGAGCAATCGCGCCCAGGGGAATGAACCCGCCCTGCGGCTGCGGCTTGGGCTCTTTCAAAATGTGTTCGCGATACAGCGCTTCCATGCGGGCATCTTCAGCGGTCTTCTTGATCTTCTCGTCGCGGGCGCGCAGCTTCTCTTCGCGGGCCGTCTTGGCGATGCCCAGATCGTCCAGCGTATGATTGCGCTCCGCGTGCACGTGTGCTTCGTTCAGGTTGAGCTTGTGCGCGCTTTGATTCAGGCCCACGGCTTTGCCGCCGGCGAAGATTTCATGCCGCCCGTGTTCTTCATACCACTTGGTAAGTGTGGCCGTCATGTGCATCTTCTCAATGATGTTGCGCCACCCTACGCCGGTGTTGTACGCGCAAAAACTGATTTCGCCTTCCTGCGTGGCGTAAGGAATGATGCACTGCTCGGTGCGGCGGAAGTCGTAGTTATAAAGGTCCTGGAACCACATGCCGGCGATGAACAGGAAGTTCCAGCGATCGGTGCGGCGCTTCTTGATGTCGTCAATGGTGCGGTCGCCCGATACGCTGCCGTATTTTTTGTCCGCTTTCTTGGTGGCGCCAAACGTCTTATCGAATTTCTTCAGCAGATCGATCAACTTGAAGTGCTTGGGCGCCTTGAACGGATCGTAGTTCTTGGCCAGCGCCAGCGCCATGCCGAACACGGAGAGGAATTTGCCGCGGCCCGCATCGGTTACTTTGGCCACGTCCTTGGCAATGCGATCGCCGTTCAGGAACGCCGTCACCGGGACCGCTTCTTTTGTTTCCTTGTCGATCATCACCGCCATGCCGACGCCGCAATTCGGGTGGCATCCGCAGCTAAGCTGGCCCCAATCCGCGCTGGGACCATGGATCAGATCGGCCCAGTCAGAGAAGGTGGACATGAATGAAATCGGGAACCAGTCGCGCTTGGGCTCGCCCAGGCCGGTCTGGTTCTTTACGTCGTGCGCCAGATGGCTCAGCGTATAGCGCTGCGCCTGGCGGCGATCGTCGGTAATCTCTTCGTCGCGGCCGGTGAATGAAACCGGCTGGAAGCTGAGGAAGCTGATGGTCCTGGGATTGTCCAGGGCAAACTGAATGATGCGTCCCACCTGCTCGTTGTTGATTCCGTTGATGATGGTGGTGACCGGAACAATATCCACGCCGTTCTCATGCAGGTTATGGATGGCGCGCAGCTTCACGTCAAACAGGTTGCCGACCTGGCGATGCGAGTTCGCCGCATTGCCGATGCCGTCAAATTGCAGATATGCGTAGCGCAGTCCGGCTTCAGCGGCCTGACGGCAGAACTCAGGCGACTTGGCGAATTCAATGCCGTTGGTCGCCGCCTGCACGGAGTTGTAACCAACCTGACGGGCGTAACGCACCGCATCCAGGAAGTACGGTGAGAGCGTGGGCTCACCGCCGGAGAACTGGACCGACATCTGGCGCCGCGGCTTAATTGAGATCGCGTTGTCCAGCATCGTCTTGATCTCTTCCCATGTCAGCTCATGCACAAAGCCGACCTGGTTTGCGTCCATGAAGCAGGGGTCGCACATCATGTTGCAGCGGTTGGTCAGGTCGATCGTCAGCACTGATCCGCGGCCGTGCTTTACCGTGCTGGTGCCGTGGTTGTGCAGGGTTTCATCGTTGTGGGCGGGGATGTCACGCCCGGGGAAAACTTCTTCCAGGTGCTTGAAGAACTCAGTGTCCATGGCCATCACATCTTCAAAGTGACCGTGGATGGGGCAATCCTTCACCATCAGGATTTTGCCGTCGCGCTCAACGATGGTGGCTTTGATCTCGCCCACTTTTTCATTGAGCAGGATTTCATGCGGCAATTTGCCGTCAACAATCTTCTGCCGGATCTCCGGCACGCATTTGGGGCAGAGTGAGTCGGTAGAGCGAGGCCAGCCTAGCGGCGGCTTGGTTTTTTCCCACGACTTCAGCATCGGCTTGTCTGACCAGTTTGGCGTGAACGACGGCCGGGGCTTGATGCTGTTCACTTTTTCAAAAACTGCCCATGTGCCTTTCGCTGCGTAGGTCAAGACTTTCTCTGCATACTTTACCGGCTTGTGCATTTGGTTGTGCCTCTCCTTGCGCCGCTCCGGCGCCCTCTTCCAAGCTATGACACACAAACAAAACGGGATATTGTTTCGAGATTATATTAGCCGCTTATCACAAATGGATTAACAACGTTTCCCCGAATGGGTGTAAATCATGGTTCAGCGGTTTAGTTCAGCATTAAACGGTGCCCCTAAAACCAACCTAAGTCATTGGATTTAAAGCACTACGCTTTGCTCGACGTTACAAGCCAAGGTTTTGAAGAGGCGATCTGCCCGCTGCCTTCAGGAGTGTTTCGCGCCAGTTTTGATCTCTGCGATCTTGTTTTCGCCCTGCTAGAATCAAAACTTGTCCGGAGTTGATTATGGAACCAGTGCGCACTGGTTTGCGCCAGATCATGCAGGACCTGCTGCGGACGCGGCCGGCCGACGAAGCCGTGATGCTGGCCTGGCCGCTGATATGCGGCAAAGAAGTCGCTACGCGCACGCGGGTCCTCAGCTTCAGTGAAGGAAATTTGCTGGTGGAAGTGCCGGACACCACGTGGCGTAACCAGCTTCAATCCTTTGCCTCAAGGTACATCGGCGGATACGAAGGGCTGCTGGGACAAGTGGTCCGCAGTGTGCAGTTTAAGGTGCAGCCATCCGCCGTCAGCCATCCGCATTCAGCCAAGTTGCAGCAATCGGCGGTCAGCAATCATCCCTTGGCCAAACCTGTTTGCTCTGATTCAGCCAAGAGCTCAATTTCGACCGATAGCTCCACTTCAGCCCGCCAAGAAGGGGCTTCCCGGACAAAAGAATTTGGAAGAGGCTGATTGCTGACTGCTGAGCGCAAACCATGAAAGTCACCGAGAAAGACGTCACCTACGTCGCCGACCTGGCGAACCTGGAACTCACCAGCCAGGAGCGCCAGCGCATGCTGAAAGACCTGAACTCGGTCCTCGACTATATCGATCGGCTCAATGAACTCGACACCACGGATGTCCCACCCATGGCGCAGATCGGCGCCAGGTTCGGTGAGACGGCGCGGGATGAGCAAGGGAGCGGAGCGTGGCGCGCTGATGTTCCAGTTCCATCCCTGCCCCACGATGCAGCCATGAAAAATGCGCCTGAAACCGATGGAGATTTTTTTAAAGTACCAAGAGTGATCGAAAAGTAGCCGCACCGTCAGCCCGGCAATCCGTAAGGACGGCTCGTGCGAATGACACCCCATGCGAAATACTGAAATGATGCAATCTTTGACAGTGCCGGCCCGGTTCAGCGGGCCGCCCGATTCCGGCAACGGCGGATACACGTGCGGCCTCGTCGCCCAAGAGCTGGGCGCCGTCATGGAGTGCACTTTGCGCAGCCCGGTGCCGCTAGATGTGCCGCTCGAAATCGAACGCTCGCCGTCAGGCGGAGTCTTGCGGCACGGAGACAAGGTCATTGTCGAAGCAAAGTCCACCACGCTCACCGTTGTACCGCCGGCTCCGATCGATTTCGCAACAGCAACCTCTGCGATGGCATCGTCCCTCGCCCTGGATGCGCGGCATCCATTCCCAACATGCTTTGTCTGCGGCCCGAAACGGAAGGCGCTCGATGGTTTGCGGATTTTTCCCGCTGCCATCAACAAAACCCTTTATGCCGCTACATGGTTGCCCGCGGCTGAGTTCGGAGACAGCCAGCAGAACCTTCGGCCGGAATTTCTATGGGCCGCCATGGATTGTCCTACGGGGTTTGCGGCTGGATTTCCCACTGTCGGCAAACTCGTAACCGGAAGATTGGCGGTGGAGCAGCTCCAGTCAATCAAGGCGGGTAACCACTGCCTGCTTCTAAGCTGGCCGCTTGGAATCGAAGGAAGAAAACATTTCAGTGCCGCATGCCTGTATCAACATCAAGTACTATGCGCGGTTGCACGGGCGACCTGGATTCGGTTGGAGGCTTGATGGACCTCAATTCACTCACCATCGAATCCACACGCGCTGCCATCGCGGAGCGTCGCATTACCGCCTCCAGGCTGGTGGAGCAGTTCTACGGCAAAATCAAAGCCGAGGACCCCGGGATCCACGCCTACCTGACGCTCTCTGAAGAGCGCGCTCTGGCCCAGGCTAAGCGCATCGATGCCCTGGTAAGCCGGGGCGATCCTCTGCCGCAGCTGGCCGGCGTACCTGTTGGAATCAAGGACGTGATGATCACCAAGGGTGTTCGCACTACCGCGGGCTCCAAGATCCTTGAGACCTTCATTCCACCGTACGATTGCACCGCCGTCGCCCGGCTGGAGGCCGCGGGAGCGATCGTGCTGGGCAAGATGAATTGTGACGAATTCGCCATGGGCTCCTCCAATGAGAATTCCGCCTATGGCCCGGTGCACAACCCGCGCGACAAGTCATGCGTTCCCGGGGGCTCCAGTGGCGGCTCGGCCGCAGCCGTTGCTGCAGGAATGGCCGTGGCCACTCTGGGTTCTGATACCGGAGGTTCCATCCGCCAGCCTGCTTCTTTTTGCGGCGTGGTCGGGCTCATGCCGACATACGGCCGTGTGTCGCGTTACGGCCTGATCGCTTTCGCCTCTTCTCTCGACCACGTCGGCCCGCTGACCAAAACCGTCAAGGATGCGGCGATTCTCTTGCGCGTCATCGCCGGCCGCGATCCGCTGGACTCAACTTCCGCTGACGTGCCTGTTCCCGATTATGAAGCCGAACTTGCCAGGCCGGTGAGCGGACTCAAAATTGGCGTGCCCAAAGAATATTTTGGTGAAGGTCTGGACGCTGAAGTCCGCGCCGCGGTCGAAGCGGGAATTGCCAGTCTGCACTCCGCCGGCTGCGAGATCGTTCCTATCTCCATGCCACACACCGCGTATGCCATTCCCACGTATTATGTAATCGCCACGGCTGAGGCTTCCGCGAATCTGGCGCGTTTTGACGGCGTGCGTTACGGCTATCGGGCACGAGGCGCTCGCACGCTCTCTGAGATGTACCGCAAAAGCCGCGACGAAGGCTTTGGCCCCGAGGTGAAGCGCCGCATCATGCTCGGCACCTACGCGCTCAGCTCCGGCTATTACGATGCCTACTACCTGAAAGCCCAGCGCGTGCGCACCTTGCTCGCACGCGATTTTGAAACGGCCTTCCAGAAAGTTGATGCCATCATCACGCCAACGGCACCGACGCCCGCCTTCAAACTCGGGGAAAAAGCCGACGACCCTCTGTCCATGTACCTCGCCGATATCTATACGGTCACTGCCGATCTCGCAGGTGTTCCGGGGATCAGTGTCCCGTGTGGCATGACCCAGTCGGGACTGCCCATCGGGCTGCAAGTTCTGGGGCGGCACTTTGATGAGAGTACGGTGCTCCGCGTCTCTAGCGCCATCGAACAACCTTGAAGCACCGAGTGCGCCTTTTCTGAAATCTCGATCCTGCGCTTGCCGAAGAGGGAGAGATCCCTATCGTCTAAATAGCTCTTAAGTTCACTCTTTACCTGCCGACCTGCAGGGAGAGATCCCTCGCTACGCTCGGGATTTCGCCCGCGGACCCCGCTCCCCACCCCATCACGCGAAAACCGCGCGTGCCGGGGCTCCCGCTTCGCTCATGCCCGCAAAATGGCTCAACCTAACCGCTTTCCTTAAATCCGGTCTAACCTAATCGAATGGAAGTTACAGATGCAGCGGTAGTGGCGCAGGTCCTGGCCGGCGACAGAGACGCATTTCGTGTCCTGGTCGATCGCCATTCGCGCAGCATCTTTCGCGTGATTTACCGCATGACCGGGAACCAGCAGGACACTGAAGAACTGGTCCAGGAAACATTTCTACGGGCCTACAAGAGCCTGGAGCGTTTTGAGCTTCGCGCCAACTTCAGCACCTGGCTTTATCGGATCGCGGTGAACCGCACGCTTGACTTCCTGAATGCGAGAAAGACACAGATGCAGACAAGAGACACGTACCAGATTGCCGACAATCCCGATAGCGGCGAAAACAACCAGGTGCAGGTGCCCGCTTCCACACCCGGCCCGGACCGCCTGCTGCTCAGCGCCGAAATGAAACGCAAGATCGCCGACGCCATGGGCCTGCTCACTCCGGCGGAGCGCGTCGCCTTCACGATGCGGCACATGGAAGGCCGATCCATTGAAGAGATCAGCCAGACCCTGGACCTGAAGGTCAGTGCCGCCAAAAACAGCGTGTTTCGCGCGGTGCAAAAACTGCGGCAACAACTTGAGCCCTATGCGAGTCCGGGCGCGCGGTGGGGCGGGAGCGCGGTGAAATGACGCACCTGAGCGAAGAACAGATCATATTGCATTACTACGGCGATGCCGAGGGAACGGCCGAAATCGAGCGTCACCTGGCCATGTGCCCCGAATGCCGGGCTGAATTTGTGCGCGTGCAGTCCACGCTGCGGCAGATTGAGCCGGTGGAAGTCCCCGAACCACCGCAGAGCTTTGAAGAGACGACCTGGCTCAACCTGCGCGAGCGGTTGCCGGAAAAGGGCGGATTTTTTCGGCGGCTCTTCTTCCCGAAGACCTTCGGGCCACAGAAATGGGCGCTAGCTGGAGTTATGGCAGCGCTGCTGGTGGCGGCCTTCCTGGCCGGACGATTCTTGCCGCGCCCCGCCCAGCCGGTCGCAAACGCGCCGCAAGCGGTCAACCCGCAGCGTGTGGTGCTGGTGGCCGTTGGCGACCACCTGGAGCGTTCGCAGATGCTGCTGGTTGAGATCATGAATGCTGACGCAAAAGGCCCGATCGATTTCTCCAACGAACAAGCGGAGGCGCGCGATCTGTTGGACAGCAACCATCTTTATCGTGTGAGCGCGCAACAGGCCGGTGATCCGCAGGTAGCGCGATTGCTGGACCAGTTGGGGCGCGTGCTGGCGGAGGTCGCCAACGGCCCGGCGGAGGTCTCGCCCGGAGATTTGCAGCAAGTTCGTCACACCATCCAGTCTGAAGGCCTGTTGTTCAAGGTTCGCGTGGTTGGTTCTGAAGTGAATTCAAGAGCGCGGCGGCCGGAGCAGTTGTCCGGTGGCAGCGTTAACCAGAGGCTATAACATATGATTCGCAAATTTCTGTTGCTTACCTGCTTTTTGACGCTCTCTGCTTTTTATGGAAGCGCAGCATGCGCCGCGCTACAGGAAGTTCCCTCGGCTTCCCTGTTGGACCCGCAAACCGCGGAGAAGGCCAACACCCACGAAGACGAGCTCTATTCCGCGGCCAAGGACGCGCTGGATGAGGGCGAATATGACAACGCCATCAAGCAGTTTGATGAGGTCGCAAAAATGCACGGGCGCAAAGCCGACGGCGCTGTCTATTGGAAGGCCTACGCGTTGAACAAAGCCGGCAACAAGGCCTACGCGCTGACCACGATCGGCGAGCTGCGCAAGTATTATCCCCGGAGTAACTGGCTGCGCGATGCCGGCGCGCTGGAGCAGGAAATGCGCGGCGGCGGCAATCCTGAGAACATCTCCGACGAAGAGCTCAAGCTCCTCGCGCTGCAGAGCCTGCTCAATACCGATCCAGAAAAGGCCGTTCCACTGCTGGAAAAGATCATTCAGGGCAACAGTTCTCCCAAGCTGAAGGACAAGGCGCTCTTCGTGCTGTCACAAAGCGGATCGGACAAGGCACAGCAGATCCTGATGACGCTGGCCAAGGCCAACACCCAACCGGACCTGCAAAAACACGCCATCCGCTACATGGGCATGAACGGCAACGGCCGCAATCGCAGCGTGCTCAAAGAGATCTATAACTCCTCCACAGACATCAGCGTGAAGAAGAGCATTTTTCAGGCCTGGCTTATGTGCGGCTGCAAGGAAGACGTGCTGGCCGTGGCGCACACGGAAAAAAACCCTGAGCTGCGCCGCGAGGCCATTCGCTACCTGGGCATGCTGGGCGGCCGGACAGAGCTGCGCCAGCTCTATAAAGAAGCCACTGACTCTGAGGCTAAGGAAAACCTGCTTCAGGCCATGGGCATGGCCGGCGACGCGCAGGGCCTGACGGAGGCCGCCACTTCGGAAAAAGACCCTCGTGTGCGCTCGCACGCTATCCGCGCCCTTGGCCTGTTTGGCGGCAACGAAGGCTCCGACACGCTCCTCACCCTCTACAACTCAAACGCCGATCTTGAAACCAAGAAGGAAGTTGTAAATGCCCTGTTTCTCCATGGCGCGGGCAAAGAGATGGTGGCGCTGGCCCGTAAAGAGACCAATCCGCAGATGAAGCGCGAGCTGATCCAGAAAATGTCGCTGATGAGTTCACCGGAAATCACCGAGTACATGATGGAGATTTTGAACAAATAAGGAGGATGCCATGAGAACCAGCCAGCGACTTGCGAGCGCACTTGTTCTGGTGTTTTTTGTTTCGATTGCGGCGGCACAGAAGCCGAAAGTTTCCAACGCCAAGCTGCAGGAGCTCTCAGCATCCGCGGGACTTAAGGCCACGGTGGACGGTCTGGTGCAGAAACAGACGTCACCGCTCTGGATCGGATACAGAATTCCTGCTGTCGCCAGGGACCGCACTATGTGCTGCTTTGACTCTATAGACGGCATCGAGGCGGCCAAAAAAAATTGCTGTATGGGCTGCAAGATGGAGTCCGAGAAGGGCGGCTCCTTCAATGGGACAGTCTCGGACTGCTCGCCGCCGGAGCCTTTGCCTTACACGTTTGTTTTCTTCCGCGCAGAGCAGCGGCAAATCACAAAGGTGCGCGTCTACAGCGCTGACTGCGCTCTCGATTTCGCCAACCTGCCCCTCTATTGGCTGGAGGACGTGAAACCGGAGCAGAGCGTGGAATTGCTTACCGGCATGGTGTTGGCCGAGAACGTTGCGGATGAGAAGCGGAAGAAAGACCCGGCGCATCAGGCGATAATGGCCATTGCACTGCATGACTCGCCGGCTGCCGATGCGGCGCTGGAGAAAATGCTCCAGCCGGGGCAGCGCGTATCGCTGCGTGAGAATGTTGCGTTCTGGCTGGGCAACGAACGGGGCAAGAAGGGCCTGGAGCTTCTGCGAAAATACATCAAGGAAGACCCGGACGAGCGCGTGCGCGAAAAAGGCACATTCGCATTCTCCCAGAGCAAGGAACCAGAAGCGCTCAAAGACCTGCTGGGAATGGCGCGTCACGATCAGAGCCCGCGCGTCCGCGGCCAGGCGATCTTCTGGCTGGCGCAGATCGGCGGTAGAAAGGAAGCCGAGCAGATTACTGAAGCCATTGAGAACGATCCTGAGACCGAGGTAAAAAAGAAGGCTGTCTTCGCGCTAAGCCAGATGCACGACGCTGATGCGGTGCCACGCCTCATCAACCTGGCCAGAACGCACAAGAACCCCGTGGTAAGGAAGCAAGCTATTTTCTGGCTGGGACAAACCAACGATCCGCGCGCGTTGGATTTTCTGGAAGAGATTCTGACGAAGTAAATTTTTACCACAGAGGACACGAAGGAGAGCTGCAATCTTCCAGCGCTCAATCTTCTTTGTGATCCTTCGTGCTTTGTGGTTCTTGTTACCGCGGCAGGAACGTTCGCGTCAGGTAGTCGCTGAGGCTCATGGTGATCATGATCATGAGCCAGAAAAAGCCCGCCGCCACGGTGAGCTTGGTCAGCTTGTTGCTGTAGTACACGTGCATAAAGAAGAGGATTACAAGCACCGCTTTGATCACGGCGATGGTCAGCGCCACCACCGGGTTCCAGATGCCCAGGTCCTTGAAGGCGATCCCCCAGGTCAGGCAGGTGCCTACCACGAGGGCGAGAAGTATGACGACATACAGTCCGGGCGATGGATGTGAATGCGATTGTTCAGACATGTTCTTCTCTCAGGTCCTCAAGCTCCGTGCTGGTGCCGGCTGATCAAATACAGCAATGGGAACAGGAAAATCCACACAATATCGACGAAGTGCCAATACAGCCCGCCCAGTTCCACCGGCGTGTAATAACTTGGGCCGAACTCGCCACTCTTCGCACGCAGCAGCAGCCAGGTGAGCAATCCCAGCCCAATCACCATGTGGAACGCGTGCAAGCCGGTCATGGCAAAGTAGAACGAGAAAAAGATCTCGGTCTGCTTGGCGATTTGCACCGCGGCGACTTCAGGAACTTTCGGGTCCTTCTCGCGGATTTCATCGGCAATATTGCCTAGTTTCGGATTTTTAACTTCGCAGCCGCCCCAGGTATTGAACCCTTTACCGATCACATGGCCGGGGATATGGCACTCGTCCCATTTGTCGTAGTACTCCTTGGCTTTCACGCCCAGGAAGGCCGCTCCCAGAATCATGGTGCCGATGAGAAACCAGACCTGCCCTTTGCGCCTTCCTGTCTGCGCGGACCACACCGCCATGGCCATGGTGAAGCTGCTGCCGATCAGGACCAGCGTGTTGGCAAAGCCCCAGCTAACGCTGATGCTGGTGCTGCCGGCCACGAAGGCCGGGTAGTATTTGAGGCGGTAGATCAGGTAGGCGGTGAACAGGCCGCCGAACATCATGATTTCCGTGAGCAGGAAGACCCACATGCCGAAGGTGGAAGCGTCCTGCTGCTGCTCCATGCTGTCAAATTGGTGCGCCAGCGCCGGATGATGATCGGTGGTGGTTGTCTGGCTAGTGGACAACGGGGACCTCCTCACCTTCTCCGTAAGCATACGGCTCTTTCGTGACGATTGGAATCTCGTGGAAGTTGTGCGTGGGCGGCGGCGAGGTGGTCTCCCACTCAAGCCCGGTTGCCTGCCAGGGATTATCGCCCGCGATCTCGCCATACTTCAGCGACCAGGCGAAGTAAAGCAGCGGCAGGATGAATCCCACAGCCAGTACAGAAGCGCCGGCGCTGGAAAGAACGTTGAGCACCTGGAACTCCGCCGGATACGCCCAGTAGCGGCGCGGCATGCCCATGTAGCCGAGGATGAATTGCGGGAAGAAGGTCAGGTTAAACCCGATGAAGGTGATCAGCGCCGCCAGCTTCGCCGGCGCTTCGGGATACATCCTTCCCGTCATCTTGGGCCACCAGAAATGCAGCCCTCCCAGGTAAGCCGTGACCATGCCTCCCACCATCACATAGTGGAAGTGGGCAACGACGAAATAGGTGTCGTGAATGTGGATGTCGAGGCCGAGCGCGGCCAGGAACAATCCTGTCAGACCGCCGATGGTAAACAGCCCGATGAACGCCATGGCATAGAGCATCGGCGTATCCATCTTGACCGAGCCCTTGTACATGGTGGCGGTCCAGTTGAAGACCTTCACCGCCGAAGGGATGGCCACCGCGTAACTCAGGAGAGAGAAGACCAGCGCCGAGTAGACCGAGATGCCGGCCACAAACATGTGGTGCGCCCACACGACGAAGCCGAACACGGCGATGGCGATGCTGGAGAACGCGATAAACGAATACCCGAAGACGCGCTTGCGGGAGAAGCAGGTAACGATCTCGCTGATCACGCCCATGCCGGGCAGGATCATGATGTAGACGGCCGGGTGCGAGTAAAACCAGAACATGTGCTGGAACAGCACCGGATCGCCGCCCAGCTTGGGATCGAAGATGCCGATGTGGAAGCCGCGCTCCAGCGCCAGCAGGATCAGCGTGATCGCGATGACCGGCGTGCCCAGAATCATGATCAGGCTGGCCGCATAGTTGGCCCAGACAAAGAGCGGCAAACGCCCCCAGGTCATGCCCGGAGCGCGCATGCGGTGCACGGTAACGATGAAGTTCAGTCCGGTAAAGATCGAAGAGAAACCGACGATGAGGATGCCCACCGCCATCACGATGACCGGACTCTTTACATAGCCGGAGCTCAGGGGAGCGTAGAAGGTCCAGCCGGTGTCCACGCCGCCGCTAACCAGCGCGATGAGGGAAAATGTGGCGCCGCCGATATAAAGATACCAGCTCAGCAGGTTGATCTTGGGGAAGGCCAGGTCCTTGGTCCCAACCATGATGGGGATCAGGAAGTTGCCAATCACCGCGGGCACAGATGGAATCAGGAAAAAGAAAATCATGTTCACGCCGTGCATGGTGAACAGGCGGTTATAGGTATCGGCCTGGAACAGTTCGCCGTTGGGCGTAAGCAGGTGCAGCCGGATCAGCGCGGCAAAGAGGCCGCCAATAAAGAAGAAAACCGTAATGGAAAACAGGTAGAGGATCGCGATCCGCTTATGGTCTTTGGTCAGCAGCCACGATCTGATTCCGTAATTGTCGTTCAGGTAATGCCTCTCGGGCATTACCGGCTTAACGATCGTTGTAGCGCTACTCATGGTTTCTTCCCAGGATTTACAGGCTTCGTTCCCTGCGGTGTTGGCTGCGGTTGCTGCTGGTTTTGCTGGTTCTGTTGTTGAATGTTCGGCACCTCGCTGTCACGGATCTGCGTAGGCGTGGAGCGGTTGTTCAGCGGGTTGGCTTCCTGCGGCGCCAGGTGCTTGATGTATTCGGTGATGGCGATGATCTCGTCTTCGTTCACCACGCCGCGGAACGTCGGCATGATGGACTGGAAGCCGGAGACAACCTTGGCATTGGGTTCGAGGATCGATTCGCGAATGTAATTGTCGTCGGCCAGGACCACGCGGTTGTCCACCAGCCGGACCGGACGGCCATACAACCCTTGCAGATTCGGCCCGCGCGCCCCGGAGTCCGGACGATGGCAGGTGGTACAGCCATATTGCTGGAACGCTTTTTCGCCTAGCGACGCCAGCGAACCTTCCGCTTTGCCGCTGGCCAGCCAGGTTTCGTAGTCCTCCGGCGTCATTACCACAACGTCGCCCACCATCCCGGAATGTTTGGTGCCGCAGTATTGCGAACAGAAGAGGTGATATGTGCCGGGCACCGTCGCTTTGAACCAGGTAAAGACATAGCGGTTGGGCAGAACGTCCTGCTTCACGCGAAACGCCGGAACAAAGAAGCTGTGGATCACGTCCTGCGAAATCATGGTGACTTTCACGTCGCGTCCGGTTGGCACGTGCAGGGTGTTGATCTCGCGCTGGCCGCCGGGATGCTGGAACTTCCACATCCACTGTTTGCCCACGCCGTAGATTTCCAGCGGGTGTGAGGGCGAACGCTCCATGTGGTAATAAATGACCGCGCCCCACACGAAGATCACCATGGAAATGCCCAGCGGGATCACCGTCCAGACAATCTCCAGCAGGGTGGAACCGTGGATCTGCTCCGCCTGGCGCTCCGGAGTCCTCCTATACTTGATGGCGAAGTAGAGGATCAGAATGGCGATGAGCAGGGAGAAAAAGGTGGTGATCAGCACCAGGAACAGGTAGAGCGCATCCACCTGCCCCGCCATGCTCGAGGCCTGCTCCGGAAAAATGGGAAAGTTCAGTTGCATCTATTCGGCTGTCCTGATGATGCGGCCCTTGCGGGCAGCAAGCGAATCGCGGCGAAACATGATCAACATGAATCCGCCCAGCGCCAGTACTGTGGCGAGGGCGCTTAGGCGCAAAATATTGAAGACTGCGGCGCCGTACTTGCCTTGTCTGGGATCGTAGTGGTAGCAGTACAGCAGCACCTGGTCCACCACGTTGCCAATCTTGCCTTTTGACGCCTCAATCAGCCCCAGCTGTATATCGCGCGGGGCGTACTCAATCCCGTAGTAGTACTGCGCCACCCGTCCGGCGGGGGTCAGCACCATGATGCCGCTGGCGTGCGCATATTGCTGGATCTCCGGGTCCCAGGCATAGCGAAAACCCACGGCCTGTGCCAGTGCATCGATCTGGTCTTTCTTACCGGTGAGGAAATGCCAGCCTTCCGCTGCTCCGGCCCGGCGATAGCGCTGCAGATAACGTTTCTTGGCCGCGGCCGCGTCCTCCGGCTTATCGCGCGGATCAATGCTCACCGTTACTACGTTGAAGTCGCGGCCAATGTTGAAGCGCACAATCCCGTTCATGGCGCCGGTAAATCCGTTCAGCACCTGCGTGCACAGCATGGGGCACTGGTAGTACACCAGCATCAGGATCACCGGCTTCGATCCGAAGTATTGCTGCAGCTGCACTGCCTGGCCGCTTTCGTCATTGAAGGCCAGGTCCAGGGGGACCTGCTGGTCCAAGCGCTGATCAAGTCCCACCTGGTCGAGAATGGATGGCTTCTGATTGGGCACAGCATCGCCCGGCTGCAGTTTGGGCGCGGCCTGTGACCATCCGGAGACGGCCGCGCAGGCTGCCATCAGGATGACGGCCAGCACATTCCGAATTTTGCTACTGCACTTCACTTCTTTACTCCTCCCGCGGGAGTGCGCGCCGCCTGTCCGGCATCCGCGGCTCCCGTTGGATACTGAGCGCTGGGCGCTCCTACGTTCGCGGGCAGAAACGGGCCGCTCACCGGCTTCAGACCGCTTTGCGCCAGAATATCCATGGCGCGGCTGATGGGGATGTGGATGCTGCCATCGGGCGCCCTGCCCGTGCTGTCCAGCCATTTTTGTTCCGAGTTGCGGAACGTCCTCATGTCGTGCTCGTCGTCGTATTGCAAGCGCGGCGCTTTGAAAGTTTGACCAAGATGGTCTTCCATCTTGCCCCTCCCAAACCAGTCAGGCGCAGGCTTCAGTTCGCCTTCGCTCGTGGGGACTTCCTTGCCCACGCCTTCTTTCGGCGCCTCACGCTCGTTTTGCAGCTGCTGTTCCACGGGCGTGAGCTTGGCCTGGGAATCCTGCTCTGTTTTTTCCAGGTACCAAATCATGCCGATCATGAGCACGAACGCAAGCACGCCGCCAACCGCGAGAAACACGCCGAACAATACGATCCCGCGAATACTGAGATCGCTCTCCTCGTGCCCTTCCTTGAGGTGCCCGCCGGCGGATTGAGATTCGAATTTATCCATGTTTCGCTTCCAGCATCTCGACGAACCCGGGATCGTTCACCGGCATGAGCGAACGCTTGCCCAGCCGCAGATAAAAGAAGAACAGCCAGATACCGCCCATGGCGATGGGGCAGATTACATACATGGCCGCATCTACCAGGCGGAAATTGTTCAAGCCGGCCCCGGTGCCGGGATAAAAGTTCGGCGCGGTCAGCCAGAAGAGGTCCACCATGCGCATGAACATCACCAGCAAGGCAATGGCAACCACCCGCCGCGTGCTGCGTTTGGTATTGCGTGAGAGCAGCAGCGCGAAGGGGAAAACGAAATGGACGAAGATGAGCATCGTCCCAAAGTATTGCCAGCCATTTTGCAGGCGCATTACGTACCAGCGGATCTCCGAGAGCATGTTGCCCGACCAGATGATGAGCCACTGCGAGAACGAGAGGTACGCCCACAGCACAACGAAGGCAAACATCAGCTTGCCGAAGTCATGCAGGTAGTCAACTTTGAACAGGCGCGATACCGGCTCAATCGCGGAAAGACGCGTGAACAGCCAGATGGTAAAGCAGAAGGTCGTGAGCACCTGGCCCACCATGAACAGCATACCCCACACCGTGGACCACCATTGCGGATAGAGTGACATGGTCCAGTCGATGGAGGCAAATGTGATGCTGGCGGCGTAAAACACAATGCCAAAGCCGCTCAGATTCTGGATGAAGACAAACTGAGCCGGGGTCGTCGTGCCCGCTTCTTCACGGACCGACCAGCGCTTTAAAAGCGTATACAGGATTGCCCAGCCGGCAAAGTAGATCACCCCGCGCACCAGGAAGAACGGGGTATTGAGATAGTAATGGACTTTGTCTGCCCCGAGCGTCGCGGCAACCTCTGGTTTGGTCCAGGTGAACAAAGTCTTCATTCCAACTGCAATTGGAATCCAGAACAGCAGCATGAGCCACCAGTTGCCGGCGGCCGCCTCCCACATGCGGCGTCCCAGCCTGCCCCAGTTGCCGCCGCTGGTGTATTGCAGCATGAGCAACGCCAGGGAACCCGTGGTCAGTCCCAGCCAGAACATGAACGAGAACAGCCAGGAGCGCAGGAACAAGTCCCATCGATTAAAGCCTAGCGTCAGGGCAAGGGCCAGCACGCTGAAGACAACACCCACAACCAGGGCGCGTGAGCGCATGCGGTCAATGACCGCCGGTGGCGCATAATCCTGAGGCGTAACGCGAACGACAGTATGGCTCATCGCTTCACACCTTTCTCAGGCTGCGGCGAGGGCGGCGGTGGCTGAAGCGAAGTATCGGGTGTCCTGATTCCAGTCTCCTCGGGCTTGCTTAATTCGGCAGGGTTGGCAACGTCGCTTTCTTGCGCGTTCTGGCTTAACTGCAGCGCGCGAATGTATGCAGCGATCTTCCACCGGTCAGCCGGCTGTACCTGAGATCCGTAGTCCGGCATGCTGCCATAGCCATTGCTGATCACGTCATAGAAGTAACCCAAGGGCGCGTTCCTGAGCCGCTGTACGTGGTAGGAGGGCGGGCGCTTGAAGCCGCGCTGCACAATCATGCCGTTCCCGTCACCTACCAGCGAATGGCAGGGAGTGCAATAGATGTTGTAGCGCTCCTGGCCCCGCGCCAGCACGTCCTTCAACTTGTCAGGCGTATTGGCGTCAAAGGGAAGCTCGTTGCCATAAACATTACCGTGCTTGCCCGTGAGGTAGTAGCTGTTGGGATCAAGCTGCGCCTGGTCGGCGGTCGCATCTTCCAGACGGGGGACGGTCCCGGGAACCGGATAGCGCGCCGATCTGCGGTCGGAATAGAACTCGCTGGAGCGCAAGGGAATGAATTTGGGCTGGTTCTGCATGTCTTGACGGCAGCCGCCGAGAACTGCGATGCCTGCCGCCGCAAACAGCAGCCACGCCACGCGGATTTGTGCCGGACGGTTAATACGGCACCTCCGTGATCTCTTCCGGCTTAAAGCTCTCCAGCAGCTTCCTGGTATCGGACGGGCTAAACCTGGGGTCCTGCGATTCAATGCACAGAAAAAACCGGTCGCGGCTGGCGCGCACGAAATTGGGCGCATTAAATACCGGATGGTAGGGCTGGGGCAGGCCGTTCAACGCAAGCATGCCAAATACCGCGGCGAGCGAGGCTCCCAGGACTGCGCACTCAAACGTGACTGGAATAAATGCGGGCCAGGAATGAAACGGCTTGCCGCCCACATTGAGAGGATAGTTGATCACGGAAACCCAGTACTCCAGCGAATACCCGCCAATCATCCCGAGCATGGCGCCGATCAACACAATCAGAGAAACGCGATTGTGGTGCGCGCCGATGGCCTCCGCCGCTTCCTCCAGCGGATACGGCGTGTAGGTATCCATTTTGCGATAGCCGGCAGCATAGGCGCCCTTGGCCGCTTCGACCAACTCCGTGGGCGTCTCAAATTCCGCCATCAGTCCGTAAATAGGTCCAGCTGTCATTCTTTCACCTTCGCCTGCGGAATGAGAGTCCGCATTTCAAAGATGGAGATGGCCGGCATAAGCCGGATGAATATAAAGAAGAGCAGGGTAAAGAAACCCATGGTGCCGACGAAAATCATTACGTCCCACTTGGTAAACCAGTACATGCCCCAGGAACTGGGGATGAAGTCGCGCTGCAAACTCATCACCACGATCACGAAGCGCTCCAGCCACATGCCGGTATTCACCACCACCGCAACCAGGAAGAGTTTCCACGGCGTGGAGCGCACACTGTTGAGCCAGAGCGACTGCGGAATCAAAATGTTGCACAGGATGAGCATGTAGTAATAGAACGAATACGGCCCATGGAGCCTGTTGTGCACCATGGCCAGCTCGTACTTGTCCTGGCTGTACCAGCCCAGGAACATCTCAAGTCCGTAGGCGTAGGCCACGATCATGCCCGTGGCCAGCATGACTTTGGCCGAGTTTTGCAGATGGCGCAAGGTAATGAAGTCCTGCATGCCGTAGAGATAGCGGAACGGAATCGCCAGCATCAGCACCATGGCGAAGCCGGAGTAGATTGCGCCCGCCACAAAGTACGGCGGAAAGAACGTGGTGTGCCAGCCGGGCACCACGGACACGGCAAAATCGAGACTGACGACGCTATGCACCGACAACACCAGCGGCGTGGCCAGGCCGGCCAGAAGCATGTAGGCTGTTTCATAGCGGTTCCAGTGCCGCGCCGAACCACGCCAGCCCATGGCCAGCATGCCATAGATGCGGCGGACCACCAGCGTCTTGGCGGAGTCGCGCAAGGTAGCAAAGTCAGGAATCAGCCCGATGCCCCAGAAGAGGAACGAGACAGTGAAATACGTCGAAACCGCGAACACGTCCCAGATCAACGGGCTGCGGAACTGCGGCCAGACGCCCATAGTGTTGGGAATCGGGAACAGCCAGTACGCTGCCAGCCAGGGACGTCCGGTGTGGATCAGGGGGAAAAGGCCGGCCTGCATGACGGCGAAAATCGTCATCGCCTCGGCAAAACGGTTGATCGAGGTGCGCCACGTCTGCTTGAACAGCAACAGAATTGCGGAGATCAGCGTGCCTGCATGGCCGATGCCGATCCACCACACAAAGTTCACGATGGCAAAGCCCCACCCCACGGGGATGTTGATGCCCCATATGCCGGTGCCTTTCGCCAGCAGGTAGGCAACAGCGGTTTGCAGCATGCCGAAAATCGCCGCGGCCACGGCAACGATCATGATCCAGAACACGGGCGTGTGCTTGGTGAGCACAATCCCGGCAATGCGGTCCGTGATAGTGCCGAAGGTCTGGCCCGGCCCGATGATCGGCGGCCTTACACCTTTAGGCGGCAGTATGTCTGGTGCAGCCATCTCTTATGCCTTCTCCGTGCCAGACGCTAGTTTGGGGTTGGGGTTTCGCACCGCGGCCACATACGTGGTGCGCGGGCGCGTATTCAATTCCGCCAGAAGCTGATAATTGCGCGGACCGCTTTTGATCCTGGCTACGGCGCTGCTCTTATTGTTGATGTCGCCGAAAACAATCGCCTCGGTGGGGCAGACCTGCTGGCAGGCGGTCTTGATTTCGCCGTCCTTGATCCCCCGCTCTTCTTTTTCCGAAGCGATGCGCGCTGCCGTAATGCGCTGCACGCAGTACGTGCATTTCTCCATCACGCCGCGGCTGCGCACGCTCACATCGGGATTGCGGCCCAGCTTCAGGCTTGGCGTGTCAAAGTCAGAGAACAGGAAGAAATTAAAACGCCGGACTTTGTAGGGACAGTTGTTGGAGCAATACCGCGTGCCCACGCAGCGGTTATAGACCATGTCGTTCAGGCCTTCGGTACTGTGTACCGTCGCGCCAACCGGGCAGACGGGCTCGCACGGCGCGTTCTCACATTGCATGCACGGAACGGGCTGGAAGTAGACGCTGGGATTTGCCGCGTCCTGGCCTTCATAGTAAGTGTCAATGCGGATCCACTGCATCTCACGGCCGCGCTGCACCTGCTCTTTTCCAACCACGGCGATGTTGTTCTCCGATTGGCAGGCCACCGCGCACGCCTGGCAGCCCACGCACGAATTCAAATCGATGGACATGCCCCAGGCATACTGCTTGTACCAATCTTTGTCGCGATAATCCGGATACAAGGACTCCGGCTTTCCCGGCTTGTCCTGCGGCTCTTCTTCTGTATGTTCGTGAGCGAAGCTTTTGTTCTTGAGGAACTCTTCCAGGGTCGCCACCTTCACCGGCTCGCGATCGTCCATGGTGAAGTGGCCTTGCGTCACGGCAAGGCTCCAATACCGGTTGGTAACGGTGATTTTTGCTCCGGCGCCGGTGTACTGCGCCCCACTTGGACGCACCTTGTATGCGTCGTAACCGGTCCCAGTGCCCACGCGCCCGGCCTTCTTCTGGTCGTAACCAAGAAAAAGCGTGACCGCGTTGTCGGGATGGCCGGGCTGCGGCCAGTACGGGACTTCTACTCTCCTGCCCTGGAACTCAACTTCAAGAATGCGCTGCGCGTCCGACTGATGGTCGTTATCGTCGCCCAACCGATTCAGCTTCCAGGCCTGCGCCATGGCGGGACTGATCATAGCCACGTTGTCCCATGTGTTGCGGCTCAGCGGCTTGGGCGTCTCCTGCAGCCAGGCATTGTTGATGAAGCTGCCATCGTAGATGGTGGGGTCCGGGCGGAAGGACACTTCAATTGCATTGGGATCGGAAACAGCCGCCGGCGGCAAAGCTGCGACCCTGGGTGTGACCTGCCGCGCGGGAGACGCACTGCCCTTCACGAAACCATCGTGCACCGAAGTCCGCCACCACATCTCAAAATCGACCGTCGGGTGCTGCGACTTCCAGTAGGTCTGCACCACGTCATGCGAAGACGTGCCCGCCTGGTCAGTGAAAAGGGCCAGCAGTTCATGCGCGCTCCGGCCGTCATATAGCGGCATGATCATAGGCTGGATGATCGTCGCCGTGCCGTCATACGAGCGGGCGTCGCTCCATGCTTCCAGATAGTGGGTCTCGGGAACATGCCAGTGCATGTAGTCCGTGGTTTCATTCTTGTAGATAGCCAACTGGATGCACAGCTTGACCTTCTCCAGCGCTTTCGCAAATTCCAGATCGACCGGCGCGTTATACACCGGGTTGCCGCCGATGATCACCAGCGTCTCCACCTTACCGGCGTTCATATCGGCAACCAGTTCGCGGATGGACTGGCCATGCTCCACGGCATCCACTTCAACCGGATCGATGTAGGTAACGGTCTGGCCAATGTTTCCCAGCGCGCCGTTAATGGCATGCGCCAGCGCCTGCACCGCGGGTGACTGGAATTCACCCGGCACAACCAGGCACTTGCCTTTATGCTCCATCAGGTCGGCGGCAGCTGCGTCAATCCATTTCTGCTGGTCTCCATTGAGACGGCCTGCCGTTGCAGCCACGCCAACCTTAGCCGCCAGCGCACGCGCGATGTTTTCGACTTCAGATGGGCGCAGCACCAGGCGATGGTCCGCTTTCGCTCCGGTCGTGGTGGGCGAACTTTCCGCCACGTAAAGCCGGTTCATCTCCTCGCCCTTGTCCAGCTTGCGGCCGCGCATGAAGTCGCGGGCATAACTCACAAAACCCGGGAACCACGAACCGGAAAGGAAGTCGGCATCAAGCGAAACCACAACCGCAGCCGATTCAAACTTGTAAATGGGATCGTAGTACCCGCCCAGCGCCATCTTAGAGCCGGCACGCGCGCTGTCACGGTTGACCGGGTCCCAGCGATGCCATTTCGATTGCGGGAAGAGCTGCTGCACCGCTTTCATCTGCGCGCCAAGCGTCGGCGAACTGACCGCGCCGGTCAGGAAGCGCAGCCCTGCGCCCCCGAGAGCCTTGCGCGCCAAGACTTCGGCGTGTATCGCCAGAGAAAAATCGCCCCAGGTCTTCAGCTCGCCCATGTGGGTCAGCGTGGTGGAGCGGTCAGGGTCGTAAAGATTGAGAATCGAAGCCTGCGCGAACAGGTCCGTTGCGCCCATGCTGGCCGCGTGCTGGGGATTGCCTTCGATCTTGGTCGGACGAAACTCGTGCGTTTCCACCAACAGAGGCAAGGCGTGGCCGTGAAACGGCATGGCCGTGGCGTAGAAAATCGGGCGTCCGGGAATGAAGTGCTCAGGCTGGCGAACGTAGGGCAGGATCTGCTCCAGAGGCTGCCGCGTGCAGCCGGCCAGTCCCGCCAGCGCCATGGATGCGCCCGCCAGCTTTAGAAAGCTGCGCCGCGACACCGGGTCGACCCACTCGGAGGCCTGACGCGGAAACTCACGCTCCAGCAGCTCGCCAAACGCCTTTTGCTCCGAGAGTTCTTCCAAAGTACGCCAGTACTTTGGCCCTTTGGCTTCCGCAAGTTTCTTGCGCACGGCTTCCAGTTCCAGGCTGGCCGGCTTGATCTCGCTCGCGGAAATCAGGTTGGGATTTGAATCGCTTTTGTTAGACATTCGTTTCCATATTGTTTCCACCCTATCGGTGGCAGGTGGAGCAACTGGTTATGTCCTGCGTCGTACGCAGGTGATATTTTTGCCGCAATGCTTTCCCAAGCTCAAACTGGCTGGTATAGGCTTTCCCGTCCACTTCAACCTCGTGCTCGCTGCTCGGCTGCTGGTACTGCATGTTGAACACCTGCTCCTTCGGACGGAGGAATTTTTCCGGCTCGCGATGGCAGTTGAGGCACCACTCCATCTGCAGGGTATTTTCCTCATACATCAGCGGCATCGCGTCTACCTGGCCATGACAGCTGTAACAGCCAACGCCCTTGGCCACGTGGATGCTGTGGTTAAAGTAAACAAAATCCGGCAGATCGTGCACTCGCGTCCACTGCAATGACTGGCCGCTGGAAAAGCTGAAGCGGACGGGCGCAAGCATTGGCGCGTTGGTCCAGAGCTGCGCGTGGCAGTTCATGCAGGTCTTGGTGGGAGGCATGCCGGCAAAGCTTGATTCCTCGACCGAGGTGTGACAGTAGCGGCAATCCAGGCCCAGGCCGGCGGCATGATGTTGATGGCTGAAAGGGACCGGCTGCTCCGGTGCGATATGCTGCGCGGTAACGTAGGGCGAGCGCTGGAACTCCATGAGCGCCGCGCCTACCGCCGAAAGCAGAAGTACTACGCCGAGAATGCTGGCGCGAGCCAGAGTATTTGCACTACGGTGAAAGATCTGTGCCATTGATAAAAATTCTTCCTGAGAAAACCGTCGCGCTGCCTCACTGCGACGCGATCCGGCAGTCCCCCAGGAATTCGTCTGTGACCCTGGTCATTGACGAATGTGACCGAGGTCATTGACGAAAACGGATGATTATAAACAAGTGCGGCGAATTCAGCCACTGTTGGTGGATGAAATTGAAAAAAAATTGTGTGTAACGTCAGCTGCGGCACTTCGGTGCGCTGATTTTATACGCTGATCGAATTTTTTTGCAAAAAAATCCATCGCTCTCTCACTCCATTCGCGGCCTCGCTACTTCACATGCACGCCAGCGGAAGCGGAATTGTTGGCTGGTTTGACGTCCTGTGTCTTTGCCGACGCTGTCACCTTGTTGGTCAAATTGCTTCCCGAGGCAGCAACGGCTCTCAAATAGACATTCACCCAAAAGCTTTGCCCCGCTTCGAGACGTGTTTTCGTGCAGGTCACTTGGCCGGAGGTCGCGCCCACGGCGGGACGGGCGCAGAACGTCGCGGAATTTGTGAAGATTCCCTCGAAGCTGAAGCCGCTGGGAATGGAATCGGTAAACACAGCGTTGTCGCTGCCGTCCGGCCCCAGGTTTTTTACCTGTGCGAAAAAAGTCACAGAGCCGTTCCGCGCCACTGAAGTCACGTTTTCCGTCAGAGTCACCCGAAGATCTCCTGCAATCACGATCTTGGCCAGGAAGCCTCCCGAATTCCCTTTTAGTCCGGGCTGGAAGGCATTGCCTGTGACCGGGTAGTCGTGATCAAACGTATTACCGCCAACAAAGGCATTCCAGGCAGGATCCACGAAGATCGCCAAAGCGTTTGTCTCTGTGCTTCCACCAAGCAGGGTTGAGTAAAAGAGAGACCGGCCATCAGGGTTGAATGCAGTAACGAACGAGACAGCTCGCGCCCCCGCCGGAAAAGACTTCCGGAATGCATTTGCGGTAACTGGAAAATTAGTGGAGCGAGTGAAGCCGGTCACGAAAGGCATGCCGGCATTGTTCACTCCTATTCCCGCGATGAAGTCAGCGCTGTTTCCGCCGAGCAATGTGGAAAAAAGCAGAGCGTTGCCGGCGGCATTGAACTTGGCCACAAAGCCGTCTCTTAAACCGGCGAGCGTACGCCGGAAAGCATTGGGAGTGGTCGGGAATCCCGCGGAGGACGTCGTGCCTGCGAGGTAAACATTGCGTAACCTATCAAGAAAAATACTTTGGTTTAGCGGGGGCCTGTCGCCGCCGAACTGCTCGACACCGTGCATCAGCGCGGAAAAAACCAGGGCCGAGCCGCTCGCGTTCAGTTTGCTGATGAAACCTGTAGAGCCTCCGTCTCCGGCAGTTGCGGCGCCGAACGAAGTTCCGTGGGGGAAGTTGCTGGAAGTCGTAGTGCCGGCGATATAGGCGTTTCCGGAGCTGTCCACTGTGAGCGCGTCAATCTTGTCGAAGGAGCTCCCGCCAAGATATGTGCTGTAGAGGATCGAAGCGGAACCGCTTTTGCTGGAATCCAGCTTCAGCACAAACCCGGCTTCGTTCGTGTTGGGCATCTTGGTCTGGAAAGCGCCTGCCGTGGTGGGCAGGCATGGATTGAAGGTAGTACCGGCAATCCAGATATGGCCTGCGTTATCCGCGGCAATGCCGCTGGGGGAGGAATTGCCGGCGGCGGTCTGGCAATCGACCGGGGGAAAGCCGGACACAGTGTCGGCAAAGGTCAAGTGATAGAGAAGGTGGGACCCATCCATGCTCAGCTTGTCGATGAATATGCCGAAATCGAGGCCAAAGCTCGGTCCGTTAAAATGCTCCGCTCCGCTCGCCACGGCATAGACATGCCCCAACGAATCTACGGCGATATGTCCGATGCCGGCATGCAGGAAAGTGGAGTAAATCAGGATCCTGCCCGTGGGATCGAATTTGGCGACAAATCCGCTCGCGGTCAGCGTGTCATCGTGGAAGGTTGATAGTTGGTTCGGAGTACGATTGAACGCTCCGGCGGTCGTGGGGAAATCCACGGCGCTGGTGCCGCCGGCAACGTAGATGTTGCCCTTGGGATCGAGCGCTACCGCCACAATCGCTGTGTCTGCCGCAAACGTGATCTCCTGGGTAATGTTCTTTCCCGTGGTACCCCCAAAATGGGTGGAGTAAACCAGAACCGGATCGACAGTGACCGGCCAGCTGCGATCATAGTTGCCCAGCGAGATGCCAAGGCGGTTCTGCCCCAGCAATCTCCATTTGGCAGCAACTGTCCTGCGCTGCCCGTTCACCACCTGCCATGCTCGCGGCGCTGATTCACGGAGTCTACCGGTTCCCAGAGTCAACTCGGCGTCGCCGGATTGCGTGACGGCCAGATGATCGATTCCCACAACGCTCAGAACAATGCGCTTCGGATCGGCCCTCGGCGCCAGCACAAAGTCGTGCTCCAGGTGCTGGTCTTGCCCGTAAAAGCGGACATCGATTCCGGAATAGACTTCGGTGTAACGCACAGAAGCGTAGTTTTCTACTCCGGTAATGGACTTTTTCGGGTCTTCATTCAAGTAGTTGGTTCGCGCCAGTAACTGCCGCTCCGCAGTTATTCCGGGCACGGTTGAAGTGTTATGGAACAACAACTGAAAGCTGCCCACGCGCGGCACAGCAACGATCACGCCCTGGCTGGTGAAGAACAACGTGCCTTCACGGCTGCGTGCAAGGTACTTGACCTGGGGGTCGGTTTGACCGCGATTGGCTTCAAATGTGAGAGGCATGTTCACCTGGGCTGGGGGTTGGGCCTGGCTGGTGAAGCTGATGAAGGAAGTCAAAAACAAGCAAAGAGGGGAAAAAGGACGAAGGGCTTTGAGCATACTGGGCCTCCGGGCACATCTTGCTGGTCCGGTTTAAGGGGGCGATCCGGGCGGGGACGTGCTGCTCTGGAGATGTACCCTGGAGTAGGGGTGTTGCCCGATTTTCTATTTCGCCGGCCTGGGCGGACACCACAGGCGGCCCGATTCACATCCAAGTGTCTGCATGACGCGTTTTTCTAGCTGCGGCATGGCTGCAGCCTTCTTTTGATGGAACGCTACATCTGCATCCACGCTCACTTCTATCAACCGCCGCGGGAAAACCCCTGGCTGGAGGCGGTGGAACGCCAGGATTCGGCCTATCCTTATCACGACTGGAATGAGCGCATCACGGCGGAGTGCTATGCGCCCAACGGCGCTTCCCGCATTCTTGACGGCCGGGGCTACATTCGCCAGATCGTCAATAATTACGGGCGCATCAGCTTTAACTTCGGTCCCACCCTGCTCTCCTGGATGGAAGATAATTCTCCCCAGATTTACGAATGCATTCTCGCCTCCGACCGGGAAAGCCGGAAACGTTTCTCCCGACACGGCTCAGCGCTGGCCCAGGCGTATAACCACATGATCCTGCCGCTGGCCAACTCCCGCGATCAGGTTACGCAGACGATCTGGGGCATTCGCGATTTTGAGCATCGCTTTGGACGAGCGCCGGAAGGCATGTGGCTGCCGGAAACCGCCGTCGATGTGCCAACGCTGGAGACCCTGGCAACTCAGGGCATTCGATTCACGGTCCTTGCACCACATCAGGCCGGCAGAGTGCGCCTGCTTGGCGGACGCAGCTGGAAAGATGTGAGCGGAGGGCGGATTGATCCCACGCGCGCGTATCTGGCCAAACTTCCATCCGGCAAAACCATCAGCCTCTTCTTTTATGACGGCCCAATTTCCCGCGCCGTCGCTTTTGAGCAGCTCCTGAATAGCGGGGAAGAATTTGCTTCGCGGCTGAAGAGCGGCTTCTCGGACCGGCGGGACTCGACTCAACTGATGCACATCGCCACCGACGGCGAAACCTACGGCCACCATCACAAACATGGCGATATGGCGCTGGCCTTCGCGCTGGATCGCATTGAGCACGATGCGACGGTCCGGCTTACGAACTACGGCGAGTTCCTGGAAAAATTTCCTCCCACGCACGAAGTACAGATCATCGAGAACACTTCCTGGAGCTGCGCACACGGTGTAGAGCGCTGGCGCAGCGATTGCGGCTGTAACTCCGGCCATCCTGGCTGGAACCAGGCGTGGCGCGGCCCGTTGCGTGGCGCGCTGGACACCCTGCGGGACCGCACGGCCGCTCTTTTTGAAAGCGAGGCTGCGGCGCTGCTGAACGATCCCTGGGCGGCACGCGATGCCTATATTGACGTGATTCTTGACCGCTCTCCGGAATCGCTCTGGCGGTTTTTCGAAAAACACTCCCGGCGGGAGCTCCTGCCGGAAGAAACCACGGCCGCGCTCAAGCTGCTGGAAATGGAGCGCCATGCCATGCTGATGTACACCAGCTGCGGCTGGTTCTTTGACGAGCTGAGCGGAATTGAAACCGTGCAGATCATGCAGTACGCCGGCCGCGTAATCCAGCTGGCGCAGGAGGCCGGCAATCTGGATCTGGAGCAGGAGTTCCTTGAGCAACTGGCCATCGCAAAGAGCAACCTGCCCGGGTTCGGCGATGGCGCCTCCATTTACAACCAGCTGGTAAGGCCGGCATTCATTGACCTCTGTAAAGTGGGAGCGCATTTTGCCATCAGCTCCATGTTTGATGGCGGCCACGTCGTCCCGCAGTACTGTTATTCCGTCCAGTCGATCGATGATCGTCATGCCGAATCGGGCGCGGCCAGGCTCGTCCTGGGACGGGCCCGCGTCACCTCCCGCATTACGCTCGAATCGCGCGACCTTGGTTTTGCGGCCGTCTATCTGGGCGATCAGGTGACGCACGCCGGCGTACGTGAGATCAGCCGCCAGGAAGATCACACCCGCCTGATGGCAGAAAGCATGGCAGAGTTTTTGAGCGGCGACTTTGCGGAGGCCCTGCGCCTGCTCGACGACTTCTTCGGCGAGATGCAGTATTCCCTGAAATCCCTGTTCAAGGACGAGCAGGCGCGCATCCTGGGCATTGTTCTTTCCCGCACGCTTCAGGATGCTGAGGCCAGCTACCATAAGATTTACGAAAAGCACGGATCGCTGCTGCGGTTCCTGAGAGAGATGGGCCAGCCCGTCCCGGATGTTCTCCGCTTCACCGCCGAATTTGTCCTGAACAGCGACCTCAAACGCACGTTGGAGAACGATCCAGTGGATTTCGTCCGCATCGCGATGCTGATGGAGCTGGTGAAGCATGAGGGCGTGCCAGTGGACGCAGCTGGAGTTGGATTTGCGGCCGGCAAAAGCCTGGCCCGGCTCTTGCGCCGCCTGCAAGAAAGGCCGCGCGAGCCCGGGCTGCTGGAAAGGGCCAACATCCTTACCGCGATATTTCCCTTGATGCCCTTTCCCGTAGATTACTGGCTCGCGCAAAATATCTACTATGACATCCTGAAACAGGAGTTCCCGTCGATCGCCACCCAACAGGACCCCACTTCACGCAAGTGGAGAGAGCGCTTTCTCGAGCTAGGCGAGAGACTTCAGATCAGCGTGTCCGCGCTGGCGCCGCAAGCCGAGCTACAGATGGCGAGCTGATCCCCGCACGTCCGCGGAAATCTGCGTTAAAGAACTTTCCGCCGCCGTTGGTTTTTGGGCTTCGTGAATCGCCATCTGCAATACTTCGGCAATGTGCAACGCCTGACGGCCGGTTAGACCTTCAATCTGCTGGTAACAGCTGAAACCATCCGTGATGATGAGTGTGTCAGGGGCGGCATTGCGCACGGCAGGGAGCAACACGCGCTCCCCAATTCTTACCGAGACATCATACTTGTCCGCCTCGAAACCGAAGGAGCCGGCCATGCCGCAGCAGCCGGAATCGAGCAGCTGAAAGTCGAGCCCCGTACGCTTCAGCAATTCGAACTCGGCATCAAACTTGAGAACCGACTTGTGATGGCAGTGGCCATGCACCAGCGCCTTGCGCCTGAGCTGGGGCGGACGATAGCCCGCCTGATTGACCAGGAATTCGCTGAGCAGAAAGGTCTGGCTGCGGAGCCTTTGGGCTTCAACGTTGTTGCCGAGCAGGTTGGTCATCTCGTCGCGAAACACGGAGACACAGCTTGGCTCCAGGCCGATGATGGGCCTGCCCTCTTCAACATGACGGCGCAGGGCGGCCAAAGTCTGTTCCAGCGCTGCCTTGGCCCGGTCCAGCATGCCGAAGTCATAGAGCGGGCGCCCGCAACAGAGTGGCGCTTCGGGAATCATGACCTGGTATCCGGCGTGTTCCAGCACTTCGACGGCGGCCTTAGCAATATTGGGATGGAAATGATTGCTGAACGTGTCCGGCCAGAGAACGACCTGCGGACGGCTTTGATTGCGGACTTCACGGCGGCCGAACCACATCGTGAACGTCTCTGTGGCAAACACCGGAACACTGCGCTTCTGAGAAATGCCGCCGACCCACTTCATCAGGTGTGAAGTCCCGGACGTACGGCCAAGAAGATTCACAAGCCGCGGCGCCAGGCGCGCCAGACGCGCCCAGCGCTCAATCAATCCCATGGCGTAAGCGGAACGCGGGCGTGAGCGACCCTCATAATAGTGAGCCAGAAACTCAGCTTTGTAGGTAGCCATGTCCACGTTGACCGGGCACTCGCTCTTGCATGCCTTGCAGGCCAGGCACAGGTCCAGCGCTTCTTTTACGTAGTCACTTTTCCATCCGCCTTCGAGCGGTTCGCCTCGCAGCATTTCAAACAGCAATCGCGCGCGGCCGCGGGTGGAGTGCTTCTCTTCTTTCGTGACCATGTAGCTGGGGCACATGGTCCCGCCATCGTCCTTGCGGCATTTGCTTACGCCGACGCAGCGCAGCGTCGTTTCCGGGAAATGTCCGCGCTCTTCAGGAAATGAAAAATAGGTTTTGACCGGGGAAGGACGATAGGCCGCGCCCAGACGCAAGTTTTCATCCAGAGGATTGGCGTCAATCTTCTTGCCCGGATTCATCTTCCAATCGGGGTCCCAAATGCGCTTGAACTCGCGAAAGGCCTCCATCAACTCCAGGCCAAACATTTTGCCGAGAAGTTCGCCGCGCGCCTGGCCATCGCCATGCTCTCCGGAAAGCGAGCCGCCCAGTTGGACCACGAAGTCCGCTGCCTCTTCCACGAAGGCGCGGAAGGTCTTAATGCCTGCTTCGGTCAGCAGATCGAAGTTGATCCGCATGTGCACACAGGCCTGGCCAAAATGCCCGTAGAGCGCGCAGCGGTAGCCATACTTCGCCAGCAGGCGGTGCAAGCCGCGCAAATATTCGCCTAGTTTTTCCGGAGCGACAGCTGCGTCTTCCCAGCCCTCCCAGGCTTCAGGCTCGCCAGGCACCTGAGACGTGGCGCCCAGCCCCGACTCGCGCGCCTTCCACACCATCTGCGTTTCCTGCTCGTCCAGGAAGAGCTTCATGTTGGGCGGATCGGGCTGCCGGCACAGCTTCTCCATGAGCGCACGCGCTTTGGCGTTCGATTCTTCCTTGGTCTCGCCTCCGAACTCGCACAGCAGCCAGCCTCGGCCTTCGGGCAGCATGGCGATGCTTTTGGGGTAAAGGCCCTTCTTCTTCATGTTCTCAATGAGAACGTCGTCCATGCCTTCCAGTCCGATGGGCTGCGCTTTGCAGACTTCAGGCACGTTGTCGGCGGCGGCGTAAACGTCTTTGTAGCCGAGCACCAGCGTTGTGCGCTTCTTCGGCCAGTCAACCAGGCGGACCTTGGCGCCGAGAATGATCACGCACGTGCCTTCAGCTCCAACCAGCGCACGGGCAACGTTGCAGCCATGCTCGGAAAGAAGTTCGTCCAGGCTGTAGCCGGAGACGCGGCGGGGAATGTTTGGATAACGGCTGCGGATGAGCGCGGCGTATTGATCGCGCAGCGTGCGGAGGCGGGAGTAAATCTCTCCACGACGTCCGCCTTCGCGGATCATCTGCTCCATCTCTGAGTCAGAAGTCGGGCCCACGCGCATGCGTTCGCCGTCATAGGTAAGGACGTCGAGTTCCAGCACGTTGTCCACGGTGCGGCCGGCCATCATGGAATGCACACCGCAGGAATTGTTGCCGATCATGCCGCCCAGGTTGCAGTATTCATGTGTGGAAGGATCAGGACCGAAGGTAAGGTCATGTTCGTTGGCGTGGTTGCGCAACTTGTCCAGCACGCATCCGGGCTGCACCCAGGCGTATTTTTCCTGCGTATTGATCTCAAGAATCTGGTTCAGGTATTTGGAGAAATCAACGATCACCGCGACGTTGCAGCTCTGTCCGGCCAGGCTGGTACCGCCGCCGCGCGGCAGCAACGGAGCACCGTGCTTGCGCGCCAACGCCACAGTTTGAACGACTTCATCAATGGTTTTTGGGATGACGACGCCGATGGGCACCTGGCGATAGTTGGAGCCGTCGACCGCATAGAGAGCGCGCGTGCCCTCGTCAAAGCGGACCTCGCCGGTAATAGAGGCGCGCAGATCCGCAGCAAGAGCATCAGCTTGGGCGCGGGAAAAATCTTTCTGCTCATATCTGCCGGAATTCATGGATGGTTTCCCCGCGGGGTTCACAACGCGCAATTATAGTCCGGCCATTTGCCCGCATATAATCAATTGATTCATGCCACCACAAACTCTATCCAGCCCGCTTGAGCTCCAGGCTTCGCCGCAATCTGCAAGACATAGGCTCTTCATTTTTCTGATCGTGCTGGTCTGGGCGGTGGTCTACATCGGCAGTCTCTTTCAACCGCCTTTGATGGACGACGCGGACACGGTGCACGCAGAGGCCGCGCGCGAGATGGTGGAGCACCATGACTGGGTGACGCTGCGGATCAACAACGGTTTCCGCTATCTCGAAAAAGCGCCGCTCATGTACTGGCTGGTGGCGGCGAGTTACAAACTGTTTGGCGTGCATGACTGGTCTACGCGGCTGCCCATTGCGCTGGGGATGCTGGCCCTATTGCTGGTGGTGTATCGCATGGGCCGCAGATTTTATGGCGATGAAGGAGGCTTGTACGCAGCGCTGGCGCTGGCCACCGGCTTTGGACCTTTTATCTACACGCGCTTTCTCATACCGGAAATGCTGGTAGCGCTCTGGCTGGCCCTGGGCTTTGATTTTTTTCTGAGCACACTGGAGCAAGCCGAAGCGGGACGCGAGCCGTCACGCCGGCTGTGCTGGGGGATTGCCGCGACCATGGCGCTCAACGTCCTGACCAAAGGCCTGATCGGCCTGGTTTTCCCCATTGGGACTATCTTTTTTTATCTGCTGCTCACGAGAAACCTGCGCCACCTGCTGCGGCTTCGTTTGTTTTCGAGCTTTCTGGTTTTTCTTGTAATCGCCGCGCCATGGCATTTGCTGGCCGGCTTTCGCAATCCCGCGCAAGGTCAGGCCAAAGGTTTTTTCTGGTTCTACTTTGTGAATGAGCATTTCCTGCGCTACCTGAACAAGCGCTATCCCGCCGACTATGACACAGTGCCGATATGGCTGTTCTGGGGCCTGATGCTGGTCTGGCTGATGCCCTGGACGGCTTTCATTGTTCAGGCGCTGCGCCAGGCGCCGGCGAAATTGGCAGCTTTCCGCGATGGCCTGAGCCAGCAACAGCGCAGCACGCTGGTGTTTGCCTTGTGGCCGCTCTTGATCCTGCTTTTCTTCAGCTTCTCCAGCCGCCAGGAGTATTACGTATTGCCGGGGCTGCCGGGCGTGGCGCTGCTGCTGGGCGGATGGCTGGCGCGAGAAGCTGCTTCTCCTCTGGATAGCAAGGAGCGCAGCAGCGGCAGGATTTCATCGCTGGCGCTGGTGTTTGTGGGGATGGCTGCGTGCATCGCCTGCGTCACGCTGGCCTGGCAGGCACAAGCTCCGCCGCCGAACTACGATATCGCCGAGCTGCTCAAGCAGAATCCGCAGGACTATGCCCTCTCTTTCGGCCACTTCCTTGACCTCACGCCGCAGGCCATGGGCGCCTTCAAAGTCCCGCTGCTGGTGACAGGCATTGCTTTCGCGCTGGGCACAGTTCTGAACTGGCTGCTGCGCCGCTCCAATCGCACCTTTGCCGCAAACCTGGTACTGGCGGCAATGACGGTGATCTTGCTGCATGAAGCCCATCAGGGGCTGGTGATCTTCTCTCCTGTGCTGAGTTCCAGGACGCTGGCTGACGCCATCGAGCGCAATTGGAAGCCGGGCGCGGTGATCGAAGACAATGGCGATTACGAAGCGGCTTCCAGCGTGAATTTCTACACGCACCGCCAGGTCCGCATTCTCAATGGACGCTGCAACAATATCTGGTACGGTTCCACTTTCCCCGATGCGCCAAAGATCTTTGACGATGATGCGTCTTTTGAGAAGCTGTGGCACGGCGGGCAAACGGTCTTTCTCCTGACCGATGCAAAAGCCAAACCCGCCAAGGAGTCGAGCAATCAATGCCCGCAGAAAGACAGGCTTCCGGACTATGTCGCCAACGAGGGAGCTTGTGTGCTGGCGAAGCGGGGTGGGAAGGTGGTGCTTACGAATGGACCGAAACCTTGTCCTGATCAGGCTTGGCCCCGCTGATCAGCTCCGGCCCGCGGGGATGGACCGGACGGATCTTGCCATCCTTGAGCAGGAAAACGTCGCCGCGCCAGCGGACCCGGTTGTCAGCAAAACTGGCAAACCAAACCCAGAAGGCCACAAGATCGCGCAGCGGCACCAGCCAAAGATGACGCCATACAGCGCGGTCATGCACCACGCCGATCCCCACTTTCAATGCGACCGCCGCACGAAGGACAGCGGCGCCGGCCAAAGCGCACCATGACCACCAACTCAAAGGCGCCAGCAAGACGGAGATAATCGCCCAGGGCAGGCCGAAGGTGAGAAGCAATCCGACGTATCCCAGGCGGCGGGAGTCGCGGGTGCTGCGCGCCCAGCGCATCTGGTGCTCAAAAAATCCGCGGAAGCTGTAAGCGGGCAGATGGGTTTCCACCACAATATCGGCGAGCACCACTTCATAACCGGCCCTGGCGATGCGATAGCCAAGCTCAAAGTCGTCCGCCAGATAGTCAACAAGGGGGCGCAAACCGCCGATCGCATCCAGCGCGGTGCGCGACATGGCCAGCGTGGAGCCCAGGGCAAAGTGAATGCCCCCTTCGATCTGCCGCGCCACCAGAACGCCGGCAATAAAATCCGTACTGATGCCGAGGGATTCCAGCTTTGACCCCAGCGTACCGGCGGCAATGCCGCGATAAGGGCAGGTGACCATCCCGACCTGCGGCCTGGCAAAAGGCGCCATCACGCGGCGCAGGTAGTCGGGCGTGACGTATATGTCGC
Organism: Terriglobia bacterium; assembly: GCA_041488515.1. Taxonomy (GTDB): domain Bacteria; phylum Acidobacteriota; class Terriglobia; order Terriglobales; family Acidobacteriaceae; genus Angelobacter. The sequence goes on along the minus strand of JBGPPK010000014.1, from coordinate 13,885 downwards.
TGTCATTGATCAGGATATGGTCATACCGGGCAAGGGCCAGCATCTGCACCAGGTTGCTGGTCTTGCGATTGTTGCCGAGCACTTCAGGGCAGACTACGAGGCGGATTTTGCAATTCGGGAATTCCCGGATCAATTGCTGCACACCTGCCGCCGCGGGATCGTCCGGCTCACTCACGCCAAAAATGATTTCGTACTCGGGATAGTCCTGAACGCAGTGGCTGCGAAAACTTTCATACATCTGGGGATCAACGCCGCGCAGAGGCTTCAAGATGCTGACCGGTGGAGTGATGGCGGACTGAGGCCGGCCGCCAGCTTGCTGAAAGCGCCGGGCACTCCAGAGGCAAAGCAGATAGAACCCCATGCCGCAGATTGCCAGCCCGGCCGCCAATAAGCCTGGAAGAAGATTCAACATCGATGCCGTCGATTTGCCTTCATTCTACTCTGGCAAGTTCGTCCTAATCTTACTTGATAGTTTCAGATATTAGATGCGGGGAAGATGAGGTTCAAAGAAAATATTTCCTGCCTTCGACCACCAGGCAGACGCGCCGCGGACTACTGCGTGAGCGCGGCGTTTACCTGCTTCCAATCGATCTTGCGCAGTAATTCCTTGATACGGTCCTCAGGGCCGTAGATCCGAATCTCAAGGTTCTCAATGAATGGACTGCTTGGAGGGTGGACAAAAGTGTTGCGATAGACACCATTGGTCTCGTCCCACTTGCCGGCCCGCCCGTTGCTGAAAAACAGTACGTAAGCTACCCCATAGCCAAATGGATTATTGCGGTCTTGATGCACAAAGGTCGCGCCCGGCACTTTAGGGTCATTTTTGGCGTCAGGGCCCGTGATCATGGGAACCACAAACATGTTGGCGTGCACCTGCACCTGGAGGTTGATCAGGTCCCGGATCAGCGCCGCCTGGAGCTGCTTTTGCGTCACGTCCTTCTCCCGCTCCATTTTCTGGGTCCGAGGCAGGACCATCGTCTGGTAGCGCTTTGAGCCAGGGCGAACGTGGTAGGTGCGCTGGAGCAGCTGGTCGAAATCAAGCGGGCGGTCTTCCTGGGGATTGATCATCGGATGCTCGATGGTGTGGTCCACGGTTTCATCCCAGTCGTCGCTGCGGAACTGGTCCAGCACTTTGTTCATGGTTTCCGTGTACTTGGCGATGGCCTTCTCCTGGTCAGGCGTGGGCTTCTGCTTTTGGTAGAACCCGAAAACAGCGGCCGAACTAACGGCACACATCAGCACAAGCTTGACGGTGAAACGCTTCATCAATGTAGCTCCTTGAAAACGCTGTCCTGTCCGGCGGATGCAGGAATAACTCCGTGCCGGCCCGAAGTCATCTTATAATAGGAGCAGTTGATGTTGGACCGGATGGTCGCTGTCTGGGTTGTGGACGCCGGGTTTCCCGGGCTGCACGGCCCAGAGAGAGGAAAGTCCGAACTCCGCAGAGCAGTGTGCCGGATAACGTCCGGGAGGGTGGCTTTAAGGCCATTCGACGGAAAGTGCCACAGAGAAGATACCGCCACAGCTTCGGCTGAGGTAAGGGTGAAAAGGTGCGGTAAGAGCGCACCGCCCGGGCAGCAATGCACGGGGCAGGGCAAACCCCACACGGAGCAAGACCAAATAGGGGAGGAATTCCGGATAGCAATATCCAGAATGGGTCTCGGCTCGAGGCGCCAAACTTCCGGGTAGGTCGCTTGAGCCGTCCAGCAATGGGCGGCCTAGAGGAATGACCGTCACGGCGGCAACGCCGTACAGAATTCGGCTTATAGGTCCAATTTCACTTATAGCCCTCACGCTCGGAAACGAGTGTGAGGGCTTTCAATTTTTGTCCTAGAGAGATCCATCGACTGCTCGGGATTTCGCTACTGCGGGAGGCCGATGCGACGCAGCAGGTCAGCGAAGCGCGGGTCGGAACGCACGGGATCGAACCGGGGCTCCACTTTGAGGTTACTCAGAGTGAACGAGTGCTCCTCATATGCCCTATCCAGCCACGCGAAGGCCTTATCTTTGTCACCCAGGCTTGCATAGATCAAGGCCGTGTCAGTCGCTGGGACATAACTGTGTTCGGATAGTCTCTGCAACTCCGCGAGCATCTTACGCGCTTCGGCCTTCCTGCCGGACACAGCATGAACGTGGCCGAGGCCAGCCATGGCCAGCGTCTTGGCAGGGCCTTGCGTAACGGTGATCGCTCTTTGAAATGCCGTGGTGGCTTTCTCAAACATGCCCTTTTGCTCATAAGACGCCGCGAGGAATGTGTGGGGCGGGGGGAAGTTCGCATCCAGTTCCAGGGTCTTCTGGAATTGATCAATCGCCTGGTCGTAGTTTCGGGAAAAGTAGGAGGCCAATCCTACCTCAAAGTTAATGATGAGTGACAGTGGCTCCAGCTCTAGAGCCCGTTTTTTCTCTGCATCTGCTTCCCGGAACCGGCCTGTTGCAGTTAGATAACCCCCGTACCATTGGTGTGCCGGCGCATAACGCGGATTGAGCTCAATCGCGCGCTTGAATTCTTTCTCAGCGGCCGGCCAATCCCAATCGTATACAAAGAGTACACGGGCCAGGCTGGTGTGCGCTTCAACCAGCGTGTCATCCAATTGCAGGGCCTTCATGGATGCGGCCTTCGCCAGCGGCATTTTTTCTCTCGGCGGCAGCGGATTCGCCGGCACATGATAACAGTCAGCCAGCCCCGCGTAAGCCAGAGCGTAGCCCGGGTCTTTTTCGATTGCCTGTTGAAAGGACCCGATGGCTTTCTGGATGCCATCCGGTGTGCGTTTATTCCAGTGGTATCGACCCTTCAGATAAAGCTGATAGGCCTCAGCATTCTCTGTGACATGTGCGGTCAGCCGTTTTTCCTCCACACTTGCCAGCCGCAGGCGTAGCTTGTCAGTGACTTCACGGGCGATATCTTCCTGCACGGCGAGGGTGTCGGCGAGCTTGCGGTTGTACTGCTTCCCCCACAATTGGGAGCCATCCCTGACGTCCATCAACTCCATGCTGATGGTCAACATTTCGCCGCGCTGCAAGACTCTCCCTGTCAGGACCGCACGGACATTGAGCTCGCGTCCAACTTTCTGCGCGTCAACATTGGTGCCCTTATAGCGGAACACAGTGCTCCGCGCCATCACTTTCAGCCGGGGTATTTGAGACAATTGCCCGATGAGAGTTTCCGGAATCCCGTCGCTGAGGTATTCCGCGTCCGGATCAGTGCTGGCATTGACAAACGGCAAAACAGCCACCGAGTCGATGGTCTCGCCCCGGCCTGGAAACAGGGTAAGCCATATCGCGACCGCCAGCAGAGCGGCCAGTGCGGCTCCTCCCGCTGCGAGCGACCACTTGGCGCGCCACCTCAGTTGAGGCTTGATCGCCGGAGTGAGCCCGGCCCCCGCGGTCTGCGGCATGGCCGCAGGCGGCTGCGTGTGAGGCGGAACAGTGGAGTCATGTGACCCGGCAAAACCCTGTTCGCCCGCATTGGTGGGGTCCAGCACGGCAGAGGGCTGAACGGACGCCACGCTGCGGTTATTTTCGATTTTCTCGAGAGGCGCCAGAAACCGATAACCGCGGCGCGGCACCGTTTCAATGAAACGAGGCGCTCCTGTGTCGTCTTTCAAAGCATGCCGGATTTGACGGATTGCGCTATTCAGGCCCGTATCAAAGTCAATGAACGTCTCGGCTCCCCAGATTCTCTGCTGAATCTCTTCCCGGGTCACCAAGCTCCCGGGCCGGCTGGCCAATAACGTCAAGATGAGGGTGGGTTGAGGCTGAAGGCGAATGACGACCCCATCCTGGCGCAGTTCGCCTGTCAGCAGATTGAGTTCAAAACGACCGAATCGGACTGTGGTCTCCGCGCTGGGCTGTGAATCCAAAAGAAGAACCCTCCACCAGCAAACGGCAGAGACTCCTTTACAGCCCTTGTCACAATGGTCGTCTCTGGGCTAATGCTTTCTGTTTCATCAGTGTACAGACAATCAGAAGTCAATCACAACTAAAACAGACGGCCTCCATTGACCGGATTGCAGCCTCGCGGTCAGGATCACAGCTCGCTCCTGGCGTTTCCAGCGAGGAAATGCCGACAAGCGGCATCGAGCAAATTTACAAGGAGAAACAAATGAATGCTTTCAACCCGGTTCGACTTTCGCGGATCTTCCGTTCGGGGATCCTCCATTGGATGTTCGTTCTTGCTTTGGTGATCTTTCCACAGGTGGCACAGGCCCAATGGCAGGCTACTGTGGGAGCCCAGAGCAAATCCCTGGGACGTCAGGCTCTGGCTTTTCTGCCCAACGAACTCTGGATTCACACAGGCGATAGCGTCACCTGGACATTCGATGCCGACGAAATCCATACCGTGACCTTTCAAAAGCCTGGCCAGACACGGCTGGCTTTTCAAGCGGGTTGCCCTGGGTTTGCAGCCGGCGGATCCGGCAGCTTCAATGGCACCACCTGCATCAGCACTCCTCCTCTGGCCAAGGGGCAAAGCTTTACCATCACTTTTCCGACTGCCGGCAACTTCAAACTTGTCTGTCTGGTCCATGCAAACATGACTGGCGTGGTGCATGTTCTTGATCTCACACAGCCTCTTCCCTATGGGCAGGACTTTTATGACGATCAAGCGGATGAGCAGCGTAAATCAATCCTCTCTGACGATGATCACGACCGCGGACACCAGCGCGATTCGGGTCACGAACACTCCGGCACAAATACCGTTATGGCAGGCGTTGGGGAAGTTTCAGCCAATGGTGGAGGGTTTCAAACTCTGATCGTGGCGCGTTTCATGGAACCAACGAAAGTGATCCATGCAGGTGAAACCGTTGAATGGACCAACTTCGACCCGTTAGCAAGGCACACTATCACTTTCGGTGCACAGCCTTCGAACCCTGTTGCGCCGGTCAACGTGACGAAGGATACAGACGGAGCGTTGCACGGCACGGTCAATTCGAATGCCGACAACGTGCACTCCGGGGTGATTGGCGCGGCGCCGCAAGATCAAGTCTCTCTTCCCACGCCACCTTTAGGTGTTACGCGATTCCGAGTGACATTTCCCAACCCGGGAGAGTTTCCCTATATTTGCATGATTCATGACAATCTAGGGATGATCGGTAAGGTGATTGTCATTCCCTAAAAACCGTGGCACCCAGCCAATGTTTTAAGAAATAAGCCGGGTTGATCCGAGGTCGAAAGCCCGCACCGATCAAAGCAAAGGACGGGGGCGGGCTTCATTTCGCTCATAGCGCAGAGTTTGGGAGCACAGGGCCACAAACGCATCTTTTTCTCGGCTGGTGCGGCTTAGCTCATCCGCTTAACAGGTCCGTCGCAAGCAACCGGGGATACGCGATGAGTACAAAACGGCAAAAACAGAATGCGATCGGATTCACTGTTCTGCTTCTTTTCGTGTGGCATGGAATCTCTCTGGCGCAAAGCGCAGCAACCGCCAAGACCCAAATCGTTCTCCTGGGCACGGGAACTCCCGCGCCGGACCCTGAGCGCGCCGGGCCGTCGACAGCCATCGTCGTGAACGGTACTCCGTATCTCGTTGATTTTGGCGCTGGAGTCGTCAGGCAGGCCGCGGCTGCGCGCAAGAAAGGCGTCCGAGGACTGGAAGCAGTAAACCTCAGGATCGCCTTTCTCACTCATCTCCACTCCGATCACACTCTCGGCTTCCCCGACCTGATCCTGACGCCCTGGGTTGTGGGAAGGAAGGAACCACTTGAGGTTTATGGCCCTCCAGGAACCAGCGACATGGCAGAACATATCCTTAAGGCGTACGAGGCTGACATTAACATCAGGACCGGGGTCAAGATCAGGACCGGTGACACCGAACATGCCACGATTTCAGGCTGTAAAGTGAACGTGCATGAGATTCTGCCAGGCGTGGTTTACAAGGACCAGAACGTGACAGTAACGGCCTTTGCCGTACATCACGGTAATTGGGCCCATGCCTACGGTTATAAGTTCGAGACACCAGACAGGACCATCGTGATCTCAGGTGATACCAGCGCAGACGCCGCAATCGTGGACAACTGCCACGGGTGCGATGTGCTCATTCATGAAGTTTATACACAGGCGTCATTCGACAGGGTCTCTCCGGAGTGGAAACAATACCGGCTGGCGTATCACACATCCGCGAAAGAGCTGGCTGCGATTGCCACCAAAGCGAAGCCCGGCTTGCTGATCCTTTATCATCGGGCGAATCCGGGCTGCGACCAAGCGCGCACGGAAGAATGCCGCGAGGCAGGCAGTGAAGAGCAACTGCTGAAAGAGATTCGTCAGGCCTATAAAGGCAAGGTGGTGGCAGGGCACGACCTCGAAATCTACTAATCCCAATGGTGTTGGCGCAGTCGCACGTCTCGCGAACGCTATTGGTCACCAGAGCGCCACTACCGCATAGTGGCTTTTGGTTGTCTTCGTGTTGCTCTGAGTGTCTCTTGCATGGAGGACAGACCCGCCTATAACCATTTAGCCACCGGGCGGGGAGAGTGTGAGGACTGAAGGTACGCGGTCAGGCTCTGCCATCCGCAGCAGTCCGTAGCAGATTCCAGCCAGTCCGTTCATCAGGGCCGGGGACTCAACTGCCAGGGGAACGCCACACAACCATCCGTATTTCTTCATGCCGGCAATGACCTGGTTCGTCAGTTCGTCCACTTTTAGAGCCAGCTCTCGACTGCTTGTGGCCCGGGAGGCCTGCAGCAGAAAATCCAGATTGCCGAGATCGCCATGGCACAGCGAGTGGTTGGCTCCGAAGCCGCAGCTCAATGTGGCCCGAATCGCGCGCTGGAGATCTTCTCGAACAATCGGATGATCGAGATGTTTCATGGCGCTCACTCTGGCCAGGCCTATGCCCGGGCCGCCATAGCACCAGGCCATGGAAGGTCCGGATTCTTTTCCAGCCGCTGGTTCAGATCCGGGGGCGTTTTCAGCCCAGTTTCCTGCCGCGGAAGAGTATTGACTATGCTCATACACCATGGCTTCCAGCGCAGTGTCTCTATAGTTCGTGTTTCCCGTGTGCTCGGCCAACTCCAGCAAGGCCCAGGCGATGCCCGCTGCTCCGTGGGCAAATCCGGTGATCGGCTTAACTGTCTCAATGTTGTTAAACCACCCGAGTCCGCTTTCCACTCGTTGGGCCCTGGCGATGAGGCGGTCCCCACATTGAACAGCCGCTGCCAGAGCGCTGTCTGAGGACGATACTTGTTTCAGGACCAGCAGAGCGCCAATGCATCCGGCGCAGCCGCCTATGACGTCCAGGCTCTCATCCTTATCGATGAGCTCCGGCAAGCGGTGAACCATACTGTTGGCATAGGAGATAAGTTCCGCATCCTGCCACAGCGCGGCGAGATGGGACAGCATATAGATCATTCCACCCCAGCCATCGAAAGCGCCGATGGAGCGGGTATGCTTGCCCCGGTCCTCCAATCGCGCTCTCAGGGTGTTCAACGCCCGGCGAGCCAGATCGGTGTATTTGCCAAAACCGAATGAGCCGAGATAGGCCAGCGCAAGAATGATCCCGGACGATCCGGCGTAGAGGTCTTCGAGGAGAGCGTCCAACGACCAGGTCTTGTTCACGTAGGCGAACCCGATCCAGGTAGCGTGATTTTCGTCCTGCAGGGCAAGCTGCTCCAGACGGTCTCCGATCCGGCGCGCTTCTTCGATCAGTAGCGGAGCCAGTTCGTTCCGGCCCAAAATGGAGGATGGCCATACCGGTTCGTATCGGCTGCGCGTCAGCTCATCCTCCTGGAGATCAAGGGTTGCTATGGACGCCCGGATGAACCAGACTTGCCTGCGGCAATCGTCGGCGCTAAGACCCTCGATGCTTTCCCGGGAGAGAGCCATTCCCGTTTTCGAAAAACAGTTGTCGATCTTCTCGCCGCTGCTGGTGATAAGGTCCCTAGATGCGGGACAGGTGGTGAAGATGGGAACGTCGCCCTCTATAAGGTCCCGGCGCTCTGCTTGCAGCAGTCGTAACAAGTGAGAGTTGTCTTCCACCCCTGCCCACAAGCGGTCCAGCAATCGATCGAGGTCGAGCGCGTCGCGCAGGTAATCCGGATGCAGCGACTGTAAAAGGAGAATTCCATAGCCTCGGGTGGCCCGGGCCACAACGCGTACTTCGTCCTGAGCAAAGCGGCCGAGCGGCCCAGCGTCAAAATGAGAACCGGAAAGGGCAAGGAGTTCGCCCTTATGAGAACGAAGCAGCTCGTACATTCGGGTGAAGCCTGAAATGATTGGCCCGGTATATTCACGAACGTCTATCTCCGCACCGTCAATGCTGGGGCGGTTGCTTGCGCCAGGCATACGGAAGGGCTGTCTGACCGCGGCCATTTCGTCAGTACCTTGGCTTACCCATTGCAAGATGTTGTCCGTCACCTGACCCGGCGCGCCGCCAAGGCCGCTGAGTTCCATACCTATGTAGTCGCCGTGTGCCCCGATTCGCCTTGGAAGCAGACCTGTCCTGAGAACCGAGCGGCCTTTGGCCAGAACCACCAGGCGGACATCAGGCTGTTTGATATCAAGCTCACGCAGCCACGGGTGGAACAGCGCTTCCAGGTCCACCAGAACGGGATGCTCACCACATGCCAGAAGGTTCTCGAAGTGAAAATCGGTGGCCTGCAATATGTAAAGAATCGCCAGATACTCTCCTTGCCGTTCATAAAAGCGGACAACTTCTTCATGAGACCGACAGCCTGCGGTGTTGACGAATTCCACCCACCCATGAGTTTCGCGATTCAGGACCTTCAAGGTATAGAGCTGAGGATTTGCGCCTTTCTCGTTCACCCAGCGGATGAAGTCTTGAAAGTGCCGGTCAACGGAGATCGATCTGGGTTTGTAGACAAGCTGAAGGCCGCCTGCAAATCGCGCTATGAGAACGGACCTGCCCCGGCGGTGCGTGTCTCCCGCGCCGGCCTCGGCGTCCACAAGGACGCCAGGCTCCGAGCCGACGTTGAAGAGCTTTACTATTTCATTCCAGTCGGCAGCCAGGCGCTCGAGAAACTCGGCGCTATAGCCGATCCAATGGTCAATACAGCCGGCAAGCCGGCGCGCCAGCACAGGATATTCCGCCAGAAGATTCAACGCTATATCCGTACGTGACAAACGTTCTGTGAAATTGGCGAATCGCTCTCCCGGCGTGGCCCCCTGGAGCACTCCCTCAAGCCTGGCTGCATTTAATTCCAGCACCATGGTCTTGACAATCATCATCAGGAGGCGCGCAGGCAAGTTGGCGAACAGGGCGTCGACGACGCGCGCCGGCTCAAAAGGCGCAGCAGCATGGTCTTGTTTTATCCTCTCCACTCTTGCTTGCAACTGAAGACGGGCATCCATCATCAGCGGTTCAACCAGGTTCAAAAACCCGGCCTCCGGATGATTCCCAGCTTTTCCCCACTTCTCACGTTGCCCGTTCGGCGACGTTCGCGGCCCAGAGTAGACGCGGGCCAGCATCTGCGCCCACGCAGGCGCCGTGCCGTTCCCGCCTAATGCTTCAACAGGTGTCCCCAGGAGGCGTGTGAACTCGTCTTCAGTGATGCCGTCGGTCGCGAGCCGATCTGCGAAGTATGAGCCCTTATCAAAAGGCGAACCGGCTCGCCACAAGGCAAGAGTCTCTGCGGCAAGGTCACGGTCGATTGGAATTTGGGTCTTGTCCTCAGTCTGCCGGAATCTGGAGAGGCGCTCAGTCAGGGACCATGCCCGCCGCCACGCGCCACCCAACCACGCGAAAACCGCGCGTTCCTGGGGTCCGGGATTATCGAGAATCGACGCGCTCATGGTGATATCGCTTGAGAGCACAGGAAGGAATGGCAATGCTTGAGATTTCACGCCTCGTGGGTCCGCTTCGAGGCACGGACCCACAAGAGCGCAACACTATAAGTCAACAGCTTCTTCAGCGGAGTCGAGACCTATGGGCGACAAGCGGCAAAGCGTTCGCCGCGATCAACATCCACATGACTTCCAACTGTGGAATGTCCAGAGCGTGCACTCCGGCGCCGTAGTCCCTGGGATAATGCCGGGTATGGAAAAATCCTCATCCAGCATAAGCCCCCCGGCGACCTTTAATTCCTGATCGGTCAACATAGCCGGGCCCGCGGGATGCTCGGGCAATATTTGAAGTTGTTGGGCAGAGAGACCGCGGCGATATCTGGGATCCTTCCACGAGCGAACGATATCCAGGTTGGCTATGGTGCTTTCTGTGGGGGTGGTGACAAAACTTTCCATTGAGCTCTCCTTTCTGGCGAACTACATGTTCCGGAACCTATGGGCGGCAAGCAAGGCGTTCGCTGCTTAGCACCCACATGACTTCCAATTGTGGAATGTCCAATCCGTGCAATCGAACGCTGTCGTCAAGGGTATGGAAAAATCTTCATCCAGCATAAGCCCACCAGCGACCTTCAATTCCTGATCGGTCAACATAGCGGGGCCCGCGGGATGATCGGGCAATGTTTGAAGTTGTTGGGCTGAGAGACCGCGCCGATATCTGGGATCCTTCCAAGAGCGAACAATATCCAGGTCGGCCAGGGGAACCGAGGCTGGCGTTTCTGTGGGGGTGCAGACAAAACTTTCCATTGAGCTCTCCTTTCTATTTCTGGCGCATTTCCATGTTGTGACCGACAAGAGCGAGCGTCAAGCAGAATCCAGCTCGATTTGAATTCGTCTGTGGATTTTGGTTCCATTTTGAAACCGATTATTGCAGGAATGCGCCGACCTACAACCGAGTGGGAGAAATCCTGCGCCGCGCATAGAACTCAATCAGCATCTATTCGAGTTGATCAGCGGTAATAAGATTGCGTTTTACTCGCCCGACCTCGCCAATTGCACTGCCCGCACCAAAGCCTGGGCTTTGTTCAGGCATTCCTGGTATTCGCTTTCCGGCACCGAGTCGGCCACGATGCCCGCACCGGCTTGAACATACGCTTTCTTGCCCTTCACCAGCATGGTGCGGATGGCGATGCAGGAATCCAGGTTTCCCGCGAAATCGGCATAGAGGACACACCCGCCGTAAATGCCGCGGCGCACCGGCTCGACCTCTTCGATGATCTCCATGGCCCGCACCTTGGGGGCGCCGGTGAGCGTGCCGGCGGGAAAGCAGGCTGCAAATGCGTCGACCGGCGTGAGCCCCTGGCGCAGCGTCCCTTCCACGGCGGAGACCAGGTGCATGACGTGGGAATATCTCTCCACAAACATCAGATCGCGGACCTTGACCGAGCCGAATTCGCTCACGCGGCCTACGTCGTTGCGCCCCAGGTCAACCAGCATGACGTGTTCGGCGCGCTCTTTTTCGTCGCAACGCAACTCTTCTTCCAGCCTCAGGTCTTCGGCTTCATCTTTTCCGCGTTTGCGTGTGCCCGCAATGGGGCGATATTCCAGCTTTCTGCCGGTAACGCGCACCAACATCTCCGGGGACGAGCCCAGGACGGTCATCTCGCCCATGCGGAGAAAATACATATAGGGCGAGGGGTTCACACGGCGCAGCGCCCGGTAGACATTGAAGGGCTCCACGCCGGGCTCCATTTCCAGGCGAAGCGAAGGAACGGTCTGAAAGACGTCGCCCGCCATGATGTATTCCTTGATCTTTTCCACCGTGCCGAGGAAGTGCTTCTTGCTGACGGAGACCGCGACTTTCAGCTTGCCGGTTTTTGGTTTTGGCGACCGCAGAAATTTTGCGGGGAGCGGCGCGGTCAATTGTTTTTCAATCCGAGCAATATCGCGCAGCGCCTGCGCGTAGGCCTGCTTGGGCGGCTGCCGGCGCACATCCGCCATGGCGATGATAAAAATCTCATGCCGGACATGGTCGAAGGCCAGCAGGCGGTCAAAAAACATCAGCGTGCAGTCCGGCATTTGCAGGTCGTCTTTCGCCAGCTCCGGCAGCTTTTCCAATTGGCGAACGGCATCGTGGGCAAAAAAACCTACCGCGCCGGCAGTAAACGGCGGCAGACCGGGAACATGCGCCGGAGTGTGCTCGCGCAGCAGCTCATCGAGCACCTGAAAAACGCTGCCTTCCCTTTGCGTTTTTTTGCGGTTGCGTTCCAGGGTGATCCTGCGGCCTCTGGCCCGCAACACCATGTAAGGCCGCGCGCCCAGGAAGGTGTACCGGCCAATCTTCTCGCCGCCTTCCACCGACTCCAGCAAAAAACAGTTCGGCTCCTCGGCGGCAATGCTCAGGAAAGCGGAGACCGGCGTGCGCAGGTCGGCGGCGACGGTTTTGGCTACCGGAACCAGCGTGGCGCCGTGCGCGAGTCGCGCAAATTCGGTGTAATCGGGGAAGAGCATGGGGTTTTTATCTTAATCGATTCCCAAGGTCCCTAGCTCTCCATTGTCCGACCGTACACGTCCCTCCTATCCGCCTAAAGTACACATTTGATTATGCCGCAGAGCGGAACCCAGTGGTTCCAAACGCCCAAATTGGAATATACTTTTCTACAACTTTAGGGAAACTGGAAGTACTCCCTCGCGAGCTGATGTGTCACCCCCTTGGAGTCTTGCGGGAGAAAAACGCAAAGGTTGCTGGCGTCTCAGGAAGCATCGACGCCACAGGTGAATGCGGATGCTTGTCAGATTCTGGGGTGTACGCGGCTCAACGCCCACTCCCCAATCAGAAAACTTGCGTTACGGCGGCAATACCTCCTGTGTTGAAGTCCGCGTGAACGGGCACATTTACGTGTTTGACTGCGGCACCGGGTTTCGCAACCTGGGCAAGCAACTGGCCCTGGAAAACAACGGCAGTCCGATCTCCGCCCACATTTTTCTTTCTCACTTTCACTGGGACCACATCCAGGGCATTCCGTTCTTTGCCCCGCTCTATGGCGACCGCCAGAGTTCCTTCGTCTTTCACAGCTCCAGCCGCACGCGCGGGCTGCAGCAGGCTCTGGAAGAGCAGATGGCCGACCCGTACTTCCCGGTGAACATGAGCGAGATGGCGGCGCGCCGCCAGTTCTCCAGCATCGACGAAGGCCGCATCGCCTTTGATAACTGCACGGTCGATTCCATGTGGCTCAACCATCCTCAGGGCTGCCTGGGCTTCCGCCTGGAAGCCCAAGGCAAGGTACTGGTCTACGCCACCGACAACGAGCCCGGGCATGCCATCTTCGATAAGAGCGTGCGCAAGCTCGCCGAAGGCGCCGACGTGCTCATCTACGACGCGCAATACCTGCCGGAAGAATACGCCGCGCGCAAACAGGGCTGGGGCCATAGCCACTGGCGCGAGGCAGTAAACATCGTGATGGAAAGCGGCGCCAAGGAGCTCATCCTCTTCCATCACGATCCCGACCACTCCGACTCATGCATCGACGCCGTGGTGACCAAGGCGCGCGAATACTATCCCAAGGTGCGCGCGGCGTCAGAGGGCATGGAGATTGTGCTGTGAAGAAGCAATTGGCAATTAGCAACTAGCAATTAGCCAACAATATCTCTATCGCTGCGGATATCACCTTACCCTTCGACAAAGCGATAACTCGCGTGGCAGTCGTAATCGATGCCGTGCTTCTTCTTCAACTCCTGAATGTAGGCAATCGTCCTCTTGGTATGCGGGCTGGCGACTCCATCTCCCAGTGGCTCGCACGTGTGCAGCAGTAATTCCTCCAGACAACTATTCACGCTCATGCCCTTGTGCGCGGCCAGATCCTGGAGCAGGCCGGCAAGGCGCTTCTCCAGACGCACCGGGACATCCACGCGCTCAATCTTCAGCGGGTTCACGGCCGCGCCGGCCAGCCTGTAGCCGAAGGTGAGCGCGTACCCGTAGAGATCGCGGACGGTGTAGTCGCGCAGTCCCCAGGGTGTAAAGTTCCACGACATCCCTTACAAAGCGTTTCGGGACATCCTTTACACTTGGGTCAGGTTTTTGCAGCCCTCGATTGTGCACCGCAGAGGTTCGAGCGTGGCTGCGTGGGATCGATTTCTGCGATGAGCGTTCGCC
>JBGPPK010000013.1:0-176153 GCA_041488515.1 Terriglobia bacterium | reverse complement strand
GTACTCGTTGCTCCCGGATCTCTTTCATTCCCCACGCCATCCTTCCCCTCTTTCAGAGGGCTTTTTCCTCCGCCCCTCGCGGGCCGAAGTGTAAAGGATGTCCCGGAACATTCTGTAAAGGATGTCATGAAACTGAACACCTAAAGGCTTGCTCCACCCTGTGAGAGATACAGCAATTGAGAGCCACAGCAACTGTAAAACCGCTCTAGCCTCTGACAATTTCATTATCGGGAGAAGAGAATGTCGACCCTTGGATTTATCGAATACGAAAAAGCCAGCCCTGAAGTGCGCACCGTCTATGACGACATCATGGCCACACGCAAAACCGACAAGGTCACAAACTTCTGGAAGGCGCTGGCGCATGATCCTATCCGGCTGAAGCGCACGTGGGAAGATACCAAGCAGATCATGGCGGCCGGAGCGCTCGATCCGCTGGTGAAAGAGCTGCTTTACGTGGCCGTAAGCGTGAGCAACCAGTGCGACTACTGCATCGCCGCGCATACCGCCGCCGCGCGCAAAAAGGGCATGACCGAGGCGATGTTCAATGAGATGCTGGCTGTCGTCGGGCTGGCCAACCAGAATAACCGGCTGGTGGCGGGGCACCAGGTGGAGATCGACGAACAGTTCAAGGCGGTGGGGTAAACCTTTTCAGCACGGCGGAGAAATATAAAAGGCGGATGGCATGTTGCCATCCGCTGAAATTGCGTGAGGTCGGCGACAAAACTTGCAGCCAAGCAGCCGACCGAGGGGCCCGCTATCGTTCTCCTTCTCCCCTCTCTCTTTTCCCCCCAACAAGCCAAAATGCCAGCACTCCGCATGGCCGCCCCAAGGTGGTCGCCCCCTGGTCCCGAACCAGAATTCAAATCCTTATTGAACTTTCTTGAACTCTGTTGTCCGTAAGTGATTGATATTGAAGCTGCTACGTGTCGCTCATTGAACGCTATTGCGGCTCCGTGAGGTTTCGACAGCGAACAATTTTGCCTGCACTACGACACGAGACGGCGCTGCATTTTAGCAATTGCGGAGAAGAATATGTTGTTATCCCGGAGTATTGTTTGTCGCGCTAAGCGCGTGCTCACAAAGCGCATTGCAGACAGGACAGATTTGGCGTCCTGACATGACCTGAAGAAAAATGCTGCCCCCAAGACCGCTACGGTTCCACGCGTATTTGAGCACGTTGCCAGCAGGACGATCACACATTGAGCCAAAGCAAACGAGTGTAATTCCCGTGAGGGACGGCACCCTTGATTCCGGGTGCAGAAACGTCAAGGAGAACCCATAAATGGCTGCTACAAACCCAACTCTTCAAGCGATCAATTCGGAGGTACGCTCCGGGGCGAGTATCTACAATAAGCTGAATGTGCAATGGCACGAGCGCGCCCTGCGGTTATTCATGGTCATTGTTCTTGCACATTGGGCCGAGCATCTGGCCCAGGCAGTGCAGGTATGGATGCTGCATTGGCCCCGGCCAAAAGCCGGGGGCGTACTGGGTCTCTGGTTCCCCTGGCTGGTGAGTTCTGAAGTCTTACATTATGGTTATGCGCTGGTCATGCTGGTGGGCATCTGGGTGCTTCGCAAGGGCTTTGTCGGCGTCGCACGCAAATGGTGGATAGCCGCACTCGTCATCCAATTCTGGCACCATATCGAGCATTTGCTGCTCATTGGCCAAGCAACTTTTCACCATAACCTGTTTGGCTCGCCTGTGCCGGCCAGCATCCTGCAACTGGTGGTTCCGCGGGTTGAGCTTCATCTGTTTTACAACACTGTGGTTTTCATTCCTATGATTATTGGCATGTATCACCACGTGTTCCCAGGGCGGCAGGAGACGGAAAAGTCAATCTGTACATGCGCATGGCAATCGCGCCCGGCATACACATCGTGACCATGCATTTTGGGTTCGCGCGGATGGGCACTACGGTTCTCGCACAACTTTTTTGCGGCCTTGTGAGCTCCTTGCTTCTGTTCAGCCCCAACGCACTCGCCCACGATCATCATGGACCGCCTGCCCGAATTATTGCCGATGCGCAGGTTGGTCCCTGGACGATCTCTGCATGGATACAGCAACACATGGATACCGGGAGGTTTTTTGTTAAAGTGCGTTCATCATCTGGAACAACGGAGCCTGATGATCTGAAGGTCGAAATAGGAGTCCAACCCGCAGGCCAGAATTCGCCTGTGATCTTTTATCCTGCGAGTAGCGAATCTCCGGATGGGCAATACAGGGCTGAGTTGCCATTCGATACAGAGCAATCGTGGCAAGTAACAGTCCGATTGCAGAGCTCACGCGGTGTCAACGAGATCACAACCTATATAGGGCCCTCTGCTCCCGGATCCGGACAGTGGCAATTTCTCCTTTATTCAGTGCCTTTCCTTTCTGTCGGAGGACTCTGGCTTCGAGTTTATTGGCTCAGACGCGGTGTTAAACGCAGGCTGATGCTCACATATTCGTAGCCGTGTTCTCGACGTATCCTCTTCGGTTCCACGTTCAGCATAATCCTCGAGCCAGTGGAGAAGATGTATGAATCCAAACTCTAATAGTTATCCCATGCCTCCGGACGTGGCGACGGTCGGCCACTAAAACTGACCAGGTCCCGAACCAGATGCTGGGCCTCATTGAAGTCTGCTGAAATTTGCTGTTTCTAAGCGATTGATATTGAACCTGTTGCGAGCCGTTCGTTGACGCGTTGAGATTTGTCGAAGTCGGAGGCTTTCTCAGCACAAAATCGTCTACAGAAACGGACTATGACCGAACCGGCAAAAAACAGCGTTCTTCCTTGCCAGCTTCGCGCTCCGTGCAGTTCGCAAAAGCTAATTGACGTTGACGCGTGTGCCGCCAGTCATCAACTTCCGCGAACACGGATGTGTTTTTGGCCCTACAGGCAAGATAGTAGCTATGGTTCGCCAAAATTCTGATCAGCTAACGGTTTCTACAATCAACCCCCTCACAGAGGTCTTCGTGTTCCCAACATTCATCCGTGGACGACAGGGACTCGGGGTGGACAGAAAGTTACAGCAAAAACGCCCTTGCTGTCGACCGGATCGACGTACAGCCTCACGTGGTGCTTTTCGGTCTGTGGCGGGGTTGCAAAGAAACTGTTTAGCGCCTTCGCGACTTGGTTGATCATCTCGCTTGCCTTGACGCGGGCCTTTTGCTTACCGCCGTCAATCGCGATTGCAAGGCCGATTATCGCCCCCGGAACAAGCGACGCGTACCACGGAAAGCTTATATCAACATTTATGTCTTCATTGGTCGCAACAATGACCGTGTCGCGCTGCACAACGATTGGGTCGTTGACCACCTTCAAGCCGAAGCTGATGGACATGTCGATGGTCGGGTCCGGGAAGTTATTTACCTTATCGGCCAGGTGCAAAGAAATGTGGAGAAGATCCTGGGTGATCCAGACCACAGGCTTCGCAGGAGCCCACGAGGTAGTCCCATTGGGGTTGGATACGGGCACGCCCGGGAAGTAGATGCCGGACGTATCCGCATTGATCTGGTTCTGAATTGTCGGGATCAGAAACGAAGGCAAGATCGCCGTGTCACGGGTGACGCATTTTGCAAGATCAACATGGACGGTCACGGTGCCAAGGAACTTGGAATACTGGCCAGCTCGCGCCGAAAGGCGATAAGTTTCAGTAGAGAGCGGACTCACGACTTGCTCACCGCTGCCTGCTACGTTGACCAGGTCGAGTTGAATCTTGACTCTCGTGTCATCTTTCGGTAACGACACATTCCACTTCAGAATCGAACTGTAGAAAGGCCCGATCACCGAGGGATTGGCCGTAAAAGAGATGAAGTTGACCTCGCCAAGCGCCTCCAGATTTGCATCGTCAGCGCCGTTGTTGTTCTGTGGCTTTGCCATAAAATCTGTCTTTCCTGGAGCGGCTGCCGTGAGCTGAACAGATCGTCCTGCATCGTGGCTCGTGGGTCGAAAACCGGCATGTACCGGTGATGCGGCAACAGAATCACCGGATTCCTGGAGGGGTGTGGCCGACGACTTCTGCACCTGACGAGTTCATGAGCTGGCGCAAGATCAAAAGCGGCTGACGCTGGTTTGTGCGACCTATGACATCACTCCTTGAGCAGCGCGCTACCATCCAGCATCCAACGCCACAAATTTAGAATAAAGATAGCGACTCTGCTAACTGGCATTTTTACTAGGGCCGGACAAGGATGAGGTTTAAATCTGAATTTGAAACGATGATCTAGGCGAAAGATCAGAGGAATATGCTTAGAAAGTTCTTATTCACAGGGAGCGCTGAACCGCACATATAGGATCATCAAGTTTGAAAACCGACACATCTCCCGAACCAGATGCTCGGGGGCAAAGTTCGTCGCGGCGATTATAAAATTCGTTTTACATTCGCTATTGATTGGGCTATGATTCCGCTTGATTCGCCGTATATTCGTCCATGAAGGATAAGTAACCAGCGATTAGCGCGGCAAGAAGAAAGCAACGGGATTCGGGGCCGAAAAGAGGCAAAAAAGTGGGGTCGACTTGTCTTATGACTGCCTTGTCGAATTGCGGTTAGGCCTTTGTTTTCAACAACGGTGGGATACCCCCGGTGGGGGTGGGAAATCGCCGAAATCGCGCGGAATCGCCGTGATGGGAAGAAGAAACTGGCGCGATTGGAGCCCGAATCGACGCGGTTTGAGGGCGAAAGTCACAAAAAGCGAGGAAATCTCACCACTGATTGGCGCTGGATTGAACGCAGATCAGGAAGCAAACAGGGATCACGAAACAAAAGGCCGCCCAGGCGGCAGAGGAATAGATCTTTCACAATTGATTGCGTTCCATGTCTAGCGGTGCGGAAGCTGACTGAGCAGGCCGAGCGCAGAAGCGGGGCCGCCGTTGGTGTGGGCGGCCCAATCCGTACAGACCATGAATTTGACTAGTCCAGGCGCTGATGAGTGCGATTATGCTGCGAGCTTTGCCGTGATCTTTTCTGCGACAAGGTTCCTGATAAGACGGCGCGTGCGTTCAACAAACGCGAGTTTGTCGGCCAGGCAGCTTTCCAGCAGAACACCGACGGCATAGTGCCCGGTCAGGTCTGCCGCTGCTGTCAGCGCCGTATATTCGGCGATCCGAAAATGGATGAGATGGCTGGCCTTGGCCAGAACGAACAGGCGCTTGGCGACCGGGTTCTGGATCTCCGCGAGTTCCTTGCGAAAGTCCTCAGCGAACACTTCTTGCAGACGGCCGCTGAGCTTGACCGGTTGCTCGCCGATCAATTGAAAACACCGATCAATCGCGCCCAAGTCTTTTTCCGCGATCCAGGCCCGCGATTCCAGAGCTTCCTTGATGTCCGGCTCCTGAGCTGCCTGGCCAAGCTCCTGATAGAGTTTGACCGACCGCTCGGTGTTCTGCCGCGCATCACTCAGCAGTGTCACAAAAAGTTCCTTTGGGTTTTTTACTGGCATGAATCCTAGCTCCTTCTACAATTTGTTTGTTGTGAGTATCTAAGCTTCTTACGATGGTTGGTTACGGCCTGAACTAGTCAAGTTCAATACTTCGACTGTATCGGCAAAGATGTAGCCGGGAAACTGGTAAAAGAGACAGTTTCCGGGAGAACTGATGTGCCCATATTTCAGGGGTGCTCACTGACAATGCGCCGGCTTCGGTACGCGGCGAGCTAGTAGAAGTTGCGATGACGCGCGGAAACCCGTGCCGGCATCACGCAAAGTGAACCACGATGTGCGCGATCATCATCCTGGTCCGGCTTTTCTCTGAGTTAGGCTGCCGGGACGCGCTTGACCTCAGTTGGTCCTTTTTTGGCAAATGCCGCCGATTTGCCAATCTCAAGGAGCTGCTTTCCGTTGATCCGGCCGAAGATCTCGATCATCTTTGCTACCAGGCCTGTCCAGCCGGTCTGGTGGCTGGCGCCGATGCCAGCGCCGTTGTCTCCCTGGAAGTATTCATAAAATAGCAAGTAATCTTTCCAGTGGGGATCGGTCTGGAACTTCTCCGTACCGCCGTACACTGGCCGCCGGCCTGTATCGTCGCGTAGGAAGATCCGGACCAAACGATGCGCGATTTCCTGGGCCACCTCAAACAGGTTCATCTGCACCCCGGAGCCTGTGGGGCACTCAATTTTGAAATTGTCTCCGTAATAAAGATAGAAATTCAGCAGCGCGCGGATCAGCACTGCGTTCACCGGCATCCAGATAGGCCCGCGCCAGTTGGAGTTGCCGCCGAATATGCCCGAGTCCGATTCGGCGGGAAGATAATTCACCCGATATTCCTGCCCGCCTGTATTGAAGATATAGGGATGCTCGGCATGGTAACGGGAAAGTGCCCGTATTCCATAAGGGCTCAGGAATTCTTTCTCGTCGAGCATGCGCGACAGGATGCGGCGCAGCCGTTGCGGATTCACCAAGGCGGCAATGCCACGATCGGCATAGCCAAGATGGCCCGGACCAGTGGGATGAATGGTATCTCGCAGTTCGGGCATATGTTCTAACCGCTCGATCAACACCTTGGTCACTTGTGGCACCCGTTCACGCTGCCAGGGCTCTATGATTGTGGTGGCGCAGATGGGCAGCAAACCCACCATGGATCTGACCTTGAGTCGCGTTGATGCGCCGTCGGGAAAGCGAAGAACATCATAGTAGAACCCATCTTCTTCGTCCCACATGCCATCTGGTCCCACGCGATTCATGGCGTGGGCGATCCAGAGGAAATGGTTGGCGAACTTGATAGCCATGTCTTCAAAGAAGGAATCGTGGGCTGCCAGTTCACTGCTGATCTCGAGCATGTTCTGGCAATACATCGCCATCCAGGCAGTGCCATCGGCCTGCTCCAGGTAGCCGCCCGTGGGCAGCTGTGCACTGCGGTCAAACACACCGATGTTATCCAACCCAAGAAAACCGCCCTCAAAGACATTCTTGCCAAAGCGGTCCTTGCGGTTCACCCACCAGCTGAAATTCAGCATAAGCTTCGCGAACGACCGCTTGAGAAACTCCAGGTCGCCCTCGCCCTTGAGCATCTGCTCCGTCCGGTAGAGAAAGATGGTTGCCCAGGCATGCACGGGAGGATTGACGTCGCTGAAGTTCCACTCATAGGCCGGGATCTGACCGGTGGGATGAAGGAAAAATTCCTGGAGCAGCAGCTCAAGCTGCTGTTTGGCGAAATCGACATCGACTGTGGAAAGGGCAATGGCATGGAAAGCGAGGTCCCACGCGGCATACCAGGGATATTCCCATTTGTCCGGCATGGAAATAATGTGCTGGTTGACCATGTGGAACCATTCGTGGTTCCGCATTTGTGCTGCGACCGGCAGGAGCGGGTCCACGCCGTGCTCCTTAAGCCATTTGTCCACATCAAAGCCGAAAAACTGCTTGCTCCACAGCATGCCGGCCAGCGCCTGGCGCATGATGCGGGCTTCATCCTCAGTGGCGCTCGCGGGTGTAATGGCTCGATAAAACTCGTCCGCCTGTGCCCGCCGGGCGTGCATGACCTGGTTGAAATTCTCGAAGGCATCGCTCAAGGCAGCAGGCTCCGATACACCAAGCCGCATGCGAATGACTGACGTTTCTCCTGCGCCCACCGTGAGCTGGTAATGGGCCACCGCTTTAGTTCCTTTGCGCTCCGGATTGATAGCATCTTGCTTGCCGTTTACCAGATAATTATTGATGCCATCCTTCACATACGGGCCGATGTTGCGAGTACCGAAGATCCGCTCGTTGTTTGTCTCGTTTTCCGTGAACAACAGCGGAACATCGCCTTCGCAGTACAGGTAATGCTCACCTAGCTGCGGGTGCGATGCCGCTACAACGCTCGCTTGAGATCCGTGAGTGGCCTGCGTCAACAGCGGTTTCGCCGCCTCAGACCACCCTGTCCATGTATTGCGAAACCACAAGGTTGGCAGGACATGCAACGTGGCCGGCTCAGGCCCGCGGTTTGAAACGCTGACCTGGATCAGGATTTCCTCTGTCGTATGCTTGGCGTACTCCACGAACACATCGAAGTATCGATCGTCGTTAAATACTCCCGTATCCAGAAGCTCGTATTCCAGCTCGCTACGGCTGCGCCGTTTGCTGGTGGCAACCAGATCGTCATAGGGGAACAGCGCCTGCGGATACTTGTACAGATATTTCATGTACGAGTGGGTGGGCGTACTGTCAAGGTAGAAATAGTACTCTTTGACGTCCTCGCCATGGTTGCTTTCGCTGTTGGTCAGTCCGAAAAGCCGCTCCTTCAATATGGGATCTTTGCCGTTCCACAGGGCTATGCTAAAACATAGCAATTGCTGGTCATCGCTAATGCCGGCCAGGCCATCTTCACCCCAGTGATAAGCGCGGGACCGGGACTGGTCGTGGGTGAAATAGGCCCAGGCATTTCCATCCCGACTGTAGTCCTCCCGCACCGTCCCCCACTGCCGCTCGCTCAGGTACGGTCCCCATTTTCTCCACGGAACATTGTTTGTGCGCGTCTCTTGTAGTCTGAGAACCTCAGCATTATTGCCCATGACGTTCTAGCTCCTGTCCAATACGTTTACTCATGTGTTAGAAAGCCAAATCTTCTGACTTTCGTTGCCGATTTATCGTTGCCGCTCGAAAATCTCAGAAGATTAAAGCATCAGCTTGAACAAGCGCCGGATCGCCTCGTCGAGCGGAAACATGGTCAGCAGGAGCGGCGCCAGCGGCAACGAGATCATGATGGCCACCCGGATCAAGGTTTGCTTGGTGATGGGAAAAAGGTGGATTTCGCTTACCACGCTATAGGAATTAGCCGTGTCCGCCAGTGACTGGATATCAGACGTGCCGAGCAACGGTTCTCCGTTCGCATTGCCACTCAGTACCCATTTGCGGCGGAAATCGTTCACGTAGCGACTCGCCAAGGTGCCGAATTCCAGCTTTGCCAAGCGTCCTGCCTGCCCCAGTTGAGCAGAAAAGAATCCCAACGGGATGACGATCAGGAGGACCAGGAACACGACCGCGACGGCGATTTCTATCTTGAATGCCGGTAGTTTTAATCCCGCGTAGAGGATGCGTGTAAAAATGACTCCCGAGAAAGCCGTGCTTTGCGCTACGAGCACAGGAGCGAACGCGAGCAAGCTGGTGGAAAGAAAGCCAAGTCCGCCCGCATGATCGGGGTGATAGAGATTGAAGTGCAGCGGCATTCGCCGCACCTGCCACAGGAAGCGGTACCAGATGAACAGACGGAAATACCAGCGGTAGAGGATGAAGCGAAAAATCGGCAGGCTGACAAAGGCATACCAATAACCTGCCGCCGTCAAATGGGCTTCGGCGCCGTTCTTGAGGGTGTACCAGGTCGATACAGAGAGGCTGACGTTACGGCTCCAGATCCAATGCCCCACCGTGAATACGAGTACGAGAAGCGCCAGTTCGAACGTCACGGAATTCCGCCGGCGCATGGCTGAGGCAATAAGGCCTTCGAAGCGCGCGCGATCTTCGCCCGCAATGATGCCGCGATGGAGGAACTGCACAATGATCGGCCGCAGCCGCCGGTGCACCAGCAGCTCGGCGCCAATCAGCAGCGGAAGTGCCGCCAGGAACCGGACATGGACGTCGGGATCGCGGAAGAAAGGAACCGGCACGCCACTGGCCAGACGTCCGGCAAACGCAGTGAGCAGCAGCAGAGGCAGCCAGCAAATGGCCGTTATGATTACGATTCGCCGGACGACATGTCCTAAAGCAGGACACGCCAGTCTGGTTCGGAGATACAGTTGATACAACGGACCGCCCAGCACGAGCGAAAAATCAGGATCGTCCTGAAGAATACTCTCGGCTGAGTTGGCATCGACGAGTTCCGGTTGTCGAATTGGATTGACTTTCGCCATTGCTGAAACACACAAACCGCCGACGCAAGGAACAAGGGAACGCAGATGCTGCGTTTACCGGTGGCGTCAATGGGGAGACTTTATAGTTGCAGGCTTTCCCGCGATCATTGGGTGGCTCGGGAGCGTAGGCTCCACACCACGGTTAGTCCGAGACGAACGCGGCCCTGCCCGCCGTTGGCAAAATGAGTGCGCAAAAAACCGAGGTCACCACGAACAGCGAAGTGAGGGTACACCCTGAAATCGGCGCCACCGCCAATCATCCACGCAAATGCAGTGTCCGCCGCTTGCACCGCTGCTAAATTTACCTGCCTGAGGTCCGTGTGCAGGCGGGCTTCTCCAAACCCGGCAGCGACCCAAGGGATCATGAGATGTCCCTGTACGTGACCGTGGCCTTTGAACGCGCCAGGGAGAAAGTAACGGGGACCGGTGAGTATTTCCTGCAGGTGACTGTTTACCAGGGTCGCCCCTGTGCTGGTCAATGCAAATACGCCCAGTGTGGAATTGTCGTAAACACCGTCGTAGTCCAAAAACAATTGGAATTTGGGAATCGCATTCCATCCGATGCCTAAATTGTATCCATCCAGGCCCTGATCACCGGAAATGTGCCGGTACCCGCCGGAAAACTCGAGATCTTCCTGCCCGAATACGGGCAGGGAAAAAGCGAACAAAACCAACAATGCATAAATAACTTTCTTCATCGTGTCCCTCACAAACGGTTCGGAATTGGTAATCGAAAGCGGTACAACGTCTTCCCGGGGTCGGCGCCGTGCCTGCAACCTTGTGGGAGCCGCCTATTTACCAAAGTAGAAACAGAGATCGTTCATGAATACCGTCAGAATTAACAGTGAGCCGTTTAATCTTCTCTTCCTCTCTCTTTGAGAACTGCCGGGTTGGTTGCGAGCTGCTGTCTCTCTCAGGGTGAGGAATTGCCGCCTGATTTTCGGGGAACAGCTACTCTGCTCTGCATCGGCAAGAAAGAGGTTTCCGATGCGCTTCCCTGTTAGTTTTGACGGTATTCAGCAGCACGCTTTATTTCTACTCTGGTATCGGCTGCAACTATTCCGGCGATGTCGTAAGCGGAACCTGCAAGTGTTCCGGACAGGGGTAATGAGATGCCGATTTCAGATTCATTGAGGGCCCAAATAGGCGAGTACCTGATAGGACAAAAGCTCCGCGCGTTACGTTTACGGCGAAGCATGGGGCTGCTGCAACTGGGGCAACGTACTGGCCTCTCCGCCGCCCTTTTGTCCAAAATTGAAAATTGCAAGCTGGTTCCGACGATTCCCACATTGCTGCGGATCGCCATGGCGCTTGATGTGACTCTGGACCATTTCTTCCAGAACGAGCAGAACCGTCATCTGATTTCCCTCACGCGCAAGGAAGAGCGGGAGCAATTCACCGGTCCGCCCCCAACTGCGGGCGGCTCTTACATCTTGACCAGGCTCGATGCCGGATCTGGAGAGCGGAAATTCCATCCGTACATGGCGGAGTTTCTCCCTCTTGCGAAGGCGGAGACCAAACCTCATACGCACCTGGGTTTTGAGTTCCTCCACGTTCTGCGCGGAACGTTGCGCCTCCTGCTGGGCAATGATGCGCAGCACATGCATCCTGGCGATTCCGTTTATTTCGATTCCAACCTTCGTCATTCCTACCGATGCATCAGCGAGGAACGATGCGTTGCTTTCATGGTGCTTGCCTATCCAGAACGCAACCTGGCCGAGCGCAGGGCCGACAATCTGGAACTGCACAGCATACGCCGGAAACCGTTCACTCTGGTCAGCAGAACACTAAGCTCGGAGCGCTCCCAGCCAGGCAACGGCCATGACCTTCCGCCCGCCAAGATGAAACACCCTTCCGTGCCTTGATGGAAGATGAATTCAACTTGCGAGACCTCAGCTTCAACAAAAGCGCTATCAGGCGCCGCTTGCAGTGAAAGATGGGTTCTGCGGACGCATAGTTCCACTTTAGCGATAAGGCGGTCTCTGCCATCCGAAGCAGGACCGCCTTCGTAAGAAGCGGGAATTCATTGTGCATAGAACAAAGCCGAGCCGCTGAACAACACACCCGCTCCAACAAGTACATGAAGCGGCGTGTCACTTCATCCTTTTTCTCGTAAGAACGCTTCCTGCTCCCACGGAAGCCAGTCCCAGCAGCAACAATAACGGCAGCGGTGAGGCGGTGGCGGGTAACTCCGGAGGCGGCGCTGCGGCAGCCACCTGCTCAGGCCCGATCGAACCGGTCACGTGGACTGATGCCGTCGTCGTGTCCGACCCCCCGCAAACATTCGTGGCCGTGATCTTGTACGTAATTGTTTCGTCAATGGGACCTGGGGCGCTCTGCTGCGGTGACGCCGTCACAGTCTGGCTGCCATCCCTGCCGCTGACAGCGCCAACAGGATCAATGGTCACGGAATCCGCATTCGTGGCTGTCCATTTCAGCTCGGTCGAGCCTTGCTCTTCAACCTTGTCTCCGACCTTCACGTAACGAATCTCCGGCGCGGTTGGCGCCAGCGAGGTCTTTACCGTGTTATCGACATTCACTGTGGCATCTGAAGTTACGATCCCACCCGGACCGGCGGCGCGGAACTCATACTTGGTGGTTTGTTTCGGCTTAGCTTCCATTTCTCCCGTCTGCGAATAGGCGACAGGCTGATCATTGGCCTTGATCGTGGTGTTTGCGGCGTCCGCCGAACTCCAGCTGACCTTCACAGGTTCGTCGCACTTAATGTTCTGCTGGTCCACCGCAAGTTTGGCCTTCACTGGCGCAACGGCAATTCTCGCTGTGGCCGTACCCGCTTCAAACCGTCTCAGGGCGTTCATCTTCTTGCCTTCCGGCCAGTTCTTGTAGACAAGTTCCTTGCCGGGCTTGTTCTTGGTATAGATGATCACGCGCTGGTTTTCTTTCACCACTACCGGCCCGGCCCAAATCTGCTGTTCTGTCTTGTTGGCTAAAACATGGACCTGCTGGGTTCCAGCCGGAACGATCAGCTGCTGGTCACCAATGATGTGGTTGTTCATCTCGTCGGCGTGGCCGACAAAGAACTCAGGCGTGGTTCCGTTCAAAAATACCAGAGCGTTTCCGGGAACACCCTCAACCTGGATCCGCCCCCAGGGGCCGGAGACCTTGGCGTCGATCGGCTTCAACTTCGCCTCGACGTCTTTTGTCTGACCGCTCGCCACGGTGACATTGTGCACCTGAGGCATGTAGCCGTAGTTGTATATGGCGATCTTATGTTCGCCGACTGGGAGTGTGAGGGAGCTGCTGCGGTGGCTCATCGGTTTTCCGTCAACCCAGATATAAGCCTCTTCCGGGTTCACGCTCACTTTGACTTTGCCGGTATCTTTCGCTGACCTGCTTTCCTCCTGGGCGCCGGCAAAAGTTGCTCCCGTAATAAACAGCACAGCCGCAAGAAAACAACTCGACAACATTTTCATACTTCCTCCTTAGGCTTTTGCCCGGCGTAAGCCACCCCGCCTCGCGGCCCAAGCTGAAAGGCGAGCTTCTTGCCCACACGGCGCTACCGATAACGTTGTCACCTCTCCGGTCGCGGCTCCTGCTGATCGGTTCTTCAGTGGGGTATTGCTCCTTGTGCCAGCCCTTGCAACTGTTGCGCCCGGAACCCTTGCAAAGTCCCAAATTGCTGGGGTGACAGTATGGTCTTCAATTTCGAGTCTGACTGTTG
This sequence comes from Terriglobia bacterium, assembly GCA_041488515.1. Classification (GTDB taxonomy): domain Bacteria; phylum Acidobacteriota; class Terriglobia; order Terriglobales; family Acidobacteriaceae; genus Angelobacter. The sequence continues at coordinate 162,667 of JBGPPK010000013.1, read as the reverse complement.
CTGTACGCCCTTGGCCTGAGTCTGCTTCTGGTCAGTTGAAAGATTTGGGTTGCCTTTGATCGCCTGCAGCTTCGGCGCCTCTCCCTGCAGGATCGGCATCACTTTTTGCATTTGTTCGGGGCTGAGATGCAGTTTCTGCGCCAGCGCCGATATGTTTCCCAGGCCGCCCAGGTTCTGGGCCTGCTTGCCAAGGCTACCCAGATCCTGGGCCGGGGACTTCACCGTGAACATGACGGCCAGGGAGGAGAAACAAACAACTGCTATGAACTGGAAGATTCTGTACTTCATTTGCTTCACCGATCTTCATTGACTCGAATATCCAGTACCTTGCAGACGGCTTCAACTGGCAGTATTTGCAGGTCAAAACGCACCCTGAATCGTAGAGTCGCCAGCACAGCAGGAATCACGCGAGATGTATAAATCCAGACCTCAGGTAAGCAGGATCAGCAGGGCAGGTAAGCTTTGAAAATCGCAGGAAGCAATGCGGAATTCAGCGGCGCGTCAAAAACAAATCCACAGCAGCATATCGTTGATGGCTGGCGGGCGCAGGCGAAGTTCTTAACGTCGTTCTTTCTCGGCTTCACGGACGCGACGGAGGCCATCGCGGGCGCGCGCGTTCACGCGGTCGAGGCGCAGCACAATGTCGTACTCATAGAGCGCACTCTTGTAGTCACCGCTGCCGGCTGCCGCTTCCGCTTTGCGCAAGAGGTCAGGAATGTCTTTGCGGGAAAATCCTTCCACCACCGCTGGGGCGGGCGGCGCCGGAGGACGGACGCGATGTGGAGCGGCGACTGCGTCGGCCGTATCTGACGGCACTTCGACGGCTTGGCGGTCTGCCCCTTGATCTTCTGTCGATGGCGTTGCTCCAGAATCTATTTCACTCTTCAATTCTTTGGCCGCGGCGGAAGGGGACGAAGCACCCGTAGCAGCCGCAGGCGACGGCCCATTTGCAACATGCTGGCTAGACTTGCTATCGCCAGCATCTCCGGACGATTGCGTGGGAGCAGGTTGAAGCTGGGCCGGCACGGACTGTGGTGAAGGCGTGGAATCCTGAGGCTGTATTTCGGGCTTGCTCGCCGCTTCAGAAGATGTTGTTGCCGAAAGCTGCGGGGCGGGCTGGCTGGAGCCGGCGTCGTTGGCTTTGCCTGCGCCCGGCGCACTCGCCGGCGTTTGCGCCTGTAGCGCTCCTGGTGTTGACTCGCCGTTGCGCGGCGCGCCAAGATGCCGCAAGTAGCCGATGAACTGCATCAGCTTCGGCATCTTGCTGCGCTGTGGCCAGGCAACGATTGCGATCGCTGCCAGAACAAGGAAGGCGGCTAATACGGCAGGCAAGGTACGTCTGTGCTTGCCCTTCACTCCCGCTACCCGCTTGTGTTTTCCAGACTCCAGCAGCGGCTTAGCCAGAATCTTCGCCGAAGCCGTCCGCAACAACACGGCTTCCCTGCGCAGCGTATCGCGCAATTCGACACAGCTCTGGAAGCGCAGATTAGGGTCTTTTTCCAACGCACGGCGGATGGCCGCATCCAGGCCTGGCAGCACGGAGGAGTTGATCGTGGCCGGCGGCTCGGGGTCCTCATGAACTACCTTGTACAGGACCGCGGTAACGGTATCGGCGCTAAATGCTTTCTTGCCGGTAAAGAGTTCGTAGAGCACCGCGCCCAGCGAGAAGATGTCGGAACGATGGTCCACTTCCTTCCCTGTGGCCTGTTCCGGCGCCATGTAAGACGGAGTGCCCACCACCATGCCTGACTGCGTGAGTGAAGCTTCTCCCTTTTTCGCGATGCCAAAATCAAGGACCTTGATCTGCCCCTGCGGCGTCAACATCAGGTTGGATGGCTTCAGGTCGCGATGGACCACGCCGCGCTCGTGCGCAAACGCTACCGCGTTGCAGATTTGCTCGGCGTAACTTAAGAGTGTCAGCTGGCCTGGGCGCAGGTTTTTCCCGTCCAGCATGGCAGCCAGCGTTGAGCCCTCGACAAATTGCATGCTCAGATAGACGCGGTCGCCATCGTGGCCAACGTCATAAATCGTAATGATGTTTGGATGGTCCAGGCTGCCCGCGGCCTTGGCCTCGCTCTTGAGCCGCTCGATCACTTCATCGTGGTCCGGCGCGTCACGCCCCACCGCAATGGTCTTCAAAGCGACGGTACGGCCAATCACGCGGTCTTCGGCCTTATACACCACGCCCATGGCTCCGCGTCCAAGCTCAGAGAGGATTTCATAACGGCCATTGAAAGCGGACTTCAACTCAGTTCCGGGTGCTGACGGCTGCGCGTGGGCAGCCGCGCGCTCTTCGGCGGGGCCAGATATTTGCAGAGAACCCATTCCCATCCGTTCTACGAATGCTTACCTATCGGCACTTGCGGATTCCGGTATCTGAAACAATCCCTGAATCGCGGAACACGGCTGCATAGCCCCACACGTGGCCCTTGCTCGGCTTGGGTGGCTTGCGTACGTTCACAAATCATAACCCCATCGCACGGCCTTCCCTTCATTACTTTAGTGCTCTCCACAAGGTTATTTGCGTGGCCTGCTGGGCCATAATTGCCTATGATTTCAAGCAATTATCAACGCAGTTGGCTTTTAGGAAATTTGACATCATGAAACCTTCCCCGGCCCAACGTTGGCTACGAATTTCGCGCCATTTTTATCCGCTTCGAGTCGCCTGTGCAGTCCTGGCTTTGCTGCCTGGGGCTTTCGCCAAAGATGCGCCGCTCTCCGTCATTGTGCTCTTCAATGCGCCGAACGGGTCAGGCTATGTTCAGATCACCGGCGTGACCCTGAACGGGAAAAACGAATTACGGTCGTGCGAGGGTGTAGCAAAAATCGACAAACGCAGCTATGAAGTTTTGCCCCGTGTGCAGCTTCGGGCAGCATCCGTTCTGGAACGTAACGCTGACGGCGTACTGATGCTCAGCATGGACGACGCAAAGCCCTTCTGCGTACTGCCCAATGGCGTGAAATTCGACAAGAACCCCGAACTCACACCCGCCCAGGCTGCGGAGCAGACGGTGATCCTGGGTCTGGTGGCACAGTCTTCCACTCAGGCGGCCGAGATTCCTGCAATCAAGCCCGGAGTGCAATTGGTATTTGTCGCTGCTCCTGACACTGAATTTGCTGAATACCTCCGCGTCCGGCGCACGCCGTCGGTTGCGCTGTGGCAGGAATACCTGAAGCGATATCCATCTTCCGCGCACGCAGTCCAGGCCAAACAGGGCCTGGCGGCGATGCTCGTTCAAGCGGCCGAATCTGCGATCGCTGAATATGCCAGGAATGCAGACTCCGACACGCCACAGCTTGGTCCCCTGCGTCAGGCACGGACCTTTGCCGCCCAGATTGAAACTCTCAGCGGCAACCACGCGACCGCGGAAAAAATTCTGTATGCAGTCCACGCACAACTGGATGTTTTGCTGGAGAAAAACCTCCGCCAGTTGCAGGCGTATGCCAAGGCTGTGGGAGAGCATGCCTCCGGATACGCGCACCTGGTCGCGGCCAAAAAACAGAACGAACAGATTCTGGAGATTAAGCCGGACTATCCACCCGCGGTTTCCCTTCACAACGAGATCGGCAGCGAAGAGAGCAAGCTGGACTCGATTCTGCACAATGCAGAAAGTTTGTTGCTGGCCAAACAATACGATGACGCGCTTCGCATCGTGGAAGCCTATCGCGGCATGTCCGCCGAGCTTCCGCAGATCGGCAACATCGTTGAAACGGCTTACCGATTCCACTTCTCCCGCGCCCAGCAGTTGAGCGCACAGGAAAGCTGGGAACAGGCGTCCGCTGAATTCCGTGCAGCCGTTAAAGTCCGTCCGGAGAGCCAGGAAACAGCGGCGGCCCTTAGAAACGCTGAAGCCCAGGCGGCCGAGGTTTTTAACCGGCGCGTGGTGGAGCAAGCACTGGCTGACAGCCGGAACCATACGCAGAAGAACGATTTCATCGCCGCCTATGACGCTCTGGCCAATTTACCGGCGCAGCAGCGCGTGCTCGTCGCCGACCAACTTGAGGCCTTGAAGAAAGACTATGTTCCGGCGGCGTTGCGGCGCGCCCAAAAGCTGCAAGAGATACATTTGCCGATTCGCGGCCGCGCCGACGAGGAGGCCATGCGCCAGGCTTATGAACTCCTGCAGCGCGCCGGAACCATTAATAACGATCCCGCTACCAAGCTGAAACTGGACCTGCTGTCCGACAAGATCGGTGCGTATTACCTGGACCAGGCCCGCCGCTATCTGCAGAAGCCGATGGGCTCAGGAGTTGGGCTGGGCTGGCTCTACTTGCGTGAAGCGCAGCGCTACGAGCCGAACTTGGATGCCGTGAAAGACGAAATGGCGCGGTATCAATCGGCCTACCAGTTGCGCGGACGTCTTTCGATCGGGGTTGTCGTTCGCGACCAGACCTCGCGCCGTGAAGGCCAGGGATTCGCCGACCAATTGGGTGACGCTATCGCCAACGGTCTTGAAAGTTCCAGTCAGCCGGTCAAGGTCATACGCCGCTATAGCGAAGACCCAAATGCCGTCCAGCCGGATTTTGTGCTGGTGGCAGAAATCCTTCAGCATCGCGTGGTCAAGAACACCAATCTGGAAACATTGCCGTCAAAATACCGTGCCGCCACCCACGAAGTGAAAAATGAAGCCTGGCTGAGCACCACGCAAGCATACACGCAGGCGCAGCAGGAATTGAACCAGGCGCAGCGCGCGCTCGCCGACACCCAGCAGCGCCGCAGCAAGAAAGATGCCGCAACCGCAAGCGACAATCTGGCAGCGGCGCAACAAAAGGCCGACGATCTGCGCAAGCAGCTTGATGCTCTCAACCCGACGAGGCCGGAAGCGGTTCTGGAACCCTACAACTACACCAGGAAGACCATTGACGTGACAGCCGTGGTCGAGCTTGCCTGCCGTTTGTCCGATCCATCGGGAAACCTGGCAGATTCCGCGCCTTCCATCCGCCGCGACGATCACAAGACTTATGTCGTGCTGGAAAACGTGAAACCCGAGGACACCGAAGGGGTCAAGGCGATGAACACGCCTCCGGATGAATCCCAAATCGTGACTGACCTGGAGCTTCAGGCGCGAGATGCGCTGGTGAAATCTGTCAACGAACAGGCCTCGCGCCTGCCGGAAAAACTTCTTCTGCGCGCGCGGCAGCGTTCGCAACAGCAGGATGTCGATGGTGCGGCAGCGGAGTACATTGTCTTCCTGAACTCCACTCCGGACAATGGATCACCGGAACGCGCAGAGGCAGTCGGCTTCCTGCGTGACCACTTCAACCTGACGGCAGCGACAGCCGCTACTTCCACCAGGCAAGCCCAGGTCCGCTAACAGCAGAACGGATTTCAGGATGTGTGCGTCTGTCCGCTGAGGAAATTCATGATCGCCTGCTGGGAGGCTTCCGGTTGGTCTGTGGTGAAGATGTGGCTGGCGTGCGGCAGCATCACCAGCTTCGCTCCGGGAATCCGCGCGGCGATCAATTCGCCGTTGCCCGCAGGCACCAACTGATCGGCCTGGCCGTGAATCACCAGCGTTGGAGCGGCAATCTTGTGCAGCCGGCTATACGCTTCCCAGGCAAAGATTCCCTGCAACTGCGCCATGTATGCTTCCGGCCGCGGGAACCATTGGCGGCGAATGGCTAGGTCTTCTTCAATCCGTTCCAATGGAGTAGCACCATCATAGACATAAGGGCGCATCGCCCTGGCGGCTTCTTCCGGCCCCATATCGCGGGCCATCAGGATTTCCGTAACCTTTTTCTCCGCCCGAACAGAGTTTGGACCGCCGGGCGCAGTGCATCCCAGAATCAGGGAGCGCACGCGAGCGGGATACTGAAGAGCGAACTCCTGCGCGATCATGCCGCCCATCGACAGGCCAAACACATGCGCGCTCTCTACACCCGCGGCATCCAGGGCCGCCGCCACATCTGAAGCCATCAGCGCGATAGGATACGGGCCGGGAGGCGCGTCGCTCTGGCCGCTGCCTCGATTATCGAGCGCGATGGTTCGGTACCGCTCTTTCAGAGCGGGGCGCGTGCGGTGCCACAGATATGAGGGATAGCCGAGCCCCATGATCAGCAAAACAGGGTCGCCCTTGCCCTGCTCGTCCCAATAGATCTTTGCACCCTGATTTTCCACAAATGCCATGCGATCTCCTGCCCTAGGCCTGTCTCGGAAGTAGCGGCTTTCATGTTACGCGAGACCCAAGCTTTTCGAAAAGCTGTCGAAAGAACCCGGGCGACACATTTCAACGCTCGTTGTACAGTATTCTGCGGTATATTGACGGAGCTTTTTAGCCTTGTGAGGTGCCAATGTCCCGAATTGTGCGCGGCGGATTGATTCAGGCCAGCAACGTGCTGGGGGCCAACCAGCCCCTGGAAAAAATCAAGAAAGCCATGATCGATAAGCACCTGAAGCTGATTGAGCAGGCAGCGAAGAAAAAAGTCCAGGTGCTTTGCCTGCAAGAGATTTTTTACGGCCCTTACTTCTGCGCTGAGCAGAACACGCGCTGGTATGAACTGACCGAGCCGGTGCCGGACGGGCCTACCATCAAGCTGATGCAGAAGCTGGCGGCAAAGTATCGCATGGTGATCGTGGTCCCCATCTACGAAAAGGAAATGACCGGGCTTTATTACAATACTGCCGCGGTGATCGATGCTGACGGAAAATATCTGGGCAAGTATCGCAAGCACCACATACCGCAGGTTGCTCCCGGTTTCTGGGAAAAGTTCTACTTCACGCCGGGCGATACGGGCTACCCGACGTTCCAGACCAAGTACGCGCGCATCGGCGTTTACATCTGCTATGACCGGCACTTCCCCGAAGGCGCTCGCATATTGGGCATGAACGGCGCGGAGATTGTCTTCAATCCTTCCGCCACTGTAGCCGGTCTTTCAGAATACCTGTGGGAGCTGGAACAGCCGGCGCACGCGGTGGCCAACGGCTATTTTGTGGGGGCGCTGAATCGCGTAGGCAAAGAGGCGCCGTGGAACATCGGCGAGTTCTATGGGAAGAGTTACTTTTGCAATCCGCGAGGCAAGATCATCGCGCAGGGCAGGCGGGACAAAGATGAGCTGGTGGTCGCGGATCTGGATCTCGACATGATCGCTGAAGTACGCAATGTCTGGCAGTTTTTCCGCGATCGCCGCCCAGACAGCTATCAGCCCCTGGTTGCGCAAACCGGCAAAGCCGCGGGGAGTTGACGCAAACCTTACCACTGATGAACACGGATTACACTGATCTGCGAAAATCGAAGCCAGAGTTTTTTGCACTTTGCTAAGACCTATGTCTACTTCCTCATCAACAGTCACATCCAAAGCCGATATCCAGTCCAGCCCGCTTTACAACGCTGACCTAGCGCCGGTCACGCCGGAACGTCGCACCTGGAGCACCTACAATTACGCGGCACTCTGGGTCTCCATGTCCGTCAACATCCTCACTTATATGCTGGCCGGCGGCTTTATTCAGGGCGGAATGGACTGGAAGCAGGCAGTGCTCACGGTCCTGATCGGCAACACCATCGTGCTTGCGCCCATGCTGCTGAACTCCCACCCTGGGGCGCGCTACGGCGTACCTTTTCCAGTGCTGGCCCGGGCGTCGTTCGGCGTGCTTGGAGCCAACGTGGCCGCGGTGCTACGCGCCATGGTCGCCTGCGGATGGTTTGGCATCCAGAGCTGGATTGGCGGCGAGGCCATCAACATTCTGCTAAAGACGGTGTGGCCGGCGTGGGGCAACAATCCTTATGGCACCACCGTTTGCTTCATGGTGTTCTGGACCATCAACCTGCTCGTGATTCTGAAGGGCATTGAATATATCCGATTTTTGCAGGGAGTGAGTGCGCCCATTCTCCTGGGCGTGGGCCTGCTGCTTCTCGGCTGGGCATGGAAGAGCGCGGGCGGTTTTGGGCCAATGCTGGCCGCACCCTCAAAATTTCAGTCCACGGGCGACCTGCTGAAATTTTTGATTCCCGCTCTCAACGGGACTGTGGGCTTCTGGTCGACTGTCTCACTCAACATTCCTGATTTCACTCGCTTCGCCAAAGATGAACGCGGACAGGCCGTGGGACAGGCGCTTGCACTGCCGCTGACCATGACGCTTTATTCGTTTATCGGCGTGGCTGTTACCTCGGCGACGGTGGTGATCTACGGCACGTCGATCTGGGACCCGGTGCAACTGCTGAGCCGCTTCCATTCGCCGGCCGCAGTTGTAATTTCATTGCTAGCGATTCTGCTGGCCACTCTGAACGTTAACATTGGCGCCAACGTCGTTTCACCCGCAAACGATTTCTCCAACTTATGGCCTCGCAAAATCTCATTCAAGCTAGGCGGCGTCATCACCTGCTTTATGGGCATTGCCATGATGCCTTGGAAACTCCTGGCTAATCACAGGACTTTCATCTTCGGCTGGCTGGGCGGATACGCGGCTGTCCTGGGGCCTGTGGCCGGAATCATGATCTGCGACTATTTCATCGTGCGCCGCAAACGGCTGGCAGTCGATGATCTTTACCTGCGCGGCGGCGAATATGAGTATGCCAGGGGCTTCAACTGGCGCGCCATCGGCGCACTGGTAATTGGCTCAGCTGTGGCGCTCATGGGTCTGGTAATTCCCTCAGTTAGATTCTTGTATGACTACTCGTGGTTCGTGGGATTTGTGGTGGCGTTTGCGGCATACTGGATGCTGATGGCGGCCACGGCTCACGGTTCAGCGCAAAAACGGTAAACACGCAAATTCAAGGCGTCTGCAGTGGCTCGACGTGTTCGATATCTTTGAATCTAACTAGATATGCAGGTTGCTTATCATGCTTTTCGTACTGCAACTCCTTGGTTGTAGAAACTAAATCGTAAATCACATCTTCATCCGATACAGAAAGTATCTTCGCCAGCATGATCTCAACCGTCGCAGCAGACAATTCGTACGACGTGATCCACGCTGGTCCTAAGGATATTTTGGTCTATTTCTCTCATAGCAAGCAGTGAAGGGGCTCTTTGCAACTCCTACACCAGGTCAAACGTCAGCTCGCCCAGCTTTTCCAGGCTGCAAGCGATCTTGTCCCCGGCCTTGAGCCAAACCTGCTGCTCTTTGGGCTTGCCCTGGATCACGCCTTCGGGTGTGCCAGTAAAAATAATGTCGCCCGGTCGCAGCGTGATGTGGCGCGAGATGTAGCTGATCATGTGGCGGGTATTGGCGATCATGTCACTGGTGTTCGAGGACTGGCGGGTTTCGCCGTTGACGCGGCACTCCAGCTTCAGGTTGTCGGGATCGACCAAGTCGGCGGTGACCATGTACGGGCCGAGGGGAGCGAACTGGTCGGGCGTCTTGCCGATCAGCCACTGACCGCCGGTGTCAAACTGGAGATCGCGCGCGGTGAAGTCGTTGCCGGTGCAATAACCGGCGACGCAGGAAAGCGCGTCGGCTTCGGCTATGTTCCGTGCCTCCTTGCCCATGACGATCACCATTTCAACTTCGTAATCGAATTTCTTTGCCACCTGCACCGGCAGTTTGATGATCCCTTTGTGGCGGTTCAGGGTTGTGTTGAACTTGCTGAAGAGGACGGGTTCCTTGGGAATCGGCTGGTTGATCTCCTGGGCATGCTTGCGGTAGTTCAGGCCCACACAGACAATCTTCTCCGGATGCACTACGACTGGGCCGTATTCAATGCCTTCTTCCTTGACGAACGCAGAACGCGCGGAGCTGGATTTCAGCGCCGCATCCACCAGGGCGTTCAGGCTGGGGCCGTCTTCATGCTGCAGCAGATCGTCGATGTCCGCAGGCGCGTGCATGCGCAGCAATTTCGCTGCTTCCGGCACGAGCAGAATGCCTTTGTCGGTCTTTACTGCCAGTTCATAAGCGCCATTGCGGCGAATGTTCAACACTGTGAGCCCGTGCGCCATGCCGCGCGGACGCGTCGGGTCAGGAGGCGCCTCGGCATGTCCCATCGTCACCCCCCCTGTTGCGGCGATAGCAACTACTGCACCTGCTCCCTGCAATACTTTTCTGCGGTCCATAAGCGGCGCTCCTTTCGCGCGAATCGTAATACAGATTAATTGCCTCCGGCCAGAAGTTCTTCCGCGCTGCACTGCGGACTCTTTCCGCGGGCTTCCTGCAACTGTTTCCAGCTCATGTGCGGGCGGCCAGTATCGACTTGAACCATGGTGATGCAATCAGGAACCGGACACACCAGCGCACATAGATTGCACCCGACACACTCGTCTTCCAGGATGTGCGGAACATGCTTCAATTCAACCCTATGACGCAGATCGCCGCGTGGGCGCTCTTCGACGCGAATGCACTGGTGCGCGCCATCTTCGCAGGCGATATAACAAAGGTTGCAGCCGATACACTTCTCTTCATCGATTTTGGCGATGATCTTGTAGTTCAGGTCCAGATTGCCCCAGTCCTCGATACGAGGGACCGACTTGCCGACCAACTCCATCACGGAACTCAGACCTTTGTCTTCAAGATAATTCTCCAGCCCATCGATCATGTCGCGCACGATGCGGAAGCCGTAATGCATGGCCGCGGTGCACACCTGGACCGACGTAGAGCCGAGCAAAATGAATTCCACCGCATCGCGCCAGTTGCCGATCCCTCCAATGCCGGAGATGGGGATCTTTACTTTGGGATGTTTGGCGACGGAAGAGACCATGTGCAGCGCGATCGGCTTCACCGCAGGGCCGCAATATCCGCCATGACTGCCGAGACCGCCCACACTGGGACGCGGCGCATAGGTATCAAGATCAACAGAGACCAGGCTGTTGAAGGTGTTCACCAGTGACACCGCATCGGCGCCTCCGGCTTTAGCGGCGGCGGCTATGTGCGCGATGTCCGTCACGTTGGGCGTAAGCTTCACTATGACGGGTGTGCGTGCTACTTCCTTCACCCAGCCTGTAATCATGGTCGCGTATTCGGGAACCTGGCCCACGGCGGCGCCCATGCCACGCTCGCTCATGCCATGCGGGCAGCCAAAGTTCAGCTCCAGCATGTCAGCGCCGGAATCTTCCGTGCGACGCACAATGTCATGCCAGGTTTCACGCTTCGACTCCACCATGAGCGAAGCGACCACCGTGTTGTGTGGGAAACGCTTCTTCACCTCGGTGATTTCGCGCAAATTGACGTCAATCGGCCGGTCGCTGATGAGTTCGATGTTGTTTAGCCCTATCATGCGCTCGTTCTTCAGATCAATGGAACCGTAGCGGGAGGCTGTATTAATGATGGGCTCGCCAATGGTCTTCCACACCGCTCCGCCCCAGCCCGCGTCAAAAGCCCGCATGACCTGATAGGCCGTGTTGGTTGGCGGTCCTGAAGCCAGCCAGAACGGATTCGGCGACCGCACTCCACAAAAGTCAATGCTAAGATCCGGCATGGGCCCTCCTTCCCGCGATGGCTTCCAGCACCTGGTGAATTCCAGCCGCAGCCTTCTTGCCATGCGCGACGGCGTCCACTACTTCACCGCCGCCATTCACGCAGTCTCCGCCGGCGAAATACCGTGGATTGGCGGTGCGCATGGTTTGGGCGTCAACCACCACGCATCCGTTCTTCAATTCAAGCATTGCGATCTGCTGCAGGAAATCGGTTTTGCGTTTCTGTCCCAGCGCCTTGACCACCATGCCGACGTCCAGCCGAAATTCCGTTCCCGCCACGGGAACGAAGCTGCTTCGTCCACGAGCATCTTTCACGCTCTTTTCCGTGCGCACACACTCAAGCGCCGCTACGCTGCCGTGGCCGTCATCGATGATCCGCACCGGAAGCGCCTGCCACATGAACTTGACCATGTCTTTTTTGGCCAGCTCGTACTCGTAGTCGAAGGCGCTCATCTCTTCCGGGCCGCGGCGGTAAACCATGTACACTTCTTCCGCGCCAAGACGGCGCGCCGCGGTCACCACGTCAATCGCGGTGTTCCCGCCGCCAATGACGGCGATTCGCCTTGCGATTTGCATTTCGCTCAAGCTCCTGCTCTTGGTTTCTTCGATGAACGAAAGCGCATCTCTGCACCCGTGTAAATCTTCTCCCGGGATGCGCAGATCGTCGGTTGCGCCCAAACCAATGCCGATAAAGATGGCGTCGAAGTCGCGCTCAAGCTGAGCGATGGCGACATCGCTGCCGACCGCGGTCGCACTTCTGATCTCGACGCCCAGTGCTCGCACCATCTCCACTTCTTTCTCTACGTCCTGCGCGCGCATCTTGTAAGCGGCGATGCCGTAGGTATCCAGGCCGCCGGGTTGGGGATTGGCGTCAAAAATCACGGTTTCATAGCCGCGCTTGCGCAGCTCAGCCGCGCAGGAAAGACTTGCCGGACCAGCGCCGATCAGCGCAATCCTGCATCCGTTGCCGGCCCCGGCCTTGAAGAGCTGCGTGCCGCGCGCAATCACCGGATCAACCGCATAACGCTGCAGCTTTCCAATCTCTACCGGCCTCTTCCCCTGCACATTGAGCACGCAAGCGCCTTCACAAAGAACCGACGTCGGACAGACACGCGCGCAGCTGTGACCCAGGATGTTGGCCGAAAGAATGGTCTTGGCCGAGGCACGCATGTTGCCGGTAAGAATCTGCCGGATAAACTGAGGCACGTCGATCTCTGTGGGGCAGGCCTTGATGCAAGGCGCGTCATGGCAGAAAAGACAGCGCGAGCCTTCCTCGAGAGCCTGAGCCGGCGTAAGCGGCGGGTTGATGTCGGCAAAGTTTTTTTCGAGCTGTTCCGGTGAAAGCTTGGCAGCGGAGTCTTTAAACATCGCTCATCTCACTCGAGAGCCTACCTAAATCAGTATGCGCCCGCAACACATCACCCGCCAGGGGAAACAGATGATGGAAATTTTGCGAGTGTAGCATAGAATGCTGGCTTGATTGTAAGAAAGCATGCGCCAGCCCAAAAGGGCAAAAGCTCGATCATCTCAAGTTTGGGAGTCATTTCATGCGTCGCTTGACGTTTATCAACAATTGCTCTCGCATTGGCATTTCAGCCTGGGCGACCTTGCGGGAGATCAGCCCACCTGTGATAAATTTCCCGTCATGAAAATCTCCGGAGAACAAGCCATCGAATGCCTGAACCGCTGGAAACAAGCCGGCGCGGTGGTGGGTCTGCATTTCGCCGCGCGCGGTGGTACCGCAGGCTCCACCATGCTGGCACGAATCACTGAAGTTGGAGCGCGCATTGTTTTCAAGAACGAATCCAGCGTTCTGCGTTTCGCGCTTTACAAAGCGCATTTTGAGTTCGGCCCAGTGCAAGTACTCCTGCGGCCTTCCCGTGAAGGGCTGGCACAAATTGACGGCCTGCATATCTGGCTGGAGTCCGGTCATTGGCTTTTTGTTTGCGATGGCCAGGGCGTAGCGCAGGACTGGCTTGAATCCTCCGGCCTGGCTGCGGAGAGAAAAAGTCCAGGACTCCTGGAGTCGCAGCACGATTCCGAACTTGCCTTCCAGGGGGACTAACAACGTTATTTGTCCAGCTGAAAATGTTTGCTCCGTAGGAGATTTCATGTCCTTTGACACACTCATCGTAAACGGCACAGTGGTCACCGCCACCGATACTTATCTCGCCGACGTGGCCATCACCGGCGGCAAGGTCGTGGCTATCGGGGAAAACCTTCCGCGCGACAAGGCAACCCGCGTGCTCGAGGCGAAGAACAAGTACGTAATGCCGGGCGGGATCGACGTTCACACCCATCTCGATATGCCCTTTGGCGGGACTACCAGCGCCGACGATTTTGAGACCGGCACCCGCGCCGCCGCCTTCGGTGGAACCACAACGCTCATCGACTTTGCCATTCAGTACAAAGGCCAGCCGCTGCGCGCTGCTTTCGATGCCTGGATGCAGAAGGCCGCTTCCAAAGCCACCACCGACTACGCATTCCACTGCATCATTACCGACCTGCCTAATGCGCGGCTGGACGAAATGGGCGAACTGGTGCGCGAAGGCGTGCCCAGCTTCAAGCTCTTCATGGCGTATCCTGGCGTGTTCATGCTGGACGACGCTACGATCTTCAAGGCCATGCGCACGGCTTCGAAGATCGGCGGCATGATCTGCATGCACGCGGAAAACGGCGGCGCCATTGATGTGATCGTGCAGCAGGCGCTGGCCGAAGGCAAGACCGCCCCCAAATATCACGCCCTCACGCGCCCCACAACCGCCGAGGCCGAGGCCACCTCACGCGCTATCGCCCTGGCCGAGATGGCCGGCGCGCCCGTGTACATCGTCCACTTGAGCTGCAATGACGCTCTGGAAAAAGTCCGCGAAGCCCGCGACCGAGGCCTGCCCGTCTACGCCGAGACCTGTCCGCAATATCTTTATCTATCGCTCGATGACATGGAGAAACCCGGCTTCGAGTCCGCCAAGTACGTTTTCACTCCACCGCTGCGCGAGAAATGGCACCAGGAAAAACTCTGGACTGGCCTGAAACAAGACCATCTGCAAGTCGTCTCCACTGACCACTGCCCTTTCTGCTTCAAAGAACAAAAAGAAATGGGCAAAGACGATTTCACCAAGATCCCCAACGGCGGACCCGGCATTGAGCACCGCATGAGCTTGATTTACAGCGGCGGCGTCGGCAAAGGCCGTTTCAGCGTGAACCGCTTCGTTGAATTGGTCTCAACCACACCGGCGAAGATCTTTGGTCTCTACCCGCAAAAAGGGACCATCGCCGTGGGCAGTGACGCGGACCTCGTCATTTTTGATCCCAGCCGCGAGCATACCATCAGCGCCAAGACGCACCACATGCGCGTTGATTATTCGATGTTTGAAGGCATCAAGGTCAAAGGCATGCCGGACGTAGTGCTCTCCCGCGGCCGGGTCGTGGTGGAAGGAGAACAGTTCCACGGCAAGCCGGGGCAAGGAAGCTTCCTGAAGCGGGCTGTTTACAGCGGAGTCTGACGAGAAAATACCCAGGGCCACTTTGCAGCTTACGGGCTCAAGTTAAGCCGCGCGAATTGTTGTCGGGTGGACGGCCTCAGTGCGCGGCAATATCCAGTTCAAAGGAATCTCTGGGCTCAAAAGCTATGCTCGTCCTCTTGTTTACCAGCTTCATCATCTCGAATTTCAGCTTGGAATGGTCCACGGTAAACCGGCAGTAGTGATATTGATCTTCGTTTGGGTCATTTTTCCCATACTGCGGATTCGGATACCGGTCATCCGGACTACGAGGAAACTTTGCCGGCGCCGCTCCCCCGCCTCCGCTCACGATGTACTGTACTCCGCCATGTTCGTATCGCTCATAATTATGGACGTGTCCGGCGATCACGATGATGCGCGCCCGGCTATTCTGCTGCCGTGCCTCAAGCAATTTCCTCAGCCCGATTTGCGCTGGCCGCGGATCATAGACTGGACCGGTAATCGCAGTGTAGGGCGGCCGGTGGAGGACGACAAGGATGTAATCGATTTCCGCGGGCATTGCGTCTAACTGGGTCTTGATCCACTGGTCTTGTGCCGCGTTAGACTGTTCATCATCAAGCTCACTATCCAGAACAAGAAAATAGCAGTTGGCATACCGGGCGGAATACCAACGCTTTTGAGAAATCTCAGGGAACTCCTTCCAGTAGTTATTCAGTCCCCTGGACACGACATGCTCCTTGGTATCTGTCTCGATTTCGCGGAGAGCGTTGCCGCCAAAAGTCTTGCTTGGAAAAGGCCCCACCTCATGGTTGCCAATCGCGGGAAATATTTGTATCCCACGGTCTCTCACCGGCTTAATTGCCCGGTCAAAGTAAGTCCAGTCCTCGTCGTGAAATCCTCTGAAGACAAAATCTCCGGCTATGACCAGAAACGCCGGGGCTTCACTGGCAATCTGAGCGATAACTTGCTGGCGAGCTTTGGCGTTAGCTATGACAATTCCGTACCTTGCGCGCTCGGCATATCTCATATCGCCGTAAGCGACAAAGCTGAAGGGATAGGGCTTAGGATCGTTGATTTGTATATCGACCGGTGCGGTACTGTGCTGAGAAGAGGCAGTATCTGTTTTCTTCGCGTTCGGAGTACAGCCCAATAACAACGCCACAACGCAGAGGGTCCAACTCTGGCGCTTGCGAGCGAGGACTTTGTTCACGGGGGGTCTCCTCTCCAGTCGAGCTTTGACGGTTTCCCCAGGTTCGGATAAGACAACGATATTATGGCGCCATCATTAAAAAATTCTTCGTCTCAGACTTCCGGCTTTTGTCCATGGCTAGTCCGGCCACCGGCACGTTACCACTTTGGTCTCGGTATAGAAATTCACAGCGTCCTTGCCCAGCGCGTGCAGGTCGCCGAAGAATGAGCTCTTCCAGCCGGAGAAGGGAAAAAACGCCACAGGCGCGGGCACTCCAACGTTGATCCCGACCATCCCTGCTGTGACGTTCTGAGTAAACTGCCGCGCCGCGCCGCCGGAGCGGGTAAAGACTGAAGCCGCGTTGCCGTATTCTGAGCGGCTGACCAAGTCGATGGCCTCTTTCAGGTCTTTCACGCGAATCACGGACAGCACCGGCCCAAAAATTTCTTCCCTGGCCACGCGCGACTCGGGATTTACTTTGTCCAGGATCGTCGGCCCTACGAAGTAGCCATTGCCGTTGGCGACCGGGTCCTTGCGGCCATCGCGCGCTAGCACCGCGCCCTCCTTTTCGCCCAACTCGATGTAGCTCAGAATTCGCTTCTTGGCTTCATCGGTGATGACCGGGCCCATGCCGGTTTTCACATCGCAGCCATTGCCGACATTCAGCTTGTCGGCGGCATTCACCAACTCTTTCACCAGAGGATCGCCGATCTCGCCCACGGCAACTACTACGCTGGTCGCCAGGCAGCGCTCGCCGGCGCATCCAAAGCCGGAGCCCATCACCGCCGCTACCGTGGACTTCATGTCCGCATCGGGCAATACCACGGAGTGGTTCTTGGCGCCGCCCAACGCCTGCACGCGCTTACCATTGTTGGCCGAGGTCTGGTAGATGTATTTAGCCACGGCGCTTGATCCGACGAAAGACACGGCCCGCACGCGCGGGTCGGTCAAAAGCTGATCAACGGTGCTCTTTGCGCCGTGCACCAGGTTCAAAACGCCAGGAGGCATGCCGGCTTCATGGGCCAGCTCAACCATGCGCGCCGATGTGCGTGGAACTTTGTCCGAGGGCTTCAGCACAAACGTATTGCCGCACGCGATCGCCATGGGAAACATCCACAGCGGCACCATGAAGGGAAAATTAAACGGCGTGATGCCAACGCACACGCCCAGCGGATACCGCGTTGACCAGCTGTCCACGGCCGTGCCCACACGATCTACTGTCTCTCCCATCATGAATGTAGGAGCGCCGCAGGCAAATTCAACGCATTCAATGCCACGGTCAAACGATCCTTGCGCCTCTTCCCTGGTCTTGCCGTTTTCCTCGATCACCAGACCAACTAGTTCTTTGGCGTTCGCCTCCAGCAGCTCGCGGAACTTGAACAGCACCTTGCAGCGCTGCACCACAGGTGTTCTGCTCCAGGCAGGAAAGGCCTTTTGCGCCGCTTCCACCGCGGCGGAGATCTCTTCCGGCGTACAGCGCGGAATCTCAGCCACAGCTTCACCCGTGGCAGGATTGTGTTGAATATCTTTCGGCCCTCGGGAGATGATGCGCTCTCCATTGATGTAAAGCGGGCAGGACTTGAGTTCGACGGCGGTTGCGCTGGGTGCCATTTGGGGACCTCACAGGATATGCTAAATTTTACACTGCCCGATGAGGGAACGGGCCTTGATCTGTGGTTTCAGGTCGCATGCCTGCTTTCCGCAACCGGCCCACCAGTACCTTCCCCAGGAAATCTATCAAGATCGTACCGGCGGAATAGACGCGAGTCGGGATGCCATGAAGACCGTTTCGTTACCCTGAGGCCCAAATTGGGAAATGGCATTTCCGGGCTGTGACAAGAATCACAGACACGAAAGGCAGCGTTTTCTATCTTGAACTGTTGCGCTCTTTCGCGCTCTCTGGGAGGAAACTGTGAATCTTGACGCCACGCGTACGGTCCGTGAGTTTGCCACCGAAATCCCTGATGCCGTGCGCATTTTTGAGAAGCTCGGCATTGATTATTGCTGCGGCGGGAGCAGACCGCTGGCGGATGCATGCGTGCAGGCAAAGGTCCCCGTGGAAAAGGTTCTGCGTAGCCTTGAAGATGCCACCGTCCTGAGCGCCAAAACCACGAGCGAGGTTCCTGACTTTCAGACTACCAGTCTCGCCGACCTGATCGCGCACATCGTCACCACTCATCACGTGTACGTAAAGCAGGAGATTCCACGTCTGCAGCAGCTCCTGGCCAAGGTCGTGGCAGTGCATTGTGCCGCCCATCCCGAACTTGCTGCCGTGCAAAGGACTTTTGCCGGCCTCTCTGCTGAGCTTTTGTCGCACATGATGAAGGAAGAAGTTGTGCTGTTCCCCTACGTCGAGAAGCTGGAGGAGGCCGCAACCCTGGGCAGGCGTGCGCCCGAGCCGCCTTTTGGAGCCGTCAGCAACCCCGTCCACATGATGGAGATGGAGCACGAGTCGGCGGGCAAGGCCCTGGCGGAAATCCGCATGCTGACAGCCGCTTATACTCCGCCGGAAGCCGCTTGCTTCAGCTACAGAACGCTCTATTCATCTTTGCAGGAATTCGAGGCGGACCTGCACCAGCATATCCATCTGGAGAACAATATTCTTTTCCCGCGCGCTATCGAACTGGAACAATCGACGACTGGGGAATGAACGCAGCAAGCGATTGGTTCTGTTACTCTTCGCTCGACTCTCCACAAGCAAAGGCACCTTCTGGCAGCTCGTCCTGCAGGATGGGGAGGGGCGATGGCGCAACCCGCGGCGGGCCAACACGACGCAGCAACGCCGCACTTGCCATGGCAAGGTAACCGATGCCGGAACCTTCCAGCCGCTCCGCCAAGGGCAGAGCGAGGTTAGTCAAGTGATCCTCGATAAACCGCTGAGCCGATTCTGCCGCAGTCGAAGCACGTTCTTCGTCCTGACAAGTGAGAGCATAGGCCTCTTTCATCTTTAGATAAGCGATAAATCCAGCTTCCACAGAAACGTGATCGGGCGCCTCGGCGGTGACGGGCTGGAATGCGAATGCGTTGTAATAGGCCTGCAGTTCCGACATGAGGTATCCGAGCTGTACGGTCTGGTGGTATGTGGCTTCGCGCGCCGGCGCCGGTCCTCCGGGACCGAAGGCGTGATGGAAGAGGCCTTCGCCCGCTTCTTCCAGGGCATCATGGGCAGCGGATTGCAACTCCACATCAGCTACTTCTTTCATCAACATTGTCACCTGCTCGCCCCACCCCGGACTCGGGCACTCGAAGAGCAAGGAAATCAAGCGCCACTCCGCGGCTTCTTTTACCAGGTGCAACTCGCGTTCGTTCAACACTGCGGGTGTTGTCATGGTTTCTTCTCCTCGACCGCCAGCGGGGCCCAGCCGCTGCGCATCTTGCGTGCGCCAGCCTCTTTGTTCGATCCTTGCCACACGGCAAAGGCCACGGATGTTCTTTTCTTAGGCGCCAGTCCTTCCGGCAGCGGACGCACCATCATCACAGCCCAACCATCCTGCGTGCGCACACCGTTGCCCTTCACAGCCAGCGATGGGTTGGGAGTGAGCGTGCCGGGGCCTTCCGCCAGGAGGCTTTCCACCGGCGACTGCCGCGGGCTTTGCCGCCGGTTGCCCATGGCATCGGCCGGCGCAAAACGTTTAGCCATCTCTTTTTGCTCGGGCGAACCTTTTTCCAGGGATTGCGCCTGAAAAGGATAGTGCGTGATCTCCGCATTGGGATAAATAGACTTGATGGTGTCTTCGCGGCCATTCACCCAGGCCTGCCAATCGGCGCGCCAGTAAACAATCTGCACACCGCCGCCGGCTTCGCCCATCTGCGGCGCTGGCGGATTGGGCATGAGCCTGGCCGGAACCTGCACTGCGCAGGCATCAACAAGCTCGCCTGGGCGCTCCACGTCGTTCTGATCCGGATCGGCCCAGCGCAGGCGGAAGGCCACGTCGGTTCCGTTGGTGATCGCCTGCACACGAACCTCCGGCGTGGAAGCTTGTGCCAGACGCGGCTCCACAAGGTCTTGCGGGATCAACTTGGCAAGATATTCGGGCACAGTGTCCCAGGCTGCGTCCATGGGACTGGAAGGCAGTTGCGCGGCCGGCACAGCGATCACCTCCGTGACCTGTACCGGCACCTTCTTGCAGCCGGCTACGCAGAGCAGAACCACCAACGCGGACAGCAAAGTGAGTTTTCGTCTTCGCATGATCGTCCTCCCTAGGGGCAGTTGATGCGCACCAGTTTCTGCACCGGATCAAACGAGGTACGCACGTGCACGGGCTCGTTGATGGGCACGCGCACCAGTTGCGTGCCGCTGTCATCCATTCCCACCACGATGTCGCCGGTGCGCTTCCACCGCGTCATTAGCGATTCGCTGCAGCCAAACAAGCAGAGCAGCCCGGCCAGGTCCATGTCCTTCCTGGCGCTCTTGTAGGTTTCCACCGCGGCGTCGGCGCCGGGACCGAAGAGCTGGCGGTTGAATGCAGCCGGCACGTGCACCGGCGGGATGTAATAGACGTTCGGCTCCAGGCCGTACTGCGGGAAAAGCGGCAACGCGACTTTTTTGATGTGGACCAGGTAGTCGAGCGGATTGTCCGCCCGCGCCTTGTCCGGAGTGTTGAGAAAACCGGCCATCCGGATCTTGCCGATGCAGTTGACGAAGCACTGCGGCTGCAACCCCTGCTCGATCTTGGGGAAACAGGCGATGCACTTTTCTGACGTGCCGGTCATCGGGTTGAAGAAAACTTTCTTATAGGGACAGCCACGCACGCATTCCTGATAGCCGCGGCAGCGTCCCTGGTCCACCAGC
Source organism: Terriglobia bacterium (assembly GCA_041488515.1). Lineage (GTDB taxonomy): Bacteria > Acidobacteriota > Terriglobia > Terriglobales > Acidobacteriaceae > Angelobacter. Next base: position 141,885 of record JBGPPK010000013.1, on the reverse strand, counting down.
ACGATGCCGTCTTCCTGCCGCTTGTAGATCGATCCGCGCGGACACGATGCCAGGCACGCCGGATACGTGCAGTGGTTGCAGATGCGCGCCAGGTAAAAGAACCAGTTCATATGCGGCAACTGCATCAGCGCACCGTGGTCCACCTGGCCCGAGCAGTCGTCTTCGCCGGTGTTGGGATAGGAATAGTCCACTTGCTCGGGACGCCATCCCATCACGCGCTCGCCCGCGGGCGCGGACTCAAAGATGGTCTGCCCTTCGTAGGTCTTGCCGCTCCACTTGCCGGCTTCAATCATGTTCAGCAGTTTCACGTCGTAGGCCAGCGGATAACTGCCGTAGGGCTTGGTTTCAACGTTGTTCCATAGCATGTATTCCTGGCCCTTGCCTGAAGTCCAGGTGGTCTTGCATGCCAGCGTGCAGGTCTGGCAGGCAATGCATTTGTTGGTGTCAAAGACGGCCGCAAACTGCTTCTTCGGACGGCTCTCCGGATACCAGTAGGACATCTCCCTGCCGAGTTGCCAGTTGTAAACTCGCGCCATAACTTACTTCTCCTTCCGTCCGAGATAGAATTCGCCCGCCAGGTACTTCTTCATCTCCGCCGACTCATACCGTGGGCGGATGCCGATGGCCGCCGGACGCCACAGGCCTTTTCCTTCTATTCCACCGGGCTCGGCCTTGGTGATCTTGACCACAGCTTCGCGCGGCGCGCCGGTGGGGCAGTGCACGTCGGGCAGGAAGCCCTTGCCGATGCTCTGTCCAAACATGTTCTTGCGCACCAGCGAATCGGTCATCCACGTGGGCTTGAGCCAGCCGCGCGTGGCCGACTGCTGCGATCCGCTGCGATAAAACGCCTGGTAGTTAGTGCGCGGATTCTTGGCCAAGCCGTCCTTGCGGGACTTGTAGCCTTCCACCGAGCCGGGTGTTGCCGTGTAGACGTTGTGCCACATGCGCGTGATCCCGCGCGGCGTGCCTGGGTAGTAGCGGGCGCGGCAGAGCAAGCGGGCAAACTCCATCCCTTCTTTGTTTTTCTGCCAGCCGCGGAAGGGGCGGTCTTCGGGGTCGGGATCGATATAAACGTAATCGCCGTCCTCGACGCCCAGTTCCTTAGCATCGCTGGGGTTGATGTCCACATAGCCCTCGTTCACGAAAGGCATGCGGCGGTCGTGACGATAGAGATCGCCGAACGGCCCGAACAGCAGCGCAATCATGTCCACGTCCACGGGCGTGGTGTGCGCGCCGTGGCGGTACTTGGGCGTGTGGAAGATAAACTTGAAGCCCTCCTTCATGCGCGGATGCTGGGTTTGCTTGGCTTCTGCCCAGGTCATGACCACGTTGCGGCCACAGCGGACTTCGCAGGATAGATCGTCACGCTTCACGCCATAGCTCTCTGGCGAGGCCGGCCGCATGGCCTCGTGCTTAGGCGCGATGATGATGTTCGGCTCGTAGAAGGTGGAATCAATCGGCTCGCGATGAACCGGCAGGTTTTCTCCGGCTTCAATGAACTCCGGCTCTTCACGATAGAATTCCAGGCGTCCGCTCTTGGTGTACCAGGGTTTGGAGTCGGCCACCTGTTCGTAGCCCACAGACTTGGGTGTGGTACGGCTGTTGAGGATGGATGGAATTCCCTCTCTTGCTTTGGCCTCAAGCTCGGTGAACTTATAACCCTTAGTGTTGGTGGAAAAATCGAGAATGCGCTGCAGGTAAACATCCGTCCTGCCTTCGCGCACAAACTTCCACACGTCATTGAATCGTTGATCGCCGGTGATTTCGGCGAATTTGGATGCCACCAGCGCCAACACCTCAATATCACCCATGGTGTTGAAGATCCGCTTCATCGGCGTGCGCGGGAAGACCTGGAGGAACGGATTGCTGATCGAAGCCGTCATATCCGGATGCTTCAGTTCCGCCCAGCTGTCCACGCCAAAGACCACGTCAGCCCATTCACAAGAGGCAGTCCACCACCATTCGTTCACAGCAATCATTTCCATCTTTGGCAGTTGGTTGATCACGGTATTGAAATGCCACTTCACGTTGCCCAGGATGGAATTGGCGTTGGCAAACCACAGAGACTTGGTCGGGCAGGGCATGTGTGTCTTGCCGGTCAGCAGCCGGTTGCCCACGCGCAGCGGATGATCTTCATGGTTGTAGTAGTGCGCGGACTCGCCCACCCAATACTGTTTGGGCCGCGCGGGCTTGGCGGGATCCAGCTCCAGATCAAACGGGTTCTCGTTGATGTATTGTGGCGAGCCGTTGAACAGCGCCGTCCGGTAGTTTCCGGCATACGAGCCGATGTTGCCGCCGATCTTTCCCACGTTCCCGGTGAGCGCAGCCAGCAGCATGGTGTCGCGGTCCTTGTTGTCACTGTTGAAGAACTGGTTCGGCCCCATGCCGATGGCGAAGAGCGTTGTGCCTGGCTCTTTGGCGACCTGACGAGCAACGCTCTCCACTGCTGCGGCCGGCGCCCACGTCAGTTCCTCAACCGTCTTGGGATCAAAGTGCGCGACGTATTCCTGAATCAGATCAAAGCTGGGACGGCAGCGAACCTTCTGGCCGTTCGTCAGAGTGACCTCGACCGAACCTTCAAGAAGCGGGTCCGTCACATTGGAGAACTTGCCCACCATGTCGCGAGTGAGTTTCCTGGGTGCATTGCTCTTGCGGTCCCACCATACGTAGTCGCCCCAGGCGGCGCGCATCTCTTCGCCCACGATCTGTTCGGCGTGCTGCACCGCGGGCGGCTCTTTCTCGCCCTTCTTCAGGATCTTGGTCTGCTTCAACTCCGCCAGCTTGTCGCCAGGGAAAACATCTTTGGCACGCAGGTTCTCGAGGGTGTCCATGCGCACCAGCATGGGAAGGTCTGTCCACTGCTTCACGTATTCAAGGTCGTAGAGCTTCTCGCGCAGGATCACGTTGCAAAAGCCCAGAGCCAGCGCCGGCGTGGTCCCGGGGCGCACCACCACGACTTCATCCGCCTTGCAGGCCGTAGCCGAATACTCACAGGCGATGACGATGATCTTGGTTCCCTTGATCCGCGCTTCCGTCAGCCAGTGGCTGTCCGGCATTTTGGTGGTGATCCAGTTCATGCCCCAAACCACCAGGGTCTTGCAGTGTTCCGCTGCGTTGAGGTCGAATTCCACTGTCTGCTGGCCGGTCACCATGGGATGACCGGGTGGCAGGTCGGTGTGCCACGAATAGTTATCAAAGCCGCGCGCGCCCATGGCCTGGTCCGGGCCCACCTTGCGGATGTGGCTATCCAGCAGCGCCATGCTGTTGGCCATGCGATAGAAGCCAAACACGCGCGTGATGCCGAGCAACGGCATGCCGCCGCGGAACTTCAAGACCTGCGTGCCGACGCCCTTTGTGGCTTCGATCGTGGCTTCGTCATAGTGCTGTTCTTTCAGGCGCCGCTTGCCTTCTTCGCCGGTGTAGGTTTCGGCGATGTTTTTGAGCGCCGCCGCCACGATCTTTGCTCCCTCATCATGCGAAACGCGGATCCACTCATCGCGCGCGCGATTGAAGTACTCGCGCTCCGGCAAGCCGTCTTTCTGGCGCGGGAAGCCGTTCTCCACCCACTTCTTGTATCCGGCGCGCACCATGCAGCCGTTGACGCGACGGTCACCGTAGAAGCGGCGCGTGAGCGCCAGGCCCTTTTGGCAGATCCGTGGGTCCCAACGGTGCGTACTCTTGTTGCCGTTCAGGTCCGTGGCCTCACCGTATTTCATCGTTGGTCCCAGGCGGGTGATCACGCCCTGGCGCACAAAGGCATTGATCATGCAGTTGTGCGTGTCGTTGGGCGCACAGAGGAAAGTGTACTTGGAGTCATATTTCCAGAGATCGCGATAAGTCCGCTCCCATCCGCGATCGGGATAGCTCGCCAGTGGATTGGTGACCGAATCCAGCCCCCAGGCATCGGCGGTGGACCCGACGAACGCGGTCAATCCGGCGGCGCTGAGCATTTGCAAAAACTCGCGGCGTCCCACTTCGTATTTCATTTCTTCCCCCTCTCCCACGTGCGCAGAAAAGCCACAATGCTTTCTATCTCCGCCTGGCTCAATGTCGGCCGCGACGGATGCGGCTCGAGGAAACCAAGCATGGCGGTGCCGCGGCGCCCCTGGCCGATGGTCTGGACGAAATAACTGTCAGTGGCGGTCGCCAGCAGCACCTTGTTGTTGAGCGCCGGCCCTTCGATTCCCTGACCCTGAGAGCCATGGCAACCGGAACAGATGGACGCAAACAGTTTCTTGCCTTGTTCGGGATCAGCCTTGATCCATCGCACCGGCTTGCCGTCCGGCTGATAGGCCGCGCCGATCTCGCGCAGGTAGACCACGATTTTCCTGATTTCTTCCGGTTTCAGACCGCCAGTGAGTTCGCCCCATGCCGGCATGCGCCGCCCGGGACGCCCCTTGGTGATGTTCTCTGTGAGGAAGTCATCGGAGACGCGCCCCAGCAAGTCCGGGCTGGCGATGGCCGGGAATGACGGCATGCCTGGCGAGCGGCGGCCCACGCCGTTTCCACCATGGCAGCCGGTGCAGAATGTTCCGAACAGAGTTGCGCCGTCGCCGGCGAATTCGCGCTCGCCAAAGCGCGTGGCGCGCACGCGGTCTTTCGGAGTGAAGCTGGCCGGGAGGTCCTTGCGTCGCAGCGAGCGCATATACATGGTGAGCAGGTCCACTTCACGGTCAGAGAGTCCGAGCGATGGCATCTGCGAGCCCACGACGACGGAAACCGGCGAGCGGAAGTGCTCCGCCATCCAGTTCTCGACTGTGTGCCCGCCAGCGAGATGCGCAAAGTTGATCTGGCCGGGATCTTTTTCGCCTTCGCGGGTGAGATCCATTCCTTCATCGCCACCCACGCCGCTCACTTTGTGGCATCCCAGGCAGCCGGTGGAGTTGAATACCGCCTTGGCTTCGATCAGCTTGGGCGCGGCCATCGTGGTGGCCAGGTAGTCCGCCAGAAGAGCCCGGTCCAGGTCGTTGACGGCGGCGAAAGAGTTGCGCCACGGGCCTGTGGTGGCTTGCTGATGTTGTTGCAGATGCTTTGCATACCAGTCGTGGTCGTAGTCATTGATGCCGGCGCGGGATAGGTCGGGGCCTTCCATGCCGCCGCCATCAGGACGAGTCATGCCGCCGCGGCCATCCACTTTGTGGCACGCGTAGCAGTCCAGCCGCGCAAAAGTGTTGCGCGCCCGCGCGAGCCGCTCTTCTTCGGGGACGCCGAGAGGGGCGTGGCAGGTCCCGCATCCGGCCTGGCTGAAACGCGGTTCGATCATCGGATCGGGCCAGAAATGAACATCGCCGTGCGCATCGGCTCTGTCCGTGGCCTGGCCCTGCCCAGCATGACAAACCGTGCAGCCCCATTCGGAAGGATCATGGACCACGGGCTTGTGCGCGGTCAGCAGCTTTGATCCGGTTACGGTCGATTCACCCGGCGCCATGGTCACGTGGCAGGAGACGCAGCGATCGCTGGTCTTGAGCCCCGGATTCACAACCTGGCGAAGCTGCACCGCGATTGCGCCTTCTTCGTTCCGGCCGCCAGCCTGAACGCGCCGCCACTCGCGCAAAAAATTCTCCTGCACGGCGGCAGCTACCAGCAGCAGCAGCACGCCGAGACTTGAAATGAGCAGCAGGTATTTGTTTTTGCTCATAGTTAGTGTCCTGGCCAATCGGCCGGCGACCAATAGAAGACCCAGTTGGGGCCGCGGAAATAAGTTCCGATCACGGTCAGCACCAGAAATCCGCACAGGAAACAGGTGAACAGCGCCATGGCTCCTGCACGGGTTGAGTTGTATTTCTTGACGCACCATACGGAGTAGGCGCCATAAGCCAGCGTAAGCAACGTTCCCGGATTGATGGCCGTGATCACCAGTTGCGGAATGTGCGGGAACCACTCACGCAGCCAGCCGAAACGGATCACGAACGATTCAATGATCAGCACCGCCCCCAGGCCGAACCACAGCGATCGCCACGCCAGTTTCTTTCCGCCCGGGCCGCCGAACCATTCGCCGGTGCCTGCGGCTTCACGATCGAGATACGGGATCAACCCCAGGCCGAGCAGCACGATGGCGGGAATGCCGATTCCGCCCATGAAAGCGGAAAAAGAAACCAGCTCCTGCAGTCCCAGAAAGTACCAGGGCGCTTTGGCGGGATTTTCCGGCACGCCGGGATTGGCCAGCTCCTTCAGCGGCGCGTCCGCGATCAGCGCCAGCGCCACGCAGATCAACATGGTCAGCATGAGCACGGCAAGCTCGGCGTAGAAAAGATGCGGCATCGAAGGCACAGTCCCTTCCGGGCCGTTGCCCACCGCGGGCGTGCGCCCGCGGACAATGGCAGCGAGCTGGTATGTTTTCTTCGGCTGCTCAGTAAAGATGGGATAAGTATCTTTCGCCGGTCCCAGCCGGCGATCAGCATCCGCGGGGCGGGCGAGTCCGCCATCCTTTCGGACGCGCCAGAAGTGCACGGCCACAATCAAGGCCAGCACCAGGGGCAGGATCATCACATGCAGAAGGTAGAAGCGGATGAGTGCCTCCGGGCCTACTGTGTCCGAGCCGAGCAGGATCAGCCGCTGCATGCCTCCGGGATCAAAATGCTGGGTGATCCCCAGCGCGTTGGTGATCTCCTGCGGCGAAGCCGCGATGTTGGCCCCGATAGTGATGGCCCAGTAAGCCAGCTGGTCCCAGGGCAGCAGGTAACCGGTGAACGAGAGGCCCAGCGTGACGACCAGCAGCGCCATGCCCATCAGCCAGTTGAACTGGCGCGGCTTGCGGTAGGCCGCGGTGTAGAACGCGCGCGCCATGTGCAAAATCACGGTGATGACCATCACATTCCCCGCCCAGCGGTGAATGTTGCGCATGAAGCGGCCGGTCGGGACCACAAAATGAATGTCCTTGATGGACTGGTAAGCAACGTCAGGCGATGGCTTGTAATAGAACATCAGCAGCACGCCGGTGATCAGCGTGATCAGAAAAGCGGCGAACGTGGCGATCCCTAATCCCCACGTGGTGGTCCAGCGCAGGCTCCAGCGGTGTGTGCGCACCGAATGCAAATGAAAGAACACGTTGCCAAAGACAAATGTGGAGCGCGTACGGTCAGTCCTGGGCGCGCCGCCGCGAAACGCCGTGTCGAGAAAGCTCTTCGGCGTGGACTTCAGGTTCTGCCAGAACTCACGCAAAGCAGAACCGCGTTGTTCTTTTTTCTCTTCCGTCGCAACGCTCATACTTTCACCCTGGTGCCGGCAGAGACGCTGGCCCCTTCGTCCACGTACAACGTTCCACCCTGCTCCTTCACTTCCAGCCATTCCAGCGGTCGCGGCGCCGGGCCCTTGGTCACTACGCCGTTGCGGTCATAGCGCGATCCGTGACACGGGCATTCAAACCCTTCCGCCGTCGGCTTGACGATGCAGCCAAGATGCGTGCAAACCCGCGAGATGGCATACACGCCTTGCTCATCGCGATAAACCGCGACGTTGCGTCCAACCGGCGTGAAGGCTTCGCCCGCAGCCAGTGTTTGCGGCAGGGTTACGCGGAATCTCTTTGACGGCGAAGACAGCACGGCGGCCTTGGGCAAGCGCAACATGCCCACCAGCGCGAAGAACATCGCCGAGGCGGCGGCCCACAATGACATGAGCCCGAGAACATCGCGCCGGGAAACCGGCTCCGGCTCCAGGCGGGAGCGCGGTTTTTTTGGTTCTTCGCTCATAGGGTCCTCCAATCCGTGTGGAACACGACTCGCTCCATGGTGATGGCGTCCACCGGGCAGCGCATAGCGCACAGCCCGCAGCGGATGCAACGGTCCTCATCTTTCAGGATGGCTGAGTGGGCCTTGAGATCAGCTTCGGCCCCGAGCGCCGCACGGACTCCGTCCTGCAACGATTCGTCGCCACCCAGTTCGCTAAGCGGCACCAGCTTCAGGCACAAGGTTGGACATACGTCCGCGCATCCGCCGCACAGGACGCAGCGTGTGCCGTCGAAGATGGGCGTAACGCCGCAATCCAGACAGCGTGAGGCCTCGCGCATCGCCATCGCGCGGTCATATCCGGTCTCGACGCAAACTTCAGGATGAGTGAGCCGCTGTTCCGCATGAGTGGTTGGGACCTCTTGGCGACGGATGGACTCGTAGCCCCGCTCCCGGCGATAGAGTTCAAGCACGCGGTGTGCGGTCACAGTTTCGCACTGCAGCTTGTGTCCGGTGATGGATTCATAGATCGACCGGGCGGCCGCTTTTCCCGAGGCGACAGCGTCAATCAGCAAGCGGGTGCCATGGGCCAGATCGCCGGCTGCGAATACTCCGCTGGCAGTGGTGCGCAGCGTGGCGGGGTCCACCCTGGGCCAACCGGGGCGCATCATCTCGATGTCCTGGCCGCCGTCTTCCAGGAATTTCAGCGCCGTGCTCTGCCCCACGGCCAGCAACACGGTGTCACAGGGCACGGGGCGGGTAAGTTTGTCATCGTATTGCGGCGAGAAGCGGCGATCCTCATCATAGACGCGCGTGCACTTGCGGAAAAGCACAGCGGAAACAGCACCATCGTCGCGGCGCTGAATCTCCAGCGGACCCCAGCCGTTCAGGCGCAGAATGCCCTCTTCGTCACCTTCGCGGATCTCCACAGTGTCTGCCGGCATCTCTTCCAAGCCCTCCAGCGAGACCAGCCAGATCTTGCTCATGCCGGGAAGACGGGCAGCCGTGCGGGCCGTGTCAAACGCGATCTGGCGCACCACGGTGCGAGCAACGTCATAAGCCACGTTGCCGCCGCCGATCACGACCACTTCACGTCCGATGTCGATGGGTTCGCCCAGGGAAACAGCGCGCAGCAGATCCACGCCGCCATAGACACGCGGTCCGCGCTCGCCCGGCAGTCCCAGTTCGCGCGATGACTTTGCTCCCACGGCAATCAGCACCGCGCTGAAATCGCGGCGCAGCTGAGCAAAGCTCACGTCCTTGCCGATCGAGACCCCGCAACGCACTTCGACGCCCAGCGCTTCAATGACCGCGACTTCCTGGGCGATGATTTCGCGGGGCAGGCGATAGGCCGGCACGCCGACGGCAAGCATTCCCGCCGGCACCGGTTCAGACTCAAACACCACAGGTCGGAATCCGAGCAGGGCTAGATCGTGCGCCGCCGATAGCCCCGCAGCCCCGGCGCCGATAATGGCAACCTTCTGCCCGGAGGCCTTCTTCACGCGGCCATCCACACTGGCGTGCAGCAGCGCAGCCATCTCCTCTTTGTGAGCAGCGATCGGCGGAACAAACGCCTGCATATTGCGCAGCGCCATCTCTGGCCCCCTGGCCTCGGGACCAGCCAGGTCACAGACAAAGCGCTTGAGCGCGCGGATGGCAATCGGACGGTCGTTGGCGACGAAGTTGCCATCGTCGTCTACGCGTGGGATTTTTCCGCGCCGGCACGCTGTTTCGCAGGGCGCGCCGCAAATTCGCCCGCAGATGGAAGCAAAAGGATTGGGGCCGCGGGCGATGAGATAGGCCTCTTCGAAGCGTCCTTCGGCGATGGCCCGAACGTAGCCACGCGCGTCGGTGTGCACCGGGCAAGCTACCTGGCAGGAGATTAATTCCTGCTGGTAACTCTCATTCGGGATAGATACGCGCAGCGTCATAAAATCAGCTCACCGCGCCCGCATTCTTTTCTGTGGACGCGGTACTGGGACGGCTCCAGTACTGGAGCCAGGAAATCCCACCATCATGCAATGCGTTTCTCCAGGTAGGCGTTTGGCTGGTCGCGGCGATGCCGCCAATTGCTCCAGGCTCCAGCGCGAAAGGACCTTCACGATCGAATGCCGCAGCTCCACCGTTGCTCTGTGGAAGGCGCAGGTCGTCTGGAGATCGTCAACGTCCTGGCAGTAACTGCCGGCAATGGCGCCCTGGCAGGCTTCCACAATTGCCAGCAGAGTCACATCGCTGGGCTTGCGGTTGAACACGACTCCGCCATTCCTGCCGTGCTCCGCGCGCAGGATGCCGGCCCTGACCAGAGACCGAAGCACTTTGGCCATGTAGGCGGGTGACTCGCCGAGCCGGGCGGCAACGCTGCGGGGCGACACCACCACTCCTTGCTCGGTCTCAGCCAGGCATACAAGTGCACGAGTTGCCAGGATAGATGTCTTGGTAATCACGGCACTACTCAGACAACATTTATCTGATTTAGCAGGCGACTGAATGTGACGATGGTCACTTCAGGATGTGACAAGGTAGCCGTAAACAGGAAGGCTAATGATGCATAACCATGATCGGGGTTGGAATGGATCTTGGCGGAGGGCTTCGGCAGTCCAGAAAGTAGGCCCGTAGACCGCGCCGATTGCCGACACTACGCGACCGCCCGGTATTATCCTAGTTCCCATGGTTCGGGAGAGGCTCTGGAACGCAAATATCCACTATCACTCGGTCTTGCTAAAAGCCATTCCCAAGGCCGCGCAACGCGTGCTTGATGTCGGTTGTGGTGATGGCATTCTGTCGGCCCAGCTGCTTCAAGCCGGTGTGCGGCACGTAGTAGCCCTGGATGCCGATGCCGGCGTCCTTGCACGAGCACGCGCACGGCATCCGGGTGTGCCTATCGAGTGGAGGTGCGGCGACATCTTCGATCTGCAGCCAACAACGCACTACTCATTTGATGCCGTATTGTCAGTCGCCACATTTCACCACATGGATGCTGTAGCTGGACTGACCCGTTTCGCTGAACTAGTGCGGCCAGGTGGCGTGGTGGGCGTGATCGGCCTAGCAGCCAACAACTGGTGGGACTTGCCTTATGCAGTGGTCGGCCAGTGCGGGCGAGTCGTGGCCGGCATGACACGAGGTTGCTGGGAGCATTCTGCACCCATGGTCTGGCCACCACCCACGACCTACCGGGAAATCAAACGAATAGCCCGCGACGTTCTTCCAGGTGTCCAGTACCGACACCATTTCTACGGTCGCTATTCTCTTGTTTGGACGAGACCAGGTGGCGCTCAGCAGCTGCAGCTTGCGACGCAGTCTCGTGCTTGTTCGCCAAACGACTCCTCAACACAGCGATTTGCGTGCGATGACACGTGGCTTCTTGTGCGGAGGAGAAACTGAACATTCGAACTGCCGCTGACCAAAAGAAAATAAACCCGCTGTAATCCGATTTCGCGAAAAACGGCGAGAAGGCCGTGATCCTAACTTAGTGAATCCGAAAGAAGAAGTGTTGTGCCGCGCCCCGATACAATGTGTTGGCCAGCACTTCCCCATTGCAGCTTAGGCCGTCCACCTACTCCTGATTTCAGACAAGCCAATCCCGGCCTCCACCTTTTAGTGCCATTACAACCGTTGGGGGTCACTTCGGTCGATTTAGGAACGTCGCTACGAGTTCCTCCGTCCGAAAACCCTTGTCCCAAGGATTCGGCTCTTTGGAACTGACTTTTTGTTTTTCCTATAGATAAATAATGACGCAGTACTTCGAATGAGCACTAAGAGCATAGTGAAACTTGCGAATAACGTTCATATCGGGACGGCAGTCTGGAACATACCGGGAATACACACTCGGTATTTGCCACCGAACATGACGGGACTCTGCATCAGTCGCGCAGCCCCAAGAGGAATCCCAGGGCTGCGTCGATTTCTGACCCTACATTGTTGGAGCATCGAGATAAGCAAGTGGGGCCTTACTCGCGCGGCACTGAGGGATCCTGGGTGGCCGGAAAGGGGAGGAGCCACAGATAGTTGGTTATCACCGGCCGTGGACTATTGTCGCAGCGATAGATCCCGTAACCCTCATCGCCGTCGCAGCCTCCCTGCCTGTAGATGAACGCCCGCGGAATGTTGAATCCGCTCAGGATATGGAAGCCTCCTCCTCCCATCTCGATGAGGAGGTTCTTGGTCCGCACCTGTTGCGTAGACTCCGAGAGGTGAATACCTTGGACTTTCCAGCCGAACTCAGTGACCCACATCGGCTTGTAACCGTTGCGGGGATTGAACCGTCGGATGATGTCAGTGATCCGGTTATGGATGTCCCAAGCGACGTCTTCGCTGTGGGCACCGGCGTCGGTCGTGGTGTGGTGAAAAGAGATAACGTCCAGGAAGTCGGAGGCATTGCCATCGGGAAAGAAGGTCTGATCCAGCTGCTCCCAGATGGATACTGACCTGGAAGTGCTCTTCGACATCGCCGGACCGACGACGAGTGTCCCGCAAGCGTTCGGGACGACGGCGAGCGGCCCGCACGTATTGCGGCGGATGATGCGTGCTGCCTCTGCCAGATAGTCAACATACCGGGGATAAGTGTTGATATCAGGGTCCCAGCCCACACCATAGGCGGCCTGATTGCTCAGGTCGGGTTCGTTCCATATCTCGTAAGCGGCAATGCGGCCCGCGTAGCGGGAGGACACCTGATCTACATATGACTTCCAGAACTCGATGTTGCACGGCGTGGCGCCATTGGAACCCCCGCCGCACCATGAAGGTGCACCGCTCAGTATCAACATAACCTTTTGGCCCCGCATTTGAGCGTCGTCTATGATTGGATCGAGTCCCGAAAAGTCGTACACTCCCCAGGAGGGGTTAATGAAACTCCAATACCATGTTACGCGCAACCACTCAATATGCGCATCCTGAGATGGTTGACCACCCCCGTTGAGCCCAATAGATACCGGTCCGTCGGCTCGGGCTGATGTGAAGGTTAGCGTTGCCAGCAAGGCGAGTAGAACAGAGCGAACTGCAAACTTCATTAATACATCTCCTTTGTTTCGTTTTCTTCAGGCGTACCCAGCGGCACTGGCTCGTTTCGGCAAGTCACCGTAAACGGTAGGTCGATCTCATGAGGAAACTCGAACAACCTATGGCGTGTCTGGGGGCACGTGCTTCCGCAAAACCGATCTGATGCGGACGAGATAACGATGTTGAGCGCAGAATAACCTTGGAAGTGGAAAGAATAAACACGCAGCTTTCAGAGTTCCGGACTCTGGAAAATCTACGACAAATTGCGTCTGCCATGGGGTTAAATAAACGCCTTAACTAGGTTTGCGGTCTGTTCGAAAAACCGGACACGCTAATGGCCTTGGGGCATGCAAAAAGGAGATGGCCAAACAAATAATACCCTGCGGGGCTGTGGGATAGTGACGGCGGTGTTGTCCCTATCAAAAACTTCGTTCTGATTGTCGTGGTCGGTAGGTTCTCATCTGCTGCGGTTGTGGACTATAAGATTTTTAGCTACAAAGAACACGAAAATCACCCAGATCACCGTCACCGTGCTCCATACAATAACGGGCGGGTTCCAGCGGAAGGAATATGCAATAAACATCGCTGCAACATTAACCAAGGCAGCAATGATCGAAATAACCCATAGCGAGCGTTGACGACGGTGCTGCCAAAATTGCTCGAAGATCAAAGCGACGATAACAGGAGTGGAGAGAATGCCCCAAAGGATCGGCCCTGGTATGACAGGTATCCTTACCCATCGTCTTGTCTGTATAGAATATGTAAGACGTCAGCGCAGCTACGGTTATTCCGGCCACGCCAAGATAGATGAGGTTGTCTTTTGTCTTCTGTTTCATTTCTAGAAAATCGGAAACGCAGCAGCACATCCGCCATTTAGAGCCTCCTTTTCGGCTCGAACTGGTTTGCCCCCGGTTGTCATTGCTCAAGTATTATCTTGCGCGTGATTTTCTCGGGGAAAATACAGGCGAGTCTTGGCAAGTATTGGTCCTATGACAGCAAATTCCACCACTGTGGAAGGAACAAATAGAACGAGGGGCCATTGGCGAACTCTGCTAAGAAAGAATACACATATCGCCAGATGAAGGAGTAACAACCCTGCCCAGTAAAGCCAGAACCTCCAATTTGCAAGGCGGGCGCGCTCCCAACATACAGGGTAGCCAAAAAGGACAAGGGTACTCAGTATCAAGCCAAGCCATTTTGCAGGAAATTCACCGTTAGGATTCCTATCAGCCCAGAATATGATGACTGCTACTACGAGCAATCCAACTCCAACTTCGAGCGAAGGCCAAAGCAGTTTCTTTGATCTAGTCCCCAATTGCACGACATTCACCTCGCTTGAATGCTTGATACTCATTGTATAACGCCTGACCAAGAGCAAGATCCGCAAGAGCCAATGTAACAACGCCACCAATCGTCTTTAGCCGAGCCTTCATAGCAGCATTTAGATATTGCTTCGAACTCATGTTGACAACCCCACCTAAGTTACGAAGAGACTTGCTTGCCGGTATCACAATGGGCCGCAATGTATTTGCAGTATCGTTCGCAAGAGCAGTTATAGCGGGAATGTCATAACCGGGAATTGGGAAAGAACTGTTAAGGGTCATCTTGCCCAGTGACTTGCGCAGCCGCACCGCGTACCTTCCGTGCGAGCGCTCGTGGAGGATCGTCGTGGAGCTCTTTAGGAGAAAGAACTCACGTTGTTGGCAGCACGACTTCACGGTACGCGACAAGAGGTATCGCGGATCAACCAAGGAAATAAACATGACTTTGCGATCCGTTTTCTTGAGTGGACTGAAACCACCAGCCTGGAACATAAAACTAAAACCTATTACCAGACGGGATGGCGGTTGTTGAGCACGACACCGATAGCGAGAATGAAGCTCAATTGCATTACCGAGACGGTGTGTCCGCACTTCGGTTCCCTGCCTCAGCGTCAAACGCTAACTGTGCTCTTCGAACTCTGCGCCGGATGCTCACAAGGCTGAGGAATGGAAGCTGATTTTTCGATCACCAAAGTTCAAACTTGTGAAGGAACACGGCCGTTCCCTGTCCCTTGACGCTGCCATCGAAGCAAAGCTGATAGCAGCTGCTGCTCTCTGCGACTGGCGTGCGAAGAGCTTCGAACTGTTCCGCGACGTCGTGGTCCTGATGCGCGAAACAGGAATGCGGAACGAAAGGGAGCTTTACCGCATCCGAATCGAAAACATTGACTGGACCAACAAATTGATCTTTGTGCCAGACAGCAAGACGCCTAGCGGCCGGCGCAGGGTTCCGATGAGCAACAGGGTCCTGGCTTTGCTTCGTGTGCGATGCGGCGACAGATCCGAAGGATGGGTGTTTCCGTCAGTGCGTTCTGGTTCGGGGCACCTGACGTCGGTGGGCAAGCTGTTTCGCCAAGCTCGCGAGAAAGCCGGCCTCGGGAAGGACTTGGTTCTATATTGCAGTCGCCACGATTTCGGAACACGCATGCTGCGGAGAACGCGAAATCTAGCGGCTGTAATGGACGTTATGGGACACAAGGACCTTAGAACAGCGATGCGGTATCAACATCCGAACTGGACATCGTTCGCGACGCACTCAACGCAATGCAAGTGATGATTCAGTGATGTTACGGCACATTTTACGGCACACTACGAATTGTGCCGCAACCAGAAACTCGGTAAATTGTTGATTTGATGGCGCGCCCTGAGAGATTCGAACTCCCGGCCTTCTGATTCGTAGTCAGACGCTCTATCCAGCTGAGCTAAGGGCGCGTGGTCGGCGATATATAACTCATTCATTTTAGCAAAGCCCTTCAAATCTGTCCTGTATGCCGGCAAAGGCCGAGGTCAGCGAAAATTCAAATTTGCAATTTCAGGCTGAAAATTTACAATCGGCGGAATGCTAACGAGTTGGCATACGGTTGGGGAGATTGTGCTGCGCACCTCGGTGGTCTATGTCCTGGTGCTCGTGGGCATTCGTCTTACCGGCAAGCGCGAAGTCGGCCAGATGACGCCGTTCGATCTTACTCTTCTTCTCCTGCTCAGCAACTCTGTACAGAACGCCATGACCGGACAGGATACTTCTCTGCTGGGCGGCGCCACGGCGGCCATGGTCTTGCTCACGCTGAATTTCCTGCTGGCGGAAATTTCCGGAATCAACCGCCGTTTCCGCAAAATGATCCAGGGATCGCCCGCGCTTCTGGTCCACAATGGCCAGTGCATTACCGCGCAAATGGCAAAGGAGCACATCTCCATGGACGAACTCAACCGCGCTCTGCGCGAACATGGGGTTGCCTGCCCCGGCGACGCGGCCCTGGCCGTGCTGGAAGTGGATGGCTCCATCAGCGTCTTGAAATATGATGATGTTCCGGACCAGGCGCGACCACAAAAACGGCTCAAATTTCTGCATCGGAATTGATTCAGACCTAATAGAGAACAAGCAAAGGAAGTTTGGCGTGGATGCGAAGAAGGGCATCGCCTGTGCGCCAGGACAAATCGCCGCTCTACATTCGGATTTCGAGATAAGATCATGAACATAGAAGAGCTCAAAGAAGGCACAGAACACGCACACCACAGTGGTGAAAAAAGAATCGGCTTGACCATGGCGATTGTGGCCGTGTTGCTAGCCATGGCGACTTTGCTCGGCCATCGTGCCCACACGGAGGAAGTGGTCATTCAAGGCGAACGCAACACTCTTTGGGTCAACTACGACGCCAAGAGGACTGACGCGCGTGTCTATGATGCCGAGGCCAAACTGGCCGCTTTGCTGGCCAACGGCCAGGAGTTAGAGGCGGAGTTGAAGGAAAAGGCTAAGATTGAGCGCGAAGGCGAACCGGCCAAGAACGGGACACCGGCGAAAGAAGGGACTGACAAAATTCGCGAACATGCCCAGGAGCTGGACGCGGAACTGAAGCTCACGCAGCGGCGCGCCGCTTACTACGATGCCGCCGAGCTGTTTCTGGAAATCTCAATCGTCCTGTGTTCCATTGCGCTGCTGGCGGAGATGAAACTCTTCTGGAAGCTCTCCTTCATCACCACCGCCGTGGGAATTGGCGTTGCACTTTGGGGAATGCTGGCCCTCCATTTCATCTGGCAATAGGCCCTCTAACGCGTGGGGTCAAGCGCGAGTCCATGAATCGCGTTGGCGGTCAGCCCGGTATTTGTTCCGCTGATAACGCGGGCCGGCGCCACGTTGCCGGTGGCCGTAGACATGTTGGTAAAGATCAAGATGGCTGCCGCCAGCGAATCCGCGACATAAAGCTCGCCGTTGGAGACGTTGCGATTCAGCGCCAGCTGTTGCGGCGATTGCAGCCGCGTATTGCCGCCGGTAATATTCGCCACCGGAATCACATCTCCCGTTGCCGTGCTGGCGTTGGGATAGACGGTAATGCTGGCGGGGGTGGCGGAGTTCCCTACAAGTAACCTGCCTGCGGCGTCCAGAGCAAGCCCCCGCGGCTGCGCCAGCTTGGTATCGGCCCCGGCAATGGCCCCGCCCACAATTCCAACCACGTCTTGCGTACTCGCGCCGTCAAGCCGGTCCACCGCGTTATCTCCCGGGTCAGAGACGTAAAGCTGATTGTTCGCGGCATCCAGCAACAGTCCGCCAACCGTAACGCCCATGTTAATGTTGCGCACCGGCGGAACATTGCCATTGATGGTGGAAACGCCGGAAAACACAAGGATCGAAGTACCGTCAGCCACGTACAGCAGGTTGTTGGCGGTATCGAGCGCCACATCAATGGGCGCGACCAGCTTGGTGGCGTTACCGGAGATCACACGCGTCGGAGCAGCGCTCCCAGTCAGCGTAGAAGCATTGTCAAAAATCAGGATGGAGCTTCCGCCCTGATTGGCCACATAGAGACGGTTCGCCGACGTATCCACCAGCAGGTGTTGCGGCGCAGAAAGCGGCAAGCCGGTAACGGTGCCGGTCGGAGCCACATCGCCAATCGATCCTTCAGCATTGCTGAAGCGGAGAATTGAGTTTGGGGTTGAGACGTATAACTGCCCGCCCGTGGCCCCGCCGCCACCGTTGCTCACGGTGTTGCCGCGTCTGGGTGAAATACATCCAAAAACCAGCAAAGCCAATGTTAGAACTAAAATTGCGTATGTCCGCCGCATGAATGAAACTCCCATGTTCCAACTTCTAAGATGCTTGAAATCATGATAAACAAATGCCCGGCATGTCCATAATCTATCTAGCTACCTTCAACCCAGGCAAAGTGCGGGAGTTCCGTGAAGCCGCCCAGTCGCTGGCTGTTGCCCTGGACCCACTGCCCGGAATGGCAGATATACCTCCCGCGATCGAGGATGGCGAAACCTTCGAGCAAAACGCGCGGATCAAGGCAGACTATTACAGCCGGTGCGCACCCGGAGAACTCGTCCTGGCGGAAGACTCCGGCCTGGCTGTCGATGCCCTTCAAGGCGCTCCAGGGGTTTATTCGGCGCGTTATGCCGCGGTGCTTCAGTCAGGTTTTGCCTCACATGAAAATTCAGATGACCAGGCGAACAATCGCGCGCTCATCGCTCAACTGGACCGTGTGCCCGATGACCGGCGTGCGGGAAAATACGTGTGCGTCATCGCACTGGCGCGGGACGGCAAGACACTGGCCACGTTCACGGGCGAGGCCCACGGCAAACTGCTCACCGTCCCGCGGGGTACACAAGGCTTCGGTTACGATCCGCTATTTTACTTCCCTGCACTGGGCCGGACTTTTGCTGAACTATCACTGGAACAAAAGCGCGAGCACAGCCACCGAGGCAAGGCGTTTCGTCAATTTTTGGATTGGTATGCGAAACAGCAACGCTAAGAGCGATTCAATGTTTCCCGGACAAGGTGAGGAATCTGCAGCAACGCCGTCACCTGATCATTGCCGCAGCTTCCTTCTTGACCTTCTTTGGGTCCGCCTGCCACTTGGTCCCATCCTGGAATTGCAGTTCGGCAACATAAAACATGATGCCTGTGGGATGCTTTGCCAGGTCCTCTTTGGCGGAGGCCGCCTGGCCCGGGATGTCAAACGTTGAGGTTGTATCCACACCCTCGGGTACCGTCACCAAATCGCCGCCTTTGCCGATCCTTACATCGTCCTTTTTTACCACCGCCCAGCCAAGTCGGTAGGTCTGGATCTTCTGATGGCTTTTGTTCTCCAGACGCGCATCCAGGAGCAGGTTGTCCGCCCCAAAAGAGGCCTGAACAATGCGGATGGGATCGTCCGCCTGGCGGGCAAAAACCATGGAGATTTCCTCGCCATTGTTATACGAGGGAGATGGGCCGGGCCCGGCCAGCGAACGTTGCGGCGCCAGCACAAGAATCAAGCAAACGATCCATGCCTGCAATATCTTCACAGTCACACCCCCAACCACGAAGGCAAGGGCCAAGCCCCCGCGTCCGTGCTACTTGTACCGCGCATCCTTACACCCTGAGAAGAATTTCTCAAGAGGAAACTTGGCCCCCCGGCTCCGGCCGGATTGACAAAATTAGGCGTTGCGCTACCCCGCAAATCCAAGTAAATTCAAGGTTCTCTCATGGCGAAACGGCCCTCACATGCGGCTCCCCGGTCAGCCAACGGGACTTCCGATAAGCACCAGCGCATCCTGGACGCGGCCATTGAAGTCATTGCGGAGCATGGCTTTTTTCATTCCCGCGTAGCAGAAATCGCCGACCGTGCCGGAGTGGCGGACGGCACGATCTATCTCTATTTCAAGAATAAAGACGAATTGCTGATGGCGGCCATTGATTCGGCGTTTCACCGCTTCATTCAACGGGCACGAAGCTCGCTGGACCAGGTCCCCGATCCCAGGGAAAAACTGCGCCGGATGGCCTTCCTGCACCTGGAAGCGCTGGGATCCAACCGCAGCCTGGCCATCGTGTTCCAGACCGAGTTGCGGCACAGCGCCAAGTTCCTGGGTCAGTTTTCGCATAACCTTCTGGTGGAATACTTTGATGTGATCAAGAGCGTCTTACGCGAAGGCCAGGAGGCCGGCGTGTTTCGCGCCGATATTTCCATCACCATCGCGGCCCATTGCTTCTTCGGCGCTGTTGATGAGATAGTTACCACGTGGATACTATCCGACCGCGATCGTGATCGCGATTATCACCTCTCCAGCCTAACCGATTCGGTCGTGGGCATTGTCCTTCAAGGGGTGGAAACGGGCTCTTAAGTATGGAAACCAGGACCCTGGTTGACATTTTTTTTACCTCCGTGGCGCACGATGTGCAGCGCCACGTCATGTTTAAGCGCGGTCCTGCATGGCAGATCATCTCCTCCCGGCAGCTTTATGGATACGTAGCGGCCATGGCCCGCATCTTGAAGCAATGGGGCATCCAGAAAGGCGACCGCGTTGCCATCCTGTCCGAAAACCGCCCGGAGTGGATGATTGCCGACTTCGCCTGCGTGACCAGCGGGATCGTCGACGTGCCCATCTACGCCACGCTGACCGCTGACCAGACGCTTTATCTCCTGCAAAATTCCCGCGCCAGAGTGATTTTTGTTTCTACCCTGGAACAGTTGCGGAAGGTGCAGTCCATCCAGGCCAGGACCTCGCTGGAAAAAATCGTCATCATGGATGATGTGGCGGAAGTGAACATGATTCCCATGTGGTCCCTGATCAACGGGGCCTCCATTGAGCCTGATCCGCAATTCGACGAGCGGGCGCACCAGATCCAGCCCGACGACCTGGCCACCCTGATCTACACCTCAGGAACCACCGGCACTTCCAAAGGCGTCATGCTCAGCCACGGCAACCTCACTGCGTGCGCCATCATGGCCAGCAACCGGGCTGAGTGGGAACCAGGAGACGTCTACCTTTCGTTTCTTCCTTTGTCGCACGTGACGGCACGCCACGTGGATTATGTCTGTTATCTGGACGGCGTCACCATCGTGTACTGCGCCGTCTTTGACGAGCTGGCGCGGATGCTACAGGAAGCCAAGCCGACCATTATCGTCGCCGTGCCGCGGGTCTATGAAAAAGTCCGCCAGGAGGCGGAACGTCGCGCGGGCCATGGCTTGAAGCGCAAGATCTTCGACTGGGCCGTGCGGGTCGGAGAAAAGCACAAACAGGAGATCGCCCTCGGTGAAACGCCCACGGGCCTGGCGTGGAAGCTGGCGGACAAAATCGTTTTTTCCAAGATACGCCAGGGGTTTGGCGGCCGGAGCCGGGCCTACTTTTCCGGCGGCGCGCCGCTGGGAAAAGACATGGCGGAGTGGTTTTGCGCGGTGGGAATTCCCATCATGGAGGGCTACGGCCTCACGGAAACCTCGCCCACACTCTCCGTCAACCGGCGCGGGGCGTTCAAGATCGGGTCCGTGGGCAAGGTGCATGACGGCCTGCAACTCAAGCTTGCCGAAGATGGCGAAATCCTGGTCAAGGGCCCAACCGTCTTCAAAGGATATTGGGAGATGCCGGAAGAAACGCGGGCCGCGTTTGTGGATGGCTGGTTCAAGACCGGCGACATCGGCGAATTCGATAGCGAGGGCTTTCTCAGCATTACCGACCGCAAGAAAGACCTGATCAAAACTTCTGGGGGGAAATTCATAGCTCCTCAGCCCATTGAGAATGCCTTGAAAGCCAACGTGCTAGTCGCCCAGGCCGCCGTCATCGGCGACAAGCGCAAATATGCCTCGGTGATCATCTCTCCGCATTTCCCTTTGCTGGAAGACTGGGCGAACGCCAATGGTGTGGCTTTTGCGTCGCGGCAGGACCTGGTAGCTTCAACCAAGGTGCGTGACCTGTATAAAGGCATCGTCGAAGACTTGAACAGGAAACTGGCGCATTTCGAAACCATCAAGAAAATTGTGATTGTGCCCGACGAGTTCACCGTGGCCAACGGCGAGATCACGCCCACGCTGAAACTCAAGCGCCGGGTGATTGAAACCAAGTACAAGCAGCAGATTGATGAGCTATACCAGGAGCCGCATCCGGTTGAAATCGCGCCGGTCGGCTAACTCTCGCCACATCACTCTGGGGAATATCCAAAATAATTGAGGCGCTCGCCGGTTTACTTAAAACGACGAACGCCTTCATTGAACTTCCAAACCCTGATTCGGAGCTCCCGAACTCACGGTCTTGAATCTGCAGCCTAGAACTTAAAGTTGACGCCACCCCGGAATAAATTCGCGTTTGAGGTATTCCAGGTGTAATTCACCTGGAACGGAGGAAGCGGAGGATTCGGATTGGCAGTGGCGCTCTGTTGGCTCCCCACGTCATAACGCAGATATTCGCCCTTCAGACTGAAGCCGCCGCCGATGGCAAATTCAGCGCCGCCGCCGGCTGCCCAGCCCTTCTGGGTTTTACTGAAATTGACAGAATAGTTTTCCGTGCCGACCGGGTGAAAATTCGTATCCGCAGTGTAACCAACATGGGCGATCGCCAGTCCACCAGTACCGTAAAGCAGGAAACGCCCAAATGCGAAGCCGATCCTGGGACGTATGGTGGAAATAGCATCGGTACGCTGGTGCACGAGGATGCGGTTTTGGTTGGCGCCTGTACCCGGAAATGGCGTGTTGTTGTTCTGAATAATCGGCGACTCGATAAAATTCCCTTCAATGCCGGCTGCGTCAATGTCAGCTTCCACGCCCACCACGAAGTGGCCGTGCTGCCAGTTGTAGCCCAATTGCCCGCCGCCAAGAGGGCCCGAAGGATCAAGGTTAAACGTCTGTGGCAGCAGGTTGACGAAGATAGCGGCGCTCGGAAGCGGATTCACAGACGTGGTAGCGTCGGCCGATCCGTGTCCGATGTTGACGCCGACGTAAAAGCCAGTCCAGGTAAATGAAGAGGATGGAGGCGGTGGTACCGGCACTGAGGTAGGCGCTGTCGCGACTGACTCGACAGCGGTTAAATTCACGAATGGCGCAGCATCAGCTTTTGCCGTTAGCAGTTGTTGACCAACAGCCGGACCTGCAACGTTCCGGTCAGCAGACTGCATGGCCTGGGTCTGGCCGTTCGCGGAGCGCGAGAATGCACCACCTATCGTCAGTACCAGCGCTCCAAGGGTAAACCAACGAGACAGGCTCAAAGGCTTCATGTTTATCTCCATGTTTTTTGGACTGGCGCCAAGGTCCTGGACCGGTGCTAAGGCCTTCAGACACAAGTCGTTGCCCGGGGTCTTTATACCCCATTCCGGGAACAAAGACATGTAACGATGGTCACCACATCCGTAAATGTTGTTTTTGTGCTGACCTGTAGTGTAGCCAAGCGGAAAAACGCATCATTTCCGTTGCCTGTATGGCATCGAAAAAAGAGGTGCCTTCCCTGATTCATGCCTGAAAGGGTAGCCATTCATTACAATATGAGTTAATGACTATGGATCCTCTCATCATCGCCGGCCGGCAATTCCGCTCACGATTGATCGTTGGCACCGGCAAGTACAAATCGGGGCAGGAGACCGCCCGCGCCATCGAAGCCAGCGGCGCGGAGATGGTTACGGTTGCGGTGCGCCGGGTCAACCTGGACCGCAGCAAAGAATCACTGCTGGACTTTATCGATCCGCAGAAATATTTTCTGCTGCCCAACACTGCCGGTTGTTACACGGCCGAAGAGGCCATCCGCGCCGCGAGACTCGGCCGGGAGGTTGGTTTGTCCGACTGGGTCAAGATTGAGGTCATCGGCGACGAGAAAACGCTGTATCCCGACGTGCTTGCGACCATCGAAGCGACTCGAATCCTGGTAAAAGAAGGCTTTACGGTCCTTCCTTACACATCGGATGACATTGTGGTCGCCAAGAAACTGCTGGATGCCGGAGCCAGCGCGATCATGCCGCTGGGTGCGCCCATCGGAAGCGGCATGGGCATTCAAAACTCGGCCAACATTCAGATCTTGCGCGAGATGATCACGGAAGTCCCCCTGATTGTGGATGCAGGCGTGGGCACAGCGTCTGACGCGGCCATCGCCATGGAACTGGGGGCCGATGCCGTGCTGATGAACTCCGGGATCGCACACGCCGAAAACCCTGTCTTAATGGCGGAAGCCATGAAGCACGCGGTGATTGCGGGACGCGCGGCTTACCGCGCCGGCAGAATGTCCAGGAAACTCTACGCTACTGCCAGCTCACCCATGCAGGGAGTCGTGCGCTAGGCGGCCTGTTCAAAATTGATTGCGGCAAAAAGCAGCTTTTAGCGCGTGGCGTCGAGGGCAACGCCGACAGGCCGTCCGGCGACCGTCAAACCAGTATTCGGTCCGGTAATGGATCGCGTCGGTGCAATGTTGCCGGTGGCGGTGCTTAGGTTGGCAAACACAGCGACCCTCGGAGTGCCGCCGGGATCGGCGTTATATACGCTGCCATTTCCCACTGTATTGACGACAATCTGGTCAGGGAAAGACAGGCCGGTGTTGCTGCCGCTGATCTCCGCGACTGGAGCGATGTTGCCGTTGGCGACCGCGGCGTTCGTGTAGATGGTAATGCTCGACGGAGTGGCATTGCTCACCACCAGCCGGCCTAATCCATCGATCTGGATTCCTCCGGGTGTGGCCAGATGCGTTGCCACGCCCTGGATAGTGCGATTCGCAGTAACCGGCCCGTTCAGCGTGCTGGCATTATCGTAAACATTGATTGCCTTGCCGGCCTGGTCGGCTGCATACAGACGATCATTGGCTCCATCAATCAAGATCGCTGAAATCGCAAACCCGGTGCTGAGGTTGCGCGCCGGGGCAGCGTCGCCCGTCGCCGTAGAAGCTGAAGCAAAAACGTGGATGTCAGTACCGTCCGCCACGTAGAGCAGGTTCCTGCCCTTGTCCAGTGACACGTCCGTAGGCGTCACCAGGGTGGTCGATGGCCCGACAATGGTCCGCTCGGGCGCAACATTACCAGTCTTGGCACTGATGTTGTCGAAAATCAGGACCGAAATGTCACCTTTGTTAGCGACATACAGCCGGTCCGCCGCGGCATCCAGAGTTATGTAGGCAGGAGCATTGAGCTTGGTGTTTACTCCGCTGATCGTCGCTGCAGGAACAACGTTGCCACTGGCCGTAAGGGCATTGTCAAAACGCAATAGGGAATCTGCGCCGCCATTGGAGACGTAGAGCTTGCCCGTGGCCACAACAGGCGTAGGTGTTGGCGAAGCAGTCGGAGTTGGTGTTGGCGTAGCGCCGCCACCGAGAGTCCGGCGAGGTGAAATAACACACCCGGCAACGAACAGGAGACAGAAAACTGCCGTACAAAGGCCTAGCGGCATTACGCCGCATTTTGTTCTCAATACCTGGAGCATCTTGACGTCATCATAACCTAATTTTTGGGGTTTCTAACGGGCTATTCTCCAGCTTCGCCGGGCACCAAAGTAACCGCGAGATGTTCAGCGGAAACCCGCAAAAAAGGCGGCCATCTCGGCCGCCCTTACATTCTTTCCAGGTGTTTGCTTTACTTCTTTTTATCGCCAGACGGCTTCAGCATCGCTACCTTGTCGACATGGAGCGTGCCATTATCCACTTTGCCGGTTACGCTGACGTGGTGTCCTTCATGGCCCTTCAGAGCATCCTGGTTATCGACACTCAGAACGCTCTTGTCTTTCTCGGTTACGAACACCAGCTTTGATCCGGCTTCAGCGCACTTCTTGGCGCAATCGGCGTTGTCGATGTCCTTGACTCCGCACTTCTCATCGCTCACCCAGCCGCTCATCTTCGTCGCCTTGGGCGCTTTGTCCTTGGCCAGCGATACGGAAGCCAAAAATGCCATTGCCAATAAAACTAACAGGAGTTTCTTCATCTGCGGTTTATCTCCTCGGAGGATTTTTAGGTCGGCAAACTGCGCTCCCGCAGCTTTGCCTTTTGATTGTAAATACTGAGTTGCCGCCCCGCGAATGGTTACAGGAAAATTTTCAATTCCTGACGCCGTGTCGGCGCGCAAAGAAAACCTGTCGATGGTGGTCCGCGAAAACTATTTCTTCTCTTGCTGAGGCGCTGCTGGAGCAGCCGGCAGAGTATAAACAACCTCTCCCGGACGAGCATAGCGAAGTCTCTCACGTGCTTCTTTTTCAATGGTTTTGGGGTCATTCTTTAAAGCTTTAATTTCCTGTTCCATCCCGCCATTCTGCTGCTGTATGGCCTTGATCTGGCGGTCAAGTTCCCTGGATTCCCGGCGTTTCTGCTGATACACCATGAGCCCGTTCGCCCCAAACACAGCATGGTAGCCGACCACGCAGAGCACAACGCCGATCCCCGCCGTCGCCAGCTTGCGCCGCAAGCGATAAAGCCATCCACTTCCGTCGTTGAGCATTCCCGTCATTATTGTTCGATCCAGTCTCGCGCCGCGCCTGCCAGCCGGGACAGCTCTTCCTCAGACTTGGCCTCAGAGTAAATTCGCACCACCGGCTCCGTTCCGGACACGCGGTAACAAACCCATGATCCATCGTCTAAAACCAGCTTGAGCCCATCGGTTCGCACTAACTGTTTCACCTTGTGGCCGCCGAGTTCAACAGGATCACTCTTCATCTTCTTAGTGAACTTCTCTTTTACTTCCCGCGTCAAGCTGAAGTTCTCTCTCAGGGCATAAAAGGAACCAACTTTGCCAAATAAATCTTTGATCTGCTCTCCGATGGACTTCTTTCGGCGAGCCACCGCCTCACAGCACAGCAGCCCGGCCAGGATGCCATCCTTTTCCGGAACATGATGCCGGATGGAAAGGCCGGCGCTCTCTTCCCCGCCGATAGCAATTTTGTCCTGCTTGATCAACTCGCCGATGTACTTGAACCCCACCGGCGTCTCGTAAAGCGGCACGCCATGGTGTTCCGCCAGAGCGTTGATCATGTTGGTCGTGGCAACCGATTTGGCGACACCGTTCTTCCAGCCCCGGCTCTCAACCAGGTAATCGAACAGCACGGCAATTACGTAGTTAGGCTGGATGAAAGTTCCGTCTTCATCCACGATTCCGAAGCGGTCCGCGTCGCCATCGGTGGCGATGCCGATGCGAGCGCCTGCGTCTTTCATCTGTCTGCGCACCAGTTTGAGCAGAGGGCCTTCCGGCTCAGGCGCGTGGCCGCCAAAGAGAACGTCGCGGGTATCGTGAAGCGTCGTCACAGGAACGCCCGCCTCGCGCAAGAGATCGTCAGAGTATCCTCGCCCCGCGCCCCAGAGCGGATCAAATACGATCTTCAATCCTGAAGCGCGGATCTGCGCAAAATCAACAATCTCCTTCAGGCGCGCCAAGTAAGCCGGTTTTGGGTCGATGGCTTTTGCCGCGACCTTCGCCGGTGCACCGGCCGCCACCTCTCCATTTGCCGCGATCAATGCTTCGATGGCGCTCGTGGCCTCGGGCAGTGCGGGCGCTCCATCCGGCGTGGAGAATTTGATTCCGTTGTATTCCGGCGGATTATGGGAGGCGGTGAAATTGATTGCGCCATCTGCGTGCGCACGCAGCACCTCGTAAGAAATGGCGGGGGTGGGCGCAGGCTCCGCAACTACCAGAGGCTGTACGCCAAAAGAGCTCAGCACGCCGGAAGCGATCTCGACAAAACGCTCGCCCATGTATCTGGGGTCGCGTGCCACAATCACGCGCGCTCCTGCCGGTTTTTTGCCGGCGACATACCGTGCGATCCCGGCCACCGCCCGGCGCACATTCGCCACGGTAAACCCATCGGCGATGATCGCGCGCCAGCCCGAAGTGCCGAATTTGATTTCCACGCTCATGACAGAACTTCCATTAGTTGCATTCCAGCGGACAAGGGTTTTACCGCTGCACCATTCCTATAATATGCCCGCCATGAGGTGAGAATCCCGGCGCGAGGCTGCCGCCAGTTGATACACTCGAGCAGGGGTTGCCATGACAAACGCCCGCCTTGTGCTCACAACCGCAGGATCGCACCCGGAAGCCAAAAAGATCGCCCACGCGCTGGTGGAACGCCGGCTGGCCGCCTGCGTAAACATTGTGCCGCAGATCGAGTCGGTGTACCGCTGGCAGGGCAACGTTGAAACCGCAACGGAATGGCTGCTCCTGATCAAGACTCAGGCCGGCAGTTTTGAGCGCGTTCGCGAGGCCGTGAAAGAACTGCATTCTTACGATCTCCCCGAGTGCGTGATGTTGGAAGTCTCCGCGGGCAGCAACGATTACCTCAACTGGATCGCCGAAAGCACAACCTAACCACAGAGGGTTGCGTTCTCATCTGCAGCTTTTGTCTTCACGATGTGCTTAAGTCTTCCGTTTATAATCCCGATCTGCGCTCATCCACGTCCATCTACGGCACAGTTTTCTTTGATTTTCTCCACGCCTCCGGCGCTTTTCGGTGTTCCTTTGGGTGTTCCGGGCTGTATCTGTCTTCATATCATCACGTTTTCCAATTTCGGCGATTACAAATTATGGCAATTTTGGCAATTTCTTCGCCCCTGCCCCACCCCCATAGGCCATCATCTAGGATTCCAAAGCACTTAGCTCCAGTCATCCCAGGAAATCAGCCTCTGAATCGTGCCCCAATCACGTTGAATTGGCCTCAAACTGCGTTCAATTTGCTTCCAATTGCCTTCCAACCTGCTTCAATTCCCGCCGAAAATCACAGAAACTTCCCGCCGCCAGGTCCAATTTAACCAAATGCTGAGTGCTGACTGCTAATTTTCAAAGACCTAAACACTGCTTCCACACCCTGAGGTGCAGCCGGGAGTGTAGCCGGTTTTTATGGGGCGAATCAAGTGCGAAATACGGAGCGCCACAGCGACGCGGCGCCCCGTTGGAAAATGGAGCATCGGTTGGCTCCCCAGCTTTGTTCTTAAAGCTTGTCGCCCCAGCTTTGTCTTAAGGCAATGACACTGCAACCGCCAATGACGGTCCAGCGCCGCTAGGCGCGTCTGCAGGTTAGCCCACGGCAACGCCGTGGGTATGCGTATTAAGATTCAGAGCGCCGTAGGCGCGGCACAGCCCCGCCCTAAGGCCTCGCGGCTAGGTGCGTGTATCGTTTTCCGGCGGAATACGGAGGTTCTGGTAGTGGCCTGCGTTCCCCGCTTCCCGTTCATTGAGGACTGTCATCAATTCACGGTTGGCCTGCGCCCGAACCTGGCAAATCAGGTTCTGTATTTCGTTAAGGCCATCGGAGCGCAGGTAATTGATCTTGAGCAGGGTTTGCAGCCCCTCGATGGCATGTTCCAATCCGCCGTTCATGTCGGCAATGGTTCGGTAGACATGAGCCCTGACCGGCATCTGTTCGGCGGGTTGAGCCGCTTTGCGGGCGTGAGGCCGCGTCTGGCGCGGCTGGGAGCCCGCAGGCGAAATCCTGAGCCCGTATTTTGGGCGAAGGATCTGTTCAGGGTTAGGGCTGCGGCGCTCGGGTTTGGGTTGCGCCAGGTGGATGGAGCGTTTACTTTTGTTTACAGCCATGGTTGCCTCCTTTGTAGGCGACTTCGGTTAGGGCGCGTTCGGTGTCCAACCACCGGGCGCTGCCCGTTAGGTTTAGTTTTGCCCGCAAGACAAGCTTGCGGGGCTTATTTCTTCTTCGTTCTGCGAAGCTTGTGTGGCACAGCCCCCCTCGGCTGTGCCTTGGTTTTTACTGACTGCTTCTTGTGCCGCGTCTTCCTGCCGTTTGCGATCTTTGGCAGGATTTCCTTGACCCGTTTGATATCGGCTTCACTCCAGACCCGGAATTTCACGCCACCTGCAAGCTGCACTTTTGGCGCAGGTACTTTCCCGTCCAGAATGTATCGGTGCAGGGTGATGACATGAATCCCCACCTGCTTTGCCACTTCGCGGGTTGAGTAAGTCGCCATATCTACTAATGGTATTAGCAAATATTAAGAATGAAGTCAATTAGATTTTTGGGGGAATTATCCTTTGGCGGCTTGAATGGACTAAAAATGCCAAAGTAATAAGAAGAAACCCTTTTATTCTGATCTGCGCTCGTCTGCGTTCATCTGCGGCAAAATGTCTTTGATTTGCGCAATCCGGCGTGCGCTCTCCCGGACGCCGGCTTCCAAGCCGACAGCCGCATACAGGTCCCGGGCTTCTTCCCAGAGCGCCTTGGCTTCCTGTGTCGCGCCGATAGAGCTTTTCAGCAGCGCCAAACCGCGAATGGCATTGGCCAGATCAAGCGGCGGTGTTTCCTTGTGGGCGCGATAGATGGCCAGCGCTTCGTGATAGCAAGGCTCGGCCGGCTGGAGCCGTCCTTCATCCTGGTGGATATCGCCGATATGGCGGACGGTATGAGCGAGCTTCAACGGTTTGCCGGCGCTGCGATAGATCGCCGCAGCCTCTTCATAATGCTGGAGCGCTGCGCCAGGATTTTTGAGGTCGCGCTCAATCTGGCCAAGACCGGTGAGCCCACCGGCCAGTCGCTGCCGTTCTTCTGTCTTGCGGCAGGTGCTGACAGCTTCAATCAGATCGCGTCTGGCATCGGCAGGCCGATGGTCTCTTCGCGCCTGGGCAGCCTGGTTCAAGAGGTGGTCGACTGCGTCTGCCATAACCATTCGACTGTTATCACGCCCGGTCTGCGCTCATACGCGTTAATCTGCGGCAGAATTTTCTTTGATTCTCTCCGCGCCTCCGCGGTGAAAAACATTGTCTTAAATCGCCGCCAGAGCCTGCTCCAAATCGGCCAAAAGATCGTCCAGGTCCTCGATTCCCACCGAGATGCGCACCATGCCATCGGTGAGCCCGATTTTCTTTCTTCCCTTCACGCCCAGGGCCGCATGCGTCATGGTAGCCGGATGCGAGATCAGGGTTTCCACCCCGCCCAGCGACTCGCCCAGTGTGCAGACGCGCACCTTGGCCAGCATCTTCTTCGCGTTCCGCAGCGAGCCGGTCTCAAACGTGACCATGGCGCCAAAGCCGGACATCTGCCGTTTGGCCAGCGCGTGCTGCGGATGGTCGGAAAAACCGGGATAGAGCACCTGCGTTAGCTTAGGATGTTTGCGTAGGAAATCGGCGACTTCGCGGCCGTTCTCATCGTGCTTTTCCATGCGCACTGCCAGCGTCTTTACCCCGCGCAACACCAGCCAGCATTCAAACGGCGAAAGAATCGCGCCTGAAGCTTTCTGCATGAAAGCCAGCTTCTCCGCGTGGACCGGCTTGGTGCCGACAACCACTCCGCCCAGGCCGTCACTGTGGCCATTCAGAAACTTTGTGGTGGAATGCATCACCATGTCGGCGCCGAATGCCAGCGGCTGCTGGAAATAAGGAGACATGTAGGTGTTGTCCACCACCAACTCAGCCCCGCCGGCATGCGTGATCCTGGCCACCTCTTTGATGTCGGTGAGGACCATCAGCGGATTGGTCGGTGTCTCCACCCAGACGATGCGCGTGTTCCGGCGCATGGCTTTTTTCAACGCGTCCGGGTCGGAGGTGTCAACATAGCTGAACTCCACGCCATAGTTGGTCAGCACCTGGTTGAACAGGCGCGGCACCCCGCCGTAAACATTGTGCCCGCAGATCAGATGGTCGCCCTGCTTGAGAAAGCATTGCGTCACCGCCGTTACCGCCGCCATGCCGCTGGCAAACACGTGCGCTGACGTACCGCATTCCAGCGCGGCCAGGTTGGTTTCCAGCCGGGTGCGCGTGGGATTGGAGACGCGCGCGTACTCGTAGCCCTTATGTTTGCCCAGCCCTTCCTGCACATAAGTCGAGGTAGCGAAGATCGGTACCGCAACGGCCCCGGTGGAAGGATCGGGCTCCTGGCCGGTATGAATGGCGGTGGTGGAGAATCCAATCTTGCTGCCGCCCTGCTTTGTGCCGCCCGCGAATTTACTCTTTGCCATCTGTTGTTTCCTCCTCGATCGCGTGTCGGGCGCGGCGCCCGGCCTTACTCTCCGCCTTCAAAAATATTTTTTGACATGTAACGCTCGGCCGAATCCGGAATGATCGTCACCACGCGCTTGCCCTTGCCCAGCCTCCTGGCAACCTGCAGGGCCGCGAAAACATTGGCGCCGGCGCTTGATCCGCCCAGCACGCCTTCCAGCCGGGCCAGTTGGGCCACCGTATCGAATGCGTCTTTGTCCGTAACCATGATGATCTCATCGCAGACGGCGGGATCGAACGTCTTGGGAATAAAGCTGGAACCGATGCCCTCCACTTTGTGCGGCCCTTTTGGACCGCCGCCCAGGACTGACCCCTCGGTCTCCACGGCGACACAATGCACCTTCGCCGGCTTTTGTTTCATGAAGCGGGCTATGCCGGTAAACGTGCCCCCTGTGCCCACGCCCACCACCACGGCATCGAGCCTTCCTTCCATCTGTTCAAAGATCTCCGCGGCGGTGGTTTCTTGATGAAAATCAGGGTTCGCGGGATTCTCAAATTGAAGGGCGGTAAATGAATCGGGGATATTGGCGGCGAGCTGTTTGGCCTTCTCGATTGCGCCTTGCATCCCCGCTTCATCCGGCGTGCGGACGACCTCGGCGCCCAGAGCCCGCATGATCTTCACTTTTTCCTCGGCAAATTTCTCCGGCACACAGAGCACCACACGGTAGCCCTGATTGAGCCCTATCAGCGCCAGCCCGACGCCGGTGTTTCCTGCCGTAGCTTCCACAATTGTTCCGCCAGGCTTCAGCAGGCCCTGCGCTTCCGCCTTTTTGATCATGCCGATGGCGGCCCGGTCCTTTACGCTGCCGCCGGGGTTCAGGTATTCCAGTTTGGCGAACACATCGGCGGCGTCCGCCGGCGCCAGGCGGCGAAAATGCAGCATGGGTGTCTGGCCAACCAGTTCGGTGATGTTTTCCGCAACGCGCAGTCGGGTCATAGCAAACTTTTTAGAGTACGGGAGGGAGAGGGATATGGTCAAACCGGATGGGCTTTTATGCCGATATGTGCCGAATTGGAATAATTCGGCCGGAATTGACAGACTCTCCCTAACGGCGTACCGTCAAAGATGAGCAAGTATCCTTCCTTACTCTTCAGACATGCTGAACTAAGTCAGCCTTTCTGCAGTTTGCCTTCTTAGCCACCGTTCGAGAAGGGGCTTAATATGCTAACCCCGAACCCACAGTATCATGTGGAATCCGGCTCTCAAGCAGAGTCACCTGAAGACTATTGCGGGGACCTGGAAGCTCCGGAAGACCACCGCCAGGAAGAAGAACCAGCTGCGAATTTATGAAAACTGACAAAAGTACACGATCGTCAAAAGTATTTGCCGCGGAATGCACCATCGCCAATCCTTTTCTGCTGTGCCGGGTGACCGCGGTCTACGCGCGCCGTCTACAGAAGACGCGTATCCAGTTCGCGGAAAGCATTAACCAGTCCCTCCGCCTGATCTCCGACCTTCCGCGGGGGCACATGGACTCGGCCAACCTGCCATTGCCGCTGACCGTGGCTGAATTGCCTACGCTCGAACCCGAAGCGGCAGCGATTACGTTGTAAATTAGGTGTTCCCGGGGTCTATTGTTGCTTGGATGAAGCGGTCCGCTTTTCGTCGGCGAAGTAGCCATCGCGTGTGCGCACTTGCAGGTCTTTGTAGCCCGGTGCGCGTGCTTCCACCTTCACTTTGCGATAGCCGCCATTGCTCCGTGGATTCGTGGGTTTATAAGTGATGCTGTACTGATTGCGGATGTCGCGCGCCACTTCCTGGCTGATCTCATCCACTTCCACCAGGTCTTTAGGAAAGAAAGCTACGCCACCAGTCTGGTCGGAAAGGCTTTGCAGGGCGCGCTTGGCCCTCTTGATCCCAGGTTCATCGCCCAGAATGCCGATTGTATAAATGGTTGGGCCATTATCGTCCTGTACTTTCCGGATGGCCGCCTCGAGCGATTCCCTGCTCTCGTTATCCACGCCGTCGGTAACCACCAGCAGGACCTTTTTTTCCTTTTTCGCTCCTTTGGCCAGGTGATCGGCGGAGGCAATCACGGCGTCATAGAGCGCGGTGCCGCCGCGGGAATCCACGCGATCGAGCGCTTCGCGCAACACATCGACTTTGTTGGTGAAATCCTGGTCCAGATAAGGATCGTCATTGAAGTTTACGACGAACACTTCATCCTGCGGATTGCTGGCCTGGATCAGGTTCAGAACGGCCTTGGTGACAGCTGCGCGTTTAGTGCGCATGGAGCCGGAATTATCCACCACAATGCCGAGGGAAACAGGGATGTCTTCCCGCCGAAATGACGTGATCTTCTGCGGTTGGTTGTCTTCAAAAACAGCAAAGTTGGTGGGCGCCAGGTTGGTGACCAGATGCCGCTTTGAGTCCAGCACTACAGCGGAAAGCGTGACCTCATTTACCTGGCTGATAAAAGTGAAGCCGCCTTTGGAGTCCTTGGTAACAACCCCGACGGAGCCTTCCTCTAACGGCTGTTGGTTGGCTGGGACACTGCCGGGCGTCGCAGGCTTGGGCGTGGCACTCGCCGTTGCAGGGGGCGTGGCGGGCTTGGCCCAAACTGGCAGCGCGGGATCGGAAGGATCAATATCCGCGGGCAGCGGCGTGGCCTGAATACGCTGTTGGTTTTGCGGCTGGCCCGGCTGGCTTTGCGCTGCCCAAAAAGAGGTCGCGCCCAGCAAGACAAAGAAAATAGTCCCGACCACCCGTTTATTGCGAAGGCGCATAGTATCCCGTTCTGGCATAGACATTTAGATGCGGCAAACCCTTAGGTGGATTGAGCTTCACTTTGATTTTGCGCCAGTGGCCATCCTTGACCTTGTTGTTTGGACGGTAACCGAGCACATATTGGTTGCGCAGCTCTATTCCGATTTTGGTAGCCACATCAGCCAGCTCGTTGGGATTGCTGATCGTAAACATACGCCCGCCTGTGACCTGGGAGATTTCAGTCAATAGGGCAGGACCGGCGACCTCTTCCGGCTGCGAAGGCGCCAGACTGAAGATGCCAATGGCATAAATCTGCACGTCGGCCTCTTTAACCATGGATTTGATCTCATTTTCGGTATAGCGGCTGTGGTTATCGCCGCCATCTGAAATAATGAGCAGGGCCTTTTTGCTGTTACGGGCATCTTTCATCTTGCTCACGCCCATATAGATGGCATCGAGCATGGCCGTGCTCCCCTGTGGCACCGTGTAAACCAGCTTGCCCTGAATATCCTCAATGGACTTTGTAAAGTCGGCGCGCAGCTGCGGTCGATCATTGAAGGTGATCATGAAGAATTCGTCCTGCGGGTTTGCCGTTTTGAAAAACTCGATAACGGCCTCCCGCGCCTTCAGGATCTTGTCATTCATGCTGCCGCTCATGTCAAAAATCACGCCCAGGGAAATCGGCGCATCTTCACTGGAGAAGTGCCGTACCTCTTGAATCTCACTACCTTCAAGGACGGAGAAGTTCTCTTTGTCCAGGCCGGTCACAATACGGTTCCAATCGTCGGTGACCGTCACATTCACCAGAACCAGGTTCACATCCACTGACACGCCAGGCTTGCCGTGATTCTTCGAAGCAGCATCCGGATTCCCGGCAACCTCTTTAGAATCAACAGCCTTGGGAGGTGTTGGAGCTTTAGGCTCAATGTGAACGTTTACGTCCTGGGATCTGACATGAATCGTAAAGGCAAGAAAAATGGCGAGCGTCAACGCGCAACGCATCCGGGGCGTACGATACGCCTTAGAAGAGACCTCGGGGGAACGGTTTGCACCATACCCGCGGCGTTCGGAGCGGGCCATATGGGAACCTCGTTTTGAGCCGATATTACCACAGTCGCGACAGACTTAACACAGGAACTTGTACAGGGACCTGTCGCAACTTACAGGGACCTGTCGCAACTGATGGGAACTACTTTTCGTTTATTTTAGATGATCATGCAGACGAAACAGGTTATCCGCTCGCTTGATAGAATGCCATAGACCCGTTTGCAAATGGCTGAAATCATTCCATTCAAAGCTCTTCGCTACGATCCGGCCCAGGTAAAACTGGAGGACGTACTGACCCAGCCTTATGACAAGATCACGCCGGAGATGCAGACCAGATATTACGAGCGGAGCGCGCATAACCTGGTCCGCATCATCCTGGGCAAGGCAGGCGAGACCGATACTGACGCCTTCAACGTCTACACCCGGGCAGCGGAATACCTTCATGACTGGCGCTCCAGCGGCATTCTGAAGCAGGATGCCGAGCCCGGAATCTATGCCTACGCTCAGACCTTCACTGTTCCCGGCACAGCCGATCTGGCGGAGCGCCGCGGGCTCATTGCTTTGGGACGTCTCCACGATTACACCGATGGCGTGGTTTTTCGCCATGAACAGACCCTGGCCAAGCCGCGCGCGGACCGCCTCAATCTTCTGCGCGCAACGCGGGCGCATTTTGGCCAGATCTTCATGCTCTATAGCGATGCCCAGGGTGAAATCGAAACATTGCTGCGAGCAAGAACTGAAGAAGACCCCGACACATCGCTGCTGGATGAGTATGAGACCCTTCACCGCGTCTGGCGCATCCACGATCCTGCGATCATTCAGGCAGTCCAGCGGGCCATGCGCGAAAAAAAGCTGCTGATTGCCGACGGGCACCATCGCTATGAAACCGCGCTGGCGTATCGCAATGAACGCCGTGCGCAGAGCGGCAGCGCGGATCCGAACGCCGCGTACGAGTTCGTGATGATGACCCTGGTCCCCATGGAGAGCCGCGGCCTGGTGATTCTGCCCACGCATCGCGTTGTGCATGGTCTGCCGGCATTCGATCGTGAACGAATGCTGGAAGCGGCGGAACGGTTTTTTGAGATTGATCGAATCGACCTGCGCACGGAAAGCCGCAGCGCTACCACGCTGCTGGGCGAGGCCGGAGAGAATGGAACGGCCTTTGTCGCCGTCACCCGCCAGGGCCCGTATCTGATGCGCGCAAAAAAGAATGCCGTGCTGGACGCTCTTGGTCAGGTCCCTTCATTACAACGCGATCTCGACGTGGTGCAGTTGCACCGGATCATGCTGGAACGGATTCTGGGAATTTCCGAAGAGGCCATCCGCGACCAGCAACACGTCCGCTATGAGCGGGATGCGTTTGAAGCCATCTCCTGGGTGCGGCAGGGCGCAAACGTGGCGTTTCTGATGAACCCGGCAAAAATTGAACAGGTGCGCGACATCGCCTTTGCCGGCGAAGTGCTGCCGCAGAAATCCACTGACTTTTATCCCAAGCTTCTGAGTGGTCTGGCAATCTATGCGCTGGAATAAACCAGGACTGGGGCTGGCCCTCGTCGCATTGTGCTGGGCCATTGCCTTTTCCGGCGCCGCGTCGGAACCGCAGCTCACCGTCTACACCCCACTAACCAGCTATTCTCTTCCCGTGCTCGATCGCGCAGGCAAACCATACATTGCCGTGGCAGACCTTTTTTCTCCGCTAGGTGGAACGCCACCCCGGAACAAGGGTAAAGAATGGAGAGTTGCTCTCAACAAGTCCGAGGCCCGGTTCACTGAAGGCAAAGACAAGGCCGGCCTTCGCGGAGCCCAGGTAGATTTGGGCGGGACGGTTCTCGCTGATGACGGTCGACTCCTTGTTCCTCTGGATGCCGCAATGCCTTTGCTCTCGCGCATGCTGAACGTGGCGATCGATTTTCACCAGCCTTCGCGGCGAATTTTTGTGGGCAACACCTTCATGCGTTTCACGGCCGATTTCAAGGACGGGGAGACGCCGTCACTGATTTTGAATTTTACCCAGCCGGTAAAGCGGCTGGATACGAGTCACGAAGAAGACCGCGGCGGGCTTTTCACCCATACCGACAAAACAACCCTGACCTTCCGTAAAGATCCGCTCGTTTCCGAAATCAACAAACAACAGTTTGGCGACGGCGCCATACAGTCCCTGAGCTTCACTGAGGAGAACGGCGCGGCTTCAATCACCGTGACCGGCAACGCGAAATTGCAGATCATCCGCAGCGAGGATGGCAGGACCATCACCCTGCAACCAGAGGCGCCCGCGGCCGTTGCTGTGCCCGAACCTGCGCAGCAGAACACGCCCTCCGCAGCGGAAGGCCAGCGCCACACGCCTGAGTTTTTTGTGATGATTGACGCCGGCCATGGCGGTAACGACAAGGGCGCAACCTTCGGCGGGAAGCTGGTGGAAAAGGATATTACGCTCCGTCTGGCGCGCGAGCTGCGCAAGGAGTTGGAAGAACGCGGAATCTCAGCGCGTCTGCTGCGCGAAACAGACATTGACATTGGCCTGGAGCGGCGCGCGGAAATCACCAACGAGCAGCAGACCGGCATTTACGTAGCCATCCACGCCGGACGCCCCGGAAGAGGAGTACGCATCTACGCTTCGTTGTTGGCGGACCCGTCTCAGCAGCCGGCGGCCGGACGCTTCCTGCCCTGGGAGAGCGCGCAGTCAGGAGCGCTGACCCGCAGCCGGACGGTGGCCCAGGCAGTTGCCGTCGAGCTGCGGAAAAAAGGCTTGACGGTCGCCAGCCTTGGCATGCCCGTGCGTCCTTTGAACAACATTGTTACGCCCGCCATCGCCGTGGAACTGGCCCCTGACGGTGACGACATGCAGTCGCTGGAAAACCAGAAAAGGCAGAATACCGTGGCTGCCGCCATCGCCTCGGGAATCACGCAAATCCGCCGTCAAATGGGAGGCCGGCCGTGATTCCCCGCCATTTCCAGATCACTGTTGCCCTGGTGCTCCTGGCCATCCTGGTCAGCGGCGTGGTCATTATCCGAATCACGCACAAAGAGGAAGCGCTGACCCGGCAAGGAGCGGAGGCCGTACCGGTTGCGCCGGTGATCGGCGGCAAGCAAGAGCATATTCAAGTGCTGGTAGCGTACGATGAGGACCAGGCCCTGCGCTGGCGCCCGGCGGACGTGTTTCTGCCGGCGGACCGGGGTCTGCGCGCCCGCGAAACCCTGCGTTGCGTGCTGGCACAGTATCAGCAGGTTCCCTCGCCTCACCCGCTGGCGAAAGATGCAGGCATAAAGGATGTATATTTCATCAACGACGACACCATGATCGTAGACACCACCGCATCCTTTGCCGATGGCCATCCTTCAGGAATTCTGCTGGAAGAACTGACTTTGGCCTCGCTCATTGAAACCCTCACCGCAAATGTTCCCGGCATCACCAAGGTCAAGTTCCTGGTGGAAGGCAAAGAGCGCGAGACCCTGGCCGGCCACGCTGACTTGATGTCGTTCTACCAGGCAGCCGCCGTGCACGAGCTGGCCAAGGAGTTTGAATAAGCATGGCGCCGGTGATTGGGGTTTTTGACTCCGGCTTCGGGGGCCTGACCGTGCTGCGGGAATTGCGCGGGGCGCTGCCGGCGTCGAACTATCTGTACTTTGGCGATACGGCGCATCTCCCCTACGGCGCCAAGTCGGTTCACACCGTGGCCAAGTATGCCACTTCAGCCGCGCATTTCCTGGAACAGCACGGCATTGAGATGCTGGTTGTCGCCTGCAATACAGCCACGGCGCTGGCATTCGATGACATTCGCGCGGCAGTAAAGGTGCCGGTCGTTGGCGTGGTTGAGCCGGGAGCGCAACGCGCGGCCGCCATCTCCAAAACCAGGAAGGCGGTTGTCGTCGCCACGGAAGCCACGGTCGCCAGCCATGCTTATCAGCGCGCCTTGCAACGGCTGGGCCTGGAAGCTACGGAAAAGGCCTGCCCGCTGTTTGTGCCTCTGGTAGAAGAGGGATGGGTCGAGCATCGGGTGACAGAGGAAGTCGCTCATATATATATGGACGAGGTTTTTCAGGACGGCGCGCGAGATGCCGACGTCCTGGTGCTGGGATGCACGCACTACCCCCTGCTGCGGCCGCTGCTGCGAAGGGTTGTGCCGCCGCGCGTGGAGATTGTGGATTCGGCCGAATCAACCGCCGCCAGGGTGGTGGAGATGCTGGGAAAAGACCGTGGGCAGGGTCAGCCCGGCGAGTTACGCTGTTACGCCACCGATTCGGTCGAGAAGTTCCGGCGGCTTGGCGGTAAGTTCCTTGGGTGCCCAATTGAAAACATCGAGTTGGTTGACATTGAAAAATAACAAAGACACGTTCTTTCGCTCCGACCACCGGGCGCCGGAGCAGATGCGTCCGGTGAACATTATCCCCGAATTCATTTCCACCGCGGAAGGCTCCACGCTGATTGAGGTGGGCAATACCCGCGTGATCTGCACCGCCTCCATTGAAGAAACCGTGCCCGGCTTTATGAAAGGCTCAGGCAAGGGCTGGATTACGGCCGAGTACAGCATGCTTCCCCGTTCCACCCTGACGCGCACCGCGCGTGAAGCCAGCCGCGGACGGCAGAGCGGCCGCACACATGAAATCCAGCGGTTGATTGGACGCGCCATGCGGGCCGTGGTCGACTTGAAGCAGCTGGGCGAGCGCACCATCACTCTCGACTGTGACGTGATCCAGGCTGACGGCGGCACGCGCACTGCTTCCATCACCGGCGCTTTCGTGGCCCTGGGGCTGGCGATGCAAAAACTGGTGGAAGCGGGCACCCTCTCCGCCGCGCCCATCCGCGACTTTGTTGCCGCAACCAGCGTGGGTATTGTGGAAGGCGAAATACTGCTGGACTTGTGCTATGAAGAGGACTCCCAGGCTGAGGTGGACTTGAATTTCGTCATGACCGGCGCGCGCAAGATTGTGGAGGTACAGGCCACAGCCGAGCAGCACCCGTTCGATGAAGCCCAGCTCAAGAAGATGATGGACTATGCCGCCAAAGGGATTGAAACCCTGATCGCAAAGCAACGTAGCGTTCTGGCGCAGTTGCCGCTGCGACAGTGAGCGTTGTGGATTGAGTTGGAACCACGCCGAGTTGACGGGCCCTGATTCGCCGGCTTTGATGGCTGCGAGAGGGGTGCCTGCGCTAGTGGCTGAATAGAACGGTCGCCAACAGTAGCCAGTTGTAAGCCATAAAAACCAGCGAATCGTGGTCTATTTTGTCTTTTTTTCTTATGGCTACAGGAAGGCCTACTATCAGAAGACTGAGCAAGAGAACCGCACCGACGACTTTGTTTGTCCAATCATAAGTCCTCCAATGCGCCACCACAGCTATGCCGACCAGAAACGTCACCGTAACCGCGAACAGAATATTCAATACATGCATTTGAGATCCAGGAACATTTTGTTTCTCAGGGACTGCTGGTTCCATATCTACTCCTGTCAAGCCGACATTACGTTTACGGTCTTCAAGGCAAATTGTTGCCGACCATTTTAGTACAATGGCTAACGCGACGCGGATGCCGCGCATCTGTCAAGTTCGTTGTGCCAGCTCGAGCCTCAGACTTCTAGAGCCGAGCGTCGACACCTGGAGGAGGATAGAACCATGAAGCTTACCCCTGGAAAGTTAGCCGGAATGAAAGCCGTTTCTGACAAGCGCGGCGTAATCGCCGCCGCGGCCATGGACCAGCGCGGATCGTTGCAAAAGGCGCTCGCCAAGGAGAAGGGCGGAGACGCCAACGCGTCCATGCTGGAAGAATTTAAGTCCATCGTGACGGAAGTCCTTACGCCTCATGCCAGCGCGATCCTGCTCGATCCGGAATTCGGCCTCCCTGCCGCCAAGCGCCGCGCTTCCAATGCCGGGCTGCTGCTGGCTTATGAGAAGACCGGGTATGACAAGACCGGCCCCGGCCGGCTCCCTGATTTGCTGGACAACTGGTCCGTCCGCCGCTTGAAGGAAGCCGGCGCGGATTGCGTCAAGGTGCTCTTGTATTACACGCCCACCGACGGGCCTGCGATCAATGATAAGAAGCATGCCTGGGTTGAGCGCATTGGCGATGAATGCCGCGCCAACGATATTCCCTACTTTCTGGAATTCGTCGGATATGAAGAAGGCATTGACGAAAAAGGGCTGGAGTTCGCCAAGAAAAAACCGGAGATCGTGATCGGCTCCATGGCCGAATTCACCAAAGACAAATACGGCATTGACGTGATGAAGGTAGAGGTGCCGGTAAACATGAAATTTGTGGAAGGCGCCAAATCTTACGGCGGCCAGAAGGCGTATTCGAAGCAGGAGGCCATGGAGCATTTTCGCAAGGCGTCCGCGGTCGCGACCAGACCGTTTATTTATCTTTCCGCCGGCGTGAGCAACGCCGAATTCAATGAAGGGCTGGCCTTGGCGGCCGAAGCGGGTGTGAAATTCAACGGCGTGTTATGCGGTCGCGCCACCTGGAAAGAGGGTATTCCGGTTTACGCCAAGCAGGGCGCAAAGGCATTCGAACAGTGGCTGCAATCCGAGGGCGTAAAGAATATTGAGAACGTGAACGCCAGTTTGAAGGCGGCAACCTCATGGTTCTCGCTGTATGAAGTGCGCGAGCCCGCGATGGCCGGTGATTGAACTTTCAACGGCAACCTGGATGCGCGCTATTTCTGCTGATCCTGATTCCCCTTTTGGAAAAAGAAGATGATTTTTATAGCCCGGCAAAAAGCCATGCGCCCCTTCTAAGAACCTCTTTATAATGTCGCGCACGTAAGTAAGGCTCTGTGAGTAGGTATAGCGGGCGAACCTGAAAATTCCTGCAGGTTCGAAATGCTGACTGACGGAGGGGCTCAATGGCTTCCGGGGCCACACCAGCCATGGGGAATGACAAGCGCATCCCTATGTCCGGGACGATCACGCTTGTTTTAGAAGATCCAGCGCTTCACATTGACGGCGAGTTGAAGGACGTAAGCCTGTCAGGGTTCCGCGTCGCGCACAACTGCGCGTGGCTCAAACCGGGCTCCGTGGCCCGAATTCGTTACGCCAATCTTGAAAAAAGAGTCCGCGTCGTGTGGGTGCGGCACCTGGGTGACAGGATCGAAACAGGGCTCCTGCACCAGGAGACATACCTGATCCATCGCGCGATTGCCGGAGATGGCGCCGCGTTTTCCGACCTGATTGCTCCTTATCTGCGAGGCCTTCGCCGCTCCATTCATTCCATTCTGCACAACCCAGCCGATGCGGAAGAAGCCCTGCAAGAAGCGCTGCTTAAAGTT
Organism: Terriglobia bacterium; assembly: GCA_041488515.1. Classification (GTDB taxonomy): domain Bacteria; phylum Acidobacteriota; class Terriglobia; order Terriglobales; family Acidobacteriaceae; genus Angelobacter. The sequence continues at coordinate 99,537 of JBGPPK010000013.1, read as the reverse complement.
ACTCTTCACCTGGACCAGTTTCATTTTGGAAGCGCCTTCAAGCCCTGGCTATATCGAATCGCATCCCGTGAAGCTCTCAAGCGCTTGCGCTGGAACCGGAGACATTTCCACGACTTGCTTCAGGGGGAAGAAGAAGAGGATTCCGACTGGAAGCTCATAGAACGTATCGCCGACCGGGCCGGCTCACCAGCAGACATCCTTGAGCGAAAGGAATTTGCGGCTGCGATAACTTCAGCGGTGAGTTCTCTGAACGACATTTACCGGCAAATCTTCGTGGCTTGCGACTTGCGCCAGATTCCGGTCATTGAAGCGGCCCGCGTTTTGGGTATAAATATCGATACGGCGAATACGCGACTGCACCGCGCGCGCCTGCTTATGCGCAAGAGATTGCGCGCGTAACACCCGAAAGGCGTCAGGCAGCCATGGCGCCGGGATCTAGGCCAACTAACTACGCTGCATGATACGCGTACAAGGACTATCTGTTGGAGCTGTGTCTTCCCTGCTGTCTTCAGCCTTGCGCTGCGGAATCATGCCGCGGACAGCATTGTCGCAGCCGTTTTTCGGCGGCTTCAATAGATGTTATTTTCGGGGATCATCAAGCAATTTCCCGACAAGTTTGCGAAAAGACCTATGACATTTTCCCGACCCTATGAGCTAAGGTGTGGCGCCGGCTATTATTCAATTTCTATTGGTTTGCAACTTTCGCTGCGTTGCCATTGCTTGCCTGTTTCTCCTGCGCCGCGGTCTGCTCCTCAATGTAGCGGATGATATAGCCAGCATCCACATCACTCACGTAGATGTTGGGCATCCGCACGTTGTATTTTTTCAGGAGCGCCGTTGCAATCGGGTCCTTTTCTTCGAGCACCTGGTCGGGATGCTGAATGATTTGCGTCAGCCATTGCCGGCTGCGGACGTGGACTACACCCAGCAGATCTGGCCCGATCTTGTCTCCATGTCCGATGGTATGGCACGCGATACAATCCCTTCCGAACAAATATTTGCCTTGATCGAAGTTTTTGAGCGCGCTTCCGTCAGCCGAACCCACCTGCTCGGCCGGATTAACATGCTTGAAATTATCGAGAAAATCACCAATCATTCTGGCTTGAAAACTGGGATTGTCCAAGGCAGAACTACGTACCCATTGGCCAATTGCATCATTGCCGATCAAGAGATGGGCAATATGGCCATCTGCGTTAACGGAAGGGTTGGTATATAGTCCCAGCCTCTTGCCCAGAAAAATAATGTCCTCTTTCTTGCCCGTCAAAAAGGTCCAGCCCGGCCCCACATGAAATTGTTCCATGTAAGCCTTCAATACTTCTGGTGTGTCATGGTCCGGATCAATGCTGATGGAATAAAAGAAGATATCTTTGCCGACTCGGTCACCGATCTTCTTCTGCACCTGCACCAGGCGCGCTGTTTCCAGAGGACATGAGTAGTGGCACGTGGTGTAAATGAGATCGATGGCGACGATCTTGCCTTTGATCAGATCATCATAGAAATGGACCTTTTTCCCGTCCTGGGTGATGAGTTCGACGTTAGGGAAATGGCTTGAATCGGCTCCATTGGCGGCCACAGGTTTGGCGGCGACGGCAAATGCAAAGATTGCAATAGTAATGAGCGAAATTAAAGTTGCATTCTTCCAATTTTTTGACGACATGCGGCGCTCCTTTGGCCCTCTATTCCGATTCGAAATTTCGGTCCAAGCGCGCGCCATTTCTGGCGCGCGCCCGGAGTTGTGTCATGCGTTGGGAAGAATTTCGTCCGGTGTCTCGAAAGTGACGCCAGTCGGTTTTGAAATGGGTGTCGGCAGCGGGCTCAGGAAGGGTTTTCCGCTGTCCAGATCCCACCGCAACAGCATGGCATTGTCTTCATGCATGGTGTTGTGGCAGTGCTCCATGAACATGCCTCCCCAATCCCGGAATTGCATCTTGATGGTTACTGACCCGTTGTCACGCAGGCGGTAAACGTCTTTGCGGCCACTCTCGGCCGGTGACGGCGGATTGCCGTTGCGGTTGAGGATCTGGCCTTCTTCAAAGTGGATGTGGATGGGATGGTCCCACCCAGAGCCGCCTTGCAGGGTCCAGACTTCAGCCGTGCCAAATCCCGGTTGGGAGCTGATTCGGCCGTAGTCCGCCTGGAGTGATCCCCCTGTATCGCTGGCGGTGATGACGCTACTGCTGCCGCCGCTGTTATTAGTCTCGATGCCCCAGGGACCGACGCCCCCACCATTCCCCAGGTAGGTGGTAACGGGATCATTCTGGTTCTGATCGCCGTTGTCGTTAAATTGGAACGTGCGCTGCCGCACGGTCGTCGGCAGAGTGGGATTCGGAATCAGCGCGGTTCGTGGATTGGCAGTTAAATTGACGCTCTGGTCCGGGTGTGGCGGCGGACCTAGGACCTTGAAGCGCAGGAATCGTCCCACGGCCGGGTCGCTCGTACCGGCGAGCGCCTGGGCCACGGTTACGATGTTCGCGGGTCCACGACCGTCCTGGTGCACCTGCAAGTTGACCAGGTCCACGGTCTGCCCAGCAGTGTAGCGGGAAAAATCAATCACGATGTCATACCGCTCTGCAATGCCAAGCTGGTCCGTCTGGGTCAGAGGAACGGTGACCGGCAGCAGGTTGCCGTCATTCGCTATCTGAACGAACCGGGAGCTGTCGCTCAATGCCAGAACAAAAAAGCGTGACACGCTGGCATTCAGGATACGGAAGCGATACCTGCGCGCATACACGTTGAAGAATGGTTTCCAGGCGAAGTTGACAGTCATCTGGTCGCCCAGAAAACCATCAAATGCGATGGTGTCCATGTTGAGCTGTCCGTTGGCGTCCCAGGCTTTGTCCGAGAGCATGAGGTTGACGTCAAAGTCTAGGTTGCCCCAGCCCTTGCCATTGGAAGAGCCGCTGGGCAGCCGTAGGTTCACGCCATCGTTCACAGTTTCGTCGCCGCGATCCAGCGAGCTGTAAATGTTGTTCATGCCGGCGATGCCTTTATAGACGTTCTGGTCCGTGAAGGTGAACATGTGATCGTGGAACCAGTGCGTGCTCATGGTCTCATGCCAGTCGCCTGGGACCTTGTTGATGCCGCCACTGTCGCTTGGAGCGCCCGCCCGTGGATCGGTGGCGCCGGTATTAATGGTGGTAAACCCCGCCAACACCCATGGCCAGTGATAGTCGTAGAACTGATTAGGCCAGAAATAGGCCCCGGTGAAGCCATCGTTCTCCGCGCCGTGATGACCATTATGCTCATGTGTGGTGAGCGTGTATCGTCCAAAGCCGCCGTTATTCTTGATGTTAGTCGTCAAGCCATTGTGATGGCGGAACAGGACCGGTTCGCCATAGCGGACCTGTGTCAGCTTGGGAGGAAACGTGCCCTGGAACGTCCATACCCGGTTTGCATTCTGAGTTGGAAAGCTGGGATGAAATTTTGCCGGGATAGGTGAGGCCGGATTGATTCCCGAATTCAAGTCGGAGGTCACCGCCGGATTGTAGGTAGTATTCGTGGTCACCGGCTTGGTGGTGACCTCAATGGCCACCTGCGGAGGGAACTGTGCAAACCGCTGGTGCGCCCAGTTCGCTCCCGGGGGACGGCCCTCAATCGGACCCGTAGTTCCAGCGGGAAATCCGAAACCGGGGTCAAGCACTTGCTGCGTCTGATTTGACTGCGCCTGCGGCGCAGGATTTAAGGTTGACACTGCGTTGCGCGCCAGGACGTCGAAACGCGGCATCGGCTGGGTAAATGGCTGGACACCAAACGTTGGACTTGCTGGTAGTCCCGTGGGGATTCCCTGATTGTTAGAATCGGTCGCAAGGATGGCGCTCCTCGATGGCGTAGTTGGTGCAGTCTGGCCCTGCACAGGTCCAACAAATGGATTTAGACCGCCGATCGGCAGCATAATGCCGGCGCTTGTGAACAAGCCCCATTTGACCAGATCACGCCGTCTAATCTGGCCGTGGGACAATGCCTTAGTGATTTCCGCGCGGTTTTGTCGTGCATTTTCCGCGTCCCGGATTCGTCTTTTATCCGAATGTTCTGATAACCAAATACTGTCATCTCGATCTTTTCGGGACATGCTTGCGCTCCTTTTTCATTACGATCCGTCCGGAAAATTTCCGCACGGGAGTTTCACCCCGCAGTGAAGCAGCGTGGCAGCGTGGCATGGACGATTCATCCAGACCATGCGTTGAATTTGCGATTGTCAGGGCCTCTGGTATTTCTGTGCTTGCTCGAGTAGGCACACAAATACCTTGAGTGTTCTTGAAGGGAGTTGGCCTTGCATCGGGAATCAGCAGGAAGAACCAGTCCCCTGAAGAACGCGGATTGTGCTGCTACTCTCTATCCCGAAAGTAAGAAAAAACTTTCAACAGGCGTCGGTAATTTTTTGTAAAGAGCGCAAGCGGGCTAAAACCAATCTCGTATCACGATACTTTGGTTGCAGGCACGCTATTCTCCCCGAATAGTGGCTAACCGTCATTGCCTCACATATGATTGGCCGGAGGCAAACACATGGTACTTCCCGCATACGTCGGCGCTCTTGACCGCAAGCAGCAGCGAGAAACAGCGCTGATTACCGGAGCCTCCAGTGGCATCGGCCTGGACCTGGCGCAACTGATGGCCCCGGACTTTAACCTGATCGTCACCGCGCGCAACCAGGGCGAACTGGAAAAAATTGGCCGCGAACTTGAGAGCAAGCACGGAAACCACGTGCATGTGATTCCCGCGGACCTCACCCGGCCGGACGCGCCGCAGCAGATCTTTTCTGAAATTGGAAGGCGGAGCCTGGCGGTCGATATTCTGATCAACAACGCCGGCTTCGGCGCTTATGGCGCCTTTGCGGAAAGCAGCCTCCAGAACGAACTGGAAATGATCCAGGTGAATATTGCCGCCCTGACCTCACTTACCAAGCTGGCGCTGCCGGGCATGCTTGAGCGCAAGCGCGGAAAGATCATGAACGTTGCTTCGACCGCGGGGTTCCAACCCGGCCCTCTGATGGCTGTTTACTACGCGACGAAGGCCTACGTGATCATGTTTTCAGAAGCCATTGCCAACGAACTGAATGGCAGCGGCATCACAGTCACCTGTCTGTGCCCGGGCGCCACGGCAACGAAGTTTGCCCAGCGGGCGGGCATGGAACAATCACGCCTGTTCAAGCTGGGAGCCATGCGCTCCATCGACGTGGCGCGGGCAGGATATCAAGGCATGCTGCGCGGCAAGACTATGGTTGTCCCGGGCTTGTTGAACAAGGTGCTGGCACAGTCGGTCCGCTTCAGTCCGCGCAAGCTGGTGACCGCGATCTCAAGAAGCATTCAAGAAAAGGTCAAGTAAAAAAGCAACGCACCAAGGAGACCAAATATGGCTGTCGAGTGGAACCACGATCTTGACTCCACACTCAGTAATGCCAGGGCGGAGATCCGCCCGGTGCTGATGGACTTCAGCGCCGCACCCGCGTGAGGGGCATGCGCTCGGCTGGATGCCGAGTCATACTCCGATCCTCAGCTTTCCCAATGGATCCAGGGACAATTCATTCCCGGCAAAGTCCACATCAAGGAAAGTCCTGCCGGGTTCCACCGCTTTGACGTGGTCTGGACTCCGACCACGCTGGTTCTGGATGAAACCGGGAAAGAGCGGTACCGTATTGAAGGTTATCTTCCTCGTGACGAGTTTGCCGCGCAGTTAACTCTGGGCCTGGCGCGTATAGCTTTCATGCGCAAGAAGTGGGCGGACGCGGGAAAGCTTTACGATGAAGTTTTGCAGAAATATTCCAACAGCGCTGCTGCGCCGGAAGCGGTCTATTGGAAGGGCGTGGGCCATTACAAAGCGACCAACGATCACACGGTGTTGGGTGAAGTGCAGAAGACCCTGAAGCAAAAATATCCCACCAGCATCTGGACGGAAAAAGCGCTGCCCTGGGCCGGCTAAACGGCTTGCGCGGAAGCCCTGGGAGCGGCGGATAGAATTTGCCGCTTCACATTTTCCGCTTGCCAAAGATGGCGGCGCTGGTGCGCCAGCATCCATGGCACGGCAGCGGAGAGACGCGCGCGGAAGGGCGAGAGGGGCGAAGCGATCTTGAGCCTGGCCTGGTGCAGACCTGCTGCTTCCCTGATCAGCCGCTCCCATTCATCCTGCGCTTTAAGAAACTCAGGCAAAAGCTTGAGTGGGTCGTCAATCCGGGCCGGGGGACGAATATTGCGTGGAGCGGGAATCCTTATCTTTGGCGGAGGCTCGGCGAACCAGACCAGGAACCGTCCTTTAGGGCCGATGTCGAATGGCCCCGTGCCCAGCGTGTTGTCGCGTTTGCCGCGCGCTATGGCCCTCTCCATGAGCGACTGCACTACCGCCGCAGTCACGTTGAGGTGGGCGATACATTCGGCGATCGACCATTTCCCGGGATGAGGACGCTTGGTGAGCTGTGCAGGTGTCAGACCTCTGGCCAGCGCTTCGGCGCGGCGGCGTATCTCGTCCAACTGCTCGGCCAGGCTATTTGACGACGTGGTCATTGCGATCCGGATTGGTCTCTTAGTTTCTTTTTGTCCCGGTTAAAGGACCAGACAATACAGGCGGCAAAACCGAACACAAAAACCAGGAACACTGCGGTCCAGCCCAAAAACAGATTACGCCGATGAGAATCCAGAGTAACCGCCAACACTACCAGCATTACCAGGCCGACAGTAACAAAGACCGCTCCCCCGAGCAGCGGCCATCGGCTCCCGGAGCCTTCCAGAAAACTCTTTTCATCATACGGAGGAAGCTCGCGCTCATCTACGGCCCTGGCCTCAGGCGGTCGAGTTTCTTTCGAATCCATGCCAGCCTCACTCCCACTCAATCGTCCCCGGCGGTTTCGAAGTCACATCATAAACCACGCGGTTAATGCCGCGCACCTCATTCACGATGCGGTTGGAGATTCGCTTGAGCACATCATAGGGAAGTGGAACCCAGTCGGCGGTCATGCCGTCTTCAGAATGCACCGCGCGGATGGCGCAGGTATAAGCGTAAGTCCGCTGGTCGCCCATCACGCCCACCGACATCACCGGCAGCAGAACGGCAAACGACTGCCATATTTGCGTGTAGAGTCCGGCCCGGCGGATTTCATTTACCACGATGTCATCGGCTTCCTGCAGCAAGGCAATACGCTCGGGCGTGACCTCGCCAAGGATACGCACCGCCAGGCCCGGCCCGGGAAAGGGTTGGCGTTGCAGGACCTCTTCCGGCATACCCATTTCACGGCCAATGCGGCGAACTTCATCCTTAAACAAATCCTTTAAGGGTTCAATGAGCTTCAGCTTCATCTTTTCCGGCAGGCCGCCCACGTTGTGGTGGGTCTTGATGGTCTGCGAGGGGCCGCGAACGCTGCGCGATTCAATCACGTCAGGATAAAGCGTGCCTTGGACCAGCCAGTCCACTTTTCCGATTTGCTGCTCAAGCCGGTGCGCTTCCTGGTCAAAGACCTCAATAAACTCGTTGCCAATAATCTTGCGCTTCCTCTCCGGGTCGGTAACACCGGCCAGCTTTCCCAGGAAACGCTGGCTGGCATCGACGGCCACCACGTTCAGCCCCAGCCGGTCGCGCAAGCTCTGCTGGACCTTTGCAAACTCGTTCTTGCGCAGCACGCCATTGTTAACAAACACCGAAACCAGCCGGCGGCCGATGGCCTTGTCCACCAGGGTTGCTGCCACGGCTGAATCCACGCCGCCGGAAAGGGCGCAGACGACCCTTCCCTGCTCGCCCACGGTTTCGCGCACCTGGCGGATAGTTTCGTCGATGAAGTGCTGGGGGGTCCAGTCGCCGCGCGCACCGCAGATATTGATGACGAAGTTACGCAGGAGTTCGATGCCGCGCTTGGTGTGGTGGACTTCGGGGTGGAATTGCACGGCCCATATCCGTTTCGCTTCATTCTCCATCGCCGCCAGCGCATTGCTGCTCTTCGCCACCACGCTGAAGCCCGCGGGCAGCTCTAGCGCTTCATCGCCGTGTGACATCCAGACGTTCAGCGACGGCGGCAGGCCATCGAACAGGCGCGATGGACCGCTGACCGTGACTTCCGCGTGGCCGTATTCGCGCTTAGGGCCTGGGCGCACCTTGCCGCCGAGCTTGTGCGCGATGAATTGGAGACCGTAGCAGATGCCGAGCACGGGCATCCCCAGCGCGAGAACGCGGTCATCGGCGGGAGGAGCATTCTGATCGTAGACGGAGGAGGGGCCTCCGCTCAGAATGATACCGGCAGGCCGATAACTCTTGATCTCTTCCAGTGGGGCCGTACAGGGGAGAACAACTGAGAATACTTTCAGTTCGCGGATGCGGCGCGCAATCAGCTGTGTATATTGCGAGCCAAAGTCGAGAATGACAATGGATTGGTCTTCCACGAACAATTTTCGCTGATTCGTGGCGGAGTGTAAAGGTAAATCAGAGTGAAGGGGAATCCCCTAGCGGCAAAGCTGAGGAAGACGGTACGAGTTTAGGTCCGCCGGGCTCCACATGAGCGGCCGCCAGCGCCAGATACGCCGCCATTCTGGACATATAGAGAAAATCGGATACGGCAAAGTAAGCCAATGCCACCACCATGAGCAGGGTGAAATAGGTTTGCGGCGACGAACCGGCCATCTTGGAAGTCAGACCGCACACCGCCAGCGCCACCAGCAAAACGACAAACCGCAACAGCAGAAAAACAAATCCAGTGCCGGCAAAGTCCGAGCGTTGCCGGCGGACGGTCTGGCGCGCCTGCCGGAACGCGCCGAGGAAGCTCTGCCCCTCCCGGCCAAAAATCACAGCCAGGGAGAGATACCAATTCAATACCAGCCAAACAATGCTGATGACCAGGAGGGATGGCGCCACCAGCAGGTAATAAAGGGCCAGGTCGGGTTTGGGACCGTGGGTGGCGATAAGGGCCTCGCCGACGATGGCGGCGATCAAGAGCACGGCGGCAAGCCACGCAGCGAACGCCCGCAAGAACTGCAAAGCCAATATACTGCGGAAACCGAGCGGCGTAAGCCCTGCATGGAGACGCCGAACGGTGACGCTGCGGCCCAGCGCCGACAGAACGCTCCACACCAGGGCAATCACGATCGGCAGCACAATCGCCGCGATCACCGCTTTGATCCCGAGAATCAGCAGAATGGTCAATACCAGGGAGCCGATCCGTCTGGGATCGCGGCTATGCCAGGCCGAAGCCCAGTGGTCGGCGATGGGCAAAGGGCCGAAAAGCATCAGTCCGGCGGCAAAAAGCAGCAGAAAAGCCAACAGGGCAAAAGACCAGCGCCAGAGCACTTCCAGCAAGAAAATCACAGGGTCGCGCCAAACGGCGTGCAGACCCTGGTTGATGGGATTGGGAGGCTTCGTCATCAGTCCTTTTTGATCTTGATTTTTCTACCTTGAGATTAGCGGACCACCACGTTCACGAGCTTGCCGGCTACCACAATCACCTTCGCCACCTGCTTGTCTGCAATGGCGGCGCGGACTTTTTCGTCGGCGAGCACGCGTTCTCGCACCAAATCTTCCGGGCTCTCCGCGGGCAGGACCACGTGGCTGCGGAGCTTGCCATTGATCTGGACGGCGTAGGTGATCTCGTCTTCCCTGGCCAGCGCGGGATCAAAGGCAGGCCAGGGATGGCGGAGAAGATTTTGATGTTCGCCAAGCACTTCCCACAGCTCTGCCGCGAGATACGGGGAAAATGGCGCCAGCAAGAGCACAAGCCTGCGCTGCACATCCGCCAGCAATTCCCGGGGGAACCTGCCGGAGCTGATTTCATCTTCCGCACCGTAAAGTTCGTTGACGAACTCCATGATGGCCGCAACCGAGGTGTTGAAGTGCCAGCGTCCCTGGAAATCTTCCGTCACGCGCTTGATGGTCTGGTGCAATTTGCGCTCAATCTGCCTGGACTTAGGAGAGAGCTCCGCGGAGCGTGCGCCGTCTCTGCTCTGGGAACCGCGCGCTGCGCCCGCATTCCGCATCACAAAGCGATAAGCCCGGCCCAGGAAGCGATGCACTCCCTCAACTCCGGCTTCCTGCCAGTCAAGCTCACGATCGGGCGAGGTGGCGAAGAGCGAGTACATGCGGGTGGAATCGGCTCCGAACTGCGCCACCATGTCGTCCGGAGAGACCACGTTGCCCTTGCTCTTGGACATCTTGGCGCCATCTTTGATGACCATGCCCTGCGTGAAGAGGCGGAGGGCCGGCTCGTCATTGCGCACAATTCCGAGATCGCGCATGAATTTGGTCCAGAAGCGCGAATAGATCAAATGCAGGATGGCGTGCTCCACCCCGCCAATGTACTGGTCGATGGGGAACCAGTAATCGACTGTCGCGGTGTCAAGCGGACGGTCTGCAAGTTGCGCGTTGGTATAACGGTAGAAATACCACGAGGAATCGACGAACGTGTCCATGGTGTCCGTCTCGCGGCGTGCGCTTCCGCCGCATTTGGGACACGTGGCATTCACAAAATCAGGCAAGCGTCCGAGCGGCGATCCGCCTTGCAAAGTAATGTCGACATTCTCCGGCAATACCACGGGAAGATCTTTTTCCTCGACCGGCGCCACGCCACACTTTTCGCAATAGAGCATGGGAATGGGCGTGCCCCAATAACGCTGGCGGGAGATGCCCCAATCTTTCAATCGGTACGTGACGGTGCGCTTGCCGAAACCTTTCTTCTCCGCCACCGCCGACATCTTCTCAATCGCTTCCTGGTTGGAAAGTTCGTTGAACTCTCCGGAATTAATGAGAAGGCTGTCCTTTTCCGTGTACGGAAGGACGGGCTGCTCAGGCTCGCCGTGAGCGGGCGGCTCTCCAGTCCTGCGTGGAAGAATGACGATGCGAATTTCCAGATCGTATTTCTTGGCGAATTCGTAGTCGCGTTCATCATGCGCCGGCACTGACATGATCGCGCCGGTGCCGTAGTCCATCAAAATGTAATTGGCCACCCAGATCGGGGCTTTTTCCTGATTGAAGGGATTGATGGCATAGCGTCCGGTAAAAACACCGTGTTTTTCGATGGCGCCTACGTCGCCGGCTTCCCTGGCCCGGACCTGCTCACGCATGAGGTCTTCAACCTTGGAATGCAGGTGAGGATCGTTGCCGATCAAGTCAGCGACGACCGGGTGCTCCGGGGCAAGCTGGATGGAGGTCGCGCCGAAAATAGTATCGATGCGCGTGGTGAAGACGGTGATCTTGTCGCCGGCGCTGCCAGTAGGCCCGTCAATTTTGAAATCGACGAGCGCACCTTCGCTGCGGCCGATCCAGTTGCGCTGCATGGTGCGCACCTTTTCCGGCCAGCCTTCGAGCTTGTCGAGCCCGGCGAGCAATTCTTCCGAGTAATTGGTCGTGCGAACGAACCACTGCTCCAGTTCACGCTGCTCCACCTGGGTTTCTTCATGCCGCCAGCAGCAGCCGTCCACCACTTGCTCGTTGGCGAGCACCGTGGCGCATTCCGGACACCAGTTCACCTTGCTCTTTTTGCGATACGCCAGGCCCTTCTCGTAAAGCTTTAAGAAAAACCACTGGTTCCATTTGTAGTATTCGGGCAAGCAGGTGGTGACTTCACGCGACCAGTCATAAGCAAAGCCAAGGCGCTTCATCTGCGCTTTCATGTGCGCGATGTTGGAAAGCGTCCACTGCCGTGGCGGCACGTTGTTCTTGATAGCGGCGTTTTCCGCGGGAAGTCCGAACGCGTCCCAGCCCATGGGATGGAGCACGTTATGGCCGCTCATCCACATGTAACGGGCAAGCGCGTCTCCAATGGCGTAATTGCGCACGTGCCCCATATGCAACGCGCCGGAAGGATATGGCAGCATCTCCAGCACGTAATACTTCTTGCGCTTGCTGTCATGCGGCTCAGCGGCGTAAAGCGTGGGATCGGCCTCCCAGCGGGCGTGCCACTTTTCCTCAATGCGCTGCGGATCGTAGCGAAGCTCGCGCTGCTCCGGCTGGTTGGCGGTTACGTTTGTTTTCGTCTCGGACATCTCTTCTATGCTCTCTTCTGCTTTACTTGCTTTGCTATATCTACCAACGACTTCAACGTTTCTATGTTCCGCAAATCGTCGCCGGGCTCCTCGATCGGCGTTTCCGCGATGAAGGCCGCGTGTTCGGTGCGGGGGTCGTTCAACAACCGGCGAAACGCGTCCAGCCCAATTGTTCCCTGGCCCACGTGCTCGTGGCGGTCGCGCCCGGAACCGCGCGGGTCCTTCGCGTCATTGCAATGCCAGACCATCACGTTCTTCAGGCCGATGGTCTCATCGAGCTTCTGCATGGTGCCCTGCCAGCCGGCCTCAGAGACAATGTCATAACCTGAGACGTGGGTGTGGCACGTGTCAATGCAGGCGCCTACCGGGCAAACGGGCCGCAGGTACTCAAGTAAATGCGCTACCTGGTCGAACGATCCGCCGAGGGAAAATTCCGCTCCAGCCGTGTTCTCAATCAGGACTCGCAGGTTCAACTTCGCCAACTCCAGGCCCTGCGCGGCTTCAGCAATCGAGCGCGCAACCAGCTCCAGACCTTCTTCGCGGCTGCGTCCACGGAACGATCCAGGATGCAGCACCAAAAACTCGGCGTTCAAGGCCAGAGCGCGCTGCAGTTCGCCACGAAACGCGACCACCGATTTGCGATGGAACTCCGCCGTCGCGCTGGCCAGGTTCACCAGGTAGCTGCAATGGACCGCCATGGGGCCGATCCCATATTTCTCTCGCAAACTGTACAGGGCATCACATTGCTGCTGCGTCAGCATATAAGGCTGCCACTGCCGGGGGCTGGAGGAAAATATCTGAAACGTATTGGCTCCCAGCCTGTAGGCGCGCTCCGCAGCCATCTCCACCCCGCCTGCCGTCGAGGTATGTATACCGATGCGCCTCGGTCCGGGCCTGGGCGGCTCGCCTTCAGCCCACAGCAGGACGTCCTTCATGCTGATGCGTTTGCGTTCCGGAGCGCTCACCGGCTTCTGTTTTGGCATGGTGCGACTCTTACGCTCTGGCTCCGCTGACGGCATGCGCTAAATGATTGATTTTAACATGGTAAATCTGTGGTCGCGGAGGGGAGCGCGCTGTCGATATATCTGCGAGCTTGTCTGTGCCGCCTTTCGTGGGAGAATTTCATGACGCCATGAGAATCGTCCCCGCAGATGCAACCATCGCCGATCTGGAGAAGAAAGCACATGAATACGAGCGCGCGGCGAACGATCTGTCCGAACCGGCATCCACGAGCCTGAAAGAGCTGGCGGAGCTTTGTCGTGAATGGGTGGCTGCGCTAAGATCGGGAACCTGGATTCCGTAACAAAAATTCCAGCTATATCGCTACACTCGCCTCGACAATGTTTTCCAAACTATGAGCGGTCCCAGCGCGTCGCAAACGATTGATGCACCACCGGCAAAACAAACCAGGTTGATTCCCGCGGTGGTAACGGGATCGCTGGTCGCACTGTTCTTGTTCATGCGCATCTGGCGGCTGACCGATGTCTCGCTGGATGGCGACGAAATCTTCAGCCTGTTGCTGGCGCGGTCTGACTGGCACACCTTGTTTGCAGGTGCGATCAAGGATGCGATCCATCCGCCATTCTTTTATGTGCTGTTGAAAATCTGGGTCTGGTTGGGAGGAGAGTCATTGCTGTGGCTGCGCCTCCTCCCGGTTGTTATGTCGGCGCTGTGCCTGGCGCCGCTGTTCCTGCTCTGCAACGACCTGAAGATTCCCCGCGGCGCGCGCGACCTGGCGGTGCTCATCGCCGGCGTGCATCCTTATGCCATTTACTTTGCCCAGCACATGCGCATGTACTGCCTGCTGGGACTCTTCGGGCTCACGTCTGCCTGGGCCTTCCAGCGTTACTTGAAGGATGGCTCGCGTCGCAGCCTGGTGGTCCTTTCCATGGCAAACCTGCTGCTTGTGTATTCGCACTACTATGGCTGGCTGATCGTGGGATTGGAGTTTCTCTATTTGTTATTGCGGAAGCGCACCGTTCTGCTGCCATTTGCTATCTCGAGCCTGGTGGTGACGGCGCTGTTCTGCCCGTGGGCGTGGGCGGCGGCACAGTCACTGCATGCCAAGGGAGGGTTGGCGGAGAACCTGGGCTGGGCGCCAAAACCAAACCTTAATGACCTGTCATGGTTTTATGTGGAGCTCAGCGGCTTCAACGGGCTTCTGCGCTTCGGCTTGCGCCTGACGGTTGCGCTCTTCGCGTTCCTCTATTTCATGTACCGTCGGCGTGACGAACCGGGGTTCCACTGGCTTGTGATTGTGAGCCTGGCGCCGGCGCTGGTGACGTACGTGGTCTCACAATGGCTTTCACAATCGATCTGGGGAAGCCGCCACCTGATTTTTGCCTTATGGCCGTTTCTGCTGGTATTCACCGACGTGATCTGGAGACTGCGCCCGGCGGCGCGCACGATTGCCGTGGCTCTGATCGCGGCCTGGATGGCCTTCGCCGTGAAGGTGTATTCGCCCGAAGATCTGAAGATTCATTGGGACAGGCTCACGCTGGCTATGCTGGATGCAGAGAGCGCGAACGCCGGGCACGTGCCCCTTTACGCGGTCGATCCTTATCTTCACTATCCAATCTGGTTTCATCTGGAGTCGCTGAAAGACCGGCGGTTGGCACAGCTCGGCCCTTACGTCACTTCGCGCAACGACATGGAGTTGCTCAGGGCAAAGGCAGCGGAATTTGAAGTCCACAAGGTAACAAGCCTGGACGCGGCGCAAGGCAAATACTTTTGGTTAGGCTATGTGGATTCTGCGTGGAAGGAGACGCTTACCCCCAGGCAGATATTAGAGCAACGCGGCTGCAAGACGGGCCGGGAAATCAACGCCAAAGACCGCTTTCAGAGTGTCACGCTGTTTAAGGTGGAGTGCGGCGGAGAAGGCGATCGCGGCCCGCATTCGCAGCCTTAATCACCTCCACCGGACAGAACGCCGCGTAACCCATACCAGCATGGCACTCTGGATCGGATGGGGAAGTTCGGATGATTCTGTCTACAGATGGCTACTGTCCTCATAATGGCAGGTTGCAATAGTTATCTGTAGACGCTTTCCGTTGCTACCGGCGGCTCAATCACAGTAAACTGGAAGTTCGCGGGGGTTGAACGTTTATGTTGGTCGTAATGAAGGCGCAGGCCACCGAGGAACAGGTACGCGCCGTCTGTGAACGCATCGAATCACTTGGTTATCGGGCGCATGCCATTCCCGGCTCACAACGCACGGCCATCGGCATTACCGGCAACAAAGGAGCGATGGAGCCGGGCGCGCTGGAAGAGATGTCCGGCGTGCAGGAAGTCATACAGGTCAGCAAACCCTACAAGCTGGTAAGCCGGGACGCCAAGGAAGAAGATACGGTCATACGATTTGCCGGCAGCGATGGCAGCTTCGGCGGCCGCGATCTGGGAATTGTCGCCGGCCCGTGCTCCATCGAATCCAGAGAGCAAGCCTTTACAATCGCGGAACGCGTGGCAAAAGGTGGCGCGCGTTTCTTCCGCGGCGGAGCTTACAAGCCCCGCACTTCGCCCTACGCGTTTCAGGGCATGGGCGAAGACGGTCTGAAGATCATGGCGGAAATCCGCGACCGCTTTGGGCTGCGGATCATTACGGAAGCGCTGGATGAGGAGTCACTGGGACTGGTGGCGGAGTACGCCGATGTGATCCAGATCGGCGCCCGCAACATGCAAAACTTCTCCCTGTTGAAGAAAGTAGGGCGACTGCGCAAGCCGGTCATGCTTAAGCGAGGCATGTCCGCCACTTTGGAAGAGTTTCTGATGGCGGCGGAATACATCCTGAGCGAAGGCAATTACGAGGTAATCCTATGCGAGCGCGGTGTGCGCACCTTCGCCGACCACACTCGCAACACTCTGGATCTGAGCATTGTTCCAGCAGTGCAGCGGCTCAGCCACTTGCCCATCATCGTTGATCCCAGCCACGGCACGGGAAAGCGCGCCAAGGTCCTGCCTCTCTCGCGGGCGTCGGTAGCGGTGGGAGCGGACGGGCTGATGGTAGAGGTCCATCACGATCCCGATCACGCACTCTCCGACGGTATGCAGTCCATTTTTCCCGATCAATTTGACGAATTGATGGACGAGATACGGCAGATAGCCGCCGTACTCCACCGTAGCGTTCAGGAGCCGCGGACGAAGCCGGCGATTGCCAAGGCCGGCAGATAAACTTGCGCGCTCTTGCTCCAGCGGTGTGTCTTGTCCTTGCTGTGCTGGCCGGCTGCAAGGAAACTCCCGAACCCAGCCCCAACTATCGCGAATACGCTTACGTTTCCAACGGCGGCAGCAACAGCGTGACCGTAATCGATCTGCGCGCGCTGGCGATCCTGACCACGGTGTCCGTGGGCCGTAGCCCGACCGGGCTGGCCGTAAATCCCCGGAAGAACGAGATCTATGTCGCCAACACCGAATCCAACAACATCAGCGTGATTGAAACCGAGAGCAATAAGGTGGTTTCAACCATCGGAGTACATCGCGCTCCGTTCTTTGTGGACGTTTCACGCGACGGCAAGCGAGCGTACGTAGCCAACTCCGGCTCGGCCAACATGTCGGTGATCGATCTGGACCAGCGCAGAGTGCTCAAGTACATTCCCACCGGCAACGGCAGCAATCTGGCGCGGGTAACACCGGACGGCAAGCTGGCCATTGTGGCATTGCGCGACGAGGACTCGATTGCCATTGTCGATACGGAAAAACTGGCGCTGCGCAGCAAAGTCAAGGTGTGCAGCAAGCCGGTTGATCTGGCGATCTTGCCGGATTCGAGCAAGGTTTTCGTGGCGTGCAGCGAGTCGAAACAAGTAGGCGCGGTGGACTTGAAGAGCGACCGGCTGCTGGCGCAACTTGACGTGGGCAAGACTCCGGTCCATCTGGTGGTCAAGCCGGATGGAGGCGAAGTGTTTGTGAGCAATTACGACGCCAGCTCCATCTCGGAAATCGTCACCGGAACGAATGAAGTCAACAACACTTTCCAGATTGGCGACCACCCGGCCCGCGGGCTTGTGTCGCCCGACAATGCCCTGCTTTATGTGGCGAACTTCGGCTCCGACTCGGTGGCGGTTTACAGCATTGATAACGGCAAGCGGACAAGTTCGGTTCCCGTGGGCAGCCACCCGGAGGCCATGGCATTCTCTCCCAACCAGCTCCTGCTGCTGGTGGTGAATACCGGCAGCGGCGATATGACGGTGCTTTCCCTGATCGACAACAAAGGCCGGCCTCAACCGGAAGCGCCAACGCTGGAAACCATGATTCCTCTGGGAAAAGATCCGCGGGCGATCGTGGTGAAGGCCTTTGTAAGCCAGAGGTGAAGGACTACCCCGGCTAAGCCCGCAGAGATAAACGAAACCTGCCGGTCACGCTACGGGAAGAAGTTCGATTGCATGCGTTCGGACAGCCGCCGCCAATTGTTGCGCTGTCGCCCGCACACGATACAGCGGCACAGAGCTGCTGGCCAGGCGCATTTTATACGGCTGTTCACCCGTCATATAGTCGCAATCCAGACCCACAGCCAACGACTGCCGTGTTACCTCGTAGATGAGCGCCAGCGCCGGCGAATGCTTCTCATATTCGGGAGCAAACCATCCGGTGTAGAAACGGCGGCAGGAGCCGTCGCGAAGAGTCACCAGAGCGGCGGCCATCAACGGACCGTTTTCCAGCGTGAAGATTTCAAAGACATCGGGTATAAGCGCTGCTGCGCTGGCCAGAAATTCAATCCTCCCGGAATCGTGAAACAGGCTGGACCTGCGCTGCGCGGCCTTACCGGCGTAGATCGAGCGTAGCAGTTGAGGATTCCAGCCATCGTAAGTTCGCAGCTCGAAACCCAGTTTCTCCAGCCGGCGCAGATTGCGTGCCAGTCGCGTATGCGCGGCGGCAAACTGCTCCGCCGAAATCTGTGCGCAGCTCACGCCAGGTGCAGCCGCAAATGGCAGCAGTTGCAGTTCATCGGACACCGCACAGCGGTCAGGTTCACGCATAGCCACGATTTCGAGCGGACGCTGGAGCGGCGCCAACGCCGCCAGGGCCGCCCGCAGAACACGGTCATCACCCTGATGCAGAAAGCAACGATAGTCGAACAGCTCTTCCCCCAGCAGCCGGATTGAGCCCTCGCCGTGGCGCAGCACCGCAGGAACAATGGCCGCGCCGGATAAGGCCTCCGCGCAAACCACGTATGGCTGTTCCCTGTCGGCAAACTTTTCCGCCGCCAGCTGGTTCAGCTCAAAACGTTGAAAGACCGTGTGATTCGCCGCCGCACATAACGCTTCCCATAGCGGGCGAAAGTGCAGGAGCTCGCCGGCTGAGCTGCAAATGGTAATTTTGGGCTTTTGCTGCACTCTGGATATGACGCCGCATGCGAGTTCCGGGATGTGTGGCTTGGCGATCTATCCGGCGCAAGATTCCGCTCAAGCAGCCCCCATAGACCCGAAATGAAACACACTGCCCCGCATTTTCAATTTGTTGGACTGGCTTGCCTAAGGTGATACAATTTCTAATTGAAATTGAAATTGAAATTCATTTTCATAATCGAGCCCTAATCGAGCGATGACATCATGTTCTCCGCCCTGGTCGTGACATTGCGGGAAGGGGTCGAAGCCGCGTTGATCGTGGGCATCACCCTGGTGTATCTGTCCAAAATCGGCCGTCCTGACCTGCGTCGGACTGTCTATATTGCCCTGGGCGCAGCCCTGCTGGCCAGCGTCGGTGGGGCCGTCGCGCTCTCCTATCTCCCCATCACCCAGGACGCTTTTGAAGGCTGGGTCATGCTCGTGGCTGCCGTGATGGTTGTCGGCATGATCGTGTTCATGATGCGCACCGCACGCAAGCTCAAGGGCGAGATTGAATCGAAGGTCGGCTCGCTGGCCGGCGCCGGTTCGCAGTGGGGACTGTTCGCCTTTGTCTTCCTCATGGTTTTCCGTGAAGGCATTGAAACCGTGGCCATCCTGGCCGGTGTGTCGCTCAATTCCACCGAGCTCATGAGTTTCCTGGGCACATTGCTGGGGGTGGCCCTGGCCGTGGTTTTCGGCGTGATGTTCGTCAAGGGCAGCGTTCGCATCGATCTGCGCAAGTTTTTTCGCGTGACCACGGTGATCTTGTTCTTCGTCGCTGCGCAACTGGTGATCTCCGGCCTGCATGAGCTCTCGGAGACCGGATTCCTTCCGCCCAGTAAGCGTGAGATGGCCGTGATCGGTCCCATTGTGCGCAATGACTTTTTCTTCCCTGTCACCATGCTGGCGCTGGTTGCGCTGATGATTCTGCTGGAATATCGCCGGCGCAAGCCGGAAGCAGTGGTCGCCGCGACCAAGGCAGATGAACGCAAACTGGAGTGGACGGCGCGTCGCGAGCGTCGCTGGGCCATTCTGGCCTGCACCACGGCTTTCATTTTCATCTTCATGGTGACGGCCGAATTCATTTATGCCAAGGAACCTCCCGCATCTCCGGCGACCGAGCTTGCTTTCGACCCCAGCGGGAAGGCCAATATTTCAACCCGCGACCTGCCACAGGGCGAGTTGCGGTTTTATAGCGCCAGCGTAAAAGGCGCCACGGTCCGCTTCTTTCTCTATCGCAAGCCCGATAACAAAGTGGCGGCGGTGTTCGATGCTTGCCAGATCTGTGGCGGCGTAGGCTTTTACAAGGGCGCCAATGGGATCATCTGCAAGAACTGTGCTGCTCCCATCAACCCGCAGAGTGTAGGCCAGCCCGGCGGCTGCAATCCTATTCCGGTACAACCACCCCAGGATGGCGATTCGGTTGTGATTTCCGTCACTGACCTGGCTACGCAAGCTGGGCAATTCTCAAAGTAATGTTCCTGCGATTGTTGTTCGAGTCATTCCGGAGGCAGAAGCGGCGCAAAACAGTGGCGCTGCTGGCCATCGCGCTGGGCATGAGCATCGCCACGGCCATGATCGCCGTGGGAACCGACATTGGCGACAAGATCAACCAGGAACTGCGCAGCCTGGGCGCCAACCTCAGGATCACCCCGATCGAGGACACTCTGGACGTGAACATCGGCGGCGTCAATCTCAAGCCGGCCAGCGAAGGCGCTGTTATCGCCGAGCAGGACCTGATCAAGATCAAGAGTATTTTCTGGGAGCACAACATCAAGGGCTATGCGCCCTTTCTTTCCGAGCAAAAGAAAGTTCAAACGCGCGGCGGCGAAGTCAACGCTGAATTGATCGGGACATACTTCGCCCAGGCACTGCGTTACGGCAAACAGGAATTCTCCACGGGTGTGCGAAGCGTAAATCCCTGGTGGAGGGTAGAAGGAGAATGGCCCCAGGATTATGCTGCCTGGCCACAGGAACAGTCACCCGACGTTCTGATCGGACAGAAGCTGGCCCGGCAAACCAGCCTGGCTGTCGGCGACCAGATTGAAATCGGCGGCCGTAAGCTGCGCATCAGTGGCCTTCTCCATTCCGGCGGCGCGGAAGATCAGGCCGTTGTTGCTCCCTTGCATATCGTGCAGGCGATTCTTGGCCGGCCCAACGCGGTGCAGCGCGTGGCTGTTAGCGCGCTCACCAAGCCGGAAGACGCCTTCGCCCGCAAAGACCCTGACAAGATGACGCCGGCCATGCGCGACCGCTGGTACTGTTCGCCTTATGCCAATTCAATCGCTTTCCAGATTCATGAAGTTCTGCCCAACGCCCGCGTGGAGCAAATACGCCAGGTAGAGCAAAACCAAGGCAAGGTGCTCTCCCGCGTTAAAGGACTCATGCTGCTGCTGACGCTGGCTGCCTTGCTGGCCGCTGCGCTGGCGGTTTCCGCCGCTATGGCAGCCACCATCCTGGAGCGGCGGCAGGAAGTTGGGCTGATGAAGTCTCTGGGCGCGGGCAACACCGCCGTAGCTTCCTTGTTTCTCACCGAGGCTGGCTTTCTTGCGCTGGCTGGCGGGCTTATCGGTTTTCTTGCCGGTGCGGCGCTGGCCCATCGCATTGGTCAAAGCATCTTCGGCTCTGCGATCGAGGTCCACCCGGTGGTGCTGGCAGTCGTTCTCTGTGCGGCCGTGCTGGTCACCTTTATAGGCAGTGCCGGAGCGGTACGAAAAGCCATGCAGTTTGATCCTGCCGTGGTGCTGCGAGGTGACGCTTGAGCCGCCGTCACCTTCTGCTCCGCTTGCTGTTCAAAGCCGCCTGGGTGCGCAAAGACCGCGCGCTCACGGCCCTGGTTTCGGTGGCCGTGGTTGCAACCATCGCTACCGCCTCGCTCACGATTTACTCCGATCTGGAAGGCAAGCTCAGCCGCGAGTTCCGCGGCTTTGGCGCGAATGTCATCATCACCAGGGCTTTGGGCTCGCTCACTGCCGGTGAGCTGGCGAAGATCAACGCTGTGCTGGGCAACAAAGCGAAAGCGGTGCCTGTGGCCTATGCCATAGCCGCGGGGCCCAATGATGCGAAGGTCGTGGTTGGTGGCGCGGATTTAGACGCTTTGCGCGAGTTGAATTCCTGGTGGTCCCTTCGTCCGGTTGAACCTGCCGGAGGCAAAGCCTGGATCGGCTCCCATGCCGCGGCTCTTTTCGCTCCGACCGGAGGGAACTTTAGCCTGACTTTTGGCAGCAGGAAATCCGAGATCCATCCCGAACTTGTTTTTACCTCCGGGTCTGACGATGACAGCCGCATCTACCTGGACCAGGCGGAATTTGCCGCGCTCACCGGCGTTCAACCTAATACGGTCCTGGTTCGCGTAGAAGGCAGGCCGCGGGAGATTCAAGATGCGATTGCAAAGCTTAGCTCTTCCCTTCCCGGCGAGGACGTACAGCCGGTCCGTCAGATCACCCAGGCCCAGACGGCGGTCGTGGGCAAGACGCGCTCCGTGGTGCTGGCGTCTTCGGTGGTAGTAGTGCTGTTGATCATGCTCTGCATGGTTGCCACGTTCACCAGCTCCGTTTTGGAGCGCCGCAAGGATTTCGCTGTGATGAAGGCATTGGGCGCGTCCAACCGGACCGTGAACTTTCTGTTTGCCGCTGAAGCGGCCTTGCTGTCCCTGGCCGGAGCAACTGCCGGGTATATTCTGGGCAGCGGGATTGCTTTCTGGATCGGCAAAGCGAATTTTGATGCTGCCATCCTGCCGCAACCCATTCTTTTGTTGCCGGTGTTGCTGGGCAGCATGGCCCTGTCGCTGATTGCCTCCACGGCGCCATTAAGATTGCTGCAACAGATACAGCCCGCGGGAATCCTTCGAGGAGAATAATGCCGATCGAACTCAAGAACGTGACGCGGATCTACAAGAGCAACGTCGAGGTCCGCGCGCTCGACAACGTCTCCCTCTCCGTGGCCCCGGGCGAATGGCTGGCTGTGATGGGACCCTCCGGCTCCGGCAAGTCCACGCTGGTAAACCTGATGGGCTGCCTTGATCAGCCGACTACGGGCGAGATATGGATCCACGGAAGCAACGTTTCCAGGATGTCCCCAACAGAGCTGAACCGTTTCCGCGCGGAGAAGATCGGCTTCATCTTCCAGCAGTTTCACCTCATTCCCTACCTCACCGCGCTGGAAAACGTAATGCTGGCGCAATACTTCCACAGCATGACGGACAAAGGCGAAGCCCTGGCCGCGCTCGACCACGTGGGTCTTAAAGACCGCGCCGGCCATCTTCCGTCGCAGCTTTCCGGCGGCGAGCAGCAGCGCGTGTGCATCGCCCGCGCCCTGATCAATGATCCGCACATTATCCTGGCCGACGAGCCCACCGGCAACCTTGACGCAGTGAATGAGGAAATCGTTCTCCGCAAGCTACGCGAAATGCACGCCCAGGGGCGCACCATCATCATGGTGACGCATGATCCCGTGGTCGCCCGCCTGGCCGACCGCAGGCTGGAATTGCATCATGGCGCCATCGCCGCGCAGGAAACATTCTCCATGTCCGACGAAGAACAGTTCGACGAGGTGCTGGAAGAGCTCTGGGTCCTGGCGGAAAACGGCGAACCTGCCGAGTTGGGCCGCGTGGAAGTGGAAGGCGCTCTGCCCATGCGTCTGGCGCTGGAACGCATGAAAAGCCTTGACCTGGTCGATCTCACCGAGCACGCTCTGGAGCCGCACACGCACAAGCAGGTGCTGAACCGCTGCCATGTGGCGTTCCGTCCGGCCAGCGAGTACACCGGCCACGGCGATCACATGATCATCTTCACGGAGAAAGGCCGCAAGCGCGCGGAAGACGTGATCCGCCGGCATCGCCTGGCCGAACGCCTCTTTACGCAAACCTTCCACGTTCACGACGAAAAAGAGGTAGCGGAGCAGGCTTGCAAGTTTGAACACATCCTCTCACCTGAAGCCACAGAACGTATCTGCTCGTTCCTGGGACATCCACGCACCTGCCCGCACGGCAGTCCGATTCCCGCCGGCGAGTGCTGCTTGGCCGCCAAGGCTGCCAGCAGCCAGCGCTCAGCCGTCAGCAGTCAGCCATCAGTCAAAGAAAGAATTTAACGGCAACGGACGAGAAAGTTCGTCCTAACAAGCCAAAAAGGAGAGGCAGGTTCTCCTCTCCTTCTGGAAGTGTGTGGATAAAGCGGTTCTAAAACAGCCGGAAATCCACCTCTAAATTCATGGCCACAGCCACGGGCGTGCCATTCTTTTTACCCGGCTCAAACAGCCAGGTCTTTACCCGTTCCACGGCTTTCTCATCCAGACCCATGCCCAGGCTGCGGACAACTCTAATGTTGCGCGGCCGGCCATCCGGCCCGATCACAGCCGCCAGCACTACCGTGCCCTGGTACTTGGCTTTACGGGCTTCTTCAGAGAAATCAGGTTCCGGAGTGAACTTGGCTACGGGCGCTGATACCCCAATGTCGCCCAGCTTGTAAGTACCGCCGCCGTATCCTCCGCCCTGCCCGGGACCATGTCCGGGGCCAGTGCCGGAACCAACGCCGTTGCTGGAGCCGGAGCCGATGCCGCCGCCGGTGCCGCTTCCGTTCGAAGCCGGTCCGCTTACGCGCGCCGACATGGGATTACCCAGGTTCGGCATATTGGGATTGTCCGGCAGCTTCACATTGGGCGGCGCCACCACTGTGGCTTCCACAGCCAGCTTGGGTTTATTGTTCAAGATCTCCACCGTGGGAGGCGCGAGCTGTACCGGCGCGATCTTAGGTAAGTGACCTTTGCTTTCGATAAGCTTTGCTGCGTTGCCGCCGCCACCACCGCCCGCCAGCGCCTTAGGCGCAACGGCCGGTTTCATGACTGGCTGGTAATCCGTGAGCGGCGGAGCAATCAACGTAACGTGTTCTTCCTGCTTCACCACCGTGGCGGCGCGGCCGCCCCAGATGGAAACCGCGATGAGCGCCGCAATCGCAAACGCATGCAGCGTAAGAGACCCGGTGGTTGCTTTCTTATGACGGGTAGTGCTCCAGATCTCACGCACGTTCACAGGACGTGAAGTGAGTCGCAGAGGCGGTAATTTTTCCGGGAATAACGCTTCCTTGACGTTCCTGAACAGGGACGTCAGCATCGACTGATGCATCTGCGGAAGGCCATTGAGCTGGGGAACATACTTACTGAAGGCCTGATTAGGAACGATTGCGTGATTCGCCATGGGTCCGACCCGTAATACCTTTTCTTCTTCACCACCGCGTTCAGGTGGTCTGCTGCTGTCACTCATAGAAGATGAGCGAATCTGCGTGTAAGTTGTATTTCGGGGGGAAAGTTTCTGTGCCTCATCTTCGCCGAGAGAGGGCTCTTCCGTCGGAGAAGAATATTTTGTGGACACTTTTGGGTCCTCTTTTTCGCAAATTCAAAATTGGCGCGTAGGCTATTAGATTCACATTGTGCCCCAGGCTTTGTAAGCAACCGGTAAATTTGAGGCAAACTTTTGTAACCTAAGGGTGAATTGTCCATTGGTCTTTCGGGTTCTCGGGCGGGCCAGGTGGGGCTGACTGTTTATAATGAAGGATCAAATCCCTTTCGGAGAAAAAATGCGGCCGCCGCTCGAGCTCAAGAAGACCCTGAATCTTCCAAAAACGAACTTCTCCATGAAGGCCAACCTACCGCAGAACGAACCCAAATGGCTGGAACGCTGGGAGAAAATGGGCATCTACTCCAGGATTCGCGAGTCGCGCAAGGGCGCGCCCAGCTACGTGCTGCATGACGGTCCGCCGTACGCCAATGGCGCTATTCATGAAGGCCACGCTCTCAACAAGTGCCTGAAAGACTTCGTGGTCAAGTCCAAGACCATGGCCGGCTTCGATTCGCCGTACGTTCCGGGATGGGATTGCCACGGCCTGCCCATCGAAATCAAGGTGGATGAGGCGCTCGGACGCAAGAAGCTGGAAATGCCGGCCTACGCTGTGCGCAAGAAATGCCGCGAATACGCGGACAAATATCTCAACATACAGCGCGACCAGTTCAAGCGATTGGGGATCCTGGGGCGCTGGGAGCAGCCGTACTCGACCATGACTCCGCAGTATGAGTCGGTAATCGTGCGCCAGTTGTTTGATTTCATGGAAAACGGCGCCGTCTACAAAGGGCTGCGGCCGGTGTACTGGTGCATCCATGACAAAACGGCCTTGGCGGAAGCGGAGATCGAATACTCCGATCACACCAGCCCCAGCGTCTGGGTAAAGTACCAGTTGACGAGCGATCCGGCGAAGATCGATCCTGGATTGGCCGGTAAGAAAGCCTCGACCATTATCTGGACTACCACGCCCTGGACCCTCCCCGCTTCCATGGCCGTGGCTTTCCATCCTGAACTGGAATATGTGGCCCTGGAGCACGACGGTGAAGTGTCTATCGTCGCGGAGGCGCTGGCCAATTCCACGATCGAAGCGTGCAATCTCAAGCCCGCCTCGGTGGTAGCTCGTTTCCCGGGCCGCCAGCTCGAATACGCCACGTTTGCGCATCCGTTTCTTGATCGCCAGGTTCTTGGCGTGCTGGCGAACTATGTCACCACGGACCAGGGTACAGGGGCGGTGCACACTGCGCCTTCGCATGGCGCGGATGACTTCTACACCGGATCCAAGTACAAGCTCGACCAGCGCACCAACGTTGATGAAGCCGGCCGCCTGCAAAACGGCCTGCCGGAGTACGAAGGCAAGACGGTCTTTCAGGCAAACCAGCCGATCATCGAATTGCTGAAAGCGCGAAGCGCGCTCATGGCTGAGAGCAAAATCGAGCACTCATATCCGCACTGCTGGCGCTGCCACAATCCCGTGATCTTCCGCGCCACCGAACAGTGGTTCATCTCCATGGAAGCGCCGGTGGAAGACAGCACGCTGCGCCAGCGTTCGCTGGATGAAATCAAAAAAGTGAAGTGGATCCCGGCGTGGGGTGAAGAGCGCATTAGCAACATGATCGCCACGCGGCCGGATTGGTGCATCTCCCGCCAGCGCGTGTGGGGCGTGCCTATCGCCGTTTTCTTTTGTGAAAGCTGCGGCAAACTGCTGGAGTCAAAGGAATCTCACAACGCCGTAGTCGATTTGTTCGCTCGTGAAGGCGCCGATGCCTGGTACACGCGCGAAGCCGGCAATATTCTGCCGGCCGGTACAACGTGCCCCGGCTGCGGCGGGAGCGCGTTCCGTAAAGAAACTGACATCATCGACGTGTGGTTTGAGTCGGGCTCCAGCCAAGCGGCCGTGCTTGGCCATGAGTCCGGACTCGGCTGGCCTGCCGATCTTTATCTGGAAGGCGGCGACCAGTATCGCGGCTGGTTTCACTCTTCCCTGCTCGTGGCCGTGGGCACACGCGGGCATGCGCCGTACCGCGGTGTCGCCACCAACGGCTGGACGCTCGATCCCCAGGGCCGGGCCACATCCAAGCAACTCGGCAACGGGATTGATCCGGTGGAGATCGCCAAACGACTGGGTGGCGAGATCATCCGCTCGTGGGTGGCCTCGGTCGACTTTCAGGAGGACGTGACCGTCTCTGAAGATTTGATGAAGCGGGTCGGCGACAACTATATAGATCTGCGCAACCGCTTCAGAAACATCCTGCAGAATCTCTACGATTTTGATCCGGCCGCGAACGCGCTGAAATTTGCGGAGTTGCTCCCTCTGGACCAGTACATATTGCTGCGCACGGCGGAGTTGAGCGAGCAAATCCGCAAGTGGTATGACAGCTTCGAATTCCACCGTATTTATCATCGCGTCAATGAATTCTGCGCTGTCGACCTGAGCAATATGTATTTCGCCGCCATCAAGGACAGGCTCTACACCGCGGTTCCGAACTCCCGCCCGCGTCGCTCAGCCCAGACAGCGCTGTGGCGCATCGGCGAAGCTTTGGTCCGCCTGGTGGCGCCGGTCATGTCCTTCACCGCGGACGAAGTCTGGTCCTTTCTGCCTAAAATTTCTGACAGACCGGAAAGCGTTCATCTGGCATACTTCCCTGAAACCGCGGACGTGCTCGGCGGGACCTGCGATCCCGCCACGGGGCAAGAGCTGAAGGCCGACTTTGAGGCTTTGCTGGCAGTACGCGACGAAGCCCTGAAGGCGCTCGAAATCGCGCGGCAGGAAAAGCTGATTGGCAGATCCGAAGAGGCAGTAGTCACGGTCCATGCGCCATCGAGCCTGTACAACGTGGTGGACCGCTATCGGAACGACCTGCGCTTTCTGCTCATCGTTTCGGGAGTCAACGTGGAGCTTGCGTCTCCGGGGAACGGGAACACGCCGTTGCGCGTATTGGTAGATAAGGCCCCGGGCGAAAAGTGTGAGCGTTGCTGGAACCAGTCAATCCATGTGGGAGAAAGCGAGCGTTATCCCACTGTATGTGAGCGATGTCTAAAAGCCCTGGAAGAGCTTGAAAGCGAATTGCCTGCATGAAGCTGCGCGGTTGAGCTTCAGGCCCCCAGGCAAATGAAGCCAAAGGACCAGGCAAATCGTCTAACTGAATGATTATGCGCAAGTACCACATCATAATTGCCGGCTTGATCGTCCTCTGTGACCGGATGACGAAATGGCTGGTGTCGCAAAAAATCACGCTGCATGACAGCATTGACGTGGTTCCCGGCATGTTCCGCCTGACCCATGTGCAGAACCAGGGCGCTGCCTTTGGTCTTTTTGCGGAATCGCCATCCGAATGGAAGGTGGCCATGCTGATCATGTTTTCGCTGGCCGCCCTGGCCGTGGTCTCCGCCTTGCTGTGGAGAAACGGCAACGCCTTGAACGCCACCGCCATCGCGCTCTCTCTTGTCTTCGGTGGCGCTCTGGGCAATCTTTGGGACCGGGTCATGAGCGGGCGCGTCATCGATTTTCTGGATTTCTATGTTGGCTCGCATCATTGGCCGGCGTTTAACATTGCCGACAGCGCCATCGTGGTCGGCGCTTTACTGCTGCTGAGCGAAATATTCCTGACTCCGCAGGAGGAAAAAGCGGTCAGCCAGTAAGATTCCACCATGCTCAAGCGCCATCTGCTGATCGCACTCGCCGTCCTTGTACTCGATCGCGTTACCAAATGGATCGTGGTGCAGACCATTCCTCTGGAAGATGCCATCTCCATCATTCCCGGTTTGTTTCGCCTGACCCACCTGGAAAATACCGGCGCCGCCTTCAGCCTCTTTGCCGATTCCACCTCGCCCTTCCGGGCTACACTGCTGATTGCCTTCTCCGTAGCGGCCCTGGCGGTGGTTGGTTCGCTGTTGTGGCGTGAGCGCAAGGAGTTCAATGCAAACACCCTGGCGCTCTCGCTCATCCTCGGCGGCGCAGTAGGGAATCTCTGGGACCGGCTGGCTGACGGCAAAGTCACAGACTTCCTTGATTTCTATATCGGCGTTCACCACTGGCCGCCTTTTAACGTGGCCGATAGCGCGATTGTAGTGGGAGCCGTGCTGCTGATGATGCGGATGCTGCGCAAGGACCGGGAGAACGGCCACAAGCTCAAGGCTAATTACTAGCGGCTACTCTTCGCAGCTCTCCTGAATCGGCAATGGCAGCTTGGCAGCTTGATGCCATTTGCCGTCCGGCCCCAGACGTTCCAGTGCGGCGCTGGGCTGGTCCGCATTGGCGATTCGCCACGCCCCGCTCTGTTGCGGAATTTGCTGGAAGAAATGCAGTCCGGGAGAGGACTTAGGAACACGTTTCACTTTCTTGACGGCATGCCATGTTCGTCCGTGGTCCAGGCTCTCGTGAAGAAAGGTGGGGTCAGTATCTTCATTGGACATCAGGTGATTCACCCATGCCAGAAACCTGTTGCTGTCGCGATTATCATGGGCGAGCGCCAGCAACTCATCGTATCCGTCGTAGATATCGAACTTCGGCCACTCCGTGCTGTCGGCGTCAAAGAGAAGAAGGAAGGGAGTATTGGCAGGACCTTCGGAATCATAGCTGTCGCCCGCGATCCAGATTTCTTCTCCTGTATCCAGAATAAAGTCGACAGTGCTGCCCATCAGGCGCGGCCCGCGCCTGGCCCAGGTTTTGCCGCCATCTTTTGAGACCAGTGTTTGTTGAGGCCGATAGGGTATATCGACCTCATCTTTGCACCGGTGCATCATGCCAAAGAGCAGGACTGTGTCTCCGTGTGCCCATATTCCCTGCGGAGAGGTCAGGTTCTCTTCGGGAACGTCGATACAGAAACCGGTGACAGCCGCCAGAAACGCGGCGCCAGCCGATAGAAGAAGTCGCGTTTTGTTAAGCATCTGCGCCTCCGGTTCAGTTCTTTCGTCCGGTGTGCAGCATGATTCCTAGCTAGTGCATTAGCAATTATATCGAATAGTGTCCACTGGCTTGCGCCAAGGGGGCTCAAGAAAAAGGGCTATTTGCCAGCTGCCAGTTTGCTGTAGAGCAGCTTGTACAACGCCGCGTTGCGCAGGATCGCCTGCACGTATTCGCGCGTCTCAGTAAAGGGAATGGATTCCACAAACTCTTCCACGTCGGCAAAGTTTCCGTTCTTGCGCCAGTCGTCTACGCGATCTTCGCCGGCGTTGTAAGCGGCCAGCGCGTATTCCACCTGTCCGTCATAGTGGTCCACCATGTGCCTGAAGTAGCGCGTGCCCAGTTGCAGGTTCGTGTTTGCTACCAGCAGCTCGTCGGACGAGAAATGTTTGATCTTCATCTCCTTGGCCAGTCCTTTGCCGACACTGGGCAGGAGCTGCATCAGCCCCATGGCGTTGGCGCGCGAAATGGCTGCTGGGTTGAATTCCGACTCCTGTCGTATCAGCGACGCCACCAAATGAGGATCCAGACGGTTGGCCGCTGCGTCTCTTTTCAATTCGTCCCAGAACGGGCGGGGAAACAGACCTTCCCACACGGGCCGCGGAATCTGCGGGATCTCCGCGGTAAAGTATCCGGGAACTGCGCGCTTCAGCGTTTCGATGGCGCGGATGTAGCTGCCTTGTTCGCCATAGATTTCGGCGACGGATTTGGCTTCCCACGGAGGCGAACCGGCGCTGGCGGCCTGCATCTCCGCGACGGCAAAGTCATAGAGCGCGGCGTTCGCCAGAAGCTGCGCTTTTTGCGCGCGCACATTGTCGGCCGGCGCTTCCCAGTCGCGCGGCGGCGCCGCGAGATGCGGAAGATTATCCAGTAGTGGCGGATCGACAACTTCATCGCCCAGCTTGGTCATGCGATCACGAGCCAGGTTCGCGTAATAGAAGTAGCGGTAGTTCTCTGTGAGCTTCTGATAGCAAGCGCGGGCCAGTCCCTTGTTGCCGTCATCCTCGGCCAGTCGCCCGCGCCAGTAAATAGCCGCGGGGACTTCCGGCGAGCCCGGATACATTTCTATCTGCTCTTCAAACAGCCGCCTGGCGTCTTCTTTCTTGCCCATGCGATACGTCAACCATGCGGTCTTCCAGTGCGTGTAAGGCGAGAGGCGGCCGTTTTTCTGCCGCTGGTAAATCTCCGCATAGAACGGCACTGCTACTTCATAGTCGCGGCGCAGCATGTACATATTGCCGGCGGAGAGCAGGGCGTCCGTCATCCATGTGCTCTCCGGCGCCAGGGTGCGCAATTGTGCCACGTAATCGCGGTTCTTCTGCCCGTCGTCCTTGTCGCGGGCGATTTCAGCCAGGAAGTAGAGCGTTTGCGCTTTCGCCTCCACGCCGGCCGCCTGGTTCTGCACGATGCTCTCAAACAGATGCTGCGCGTCATCGCGCTTGCGTGCGCGGTAGAGGGCCGCGGCAAATTCGACTTGCAGATCGAGCATCTTGTCCGGCGGGGCTTGCTCCACCAGCGGGCTCAGCTCGTTGAGCGCATCCTGGAAGCGCCTGGCTTTGGTCAGCAGTCCGGCGCGAGTGTGGCGCTGGTCAAAACTGCCGGCTGGAGGCGTCTCTCCCAGATTGCGCAGCTCCAGCGCCGCGGCGTCGGCCTCGGCGCTGGTCGGCATTTCAAAATAGAGTCTGCGGAAAATGTCCGCTGCGCGGGCCTTCTCGCCCGCGGCCACGTACGCGCGGCCCAGCGTGATCTCGATATCGGGCTTTACCGGCTGCCGGTGCTTTTCCAGATAAGCTGCCGCTCGTTGCGGTTCGTTGGTGGCCATCAGCGCTCCGGCGTAAAGCATGGCGACATCATGCGACTGAAGCGAATCAGGATACTTCTGCTCAAAACCCTCAAGCGTTTGCAGCACCGCAGGCTGGTTGCTCGCGCCCTGATAGGCCGCCGCCTGCAGATAAGCAATATAATCGCCCAACAGCGGCTCCAGCGGTTTGGCGCGATCCCAGGATGAACGCGCCTTCTCATAGTCCTTGTCGAGGTAATGCGCGTAGCCGATCACCAGCCACGCCAGCGGACCGGCATCATCGTTGGCATGCTTGCGAGCGTAACCTTCCACACCTTCATAGGCTTGCGGTGTGCGATTTTCCAGCAGCTGTTGCGCCATAGGCCGCAGTTCGGCGGAAGCAACGAACGCGCGCTTGATATGGCCCAGCTTGCGCGCGGCCGGAGTATTTTTTTGCGCAGGGGAAGACGCGGCCTTCTTCGCCTTGGTGGAAGGGGCTTTCTTTCTGGTTGTCTGGCCGGAGGAAGCCGCCTGCAATGACACCAGAAGCACAAAAAGAGAAAATAGAAAACGTCTGACCGGCACTGATTTCAACTATCGCGGAAAACCCGCGCCCATAAGCGCGACGTCATTATCCGCCAGAATTCTGATTAATTCCTGCGTAAAGTAATCGGCGGAAGCAACAGGAGACTCAGCATAACGCTTGTCATACGTAGCCCGGCTCTTCTCGATGTCCACTTTCAAGCGGTCGTACAAGTCCTTGTGCTGCCTGCCCTCATCCACCTTGGGTTGATTGTACAGCCTAATTTCCTCCACCAAAAGCTTGGCGAAGCGGCGCGCCTTCTTATGCAGCTCGTCCTCTTCCGTAACCGGGGCCGCAGGCGCTGCAGCCGCCGCCATGGCCGCCGGTGGTTGGGACTGTGGCATATCTTCTGCGCCGGAGCCTCCCGCCTTGCGCAGCGCCGTCAGTTCCAGCCATACGGCGGCAAAGCGCATTAAAGCCTGGAGCCCGGAGGCATCCAAAGTTCCGCCCGGGGCAGTGCCGGCGTCGGCATAGATCACTGCGGCGACCTTGTCTTTCACCACCAGCGGCAAAACGATGCATTGATCATCCGCGGGGGCTTTCATGGAGCTGATGAAGCCCGAATCAAATTCGTGGGCTGAGCCGCCTGCCGGATTGCGCGCCTGAATGGCCCTGGCTACCAGACCGGCGCCGGTGTTCAGGCTCAGGCCCTTAATGGCCTCATTATCGTCAAATCCGGTTCCCTGCCAGCCGTTGACTGCGCCGCCCTTGACCACGAACAAAGCCACACGAGCCGCAAAACGGGCTTCGCCCTCAAGCAGATGGCGAAGGATCTCTGCCTGAGTACTGGAATCGTGGATGGAGGCGGAAGCGGCGTTGAGCAGGTCACTGGGGGAAGAGCCCGGCGCGGGCGCCATCAGCTCCAGGACTTCCGCCGCACGGCGAACGATTTCAGCGCGCAGCTTGGGCAGGGCTGCGTCAAACACCTCTGCAACCGCCTCTTCAATGATGTTCTGGATCTCAGTCGGACGTGGCATTCCTAGCCGCGATTATAAGGTTTACTCAGTCAGTATCAACCCGCGAGATTACTGAAGTCTACACCTCTAGTATCTTAGTCGTTACCGGGCGCCTGAAACCCCTTAAACTCCTTTTCCGGCTGCGTCAGGGGATTTAAATCAGAATCTCCGTATTTTTGATCCTGCCGCACGCCCGGCGCCAAGCTTGCGATAAAATGCGGTCGCGGGTCGGGAAATTTCAAAATGCGCAAGGAGAACGATAATGCTGAGACAGGACGATAACCTCAGAGTGCTTGGCCGGAAGGGAGCCCGTGAAATTACTCCGGAGGAGACAGCCAAGGTTGCCGGCGGAGATGAAAACCATTTACCCACCTCAACCCTCAGCCGGGATGCCACTGGCAGGCCCATCGATATCACGCAGGATTGATGTAAAGCATATCTATTTCCATCACCAACATAGGACTGGGGCGCCTTGGGAAAACAACAAGCCAGGAAGTTAAATCTTCCGCGGCCAGGCTGCCCCTATTCCACTACCAGTTTGGCCACCATGTCTTCGTGGTGCGGGCCGCAGATAATGCCGCAGACCACCTTGTACTCGCCCTTAGGCGGGTTTTTCAGAGTGACAACGGCCGGCTGTCCAGAGCGTACCGGCTCCTTAATGCTCAGGCCAGGCACGTCGAAGCCATGCTGGACGTCGGCCGTGGAAACCTCTAACTCCGTGGTCTGGCCCGACTTTACGTGGATGACCGCAGGCTCGATCGTGTATTTCTTCATCACGACCTTGATACGCTCAGCGGGCGGACCGGACTGGCTCCGGCAACCCATGGCCAAGAACAGGAAACTCATTGTTAATAAAACAAAAAAATGGCTTTTCTTCATAGCAATCAGAGGCGTTGACATAACAAAAAGTTACGGCCGGAGTCTCATATTAAGCCGAAACAATTATTTCGTCCGCAAGCCCAATTGGGGCGCAGAACATAGTAAATTAAATTTTGAGTCGGAGCGGCATGGAAACCATCCAAAAGAAGGCCGAGGAAGGTATTACCAGCGAACTGGCGCTCGTCCAGGCCGCCAAAAAAGGCGATCTGGAGGCTTTCAGCGAGCTGGTGCGGCGGTATGACCGCAATGTCTTCCGCATCGCGCAGCACATCACGCATAACGAGGAAGACGCCCAGGACGTGGTTCAGGACGCATTCCTCAAGGCGTATCAGAACCTTGAGCAATTCCAGGGAAATTCAAAGTTTTATACCTGGCTGGTAAGGATCGCCGTCAATGAAGCGTTGATGAGGTTGCGCAAGAGGCGCAATGACCGGACTGTTTCCCTCGATGAAGACGTGGAAACAGAGGACGGCTCGATCCCACGTGAAGTCGCGGACTGGGCCCCCAATCCGGAACAGCTTTATGGGACCTCGGAGTTGGGCGACATCCTGAAAAAGACGATTCAGGGACTCTCGCCTGGGTTCCGAACAGTGTTTGTACTGCGTGATGTTGAAGGGCTTTCCACGGAGGAAACGGCGGAAATGTTGGGGTTGAGCGTACCTGCGGTAAAATCCCGGCTGTTACGTGCCCGTTTGCAGCTTCGGGAGCGCCTGGCTAAGTATTTCAAGTCCAAAAAGGGCGGAGACGGCCAACAGTGAAGTGCACTGAGTTTCTTAAAGAGTTGACCGATTACCTTGACGGCAGGATCACTGAAAGCCTGCGCGCCGAACTGGATGAACACCTTCATTGGTGCCACGAATGCCACGTGGTCATGAATACCACCAAAAAAACCATCGAAATCTACCGCGATAACGAGCTTTACGAGCTTCCCGATGACCTCAGAAACCGCCTCCACCAAGCCATCATGACCAAATGCCGCAATAGCCGGGGCGGGAAAAAATCCTCCACTTAAAAACTACTTCTATTTTTATCAATAACATACGCTGGATTGGTGTAATTTTTACACAGATTTATAAGAAAATTTGTTTCCACTAGGCTGCGAACCTTTTCCAGCTACCCTGAATCTAATGTAACGGTACAGCGGAACATGAACTAGTATGTACATGTGGACATGTCCTGTAGTACACTATTGCCTGAGTCGGCAAGATAAACGCTTCCAGGAAACCCGCAGTTTGGGTGTGGTGATTTTATGGCGAGTCTGCTCGATGTGCTATTTGGTTGCAACCACAAGAACTTCAGCTTTCCGATCACAAAAAGGCCCGGTCAGAGACTTTCCCCTGCTGCACAGCTAACCGGCACATACGTGGCATGCCTCGGCTGCGGCAAAGAATTCCCGTATGATTGGCAGGAAATGAAGATTGTTGACGCTAACCATTACAAATCAAACGCCTTAAGTGCAAATACAGCCGAGTCTTTTGCGGGTAAGTAAGGATCATAGAGCCGGTATTTTCGACTGGTTCTCCCCATCAGAAAGGCGGAAGCTTTAACGCTTTCCGCCATTGTTCTTTAGGTCCCTGCCTACCCTGTTCGAGCACTCACCATCGTCCGCCTTTTTACAATTCCCTCTTTGGACTGTCGATACCTCGATCCTCCATCTAAGGAATGAATTTTCATTCCCTCAGTGAGCTTTTTGTGTCATGATTCCGTCCAGAAGTCTGGAGAAACCCATGAAAATCCCCCCCGGTGGACAGAAGTCCCCTGTTTATGGTGTGTTCCGACGCAGCTTCAGCCGAGAGAATACCCGGCTGATGGAATCCACGTGCAAAAATTGTCGCTCATTTGTGGCGGCCAGCGTGCGCCCGGAACTGCTGGATTTCATTGAGAAACTTCATCTCTGCATTTTTCAGCGGCCGTTTCCGGGAAAACCGGTTACGTCAGCATGAGACGACAAATTTCAGGCAAAATAATGCAGGCGGCCATTTTGGCCGCCTGCTGGCTTTTTAAGCGTAAATAGTCTGGATTATTGATCGCGCCGCTTCAAGGTTGGACGATCATCGTCCTTCTTGTCCCCATCTTTGGAGGATGCCTGCCCGCGCCGCAAGCTCGGTTTATTGGGATTGTTGGCATCGTCGACTTTGTGCCGGTTTTCAATGGCGGCAAGCCGCGCCTTCATGTCATTGAACTCCGAGGTCGTCTCGATGTACTGGTCTTTCGGAGGCAGAATGGTGGCGATCTCCTCCTGCGATTTTGAAATGCGGTCCGGCGTCTGTGGGTGATCAGCAAAAACCTTCGCCATCGATCCCGGCTTCTTTTTTTCCTGGGCCTGGATCTTTTCGAAGAAGTTTACAAACTCATTCGGATCATAACCCGCTTTGTACATGTATTGAATGCCCAGATAGTCTGCCTCGGCCTCAAAACTGCGATTGAACTTCAGGAACGTAATCGGCAGACCGATACCCGCGGCTTCGCGCGCGGCCAGCCCGATTCCTCCGCCAATGAATATCAGCGGCAGGCTCATGTAGTTAGCGAACTGGTAGCGCGTCAATTGGCGCGTGGTGTGACGGGCGGCAACGTGGGCAATCTCATGCGCCATCACGCCAGCCAGTTCCGCTTCATTATCAGCCGCTAAAATCAACCCTGAATTTACGTAGAAAAACCCGCCGGGAAGAGCCATGGCATTGATAACGTCCGAGTCCACCACCTTGATGGTGAACGGCACCTTGGCGTCTGAGTTGCGCACAAGGTTTTGGCCGACGCGATTCACATATTCGTTGATGACGGGATCGGTCACCAGTTTCAAGCTTGATTCGATCTGCGTGGCGTATTCCTTGCCCATGCGGATTTCGCTTTCAATGGAATACCAGTCCCATCCAGCAACCTTGCGGTTACCGATGGCGTCCACATCATCTTTGCCGCCACTGTGTTTCGCCTTGGCTTCTTTGTTTTTCTTGTCTTTGTCCTTTTTGCTGTCTTTCTTGTCCTTGTCCTGGTCAACAGCAGGCTGGTCCTGGCTGGCTGCCGGCTGCGTTTGACTCTGACTCTGATCAACAGGAGACGCCTGGCTCTGATCGGCAGGCTGCGTCTGGTTGCTGGGAGCCTGTGTCTTTTGTTTATCGTCCTGGGCAAATGCTGAAGCGGATAGAATAACGCCCGCTGCCAGGATTGAGGAAAGAAATAAAGAACGGAATTTCATAAACACACTCCTGCGCGAACCGGCCTTCTGGAGGACACCCCTATTATACCGCCCGACCATATACTTAACTTAATTAGATTTCTCCCGTAGACGATGCGATGCCGGATTCACCCTAGTTGGTTATCCAGAGCGGCATCAGAAAATGGATAAAGTTTAGTAAAGTTAAGGGTCTTTAGGGGTGTTTCGCCCAATCTGGTGGTGAGCCTTAGGATTTCAACCTGTTTTGCCCGCCACTCGCCGGCCGAATCCTGGAAGGCTGTAACGCGGATTTCCTGCCCCGGGTTGAGGCATGTAGCATCGCATTTGCGCCGCTGGCTGACGGGCACGTCGTCGCCAAAGACGATCTGCGCATGGGCCACTTCCACACGCCGCAGCATATGGTTTTTCCCTTGGACGAAGATCCAGCCGGGTACGGACCGTTCATTTGCAGGAGGCTCGACGACCTTGCCCCGGAATGTCCCATCGGCGGCCGGGCTCCCAACCAGCAGCCCAAGCACCAGCACCAACACCCATCGCACCTTCATACAAATTCAGATGCCAAGCTGCACAGCAGCGTTCTCTCTCAGTCGTAATACTCAAGCCCAAGATGAGTAATGAGGGTCTCACCCCGCAGGTGACGCAACGTATTTTTCAGCTTCATCGACTGGATGAACAAATCGTGTTCGGGATAAAGCCCGGGCGCCGTCATCGGCGACTTTAAATAAAAGCTCAGCCACTCCTGCACTCCCAGACCGCGCAATGCTTCGCTGCGCTTGGCCAAGTCGAGAAAGAGCACCAGGTCAAGCACAATCGGCGCAGCCAGGATTGAGTCGCGGCACAGGAAGTCCACCTTGATCTGCATGGGATAACCGAGCCAGCCGAAGATATCAATGTTGTCCCAGCCCTCTTTGTTGTCGCCCCGAGGCGGGTAGTAATTGATGCGGACCTTGTGATGAATATGCCCGTAGAGTTTGGGATACAACTTGGGCTGGAGAATTTCTTCCAGGACGGAAAGTTTCGATTCTTCCTTGGTCTTGAATGATCCGGGATCGTCCAGCACCTCGCCGTCACGGTTGCCCAGGATGTTGGTGGAGAACCATCCATTCAATCCCAGCATGCGCGCCTTGAAGCCGGGAGCCAGGATCGTCTTGATCAGCGTCTGCCCGGTCTTAAAGTCCTTGCCGGCGATGGGCGCTTCATTCTGCTTTGACAGATCGTGCATCACCGGAATGTCCACGGTGAGGTTCGGCGCGCCATTGGCGAACGGCACACCCTCAGAGAGGGCGGCGTAAGCATAGATCATCGATGGCGCAATGTTCTCGTCGTTCTTTTCCAGGCCGCGCTCAAACTTCTCCACCGACGCATGAACTTCGGTCTGCTTCAGAAAGATCTCGGTTGAGCCGCACCAGACCATCACCAGCCGGTCGGCGCCGGATTTCTTTTTGAAATCGCGAATATCGGCGCGTAACTGCTCCGCCAGATCGCGCTTATTCTTGCCCTTCTTCACATGCTTGCCGTCCAGTTTCTTCACATAGTTGCGGTCAAAGACGGCCTTGCGCGGCTTGATGGAACGCAGAAATGGCTTGATCTGATTGAGAAGGTCTTTCTCCAGAACGCCGGCGTTCATCGCTGACTCGTAGGCATCATCTTCAAAGATGTCCCAACCGGTAAAAACCAGGTTATCCAACTCTGCCAGAGGGACAAACTTCTTGATCTTCGGCGATCTTCCTTCCGTGCGCTTACCCAACCGGATGGTGCCCATCTGTGTTAGCGACCCGATGGGTTCGGCAATGCCTTTGCGCACTGCCTCAACGCCGGCCATGAACGTGGTCGCCACCGCCCCCATGCCCGGAATCATGATGCCCAGCTTGCCTTTGGCCGAAGCAATCTTTGTTGAACTTGTTTTGTCAGCGGAAGAAGCCATGAGTTTTACAGGACCATCCTTGAGATGAGTGGAAACTTGTTATCTTCTCGTATTTGAGCGGGGTTTGCAAACTCCGGCTCACGCGGCAGCGCGCACCCGGTTCTTCCAGTGCGACCACACAAACCAGGTGATGCCCGCCAGGAGCAGCAGGATAATCACCGCGTCCAGCCGGTGGAACCACTGTTTCAGGCGCGGATCTTTGTCCCACTTCTCGCCCAGCTTCATGCCGATCCAGGCCAGCGCGAAGCACCACGGCCATGAGCCCACAAACGTGTAAACGTGAAAGCGCAGGCGCGGCATGCGGGCAATGCCTGCGGGCAAGGCAATGAAGGTGCGTATCACCGGCAGCAGTCGCCCGATGAGCACAGCGGCGGCGCCAAAGCGCTGAAAGAAGCGCTCCGTCATCTCCAGATCATGACGGCTGAGAAAGACGTACGAACCATATCGCTCAACCAGACGCCGTCCACCGCGAGCGCCGATCTCATAAGCAATCACCGAGCCCAGGTTGCAGCCAAGCGCGCCTGCTGTTGCCGCCCACAGCAGACTGAAACGTCCCGTGTAAACCAGATACCCCGCAAACGGCATGATGATCTCAGAAGGCAGCGGAATACATGCCGATTCAATGGCCATCAGCAGCAATACGCCTAGATAACCGGCCTTGGAAATCACGGCGATGATGAACCCGGCTAATGTTGCAATGATTTTCTCAAACATTCGGTGGGGTCTTAGAAATCCTGTGAATCCTGGGTGAAGGTGTAGCCCGGTAAAGTCATGCCGCTCTCCGCCTTGGTGATCTTCACGCGGATGGTTTCGGCTTCCGGAGCGCTCACCCGGGCCGGCCGCAGCATGGCGTATTGGGTGAACAATTCGCCGTAAACCTTGGTGACCAGAAAGTTATCGCCGCTTTCATCACTGCGCCAGACCTGTCCAGCTTGCACTGCTTTGACCATAAATGAAGACTACTGAGTGATGCATCGGCGCGTCAATCCGGCAATTTGCCGCTGAACAATGCTTCTAACCCCGCTGCCGGGCAGCGGACACCCACGTAAAACGTGCCGAACAGAGCATAGACAGCGCTGACTTCGTCAAAGCGCATCTCGTAAATGAGTTTCTTGAAGATAAGAGGATCGTCGGCGAAGAGGTCCACACCCCATTCCCAATCGTCGAAGCCGATGGAACCGGTAATGATCTGCCTGACGGTACCGGCATAGCGACGGCCCACCAGACCGTGCTCTTCCATCTGCCGCTGCCGTTCTTCAATGGGCAGGCTGTACCAGTTTTTGTCCTCGCCGCGGCGGCGGTCCATGGGATAAAAGCAGACGTAGCGCGCGGGCGGAATCTGCGGGAACAGCCGCGGACGCATCGCCTCTGTCTGCCGCCTAAGCGTGTCTTCGATCGCGGCATTCCATTCCGGCGAGTGCGGCTCAATTCCCTTCTCCCGCAGGTCGCGATAGAGCTTTACGGAAGACTCATAAAGCCCGAGTTCGACCACCGAGAGATAGGACGTGGTCTGCTCCAGGTAATCGCTCAGGCGCAGGCGCGAAATCGCGAGTTCCGCGGCCTTAAGCTGGTCAAACGAGTTGCGGAAGTGCACCAGCAGCAAGTCGCCCTTGTGCCCGAGCAGAGAAAATAGCGCGGTCTGGCCGGAAACGTCATTCTCCATCTTCAGCAGGGCGGTTGATGCCTCCGCGGCAATCTCATGCTGCTGCGCCTGGCTCAGCTTGCGCCATTCCGACCAGCGAAAACGGAACATCTGGTGCAGAACGCTGGAGCCTTCAATGGTGAGCGGTACCGCGAACAAGTCACCGGACGTTATTTTCATTTCTGCCTTTGTCGTGGTTGCCATCAGTCCCCTCTGCCTTCTTCCACTCTGCCTATTGTGATTGTAAGCCCACTGCTTTAGATTTTGTGTCTATGCCCGTTACAAAGACGCCAGTCGCTAAATCCAAGGCCCGACGGAAGCCGGCCGCCAGGTCCGCCAAAACCAAACCTTCCAAATCCAAACCGCAAAAAACCGCTTACAACCCGGTGGCGCCGGAGCGAGTTCAGGACATTCTAAATCGTCTGGACCAGCGGTACCCCGCCGTTAAGTGCGCCCTGCATCACAAAAGCGCCTGGGAGCTGCTGGTGGCGACGATCCTTTCCGCCCAATGCACCGATGTGCGGGTGAATATGGTCACGCCGGGGCTGTTCCAGAAGTACCCCACGCCGCAGGACTTTGCCGCGCTCCAGCCGGAGCAACTGGAGCCGGAGATCCGCTCCACCGGCTTCTTCCGCAACAAATCCAAGTCCCTGGTCGGCGCCGCCAAGGGGGTTATGGAGCGCTTTGGAGGCCAGGTTCCTGACGACATGGAGAGCCTTCTCTCCCTGCCCGGTGTAGCGCGGAAGACCGCCAACGTCGTTTTGGGCTCCTGGTTCGGAAAAGCGGTGGGAGTCGTCGTGGACACGCACGTGCACCGCATCTCACGCCGCCTGGAGCTCACCACGGCTAACGATCCCAAACAGATCGAGCAGGACCTGATGAAGGTGGTCCCAAAGGAAAAATGGATCGATTTCTCCCACCAGATCATCCATCACGGGCGCGCACTGTGCATTGCCCGGCGGCCCAGGTGCGCGGAATGCCCGCTGGAGAACATCTGCCACGCCGCGGACAAGACCTGGTCAACCGTGGAAATGCATAAGGGGGCAAAAGCATAACAACGAATCCACTATGGAGACTGAGGCATGGAGAAATGGACCAAACAGAAAGGCTCGGCGACCGATGCGTAAAGTAGTGCCGCTTTTCATGTTGCTTGCTGCGATCTCTGTTGTTTCACAGACCAAGGACATCCCCTCTGCCATCGCCGATCCAACCCAGCTCACCTCCAAAGATAAATTCGATATTCAGCCTCTCACCGTGGAAAAGCTCTACATGACGCGAGCGGTGGTTTACGGCTCGTGGTCGCCGGACGACAAACAGGTCGCTTTCGTGACAAACATCAGCGGACGCTACAACATATGGGTTGTGCCTTCGCAGAGCGGCTGGCCCACACAACTTTCGGTCAGCAATCAGCGCCAGGTCAACATCGCGTGGTCACCCAAGGGGCGATGGATCGCCTATAACTCCGATTATGACGGCAACGAACAGTGGGACCTCTTTCTGGTCTCTGCCGGCAACGGCCAGGTCGTGAACCTCACCAACAGTCCTGAGGTCTCCGAAGAAGGCGCGGCATGGTCGCCCGACGGCGAGAAGCTGGCTTACAGCGTAAAGCCGAAGCAGTCGCCCAATTACGAGATCGACATCATGGAAATCCTGACCAAAAAGGTCACGCATCTCACCAGCAACACACCCGCTCAGTTCAGCAATGTCAACCCAATCTGGTCGATGGACGGGAGGTGGATTGTCTTTACCCAGCAAAACGCCGCAGGTAAAGACGCGAATATCTTTATTGCGAATTCAGTGGGCAGCCGCGTCACCAATCTCACACCGCATGAAGGCGAGCGCAACTTCACCGCCACAGACATCTCCCCCGACGGAAAGACCGTGCTCATTACCTCAAACGCCGGCAACGGCTACCCGAACGCCGGCCTGCTCGATATCGCGACAAAAAAGATTCGCTGGCTGACGAACGACAAATGGGAGATCACGTCCGGCAAGTTTTCACCGGATGGCAAGCGCCTTACCTGGGCCTCGAATATCGAGGGATACCAGGATATTTACGTTTACGAGCCGGGAACCAGCCAGTCGCATGCTCTTCCATTGGCCCGGGGCTTCAACTCGCTGGCAAGCCTGGAAAGCGCTTTCAGCCACGATGGAACGCGGCTGCTCTACGCGCATGAGGGCGCCACAGACCCGAACGACCTCTGGGATTTTGACCTCGCCACCGGTAAGTCGACGCAAATCACGCATTCGCTCGTCGGCGGCGTCCGCAGTGAAGACATGGTCGAGCCTTTTCTGGTCCACTATCCCAGCAAGGACGGCAAATGGCAGATTTCGGCATTCGTCTACGTGCCTTACAACGCCGAAAAAAACGGCAAGAACGCCGCGGTCGTGCTGATTCACGGAGGCCCTGCCTCCGCCATCATCAATACTTTTAACCGGAACATTCAGTATCTGGTGAACCAGGGATTTTTCGTCATTGCTCCGAACTACCGCGGCTCGCGCGGCTTTGGCAAAGAGTTTGAGGACGCCAACCGCTTTGACATGGGCGGCGGCGACCTGGAAGATGTGATCTCTGCCGCCGAGTGGATCAAAAAAACCGGCTTCATCGATCCCAAGAAAGTCGCGGTGATGGGCGGAAGCTATGGCGGCTATCTCACCATGATGGCCGTCACCAAAGCGCCCGATCTCTGGGCCGGGGGCGTGGCAATTGTTCCGTTCGTCAATTGGTTCACTGAAATCGAGAATGAAGATCCTTTGCTCCGCCAATATGACATCGCAAACACGGGTGATCCCATGAAAGACAAGGCGAGGCTGCAGGAGCGCTCACCCATCAATTTCGTCGACCAGATCAAGGCGCCTCTCCTGCTGCTGGCCGGCGGCAATGATCCGCGCTGCCCCAAGACCGAGGCCGAACAAGTGGTGCAGGCAGTGAAGAAACGCAATGGCGTAGTGGATCTCAAGGTCTATGAAAACGAAGGCCATGGCTTCGCCAAAATAGAAAACCAGATTGACGCTTACACGCGTGTGGCCGATTTTCTGAAGAAATACGCGGAGCCGGCCAAGTGCGGGTGCAATATATACGACTAGCTAGATGTTATGAAAGGGCGGTTGCATGTCCGCAATGACCCGGCGCGAATTTTTAGCCTTGGCCGCTTCCTTCGGCGCGACGCTGGCCTGGCCCGGCAATTTGACCGCCGGTTCGCAAACCGGATGGAAAGAACGCCGCGATTTGTATCCACATGGCGTGGCATCCGGCGATCCGTACGCCGATAGCGTGATCTTGTGGACGCGCCGGCCGCCTGCCTCCGGATTGGAAGCGCACAAATTAACGCTCGAGTTATCGGAGTACGCTGATTTCCGGCATATCGTCGCTACCAGCCAGGCGAAGATGGGTTCGGAGAACGATTGGACATGTCGCGTGCTGGCGGCGGGCTTAAAACCGGGCCGCGTCTATTGGTATCGATTTACCGATGAACACGGATTTGGCAGCCGGGTTGGCCGGACCATCACGGCGCCAGCTGAAAACGATGGCCGCGCCGTTCAGTTTGCCTTTGTCAGCTGCCAGAACGTCCAGCAAGGCGCCTGCAATGCTTATCGGCGGATGATCTGGGAGGACGAGCGGCGTCCTGCGGCAGATCAACTGGGTTTTGTCCTCCATCTGGGAGATTTTGTTTACGAGGTGGTCTGGTATCCGGA
Source organism: Terriglobia bacterium (assembly GCA_041488515.1). GTDB lineage: Bacteria > Acidobacteriota > Terriglobia > Terriglobales > Acidobacteriaceae > Angelobacter. Next base: position 55,409 of record JBGPPK010000013.1, on the reverse strand, counting down.
AGACCGCCCGCAAGGGATGTACGCTCGCCACCTGCGTGACATCGTGCGCTATGAGAGTGGCGAAAAGCATGCCGACTTCCACGTTCCCACGACGCTGGACGACTATCGCTCACTCTATCGCGCCTACCTGCTTGACCCGGACCTGCAAGATGCGCGCGCCCGCTGGCCTTTCATCTGCATGTGGGACAACCACGAGTTTTCCTGGAAAGGCTGGCAGAGCCAGCAGAACTTCGGCAACGGAGTGCTGCCCGCACAGACCCGCAAAGTAGCCGCCAGCCAGGCATGGTTCGAATACCAGCCCGCACGCGTAATCAAACCGGGCAAAGCCGGCCTGGACCAATTTACAGCGCCGGCGGTAGCGGACACGCCGATCCGCGATTTCGATCAGAATGGCATGGGCCAGGAACCGGGAAACCTGGCTGCGGTGAATTGTCTCAAGTTGTATCGCACCCTGCGATGGGGCCGGCACGTTGATTTGCTGCTCACCGACAATCGCAGTTATCGCTCAGAGCCGCTGGCGGACCGTTCCGAGTTTGCTCCTTTTAAGGCCAGGGGGTTCCCCGGCGTCTATGCTCACGATGTGCTGGGGATTCTGGACGCGGGCAGTTCGTACAACAACGGTCAGCCGCCGGCAACGATACGGTTCAATGGCGTTGAGTTGCCGAACCCGCGCCGGAACGCCCCTCCGCAATCAATGCTGGGTTCTACGCAGAAAGAATGGTTCCTGAACCAACTGCGAAAGTCCACCGCCTCCTGGAAACTCTGGGGCAATACCGTGGCCATGCTGGATTGGAACATTGACTTCCAAAATTTGCCACTGGAACTGGGCCTGCGCTGGCCGTCTGCGGGCTACGCGCAATTCATTGACGATGATTGGTCTGGTTACCGGTTTGAACGCAACGAAGTGCTCGATTTCCTCCATCGCGAGAAGATCGCCAACTTTGCCTGCCTGAGCGGCGACCGGCATGCATTTCAGGCAGGCGTCTTGTCAACCAAGCTGTCGCCGAAAGACCTCCGGCCCGTGGCCGCCGAGTTTGTCACTGGCTCCGTTTCAGCGCCCGGGTTGTTGGAAGGCATGGAATACGGGCTTCCAGCGGATCTTCCTCTGCGCGCCGTCTTCCTCCAGAAATCTGGCCACAATGCTCCCGTACAAGCAACGATGAACCTGGCCATGTTGCACGGTGTGAGGGCGGCGCTGGCGCTCGAGAAGACAGGAGATGTTTCTGCAGCTGTGGCCGAGCGAAACCCCGAAGTAGCGCCTCACCTTTCCTTCACGGACGCCGGTGGACATGGCTATACCATGGTGCGGGCGTCCGCGAATGAGTTGGATGTGGAATTTGTCTGCGTGCCTCGGCCCATCGAACGCAGTGCAGCGGCAGACGGGGGCCCGTTGGCCTATCGAATTGCACATCGCGTTAAGCCATGGAAAGCAGGAAATGCACCGCGCTTGGAGAGAACGCGGACCGAAGGCAAACTTCCGCTGGGTATGTAGAGCAACTCTCCTGCCGCGAGGGTTGGCAAACACTCACGCGCATCTCATTCGTCGTCTTTATGCGTGGTCAGTACGTGCTTGGCGATCGCCAGGGCCAGCCCTTCCATGGTGTAATCAATCGCTTGAATGTTGGGTTTGAAGCCGGCTTGTTGCAGAGTGGCGCTGGTGACGGGGCCGATCGACGCCAGCCAAATCTCGCGCAACCCGTGGTAATGGTCCTTCTCCAGCAGTTCAAGGAAATTTGTAGCCGTTGAAGAGCTGGTAAAGGTCACGATGTCCGGGCGGGATGAGTCATGGGCAAAGAGGCGGTTGAGCTTTGCCTTGGCTCTAGCGGGGACATGGGTCTCATAGGCTTCCGCTACGTCGACTTTGGCGCCGGCCTTTCTCAGTTCCGTAGGAAGCACGTCGCGCGCCACCTTGGCCCGGACCAGCAGGACGCGCTTCCCTTCCGTCTTGCCTTTCAGGGCCTCAACTACGGATTCGGCAATGTATTTTTCCGGCGTCACGTCAACCTTCACACCCTGCTTTTCAATTTCGCGCTGAGTGGCCGGGCCGATGGCTGCCACCTGAAGATGCTCCAGCTTCTTTGTTGGGATGCGCAGCTTCTTGAGCCGCGCGAACAGCGCTTCAACGCCGTTCACGCTGGTAAGAATGAGCCAGTCGTAATTGCCGATATTACGCAGCGCGGAATCAAGCGTGTTGTAGCTTCGTGGCGGCTTGATTTCAATCGTCGGAATCTCAATGACCTCAGCGCCCATCTCGCGAAGCGGAGCGGCAAGACCGCCAGCCTGTTTGCTGGCGCGCGTGGTCAGGATGCGCCAACCGCTCAGCGGTTCTTCTTTACGGGTCTTCATGGCTGCTTTGGCACCACGACTTCCTGTGCGTAAACGTCCGTAAGAATTTTGTCACCGCCGCGCCACAACAGCGTTTGCGCGACTTCGCGGCCAAGCTTCTCGGCATCGTCTCCGTCTGCCTGTTCGCGCAGAATCTGGCTGCCATCGGGACGGCCCACCATGGCACGGAGATACAGCCGGCCGCCGCGCTTCTCCGCATACGCCCCGATCGGCACCTGGCAGCCACCGCCCAGCGATCCCAGCAGCGCACGTTCACATTCGACTGCGACTCGGGTGTCGGCATCGTTCAGAAAGGCCAGCAGCGTTCGCGTGTTCGCGTCGTCGCGGCGAATCTCGATGGCCAGAGCGCCCTGTCCCACCGCGGGACACATCACGTCCGCCGATATCCGCGAGCGCACATGCTTCTCCAGCCCCAGGCGGTACACTCCGGCCGCAGCCAGAATAATGGCGTCATATTCGCCGGACTCAAGCTTTCTGAGGCGCGTATCCACGTTGCCCCGCAGGGGAAAAACTTCCAGGTCAGGACGCAGCGCTTTCAACTGGCATTGCCGCCGCAAACTGCTGGTGCCGACCTTTGCGCCGCGCGGCAAATCCTCCAGCGCCGAATACTTCACCGAGACAAATGCATCGCGCGGGTCTTCGCGCTTCATGATGGCGGCCAGATCAAATTCGTGCGCCAGCTCCGTGGGAACGTCTTTCAAACTGTGCACCGCCAGGTCAACGCGCTTTTCCGCCAACGCTTCCTCGATCTCCTTGGTGAACATGCCCTTGGTGCCGACCTTGGCCAGGGCCACATCCGTGATCTTGTCACCCGTGGTCTTGATGATCTCAATCTCGACGGAGTGGCCGCGTTCGCGCAGCAGCCCAGCCACATGATTGGCCTGCCACAATGCGAGCTGTGAACCGCGCGAGCCGATGTGAAGTCTGGCCATTACTCTTTCGGGTTTCCGGTATTCAAGTTGAACAGCCGCCGGATCATCTCATGGATGGTAGCAGCCTCAGGGTGATCCGTCGAAGATTTGAGGGTTGTAATGGGCGTGTGCAGGAGCTTATTGATAATGCCGCGGGTCATGGCTTCGATAGCGGCTTCCTGCTCCGGCGTGATCGTCCCCAGTTTGCCGCGAATGCGGTCGACCTCCGCCTGGCGGATGGTTTCGCAATATTCCTGGAGCGAGAGGATGGTCGGCACCACGGCCAGCGATTTCATCCGCGAGGCGAAGCGGTCCACCTCAAGCTCAATGATTTTTTCCGCGCGCTCGGCTTCCTTCTTGCGCTCGGCGGCGTTGTCCGTGGCGACCGATTGCAGATCATCCACGTCATAGACAAACATTCCGTCCAGCTTGTTCACGTCAGGATGAACGTTGCGGGGCACGGCAATGTCGATAAAGAACACGGGCCGGTTGCGGCGGCCCTTGCGCAGGCGCTCGCCGTGTTCGCGGCGAAAGAGCGGCTCGGGCGCGCCGGTGGAGGTGAGGATGATGTCGGCGTGGTCGGCGGTTTCATGCAGCAGTTCAAACGGGGCCGCCTTGCCGCCGAAGCTCTCCGCCAGTTCCACCGCGCGCTCATGCGTCCGGTTGCTGACGATGATGTTCTTTGCGCCATGCGCGATCAGATGCCGCGCCGCCAGTTCCGCCATCTTGCCGGCGCCAACGAGATATACGGTCTTGTCTTCCAGCGAGCCAAAAATCTTCTCCGCCAGTTGCACGGCCACCGAAGCGATGGAAACGCTGGAACTGCCAATCGCAGTCTCTGACCGCACGCGTTTGGCCACGGCGAAGGCGCGTGACAAAAGCGCGTCCAGCGCGGAATGGATGGCACCCAAGCCGCGGGCGAGAGCGTAAGCCTCCTTCACCTGGCCCAAAATCTGCGGTTCACCAACTACCATCGAATCCAGGCTGGAGGCCACGCGGAAGACATGGCGCACGGCCTCACGCTGCTGGAATTCGTAAATATGAGAATTCAGCGCGGCCGGGTTCACTCCGAAGTAGCTGCCCAGAAAGCCACGGAGGTCGGCGCCGTTCCTGGCGCTGGTGAGCACCTCCACGCGGTTGCACGTGGAAAGCACCATGCCCTCATCCACGCCGGGCTGCTGCACCAAGCTGCGGACAGCGTCGGGCAGCTGCGCTTCAGGGACAGCAAGCCGCTCGCGCACCTCCAGCGGTGCGCTGTTATGGTTCACGCCGATGACGTGGAAGTTCATGGAGCAATAAACCTGTGCGTCTGGCTGAAATTGTTGGCCGCCCAGGCAAGCACGGCCGCGGCAAAAGCAAACGTCGCCAAATAGGCGGCGCGTCGCCCGCGCCACCCGGCGTTCCACCGCGTGTACAGGAGTACCATGTACACCACCCACATCAGCCCGGAAAGCAGGATTTTGGGATCGGCAAAGTACCTGGTCCCGAAACGCGCTTCGGCCAGAATGGATCCGGCGATCAGCCCCAGCGTCATGAACGGGAAACCCCAGATCAGACACTTGAACCCTATCTCATCGATGGTAGCCAGCGCCGGCAGCCGCGACCAGAATCCGCTCATTCCGGCCTTGGTCTTGAGATTGCGCTCCTGGATCAGGTAGAGAATGCTGGCGATGAAGCTGAAAAACAGCGCTGAATACCCGATCAGGATGAGCGCAACGTGAATATAAATCCATTGCAGGCTGACAAAGATCGGCGCCGAAGGCTCGGTTGGCGAAGCATACGACGAGGCTGAAAACGTCAGCCAGAAAACCAGTGGAAATACGGCCAGTCCGGGCGAAGTGGCGCGGTATCGGGCATACACGATGAAGAAAAACACCATCAGGACGAAGGCCAGTAATGATTCCAACCCGTGCATGGAGGTTGGCGCCCAGGTGCCGCTGAACATTGCGTTTTCTATGATGGAGACGAAATGGAACACCATGCCCAGTCCGACCGCGGGAAGAGTGATCCGGGTCAGAACTTTTCTGCCGCCCCAAAATGATGCCAGGGCGTACAGCAGGCCCACCCCGTACAGGCTCAGGGCAACGCGCAACCAGAACAGCGGAAGCATAAGTTATTGGAAATTATAGCCGCTGGGGCGCACAGCAGGGTGTGATATAGCGCACAAAAGTCCTCCCAGCGCAAAAACGCTGCCGAAGCCGTGGGATACGGCGGGAAACTGGGTTCTACCCTAGGAATTCAAGGGGAATTCAGGCGTGTGCCAAGGGGCTGGGACCCATAAATGGCGCTATCTTTTACAGATCAGCTGCTCAGAGTGGAGGGTTCCTGCGGAACTGATGGTACCTACGTAATGTTTCCAGCGCGGCTCGATTCATCTACATTGGTTCGCAACTATTGGAAGCCAGCCGCTTTGGGCATTTCGTTTTGCGATCTTTTCAAAACGGCTCGACGGAAGCAAATGCCGCGACTGTGACACAAAACAATCTTTTTCGAGCACGGCGATAGCTGTAACGCCAGCGTGTGTAATTGGCCTTGCGCCCTAACATCCGGGACGCTGGGCGAGCTATTGTGCCCGCACCTGCCGGAATGCACCTATGTGTTTCCGCGGGCCGGGAGGAGTGTGTCGCAGCGCAAGCCCATAGCCGGCAACAGGAGCTATGAGTCGTAGAATCCTTTTTGTTGATGATTGCAGCACCACTTTCCTGATGGAACAGGTGCTGTTCGCTAAGCGCACAGATTACAACCTCACCACGGCGCGCGACGGCCGGGAAGCTATTCAGAAAGCCATAGCAGATCCGCCCGACCTGATCTTGATGGATGCAACTCTGCCGAACGTGGACGCTTGCCGTGAGATGCGCAAGATCCCAGAATTGCAACGCATACCGATCCTCCTGGTAAGCAACGGCGGCGAGCCTTCGAATATTGAAAATGGCTTTGCCGGCGGCAACGACGACCTGGGCAAACCTCTCAACTGGCACGGACTGTTTGAGATGGTGGACACCTATCTGACCAGCCATAGCGTGAATCGATGATAAAGCCTTTCACATATGACGGAGAGCCTGGCGAGATCAGGGATAATATTGCCCTGGTGCAAACCCTTGAGAGATGTGCAGCGGCCTACCGTAACCGTTGCCTTAACAGCTTGGATGGAGAGCACCCAAATCCCATGTGGGTGAGATTGTACGTGGCCAGTGAACGGCTGAGGCAGGCGGTTTGCCAAAACAACGTCGCACGGACAATCCTGGACATAGGTTCCGACCTCATGGGATGTGATGATATGGCGATTTTGGAACTGCATAGGGATTACACTCTGTCTTTGCTTGCAGGTTCCGGAATGACTGACGCACGTCAGCAAGCGCTGGCGGCCAACGCAGAAGCGATTGCAGATGCAATCGAAGCATTCAAAATCTCGATTGTGAATGCAGATATGGCCTACAACCAGTTGTGGTCACAACTTGGGACCACAGCTTTTGTTCCGGTGTGGCATGAAAACAGGCCGAGGGGCGCGATTATTCTTTACAAATTGCTCCCGCAAGGAAACGACCTTGATTTGGCTGACCGGGAGCTGCTGCGGCTGCTTTCAATGTTCTCGGGCCCATCGCTATTCAATGCTTGAGCTGCGCTTCGCGTCGTTCATTCCCGCAAAGCGAGTCAAGGCAGCAGCGCCCGAAAGCTGGGCTCGTCGGGCGCTTGCCAGGGTGCAATGGCTCAGGAAGGTCTTTGCCGCAATTCCATCAGCTTGTTCTGCTGCGCCTCCGAGAGCAGATTTTTGATGTGAACCAGCAGGGAGATCTGGGCCTTCTTGATCTCGCGTTCACGGTTGAGCACCTGGTCAACCTGGGCCAGGACCGCCCCCTCGTCCACGGGATGGGCCTTCAACAGCTTGACCAGCTTTTCCGCTTCCGACTGCATGTCCCATTGCATGTCCAGGAACTTGGACTGCGCCTTCTGGATGGACTCTTTAATAGCTTTGGATTGGCCCTCGTCCAGATTGATCTCCTGGCGATACTTCATGACCAGTTCGGGTGGGAACAAAACCTGTGCAATGGGATCATCGGCCGGCTTCTGCCCCCAGGATGCCGCAGCAAGAACGAACAGTACGAAGAACACTCTCAAAAATTTCAAGCGAATCCTCCTTGGTTAAGTGCAAAACGGTAAGTGCAAAACGGTTAGTGCAAAACTTTTTTCCTAGCCGGCGCTGGCCGGGTCCCTGGGAGCGCCACCGTGTATCCCCGCCATTCGCCGATTTCCGGCACGGTGCGCAACAGCTCGCGCCCCGGCGTTTCCAGCAGGAAATCAGTAGGCGCTTTCCATTCCGCGAGCGACGCCACTGAGACATCTGCCGGCTTGGGCCGGGTTGAGCGGAGCCAAAGGACAGCTGCCACCACGGTCAGCGCACACGCCGCTGCAACCAACCAACGTGTTTTGCCGCGTTGGGCGCGCACTCTGCCCGGCCACAGCGAAGCGAATTCCGGCGCCCGCCGCTCCTCTTCCCGGCGCAGGGCGGCGAAGCGTTCACGCAAAGCGTCATCGCCAGCGCGAAGACCAGCACCACGAGGATCACCAGATTCAGAATTTGGACGATAGTAATCGTCATTCATCGTTTTTTCTCACCGCCCAGAAGGCCGCGAAGCCTGGCTTTGCCGCGTTCAAAATGCGTGCGCGCTGTTCCCAGTCCAAGGTTCAAGACCTTCGCAGCTTCCTCAATGGTCAGCTCCTGATAAAAGACCAGGTGCAGGACCTCGCGCTGTCGCGCGGGCAGCGTTGCCAGCACCTGGCGCAACGCCGCGCTTTCCTCGGAGCTGCTCAATGCCTGGTCCGGCGCTGGACTCGGCGCCAAAGCAGGCTGCTGACTGAGCCAGCGTCCTAGAAGCGACTGACGGACCCATCGCCGGCGGCGCTGCTCCCAAGCCGTGCGGCGCACCACAGAGAAAAACCAGGTCCGCACGCTCGCGCGTCCGTCAAAACGCGCCATCCCTTCCAGGACTTTTAGGTAGGCCGCCTGCAAGACCTCTTCCGCCTCGTCTCTGCGGTAATCGCAGCACCACAGCGCCCAGCCAAAGCTCGCCGGATGAAGCCGCTCAAGTTCACCCTGGAGGTCGGTTTTATCCATGCTGATTGAGCCTGGGCCCTGCTCGAGTTTCACTGTATGAGTGCGCTGACGGGTTCGGATATATGACACGGCGGGGAGGATATTAGCAGCGTCCGGCGTTCAGTTTCCGGGCCTAACGGATGGCTAAGTTGCGATACTTCTCCGCCGCGGCCTCAGACGAGATATGGGTGTAATACACCTCTTTCAGAAAATACGGCTTGGCCCTGGTGCCAATAATAGGCAGGATCTCTATGTGCCAGTGGTAGTCCTCGTCCACGGTCTTCCAATATTGCAGGATATTCGATTTTTGATAGGTATTGGGGACCGTGTGCAGGACCAGGTGAAACGATTCAGAAATGCTCATGACCCGCTGCAAGGTACGGCGGATCAGCCCGGCCAGCTCCGCCAGATGTCCTGACCTGGATGTAATGGACCGTTCAAAGGACGAGTGGTGCTGGCGCGGCATGATCCAGATCTCATACGGCACGCGGGGAGCGAACGGACACAGGGAAACATAGTTGCCGAGCGCTTCAACGATGCGCACGGAAGTACGAAACTCCTGTCCCAGAGTGTCACAGAAGACGCAGCGTTCCTTCTCCAGGTAGTAGTCGCGAGAGGCGCGCAGTTCGTAGAGCACGCGCCGGGGGACAAACGTCGTGGCGGTGAGCTCGGAGACAGGGTGATCGAACTCCTGTCCCGCGGACGGGCCATGGTTCTTGAACATGGTCACATATTTGAAGCGCAGATCGCCCTTCAGGTCCTGAATGCGCTGCGCGGTCAGCAGCAGGAATTGGGAAATCTCCGCGTCCGACGACTGCCATAGCTCGATATCGTGGCGGATGCTCTGCACCAGCACTTCATGCGCGCCCACGGTATTCATGGCGTCATAGATGCCCTCGGAGTGGCGATGTGGCTCGCCCTCAATGCGGTAGAGAGGCGCGGGATGCACCATGGCCGTGACCGGGCCGGCGCCGTGGTCCGTGGAGTTCAACGTCGCGATGACCTGGGGCGCATTGGGCGCTCCGGGACAGAACGGGCAATAACCCGGATGGGCCTGCCGCTCCACATCGTCGCCGACGATGACCCACGAGCGCGTGATCGGATCTTTGCGCAATTCCATGCTACGTCTAGGAAAACAGAGGTTGGCAACAGCGGTCAATAGACGGTCACCAGTGCCCGATCAAAAACATCTCCATTACGCGAGTGCCGCCGGGGGATCACCCGGTTGATCTCCATGCGACTTTCTTGTTCGAAAAACTGACCAAAGCACATTAGAATTCGCTTGCACAATGCCTTTTGGGCTGCCAGCTTTATCTGAAGTGCAAATCCCTTGCCCAGGCGCAAATTCCGGCTCGGCAAAGAAAGCCCTGGTTCCAATCTGTTTGAGTTTCCGGTCGAGCGAGCCGCACGGCCGCTGGACCGCAGGAGAACGGTATGAAAAGGCTTAGCGTTGTCATCTCGCTTCCGGGCGAGAACAACTATTTGCGCGAACAGGAAGCCGTAGCCAAAACAACGGCACAGCGGCTGGGGCTTGACCTGCTAGTGATCAACGCCAAGAGCGATCCGGTCACCCAAAGCCAGCAGGTGCTGGAGATCGTGCAATCGCAATCCACGCGGCCGGACGCCGTAATCGTGGAACCGGTGAATAACCAGGGCCTGCCCCGCGTGGCTGAAGCTGCCGTGGCGGCGGGGATCGGATGGGTGGTGAGCAATGCGCGCGTTGATTACCTGGAGCCGCTGCGCAAGACGGCGAAAGCGCCGGTGTTTGCCGTGTCGCAGGACCACACTGAAATTGGACGCATGCAGGGCCGGCAGTTTGCAGCCATCCTCCCCGGTGGCGGCTCCGTTTTGTATCTCCGAGGCCCGGGAACAAATTTCCTGGCAGCGCAGCGGTCGGACGGGCTGGAAAGCGTGCTCAGCACCAACATTCAGCTCAAGAGCCTGAAAATCCAGTGGACGGCGGAGAGCGCCTACAACTCCGTGACGTCATGGCTGCAGCTCTCTACCGTACGTGCCGCTGATACGCATCTGATTGCTGCGCAGAACACTGATTTCATCCAGGCGGCGAGGCAGGCGTTCGAGGAAAACGCCGCTGCCGCGGAACGGCCGCAATGGCTTAGCCTGCCCTATTGTGGTGTCGGCGTGCCCAGCCAGACCAAGCCATTGCTGGATGCCGGCACTCTGAATGCCGCCATCATCACTTCCCTCACCATGGACACCGCGATGGAGATGCTGGTCAGGCACATTCGAAGCGGCTCGCAGCCCGCCGAGCACACTTTCGTGAAAGCCTGGTCACAGCCCGCGTTGGAAGATTTGATAAAGCAGTACAGGTAGCGCTTGCCGGATAAACTCAGCCGTGGTCCTTCCCATCGTGTGCACTGCGCATTGTGAACCCTGCTATGCTGAACTCTCTCATGGCAGCGCCGCCACATGACGTCTCGCAGATTCTTCTCGAACTGGGCGCAGCCATCGTTGGTCTGGCCGTACTCGCCCGCGTGGCCACACGTTTTGGATTTTCCGCCATACCGCTCTATTTGCTTGCCGGACTTGCCTTCGGAAATGGCGGGCTGGCCCCGCTGAACGTCAGCCAGTCTTTTATCCATACAGGCGCTGAGATCGGCGTGCTGCTGCTGTTGTTCATGCTGGGCGCGGAGTACACGGGAGAGGAACTAAAGCACAACCTGCGCACCGGGTTGCCCGCCGGCGCTGTGGATTTCGCGCTCAACTTCACACCTGGGCTGGTCGCGGGTTTTGTCCTGGACTTCAATCCGCTGACATCGGCTTTGCTTGGCGGCATCACGTACATTTCGTCTTCGGGAGTCATTGCGCGGATTATCGGCGAATCTGGCTGGATGAATAACCCGGAAATCTCTTCGGTCTTGTCCTTGCTCGTGCTGGAAGACCTGGCCATGGCCGTTTATCTTCCCCTGGTGGCGGTGCTGCTGGCGGGAGGAAGCCCGCAGAAAATTGCCATCGCCGTCTTTGTGGCTATTGCCACGGTCATGGTGATCCTGCTGATTGCGTTGCGCTGGGGCAAGCAGGTCAGCGGGTTCTTTGCCCATGAGTCGGACGAAGTGATTCTGCTCACCACGTTCGGCGCCGTGCTCCTGGTGGGAGGAATGGCGCAGCGTCTCCGCGTTTCCGCGGCGGTAGGAGCGTTTCTAGTGGGCATTGCTCTCTCCGGTCCGATCGCCGAAAAATCACGCCGCCTGGTTGCGCCGCTGCGTGATCTTTTCGCGGCGACGTTCTTTTTCTTTTTCGGCATGGAGATTGATCCAGCCACGCTTCCCGGAATGCTGCTGCCGGCCATCGTGCTTGCGCTGGTCACGGCGGCAACGAAGATTCTTACCGGCTACTGGGCTGCGCGGCGCAGCGGCGTTGATAAAAAGGACCGTCTGCGCGCCGGCATGGTTCTGGTGGCGCGAGGCGAGTTCTCCATCGTAATTGCAGGGCTGGGCGCAGCGGCGGAACCCAGACTTGGACCTCTGGCCGCTGCCTACGTTCTCATTTTGGTAGTCCTGGGGCCCGTGCTGGTACGATTCGTGAAGAGCTGATGCCGGCAATCATCCGCTTGCGGCGTTGCGTTGATCTGCGCACATTTGCCTTGACTTGGCCCATCTGCGACTGCTATTTGCCAATTGCCAATGGCTTTCCAAAAACGTGCATCGAAACCCAACTCTTAAGTAAGCTAGTGCGCTCTCTGCTTGTCATATTACCTCTAACTGATACTAGGTCAATGTTTTCGGCCTTATTCTTGTGCCCGCTCTGTTCTCCAATGTGTCGCGATCATTTCTAAAAGACATGAATTTGAAACGTCTACTCATTACAGTCCGCTAATGTGTGTACGTTCGTTTTACGTCGATGATTGGCCTTGTCCTTCCGAGATTTTGCTTTACTCCTGCAACCGGGTTGTACTACAAGGGTTGATAAGGACGCTGAATTTTGTCCCGCCTTATGGGGATGACGGACTGAGAGACACCATTGGGGTCACGGAATCAGATCAAAATCATTTCTTTTTGTTTGTGCATTTCCACCGGCGTGTTTGCCGCACAGCTCACCGGCACCGCTACGAATGGCACCACGAAGAAAGCGGCCGCTGGAGATGAGGTCGTGCTGTTGTCGCTCGCCGGCGGCATGGATGAGGTGGCCCACACAAAAACGGACGCGCAGGGCCATTTCACCATCAACGCTCCGGATGACGGCGCGCAGCATCTTGTTCGCGTGGCGCACCAGGGCGTGAACTATTATCGCGCCGCGCCGCAGGGAACCACTTCAGTCGAGATCAACGTTTACGATTCAGCCCGCGACGTACCGAACATCCTGCAGGAGTCGCGGGTGCTTCGCGTCCAGACCAAAGACGGGAAACTCGAAGTATCTGAGGCTTACACTATACGCAATGAATCGCAGCCGCCCCGCACCAAGAACGGCGGGCAGACCTTTGAAGTAACCATTCCGGATGGGGCCAAACTGCAGGATGGTATGGTGGCTGGGCCGGGAGGAATGCCAACTACAAGCATGCCTGCGGCGGCCGCAAAGAAGAACCATTACGCTTTCAGCTACGCCATCAAACCCGGCCGGTCGCAATTTCAGGTTGTGTACCTGCTGCCCTATAGCGGCTCGTACGAATTCACCATCGTCCCCGGCACGCCGGTGGCGGAACTGGGCGTGTTGTTGCCGAAAAGCATGAAGTTCAATTCCGCCGGCGGCAAGTTTACGCAGGATGCCGACGAATCCGGCATGGCGGTTTTCCTTGCCAGGAGCATTGCCCCGGCACAGCAGATGAAATTTTCCATCCAGGGAGAAGGATCGGCGCCGATTCAACCGCAGGGCGGGATGCCCGGCCAAGCATCCGCTCCTGGCCGATCGTCAGGGCCCGGCGGCGGCTTGGGAGCGCCCATCGATGCTCCTGATCCCCTTGGATCGTCACGCGGTTTTATCATCGGCGGATTTCTCGTCGTCCTGGCCGGCGGCGCATTCTGGCTGGTTCGCAAATCCTTGGCCGCAAAACCGCGGTATGAGAACGTCGATGGCGGGGCTGTCGCAGCGAACCCGGATGCCTCCAAACCGCAGGCTTACACTGCTCCGCCTTCGCGTCCAGCGCCCTCCGGAGGCATTCTGGATGTGCTCAAGGAAGAACTGTTTCAACTGGAGAGTGACCGCCTGCACGAAAAGATTTCTCAGCAGGCGTATGAAACCTCAAAAGCCGGCCTTGATGCACTGCTTCGTCGACACGTGAAACCAACCGACCGGACTTGATCGGCCGGCCTCGGCCAATGGGAGCAGTATTTGACTCTTCGGTGGCGCGAAAAAATCTGTTTTGTATTCTTCCTTGGGGTGAATCTGCTCACCGTGCGGGCAACCCTGCATGCACAAATTTCTCCCGGACCAGTCTCCCGCGCCCACCAGTCGATCTCAAACGTGACGCAATGCGCCAGCTGCCACAAGTTCGGCAGCGGCGGAGGCCTCAAGTGTCTGGACTGTCACGCTGAAATCAACCAGCGGCTCGCCGCAAACCAGGGCTTCCACGCGGCTGTGGTCAAGCGAGACAATCCAAACAAGGATTGCGCGCGCTGCCATTCCGAACACAACGGTGAAGACTTCCGCCTCATCCACTGGGAGCCTTCGCAGGAGAAGTTCGATCATGGCAAAACCGGCTATGCTCTGGAAGGCAAGCACGCGGCGGTCCAGTGCCAGCAATGCCACAGGGCAAAATTCATGCAGCCGCAAATGCGGGCGCTGATTCGTCAAAAAGATCCCAACAAGAGCTTTCTTGGGCTCTCCAGTTCCTGCCTGGCCTGCCATGAAGACTTTCACCGGGGCCAACTTGGCAAGGATTGCCAAACCTGCCACAACACCACCAACTGGAAAGACGTAAGCCGCTTCGATCACTCCAAAACCCGTTATCCCCTCACCGGCTTGCACGCAAAAGTCACTTGCGCGAAGTGCCATGCGCCCATCGCGCCCGGACAGCCGCCAAGGTTTACCGGGCTCAACTTCTCCACCTGCGCTGCATGCCACTCTGACCCGCATCACGGTGCGTTCAAGAAAGACTGCGCGTCGTGCCACGCCACTTCGGGCTGGAAGCAGCTTTCGGCTGCCGGGTTGAGCTCGCAGTTTGACCATTCCAAGACTGCTTTCCCCTTGCTGGGCAAGCACAGCAAGGTTGACTGCGCGGCCTGCCATCACAGCGGAAACTTCAAGGAACCGCTGCCACACGCGCTCTGCGCGGACTGCCACAAGCCCGATCCGCACAGCGGGCAGTTTGCCAAACGCAAAGATGGTGGCAAATGCGAGTCGTGCCATACGGTGGGCGGCTGGAAGCCCTCAAACTTTACCGTGCAGGACCACGCCTCAAGCGGTTATCCGCTGGAGGGCGCGCATGCGAAAGTGGAGTGCGCCAAATGTCATCTTCCCGCGGGCGTGGCCACGAAGTTTAAAATCAAGTTCGCGCAATGCACCAATTGCCATCAGGACCAGCATGGCGGACAGTTCGCCGCCGCCCCGCATGCCAATCGATGCGAGACCTGCCACACGGTGAAAACGTTTACGCCTTCAACTTTCACGCTGGCACGGCACAAGCAGACGAAGTTTGCTCTCGTCGGCGCCCACCTGGCCGTCCCCTGCATGGAGTGCCACAAAACGGCCCAGGCGCGCATAAAGACCTCTGTCGTTTATCACTTTTCTGATCTCTCGTGTACCGCCTGCCATGAAGACATTCATCATGGAGAATTCAAGCAGCAAATGGCGATGCGCCGCACGGACGGCCGCACCTCAGGATGCGAGGCCTGCCACGGACTCAATGACTGGAAAGACCTGACAAAATTCGATCACGACAAGACCGATTTTCCGCTGAGCGGGTCGCACAAAGCGGTGTCTTGTATTCAGTGCCACAAGCCGCCGGGCCTGGAGACGAGCCTGCGCAATGTTAAGTTCACAGGCGTGCCCAAGGTCTGTGAAAGCTGCCATGGGGACCCCCACGCCCGCCAGTTCGCGCGCAACGGCGCCACTCCAGGGTGTGAGCAGTGCCACAAGACGGGCAAATGGCGGCCATCACAGTTTGATCATGAGAGAACAGAGTTCTCGTTGCGGGGGGCGCACCAGCAGGTCAAATGCGCGACCTGTCACAAAAATGTGCGCGACGTTCAGGGGAAGCAAGTGTTGTTTTACTTACCTACCCCAAAAGAATGTGCCGCGTGCCACGGTGCTCTGCCGACCAAGTGACCGATACGTCACATTTTTTCGCTCCAAGGCGAAGATGGAATCTGGCGTTGTCCATAGGTAATGCAAATTTTTTGTGTATAGGTGTTTTTGCTTTGCTATGATGCCAGACAATTGCTCGCCACGATATAGGGCCACTTCCAAGTTCGTGTGTAAATCCACTTCACAGGTTTTGCGGTCACCATTTTCGTTTGATGGAGCGAATCCGCGTGAAAAGCCTATTTGTGGGGATCTTGGTTGTGGTATCTCCGCTCGCCTTTGCCGGGCAGCAGGGATCGCAGAATCGCGCCTCCACACGTAGCCCCCACGGTACGCTCAACCTTGCCTGCCAGACCTGCCACACCAGCATCAACTGGAAACCGATTCGCGCGGTACCCGATTTTGACCACAACAAGACTCCCTATCCGCTGCGCGGCATGCATGCCAAGGTCTCGTGCACGCAGTGCCACGTAAAACTTGTATTCACTGACGTGGGACAAAAATGCGCTGACTGCCATGCCGATATTCATCGCGGGCAGATGGGCGCCAAGTGCGAGACCTGCCATTCAGTGAAAGGCTGGCAGGTGTCCATCAAGGACATACAACAGCACCAGAACCGTTTTCCGCTGGTCGGCGCGCACTCCACGCTTACCTGCGAAACCTGCCATAAGGGCGCGGCCAGCGGCCAGTTCGTCGGACTTTCCACGAACTGCTACTCCTGCCATTCCGGTGACTATGCCCGGACCAGCAACCCGAACCACGCATCCATCGGATACCCCACGGATTGCCAGCAGTGCCATTCGATCGACAGCTGGCTGGGAGCGAAATTCGATCACGCGAAATTTACCGGGTTCGCGCTCACCGGCGCCCACGCTCGGCTGGAGTGCGCGGCGTGCCACGCCAACAACAATTTCTCAACTGCGCGCTCCAACTGCGTGAGCTGCCACCTGCAGGACTTCAACGGCACCAACAACCCCAACCACCGGACCGCAGGGTTTTCGCAGGAATGTTCGACCTGCCACAGCACCACATCGTGGCTCGACGCCAAGTTTGATCACAACACCATGACCAAGTTCCCGCTGACCGGCGCACACGTGAACACGCAGTGCACGCAGTGCCATACCACCGGCCAGTTCGTTGGGCTCTCCACGCAGTGCGTTTCGTGCCACCTCACCAATTTTCAGCAGACTACAAATCCGAACCACGCCACCACCGGCATTCCGCAAACGTGCGTACAGTGCCACAACACAACCACGTGGGGCGACGGCAAATTCGACCATTCCAAGACGGCGTTCCCCCTCACCGGGGCGCACACCACGGTGCAATGTACCCAGTGCCACGTGGGCGGCAACTACGTGGGCACGCCCACGCAATGCTCGGCCTGCCATCTTGCCACGTTCCAGAAGACCACCAACCCGAACCATGTGACGGGTGGGTTCCCGCAAACCTGCGAGCAGTGCCACACCACCGCTACGTGGCTGACTTCAACCTTCAATCACTCCAACACCAAATTTCCACTCACGGGGGCGCACATCACCGTGCAGTGCACACAATGTCACGTTGGCGGCAAGTTTGCCGGAACGCCGCTGCAATGTTCGGCTTGCCACCTCGCGACCTTTCAGCGGACCACAAATCCGAACCACGTTTCGGCCGGCTTTCCGACAGACTGCTCGGTCTGCCACAGCACCACGAACTGGCTGGGCGCAACGTTTGACCATTCCAAGACGGCCTTCCCGCTCACAGGAGCGCACGCACCGTTGACCTGCAGCGCCTGCCATGCCAGCGGCGTATTTGTGGGGCTGAGCACGACCTGTGTTTCTTGCCACCAGACCAACTTCCAGCGGACGACGAATCCGAACCACGTGACCAGCGGTTTCCCCACGGATTGCCAGGTGTGCCACAACACCGTTGCCTGGGTGCCTTCCGTGTTCGATCACAGCAAGACAGTGTTTCCGTTGACCGGCGCGCATACCAAGGTGGCCTGTTCCAACTGCCACGTTGGCGGACGCTACGCCGGCACGCCCATGGACTGCCTCTCATGCCACAAGTCGCAATACACCAGCACCACGAGCCCTAACCACGTGGCGGCTGCATTTCCAACTACCTGCCAGACATGCCACAACACGACGGCATGGACGGGCGCCACTTTCAACCATACGTGGTTCCCGATCTACTCGGGCCATCACGCAGGCAAGTGGACGACCTGCGCCGACTGCCACACGAACTCGAGCGACTATTCATCGTTTAGTTGCATTACCTGTCATACGCACGACAAAGCCACGACCGATTCACACCATGGCGGCGTTCGCGGCTACGTTTACAACGGCACGGCCTGCTACTCATGTCACCGGAGTTAAGATGTATCGTTCTTTGACCGTTCCCCTCATCGTGCTCAGCCTGATCACAACGCTCAGGGCGCAAGGGCGCGATTCCGCTGCCAGCGGCTTCAAAGTCAAGCATGTGTCCGGCGATACCGTGTTCATCGATGCCGGAAGGAACTCGGGTCTTGCCACCGGCATGACTCTGACGATCCGACGCGCTACCGTGTTGTCCGCGCAGTCCGGTGCCGGCGAGATCAAAGCACGGATCGTGGTAGCGAAGATTGCCGTGGTCTCGGTTTCGAATGCCTCAGCCATGTGCCTGGTGCGGGCAAAAAACGATGAAATCCGGCTGGGCGACATCGCCACGCTGGTCCAGGAGTCAAGACCGCGCATCGTTCCGGAAGTCGCCGCCGCGCCTCCACCAGTCCCGATACAGAGAGTGCCCGCCAATGTTCCCGAGCCCCTCAGTGGTCCGTGGAAGGAGAGCACGCAAAAGGCCCAGGTGATCGCGGTGGAGAGCACACCCACGCCCAAATCTTTGCCGGAACAGATGGCGGAAAACGCGAAGAACCAGCGGCCGCCCGAGCCGCAGGGCGACAATGTACCCAAGTCGCTCCCGGAAAAGATTGCCGAGAACGCGCAGAAACGCAAAGCGCAGGAGAAAGTTGCGGTAGCCGCAACTACTGCGCCGCCTCAGGCAACCGGGAATGTGCCGCAATCCCAGCCACAGAAGAGCGCGACCAGCAGCGCTCCAGCGGCGCAGGCATCGGCGCAGGTTGCTGCCGCAAAACCACAGCTGCCGCCTCAGGCGGGCGTGAACGCACCGGCGCCGGCCGCGGTCGCTGCAAGTAATTCGGCCGCAGAGAAGACAGCTCAGAACGCCTCCCCGAAGCCGCCACCTATAGGCGCTGCTGCCGGCAGTGCCAGCACGACCACGGCGACCAACCCTGCTTCCGACCAGCCGCGCCGAGATGTTGCCGCGGTCCCGGCCAAGCCAGTGGTTCCGGAAAGGCCCGTAACGGTCCCGGTAGCGCCACCGGAAAAAGTTGTGGCGCGCGAAGTAGCGCCGGAAAACATTCCTAAACCATCGTTTCCCGCCAAGGACAGCGCAAGTGCTGTTTCACCTGCACCCCCAGCCGCGGTGAGCAGTGCGACAACGGGTTCGCTGATCAAGACCAGATTCAACGTGAAGTACGTTGCCGAGGATGCCGTGTACATCGATGGCGGCAAGGATGCCGGGCTGGTGGAAGGCATGACGCTCACGTTCAAAAAAAGCGATGCTGTTGTTGCGGAGCTGACCGTCGCCTCGGTCTCAAATACGTCCGCCGTGTGTGACATCCGCAACAAGACCGCTGACCTGCAGCGCGGAGACGTGGTTCTGCTCTCGCAACCTGACCAGGACAAACTGGTGGAGGCACAAACTCTGGGCCCCAACAGAAAGTATCCGCAGGTGGTGGCCTTCTCTGAAGGCGATCCCATGGACGAAGAGGTGCGCGAGAGCGTTCCCAAGCCGCCTCTGCCTGAGGTAAACCGTGCGCGCGGCAGGATCGGCGTGGACACGACACTGATCAGGACCACGGGCGCTGCAGCCACGAATAGCTATCAAGTCGGCGGCGTGGTTCGCGTGGACATGTCGCGCATCGGCGGCTCCTACTGGAACCTGAACGGCTATTGGCGCGGACGCCTGAACTCGCTCTCCTCATCGAACCAGCCGCAAAGCGTCTTTGATCTGGTGAACCGGACTTACACAATCGGCTTCACGTACGCCAGTCCGAAGTCGGGCTGGGTGGCAGGCGTTGGGCGCCTGTATCTGCCCTGGGCTCCGAGTCTTGACACCACCGACGGCGGCTATCTCGGACACAAAATCGGTTCGCATATTACGATGGGCGTTTTTGCCGGAACGGCCCCTGATCCCGCATCCTTTAATTACAACCCCGACCGCCGCACCGGGGGAGCGTTTATCGCGCTGGAAGGCGGCAGCTTTGACCGCGTCCGCTTCACCAGCACCGAGGGCATTGCCGTAAGCGGAATTGAGTGGCGCGAAGACCGGCAGTTTCTCTTTTCAGAGAACGGGCTCTTCTTCAAGCGGTTCGTGTCCATCTATCACTCCGCCCAGGCGGACAAGCTAAGGCTGCCCACCGGAGGCACCACGGAAGGCCTGGCGCGCAGCTTTGCCACGCTTCGCGTGCAGCCGTTTTCGCGCTTTTCCATCGACGTGAACCACAACTATTTCCGCGATGTCCCCACGTTTGATCCCGCTCTGGTAGGCACAGGCTTGCTGGATAAGTTTCTCTTTCAGGGCCTGAGCGTGGGCGGGCGGCTGGAGCTGCCGGGGCGCATCAGCCTCTACAACAATTTTGGACAGAGCAGCAAGAGCGGCGACGCGCACAACTCCTTCAACCAGCTCTACGGGATCACGGTCGCGCGGCTGTGGAAGACCGGGCTGCGCGGCGACGTGCGTTACTCCAAATTCAACAGTTCGTTCGGCGCGGGCAACTATCGCGCGGCATCGCTCTCGCGCAGCTTCGCCGATGTGGCCAGGATTGAAGTCACGGCCGGCCAGCAAGTGTTCATCTCTTCCCTCGCCACGCCCACCAACTACCGGCTGCTTGGCTCCACGGTGGACCTGAATCTGGGCGGACATTATTTCCTTGAGACGGGGTTCAACCTGCAACGCAGTCCGCTGCAGAATTTTGATCAATGGCTCATGACCATGGGCTATCGCTTCGATACCAAGAGGACCCGATGAAACCAGACAGGGCACACTCGATACTCAGTCTCTTCGTGCTCGCGGCATGCTTGTTGGTGGCGCGTCCCTCGGTCGCGCAAAGCGAGCCCCTGGACGCGCTGCTGGACCGTGCTGGAAACAAGGTCGCCCGCTTTCTGGACCAGTTGGGTGACGTGCATTGCAATGAAACTGTAGTGCAGGAAAAATTCACTCCCAAAGGCAAAACGGAAGAGCGGGAGCAATCTTCCTTCGACTACCTGGTGCTGACGCAGTTCCACGGCAGCGAGCCGCTGCTCTATGAATCGCGCGAAACGCAGCGTGCGGCCAGGCTTAAGAAAAACGTCTCCATGCTGGTGACCAACGGCTTTGCCACGCAGATGCTGATCTTCCATCCTTATTATCAGCCGAGTTTCAGCTTTGAGAGGCTGCCGGACGCACACATCAACGGCAAGACGTATGCTCAGGTCCGCTTTCAGCATGTGAAAGGACGGCTGAGTCCGGCCGTGCTGCTGCTTCGCGGCCGGGAGTATCCGATGTCTCTGGCGGGGACCGCCCGCCTCGATCCCGAGACCGGAGCGGTGGCGCATATCGTCACCGAACTCGGCGACAGCATGGAAGACCTGGGGCTGAAGAGTTTTCGGACAGAGGTGGAATATGCGGCGGTGGTTTTTCCCCGCAATCCAAAGAGCTACTGGCTGCCCGCGCAAGCAACCGTGGAATTGAACACCGCGCGGCAACACTGGAAGAATGTCCATCATTTCTCTGACTACCGGCTCTTCTCGGTGAACGTAGAAGAAAAGGTAGATACGGACAAACTGAAAGAAAAGGACCAATGAGTTCATCAGTTTTAACAAGCGTTTCTTCGCAAGGGAGGGGGCGTCCGGAGCGCGGGCACAGGCTGCGCCTGACGCTGGGCGCCATGGCCGTCATTATCGGGACCGCCGCGCTGTTGGTCTATGGGCTGGACTACTACCTTCGCGGTCCGCTCGACCGGCCCTATCATCCCAGGCATTGGACGCTGAGGCCCAGCGGCCAGATCGGCTTCTCGCTGGGGATCTTCGGCTTTGTGCTTTTCTGCTTCATCTTTCTCTATCCTTTGCGACGGCGCTGGAGGTGGCTGGGGAACCTGGGCAATTCCCGCCACTGGTTCGATTTTCACATTCTGATGGGACTGTCGGCTCCCGTAGTGATTGCATTCCATGCCTCGTTCAAGTTTCACGGGCTTGCGGGCATGGCGTACTGGATCATGTTTGCCGTAGCGGCCAGCGGGATTGTCGGCCGGTACATCTTTAATCAGATCCCGCGCAGCCGGAACACGGCGGAACTTTCGCTTCAGGAATCAAAGCAGCTGCAGGAAGCTCTGACGACAAAGCTTGCGGCCCAGAAGCTGGTCAAGCCGGAGGACCTCGCCGTGCTTTTCCGATTGCCTTCGATACAGGAGGTGGAGTCCAAGGCGATGTTGCCCGCGCTGTTCACGCTGCTGTCGATCGACCTGTGGCGGCCGTTTCGAGTAGCCAGGCTGCGCCGTCATGCCCTGGGCTTTTCGCACAAGCTATTCACGCTGGGTGGGCTACTGCGCTCCCGGAACCTTCAATTGGAGCGCATTATCGAGGTGGCGCGCGAACAGGCATCGCTCTCAAAAAAGCTGCTTTTCCTGGCCAAGTCACATCAGGTGTTCCATCTGTGGCACGTGGTGCACCGGCCGTTCAGCTATTCATTCGCCGTGCTGGCGCTGGTCCACGTTGTGATCGCTACATTGTTCCGTTTCAGATAGGGGACCATGGAAACTTTAGTCGCATTTCTGTTTGCCGTTGTCATCACGTCCTTCTTCGTGAGCCGGTACGTCAAGAATTTGAAGAAGGTGACGGCGCAAGCGCGCGACTCGGCAGAGAAGGGCAAGCTGTTTTCCGGGGGGCCGCGCGGCATGCACCCCCATATCGATATCACGAACTGCATTGGGTGCGCGGCATGCACCCTCGTGTGCCCCGAGGGAGACGTCCTTGCCATGATGGGCGGTCAGGCCTCAATCGTCAACGGACACAAGTGTATTGGCCACAGCCTCTGCGCGGAAGCCTGTCCCGTGGGCGCCATCACCATGGTGATGGCCGCTCCCAGCATGAGTGCTGACATGCCTCGCCTGACACCGGACTATGAGACCAGTATCCGGAACTTGTTTATTGCCGGCGAGCTCGGCGGACTTGCTTTGATTAAGAACGCGGTCAATCAGGGCCGAGACATCATCGATACCATAGCTCGGCGAGATGCTTCGAGGCGCTCTGTACCTGATGTTTACGATGTGCTGATTGTTGGCGCCGGACCGGCCGGCATCAGCGCTTCCTTGCGGGCGATCGAAAAGAAACTGAAGTATGTGACCCTGGAACGCGATGAAGTTGGAGGCACAGTAGCAAAATTTCCCCGCCAGAAGCTGGTGATGACCAGCCCGGTGGAGTTTCCCACCTATGGGAAGTTCAAGAAGCTGGAGCTCTCCAAGGAACACCTGCTGGCCTTCTGGGACATGGTGCTGAACCGGGCAGACTTCAATGTGCGCGCCGGGGAAAAGGTGGAAGACATCAAGAAGAGCGCAGACGGGATCTTTACGGTTGTGAGTTCGGCCAACCGCTATCACGCCCATGCCGTCATCCTGGCGCTCGGCCGCGCCGGAGAACCGCGAAAGCTTGGCGTGAAAGGGGAGGATCTGCCGAAGATAATGTACCGCCTCATCGAGGCCGACCATTACACCAACAAAAAAATCCTGGTGGTGGGTGGAGGCGACAGCGCCGTTGAAGCCGCCATGGGACTGGCCCACCAGGCAGGCAATACCGTGACTCTCTCTTATCGGCAAAAACGCTTTGGCCGCATCAAAGAAGGAAACGCCAAGCGCGTTGAAGAGTGCATGCGCGCAGGCAAGATCAACGTCGTCTTCAACTCGCAACCGGTAGAGTTCACACCTGAAGTGGCTGTTCTGGATGTCAACGGTGCGCTGCAGGAGATCCCCAATGATTTTGTCTGGATCTTTGCCGGCGGCATGCCTCCCAAAGAGTTCCTCCAGAAAATTGGAATCGAGTTCGGCACACGAGACATGACACAAGAAGCCAGCCGCGAGGACAGAAGGGCATCTATCCCTTTACGCGCAGCACCGCAACACCGCTTGAGCCCGACTTTGCGATGAACACAACCGTTGCCCTCGGACCCACAGCGATCATATTCATGGTCCGGGCATGTACAAATTGCCGGCGAATTGAGTGATTCACTACCAGTCAGCCCAAAAATACCAGTTCCCATCGATGCGCCTAAAGGTGGGATTCCGTGGTTTCGGGCTTTGGTAAAATGCATCCAAACTGGCCACTTGGTTGGTAGGTTCGTGCTCCATCCAAGCAATTGCAAGATGCCTAGTATCGCCTCCCCAGCCGGAGCCCCACACAGCAATGCCCACGTCCTGAGAATGTTCTCCGCCCCAGCGAAACACTCCTTTAGCTCCAGTTTCTTTGAGAAGGGCAAGGTACTCGTTGTAACGCTCGACCGGGAAGCCCCCCTTTGGCGGGGTGTTGCTTAACCCAGCCGAATTCGCAGTCTCGACGCCCGAGCTTGTGACCCTAAATACCTGTCTATCTGCCTGAAGCATATCGCGTAAATGTTCGTAAGCAGACCGATGCGCATAGAAGTTTGAGCTGGTCTGACACGCAAATCGTGGCTACGGTGCCGGCGACCGCCGCAAGCGGCCCGGTATGGGTGTCGGTATCCGGGATCAACAGCAATAACAACATCAATTTCACTGTTCCAACGCCGCGGATTACCAGCATCTCTCCCGCGACTGGAATCGTGGGCACCACTGTCACCATCAATGGGACTGGATTTCAGGCTGCAAAGGGGAACGGCTTGGTTATGTTCAATAGCGCGGGCGCCAATCCCCAGAGCTGGAGTGACACACAAATTGTTGTGGCCGTCCCTTCAGGCGCTACCAGCGGCGCCGTTAAGGTCATTGCCAACAACTCAACCGTCAGCAATCAGGATTTGGTCTTCACCATGCCCAACCCGATTGTCACCGGTCTGGCGCCAGCCAGCGGTCCAGGGGGGACGCAAGTCCAGATCAACGGCATTGGGTTCGGAACAACCCAGGGCAGCAGTGTGGTTAGGTTCAACAGTGTGGCAGCATCCGTGGTGAGTTGGTCTGACGCGCAGATCGTTGCGGTTGTTCCATTAACAGCCATCTCTGGACCGGTGCAGGTCAGCGAAGGCGGTGTAACCGGCAACGCAAATGTCTACTTCAATATTCCCGCTCCCAAAATCACCAACATCTCGCCCACCATAGGCGGCGTTGGTAATCCGATCACGATCACCGGCACCGGGTTCCAGTCTGTCCAGGGCTCCAACAGTTACGTGGGCTTTAGCGGCGGTGGCGGCACGGCCACAATCAAGAGCTGGAGTGATACGCAAGTCGTGGCAGTGGTTCCTCCGGGCACAACAACCGGCTTCCTGGATGTTACCGTCAACACCACGCCGAGCAATTATGTCACTTACACAATCCCAAGCCACTCGATCTCGAGCCTGACTCCAGCAACCGGTCCGGTGGGTACGCAGGTCACCGTTGCCGGAACGGCGTTTGGCGCTTCCCAGGGCACAAGTGTGCTTTCATTCAACGGACAGCCCGCTGCATCCATCTCCAGCTGGACCAATACACAGATCGTTGGCACCGTTCCTGTCACCGCCGCTACAGGCCCAGCCGTGGTAGCGATCGGTGGCGTCAACAGCAACACAGCACTGTTTACCGTGCCGCCGCCGTTTGTGAATAATTTTCAGCCTATGG
This sequence comes from Terriglobia bacterium, assembly GCA_041488515.1. Taxonomy (GTDB): domain Bacteria; phylum Acidobacteriota; class Terriglobia; order Terriglobales; family Acidobacteriaceae; genus Angelobacter. Next base: position 30,010 of record JBGPPK010000013.1, on the reverse strand, counting down.
GCGGCGTTCCGGGGACCCAGGTTACCATCAACGGCTCTGGCTTCCAGGCCAACCAGCGTGACAGCACTCTGACCTTTAATGGCGTTGCTGCCACAATCAGTAGTTGGAGTAATACGCAAATCGTTGCCACGGTTCCGGCCTCGGCTACAACCGGCCCCATGCTTGTGACAGTGAACTCTGTTCCCAGCCAGAACAATTCCATGACCCAATTTGAAGTGCCGAATCCGGCGATCACCGCCATCTCGCCTCCGGAAGCGCCGGCCGGCGGTACAGTCACAATCACCGGCAGCGGCTTCGGCGCCAGCGACTACACGACCGACGGTGTAGCAATGACGTACCACGGGTTCATCCACTTCAATGGCGTGCAAGTCCTTGCTCTATCGTGGAGTGACACCAGTATTGTCACACGGGTCCCTTCTAACGGCACCACGGGTCCCGTCACTATCACAAAATACAATGCCACCAGCAACGCTGTGCCGCTCACCGTTGAGGGCGCGCCCACCATTACCGGGATTGCTCCATCGGTCGGCCCAGTGGGTCAATCAGTCATCCTATCCGGTAGCGGCTTTGGCTCCGCCCAAAGAAGCAGCGTTGTGCAATTCTTCGGCGCTCAAGCCACAGTCAGCAGCTGGAGCGATACCGAGATCACGGCCATCGTTCCTCCTGGAGCGGCCACTGGCCCAGTCAGCGTGACCGTGGCAGATGTCACCGGGCCGAGTTCGACTTTCACTGTTAACACCACGGTCCAAATTACGGATTCACTGGGCCACTCTTCGTCTTACACTTCGGCCATGCTGGGCGGGACCTGGGTCAGCACCGATGCCACCGGCTCCGGATGCACCAGCTGCACCATCCGCGGAACTATCCATGACGATTACGATCCCAGCACAGGCAATCTTACGGCACACACCGACGAGCTGGGGCGCATTACCAATAACGCGTATGACGCCGACTCGAATGTGACTTCCACCACGACCCATCTGGACGTCAACACCCCGGTGCAAACCACATACACTTACAACAGCTTTGGCGAGCCGCTTACCGTGACCGATCCGCTGGGCAACGTCACTACAAATACTTACGATGCCAATGGCAACCTGCTGACCGTGACCTCGCCCAAGCCGGATGCGCCCACCGCCGCCAGCGTTACCCAGTTTGCTTATGACGCCAAGGGCCAGCTCACGCAGATCACCGATCCACTCAACCACGTTGCCACACTGGCTTACTACCCCACCGGGTTGATCCACACCATCACGGACGCGCAATTGAACGTCACCAGCTATGAATACGATCTGCGCGGCAACCGCACGGCCGTGGTCGACGCGCAGCAGAACCGCACCACGTTCGCCTATGACGTAGCCAACCGACTGACCGGCATTACGTATCCTGATACGACCTCAGTCAGCTACGCCTATGACTCGCGCGGCCGCCGTACCTCCGTGACCGACCAGAACGGAAAAGTCACTAGCTATGCGTATGACGACGCCGACCGCCTCACCAGTGTCACTGACCCGGCGCAGAACGTCACCCATTACGCATACGATCTGGAGAACAATCTCACAAGCATTACCGACGCCGCCCAGCACACCACGTCTTTTGTTTATGACGCGTTTGGCCGGGTCACGCAGATGGCCTACCCTTCGTCCCTGACGGAAAATTATGTTTATGATGCCGTGGGCAATCTCACCAGCAAAGTCGATCGCAAGAACCAGACCATCCTGTACGTTTATGACGCGCTGAATCGCCTCAGCCACAAGGGCTATCCCGACGCCACAGGGGTGGATTACGTCTATGACCTCGCCGGCAAGGTTAAGCAGGTCACCAACCCCACGGGCACATACGGATTTGCCTATGACAACATGGGGCGGCTGATCGGGACCTCGACGCAGTATTCATTCCTGCCGGGAAACACCTACACCAACTCGTACGGCTACGATGCGGTTTCGAATCGCACGCAATTCACCGCGCCCGACGGCACTGCGAATACATATGCATATGACACGCTGAACCGGCTGTCGAGTCTGAGCAACTCGCTGACTGGTCAGTTCAGCTTCACTTATGATGCGTTGAGCCGCAGAACAGGCCTCACCCGACCAAATGGGGTCAATACGACGTACAGCTATGATTCAGTTTCACGGCTGCTGAATGTCCTACACAAAGCTGGAACTACCACGCTGGATGGCGCTGGCTACACATACGACAACGCTGGAAATCGTATTTCCAAAACTAATTACCTCAACAACATCGCCGAGCAGTACACATATGACCCGATTTATCAGCTCACGCAAGTGACTCAAGGGGCCACAACCACCGAAAGCTACTCATATGATTCTGTAGGAAATAGACTGTCTTCTTTAGGCATGTCGCCGTACGCGTATAACTCGTCCAACCAGCTCACATCTACTCCAGCCGCGACATTTACCTATGATAACAATGGCAATATGCTGACCAAAGTCGATTCAAACGGAACTACGATATACAACTGGGATTTTGAGAACCGGCTGACGTCGGTCGTGCTGCCTGGTTCAGCAGGGACAGTCACGTTTATATACGATCCGTTTGGGCGCAGAATTCAGAAACATTCCATGCTGGGAACGACGAATTACTTGTACGACAGAGCGAATAGCACACAGGAGGTCGATGCCTCAGGGGCTCTGATCGCGCGCTACGCACAAGGTTCCCTTGTTGATGAGCCTCTAGCGGAGTTGCGCGGCGGAACACCTGGATACTACGAGCAAGAGGGACTAACCACCGTGGCGACTGAACCAATGGTGACGGTGCTGCTCCCTTGTGTCGCGCCAAACCCGCTGCCGTTGATTTGAACCTGCGTGCCAACGGGGCCGCTGGCCGGCACTAGCCCGGTAATGCGAGGGCTGATCAAAGAGAACGCCACATCCCAATTGCCGTACACGTTTTGCCAGACAGTCATCGCGCCGGCGGTAGCACCGACTGGCACCGTTGCCACGATCTGGGTGTCACTCCAACCGATAATTGTTGCTGCCACCAGGTTATTGAAGACCACATTGCCCGGTCCTTGCGTCGCATGGAATCCCGAGCCGGTTACTGTGATCTGTGTGCCTGCTGTCCCGACGTTGGGAGTAACGCTGCTGACGTGCGGTAGTGGAACAGAAAAGCTGACGGTTGAAGGGCTGGTCACGCCGCCCACCTGGACAGCAACTACCCCACTGGTGGCAGTTGACGGCACCGTCGCGGTAATCGAGGTGTCGGACCATGCGGTCGCCGTAGCCGCGACGTTATTGAAAGTTACCGTGCTGCTTCCTTGAGACGCCCCGAAGCCGCTGCCAACAATCTGCACCGAAGTCCCCATAGGCCCCGTGGACGGCGACAGTGAAGCTACGAGGGGGTTAGGCATGGTAAACACAACGTCCTGATTGCTGGCGATGCTTCCTGTGATCTTTACGGGCCCCGTTTTGACGCCGGCAGAAACGGTGGCCACAATCTGCGTGTCGCTCCAACTCACTACTGAAACCGAAGATCCGTTGAAGAGAATTGAATTCGAACCTTGGCTGGAACGAAAACCTGATCCGTTGACGGTCACTTGCGTTCCGACAACACCGCTGGTAGGTGCGATGGACACTATTTTCGGATCAGGGACAGTGAAATTCAGGTTCGTATTGCTGAATTGGCTGCCTTCCGCGACCCACACTCGCCCGCTCATCGCGCTGGCAGGAACAGTCGCCGTGATCGAGGTGTCTGACCAGGTCACAATCGCTGCGTTCACGCCATTAAAACTGAAGTTGCTGGCACCTTGCGTCGACCCAAAACCGCTCCCCGTAACTTGAACCTGGGTCCCAGCTACTCCGTTCGAGGGAGAAATGCCTGTTATGACCGGCGCGAGTACGGTGAAGTTGATTGTCGTATTGCTGGTAGAGCTCCCAACTGTCACTTTCACAGCGCCGGATGTCGCCGAAGATGGAACTGTCGCTGTGATGAGGCCATCCGACCAGGCACTCGTCGTGGCATTCCAACCGTTGATCGCGACTGTGCTTGTGCCTTGTGTTGTTCCGAAACCGCTCCCGCTGATCTGGATTTGCGCCCCTGGCAGCCCGCTGGTCGGATTGACCGCTGTGACCAGAACAGGCGATACAGTGAAAATCGTACTGGTATTGCTGCTGGTGCCGCTGACCGTTACCTTGACTCCGCCCGTCGTTGTGCCAGTTGGGACAGTGGCAACAATCTGGGTGTTACCCCAGCTTGAGATGGTCGTAGCCGCCACGTTATTGAAAGAAATGGCGCCTTGAGACGAACCAAATCCGCTGCCGGTTACCGTTACCTGTGTGCCGACCGGACTGGCCGCAGGAGAAACCGCGTTCACAAAGAGATTGGAGACCGTGAAGGCCGGTCCCGTGCCGCTGGTAACACCTCCAACGGTTACTCTTATAGAGCCGGTTGTCGCGGCGGCTGGAACAGTGGCTGTGATAAGAGTGTCCGACCAACTTATGACCGAAGCGTTGGTAAAGTTGAACGAGACGCTGCTACTCCCCTGGCTCGCGCCAAAACCGCTTCCGCTGATCTGCACCTGAGTTCCCACCGGCGCGCCCATGGGCGAAAAGCCGCTCACCATCGGGTTGGGCAGCGTGAACTCAATGTCATTGTTGCTGTCCCCTCCGTTGACCGTAACGTGCACTGGATTCGTGCCGGGCGAAAGCGGAATCGTCGCCACGATCTGCGTATCGTTCCAACTGACTACATTCCAGGGAACACCATTGGGGAAGCTGATGCTGTTGGAACCCTTGGTCGCCTGAAAGCCTGAGCCGCTCACCGTCACTTGTGTTCCCACTGCGCCGCTCGCGGGTGTAATGCTGGTAATCTGCGGCGGAGGTACGGTGAAATTGATATTGCTGTTGCTGGTCACGCCACCGGCGGTGACCGTCACGGACCCGCTTTTGGAAGCCACAGGGACAGTGGCGACAATCTGCGTGTCAGACCAGCTCACAATGGCAGCGGTGTTACTTGTGATCTTCACTGACCCGCTACCTTGAACAGATCCAAATCCGCTACCGTTGATTTGCACTTGCGTGCCGACGGGACCAGCCGACGGTGACAACGATGTAATGACTGGATTTGCTGTCGTGAACACCACATCAGGGTTGCTGTTGCCAATATACCCGCCAATTTTCACCGGACCGGTTGTGGCGCTTGCCGGAACCGTCGCTACGATTTGCGTATTGCTCCAGGTGGTGATCGCAGCGCCCACTCCATTGAAGGAAAGCGTACTACTGTTGCCGCCAACGACTTGGGTCGATCGAAAACCCGATCCGCTCACCGTAACTTGAGTCCCGGGCGTCCCGCTGCTCGGAGAAATACTTGTGATCTGCGGTAGGGGAACGGTGAAGTAGACATCGCCGGCATGACTTGTTACGTTCAAGACGGTCGCCTGGATGTACCCGGTAATGGCGGCCGATGGCACGGTCGCCACGATCTGTGTATCTGACCAACTGCTGATAACATCCGCCGCGATGCCTTGAAACTTGAGCGTGCTTGTGCCCTGGGTAGCTCCGAACCCGACTCCGCTAACAGTGACTTGCGTACCAACAGGGCCGTTACTTGGTGATATTGCAGTGATGATGGGGTTGGGAATGGTGAACACAACATCTTGATTGCTGGAGATGTTGTTTACCGAAACTCGAACCGGTCCGGTGGTTGCACCGCCGGGAATTGTGGCTACTATCTGCGAATCACTCCAACTGCTGGTGGTTGCTGTAGCCCCATTGATAAGGATTGCACTGCTGCCTTTGGTTGTTTGGAAACCCGATCCGCTCACCGTTACCTGTGTGCCGGCTGGGCCCGTTGTTGGTGAGATGCTGTTCACCTGCGGCGGCGGTATCGTGAATTTGACGTTGCTGCCGGTCGTCACGCCGCCCACTGCGACCAATACCGTGCCGCTGGTTGCTGCAGTTGGTACCGTGGCCGTTATGCTGGAATCGTTCCATGCTGTGGCCGTAGCAGTCACTCCGTTGAATTGGACCGTACTGGCGCCTTGCGATGTTCCAAATCCGCTCCCATTGATCTGTACAGCCGTTCCCACAGGACCGCTGGATGGCGCCAGCCCCGAAACGATCGGGTTCGGCAGCGTGAATACCTTGTCCTGATTACTCGTAACGGAATTCACCACAACCTTTACGGCTCCGGTCGTCGCATTTGCTGCCACCGTGACCACGATCTGCGTATCACTCCAGGTGACCACTGTTCCAGGTGTACCGTTAAAATTGATCGAAGAGTTTGCGCCCTTGGTCGCTTGAAAGCCGGAGCCGTTGACCGTCACCTGGGTCCCGACCACGCCACTTGTGGGTGAAACGCTGGTGATCTGCGGCGCGGGCACGTTGAAGTACACCGTTTGATTGCTGTTCACCCCGCCTACGGTCACCAGTATTTGTCCGGTGAAGGCCTGCGCAGGAACAGTAGCGACAATCTGTGTGTCCGACCAACTCACGACTGTGGCCACATAAGAGCCGTTGAACTTGACCGTGCTTGCTCCTTGCGTCGCTCCAAAACCGCTGCCGTTGATCTGTACTTGCGTGCCCGTCGCCCCCGTAGTCGGGTTCGTGCTCGTTACCTGTGGAGCGGTGGCATAAGAAAGGACCGCAGCAACCAACACGAATATCAAAACCAAGAATCGCCGAAAATTCACATTTCCTCCAAGCAGCAAGTATGTTCAGCGCACACGTGACGCGAGCCATCCAACCCAAGGCCCTAACTTGTGAAACGATTCATTGCGGATAAGTTACGGTTACGCTACCTACCCCGTTGGCTCGAGAGGACGATAAGCCTCGACCTGCTGCGTCATAGGTATGCGACTCAAGCACTTTGCCGTCCGGATCTTTTACCGCCGTGATCCGGGATTGTGCGTCGTACGTAAACGAGACGGTCGTGGTGTCCGGTTTCGTGACCTGGGCCAGCCGGCCCTGCGCATCATAGGAGTAGGACATTGTGATCCCAATGTCGGAAGTCACCGCCGTGACTAAACTGCTCGACCCGCTCGCATAGCCAAAATACAGATGGCGCCCGGCAGGGTCAGCGACGGTTACAAGCCGATTGGAAGTATCGTAGGTGAGCTGCGTGGTATTGCCGTTGCGGTCAATGATCGAAAGCAGTGCCCCCGTAGTGTTGTCGAACAGTCTCTTTTCACCACTCTTCGCGGTAAGTGTGTAGTAGTTCGTGCCTGTGATCAAAGTCGAGCCGTCATTTCTGGGCGCGGCGGTCTTGAATGTGAGCTGCGTATCCGCCGATGAAAAACCGAACGACCAAACACTGCCGTCCGCGCGCGCATATTTCACATACCCATCACCACTGTTAAAGATGATCCGTTCTTCGTAGGTCGATCGCCAATTCGATCCAAACATGCTGGGAAACGAGCTCTGGATCGAAGGAGCCAGGCTGTTCCAGGTCCTCGCCAGGCTAAGACCTCCGCCCAATCCAGGCACGCTTATGTCAGCCTGCGACACATAAACATTTCCTGTTGCCAAGTCGATTGGACTCGACTGTGCTGTCCTGCCTCCGTTGCAAAAAGGGCATACCTCGTTCGCAGCGTTCGGCGGAGGACAAGCATAAATTGCTGTAGTGCATATGGCACAGCCGGGACCTGTTGTCACGCATTGGTCCCGGTGTGGGGGCACGGGGGGGCTTACAATAATGCCGTTCGGGTTATTAGGGTCGCTATAGATGCAGGATTGCACCGAAGCAACACAAGAATTGGACTGGGCTATGGCGATGCTACCCAGAAAACACTCCGCGAGCAGTAATACCCATAAGACGGATAGTATTTTGTTCATTACGAACCTTTTTCTTGCGCTGTTCCTCTTCGGACTAGTTGCGGTAGGGATGCGCACTTTCATAATAGATTAGCTCTATTACTCCGAATTAGAATTAACTAAGCTGTCTTGAAAACGAAGTATTCTCTTCGAGAGCTGATAGGAAAGCAAGCACAATATTATCCCTTTACAAAAACATACAATAAAGGGTTGTCTAGGTATTTTTTCCTCTTGAACTAGTATTTAAAGCGGACAGAGTTGCTTGTGTAAAACTATGATCAAAACAGCATCTAAGCGGGAATTAGCGGAAGTGAACACGGAGCCATGGTCACCCGCATAGCAACCACGATGGCTTTCTCGATAGTAGAGTTGTCACTCACTAATGAAGCCCATGAGGGGATATTTCGGCGAGGCTGACCGAAAACGGACGAATTGCTTTGAGATGCACGATCCCATTTTGGTTCTGGACGGTGCCAGACACACATACGAACCTTTCGGCTAGCACAGTTTTCCTGTATTCCTCGGCCATGTGGAAGCACGGCGAAGCGTAAAAGCTGTCCGATCCAGCAGGGCCATACCTTGATCACTAGAAAATCAAAACTTTTATGTTGCGCCAAATTGAGCCGAGATCCAATGGGTTTGGTGGGACGCGAATCAATTCTACAACCCACCTCCCCAGCAGAGGAGAGGTATTGCTGCAATGTCAGAGGCAGATGTAGAAATGATAACCTCTGAATTCTGGATTACTACTGTGCTTGCGGCGCGAGTCGCCGTACCCAACGCCTCCGCTGACCAGTCGAGTCAAGAAGTGGGTCCCGGCCAGTTAGTTGCTTGCGGGAATCTGCCCAGCGAGGAGGGTTGGCCTTGGCTGGCGCTTTTGGCCTATAGCGGTAAAAATGAAGTCGAATATCTGGCTCACAGCTCTGGGAGCGAATAGTCCAAAGTACCGAACCGCGTGCTGGTACCGCTTGAGGATGTGCTGGGCCCAACGGTCAATGAACTCTTCCACGGAACAACGGATCTGAACGATATTGCCAGACATTTTGTCTTTAGCCCAATTCCGCTTACTCTACGTGGCATGCTCCCTTAGGAGCGATAATTCACTTCTTCATAGATGTTAGGAACCACGGTGCTCACCGGAAGCAGTGTTAGAACCGAGGAAAGGACTATCTCATGAATAATGTTTACACTATCGTATTAGCTTTATCCAGCGTTCTGGTGTGTAGCAAAGCCGGTGTCGCACAGGATGCTCTCGCGGTGAAGAGATTGGAAATTACAGTGCAGGCGATTGATGGATGCAATGGAAAGGCATTGGCACATCAACGTCTTTTGATATTTACCGGTATGTCCAGAGACGACGTAAAAACTCATGCAGCCCATGTGGAACTTACCACCGATAAGGAAGGAATGGCACTCTAAGCCTTGATTCCTCCAAGGCTCTTTGGCTACAGCCATGGGTGGACGGTCGAACTCTTTGTCAGCAAGTCCCAAACCAAAATAGTTTCAGCGTCGATGAAATATATCCAAAGGCTTGGCGCCGCCTAACACTTGCAGCAGTTTTGTTAAAGAACCCGCGCCGGGACGATTGATCATTTTTGCACGTCCTGCAACTCTGATGGAAAAAATGAAAAGATAGATACCGCGGCGTGCCACTCTGCGAAACCGGCGAGGAGAAAGCTCTGCTTGGTTATCAGAATTGGCTCGTGGACGTCCTGGGGCTTTCCTTGCGATTCAGAATGGATTAGCCAGTGGGCCAAATTCAGTTCATTGAAAGCCCGGTGTAAGTGCAGTGCTCCCGGCGAACCGACGGCCTGATGTCCTCCCAAGCCGTTCCGGCCGGTTGAAATGAGCGGCGACAACAGTCTTTCAGTGCGGAAGGCCCAAACTGAAAGCTGCAATTCGCCTACCGGGAATAGCGCCTGACGATCTGGACTGGCCAGAGAGGCTGGTGCAGAATTGATTGAGGTTTGGCTTTTCATGAAGCTGCCTCATCATTCAGTTTGCGTCCTGTTTGCGTGCTTTGCCGTTCTTTGCCGCGTTCCGCCAACTCGCTCCCTGTAACATCAATCGTTTCAGTGGCCTCGGTGTAGTAAGCTAATAAGGCATGGCAGCAGAAAACTCTTTTGACATCGTCAGCAAAGTGGACCTGCAAGAGGTCTCCAACGCGATTCAGAACGCGCTCAAGGAGATCCATACGCGGTTTGACCTGAAGGACTCAAAGTCCGACATTCAACTGGAGGGCAAAGAGGCCCTGATCCTCACCTCGGCCGATGACTATAAGCTGAAGGCGGTGACCGACATTCTGCAGAGCAAGCTGGTGAAGCGCGGCGTGCCCATCAAAGCGCTCTCCTACGGCACGGTGGAACCGGCGGCTGGGTCCACGGTCCGGCAAAAGGTCAGCATGCAGCAGGGGATCCCCATCGAGAAGGCACGAGAGATCGTGAAGGCGATCAAGGACTCCAAGAAAAAAGTGCAGGCCTCGATCCAGGGTGACACCGTGCGCGTGAGCGGGAAAGATCGCGACGCGCTGCAGGAGATCATTGCGCTGCTGAAGAGCCGCGACTTTGGCATCGACATGCAGTTCACGAATTACCGGAATTAAGGACACTTTTGAGCTTACCCGCCACCACTACCGCCAAAGAAGTTTTTGAACTGCTGCGCGACGATCTTGCCGCCATTGAGCGGGAATTCGGGCGCGACACGGTTTCCAGCGTGCGCGCCATTACCGACATCGGGGAGCACCTGCGCGCGGGCGGAGGCAAGCGGATACGACCGGTGCTGCTGCTGCTCGCGGCAAAACTTTTCCCCAACAATGAAAAGAGCGCCGTCCGGCTTGGGGCCGTGGTGGAAATGCTTCACACCGCCACGCTGGTCCATGATGACATTATTGACGAAGCCAGGACGCGGCGCGGACGCCCGGCCGCCAACACCGTTTGGGGCAATTCAAAATGCGTACTCGCCGGCGACTGGCTCTACATGCAGGCCTTCAAGATCGCGGTGCAGGAGCGCAACTTCCGTGTGCTGGACGTTCTTATCGATCTGACCCAGCAGATGGTTGAGGGCGAACTGTTGCAGATGGAAAAGCTGGGCAAGACCATCTCACTGGAAGAGCACTTCGACCTGATCTTCCGCAAGACCGCCTGCCTGTTTTCAGTTTCCACGCGGCTGGGCGCGATTATCGGCAACGCGACGGACGAGCAGGAGGCACGCCTGGGAGAATACGGGCGCAACCTGGGCCTGGCCTTCCAGATCGTGGACGACGTGCTCGACCTTACCGCTTCAGAAGAAGTGCTGGGCAAGCCCGTGGCCAGCGACCTGCGCGAGGGAAAGGTCACCATGGCGGTGATCCACGCGCTGCAGCAGTGCACCCCGGCAGAGCGCAAGCTGGTGGAGTCCGTCCTGGAAGAGCGAGCTTTTGTGAGCGTGAAACACGAACAGATCCTGGAAATGCTGGACCGCTATGGCTCCATTCCTTACGCCTACGACGCCGCAGCCAGGCATGCTGAGGCCGCGCGCAAAGCCATCTGCTCGTTCCCCGATTCGGAAATCAAACGCGCACTGCTCTCCATCCCGGATTTTATTGTGGAGAGAAACAGCTAAACTACTGCGCCACCTGCTTCAGGCGGTCGCGCAGGTACTCCTGCTCAACTTTATTGGTCACAAACCGCAAGGCCGCAGCATAGGCTTCGGCCGATTCTGTCCTGCGTCCGAGGCGCCGCAGGATGTCTGCCCGCGCCGCGTGAAACAGGTGGTACTCCTCCAGTTGGCCCGACGCGCCGACCTGATCGATCTGCGCCAGCCCGCGCTCCAGGCCTTCGCTCATCGCTACGGCGACAGCGTGATTCAAAGCGACAATGGGAGAAGGGACGCGCCGCATCAGCTCCTGGTAAAGCGCCGCGATCTCCTGCCAGTCGGTCTCGGCCGGTGACGCCGCCTGGGCATGGATGGCCGAGATGGCGGCCTGCAACTGATACGTGCTGGCTTGCCGCACGCGCAGGGCGCGGTGGAGCAAAGCAACGCCTTCGCGAATGCGTTCAGGGTCCCAGAGCGAACGGTCCTGCTCTTCCAGGGTAACGAGCTTGCCGTGTTTGTCCATGCGCGCGTCGCGGCGTGAGTCGTGCAGCAGCATGAGCGCGAGCAGGCCAAGGTTCTCTGGTTCGTCCGGCAGAAGCTCGCAGAGTGTGCGCCCCAGGCGGATCGCTTCCGAGCACAGTTCGCGGCGAATCAGCGAATCGCCCGCGGTGGCCGAGTATCCCTCATTGAATACCAGATAGATCACGGATTGCACCGAGCTGAGCCGCTCCGGGAGCTGCGCCCGCGGAGGAACTTCGTAGGGAATGTGGGCATCGCTGATTTTGCGCTTGGCGCGGACCAGCCGCTGCGCCAGAGTCGGCTCAGGCAGAAGAAACGCGCGGGCGATTTCCGGCGTGGTCAGCCCGCCCAGCGTGCGCAGCGTCAGCGCCACCTGCGCTTCCTGGTGCAGCGCCGGATGACAGCAGGTAAAGATGAGACGCAGCCGGTCGTCAGGAAACGAGATTGCCTCCTCGTCAGCCATGGTCATATCCAATTCGTATGCCGTCGGTGTTTCATACGCGAGTGGCCCTTGCTTCTCCCGCCGCGTACGCTCGCGCCGGCTGTGGTCCACAAGTTTGCGGTGCGCCACGGAGGTGATCCATGCGCCGGGATTCTCGGGCACGCCCTTTACCGGCCAGTTGGCGACGGCGGTCGCAAACGCTTCCTGCATCGCTTCTTCCGCCCGGTCAAAAGATCCGGAGATACGGATCAACGTGGCAAGGATGCGGCCCGATTCCTGACGGAAAACAGATTCGATGGTGTTGCCGAACTCATCCATTGCGAGCGGGTGCGCTCTGCGCCATTTGTGAGACGTTTTCGCTGACGGGAACGGCCTGCAAGGGACGAATCTCAACACAGCCCTGCTGGCCTCCGCATGCCGTGGGAATCTTCGCCGCCCAGCCGATTGCTTCATTAATATCTTTGCAGTCAAGAATGTAATAGCCGGCCAGCTGCTCTTTGGTCTCGGCAAACGGGCCGTCGGTAATAATCGGGCTGCCATTTTGCATGCGGACGGTAGTGGCCGCGCTGGTTTTGGCCAGCGGCTCACCGGATTCCAGCACGCCCCGGGCGCGCGTTTCCTGCATCACGGCGATATGTCCGTTGATCACCTGCTGCTTCTCTTCCTGCGAACCGCGGGCCATCGCGTCTTCCCGCGTGTAAATCAATAACATGTAACGCATGGGTTTCTCCTCATCAGAGCCGTTGGCGAAGGAAGCGCGTTAGGTTGCTCCAGACGCGCTCCCGCAAAAGAAATGTCGCGCAAGCTCATTTTACGCGGTGATATTCAATGTTCTCCACAAAGCGGGGCTTGCCGTTTTCCTGGAAGGTCCAATTGGCGGTGAATGCATCGGCGCCGGCGAACTTGAACAGGACGTTATGCATGTGACCGGCATTCGTATCGCCCAGGTTGCCGCCGCCGGCAAAGTTGAACGCCAGTTGGTTGCTCGCCGGATCGTATGCCTCCGCCTGCATATGCGGCTGATTACCCGCCGTGCAGTAGTGCGTCAGCACCAGGCGATTGCCGTCAAGATGGTACACGGTCAACATCGCGCCTTCGCCCGGAACATTGATGTGCTCCACCAGGGCGCTTCCGTTGGAAATCACCTCATAAGAGCTGGTCACTTTGCCGCGTTCGCTGGTGGCTTCCCAGCTTCCGGCAAGAGTCTTCAGTTTGTTGAAGGCCGCGGCGGCATTGGTGTCCGGCTTGTCGGCGGCTTGCGCCACGGTGCCGGCCAGCCCCAGCCAGATCACTGCCGCCGCCAGAGCGCCTGTCATCCAGATTGAAATTGATCGAGTGTTGCTCATTGCTTCCTCCTCATAAGATCGCCAGCAGGAACCTCTTTCGTTCCTACTCACCGTAACGACGCGCGAGCCGGCGGGAATCGACATTCGGTGGCGTCATTTTTTTTAGAGCCTTGCAACCTAATTGCCTCATCCTTATTGAGGTAGTCTGAAGCAGCCTCTATACTGGTGAACGGGGATTAAGGCCGTGACTCTTTCTGTCGTCATCGTGGATGACGAACAACTCGCGCGCGACGAGCTGAGCTACCTGCTCAAATCGGTGGGCGATCTGACCGTGGTGGCCCAGGGGCACAACGGACTGGAGGCCGTGAATCTGATCAAGGAATTTTCACCAGATTTACTTTTTCTCGATGTGCAAATGCCTGGGCTTGACGGCTTTGGCGTGCTGAAAAAGCTGCTGGATAAGAAACTTCCTTTGCCTCAAATCGTGTTCGCAACCGCCTTCGATCAATACGCCGTAAAGGCCTTTGAAGTCAACGCTATAGACTATCTCCTTAAACCATTTGATAAGAAACGCGTCAGCCAGGCCGTGGAGAAGGCGCGCAAACGATTGCAAGGCGCATCTGCCGGCGCGGAAAAGCTCGATACCCTGGTAAAGCTGCTCGAATCCCAGCGCCCGCAAAATTCCAAAGTCCTTCTTCGCAGCGCGGGACGGCTGCTCCTGGTCGACCAGAAAGACCTCTGCTTCGCTTCCATTGAAGATGGCATCATCAGCGTGGTCGCCACGAATCTTGAGGGCCAGTCCAATTGCCGCACACTTGAAGAATTGCTGGAAGGGCTCGATCCGGATACGTTCTGGCGCGCGCACCGCTCGTTTGTGGTCAACATCAACCGGATCAAGGAAGTGGTGCCCTGGTTCAAGAGTTCCTACCAGCTCCGTATGGACGATCGCAAGCAAACCGAAATCCCAGTAAGCCGCGCCCAGACCAAACGGCTGAGGGAACTCTTTGGGCTTTAGTCTTTGCAAGATCCTTTGGCTTGGCGATGGCGTTTTTTTCTCATCCGCCGGAAAAAACGACGAAAATCAGCTTGGCCGCACTTCCGGCATTACCGTGATTTCCAATCTGCGCGCGCCGCGCAGAACTAGCAGGCGCGTTGGCACCCCGATCCTCTCTTCGTCCAGCAGACGATGGAGCACGTCCACGCCTTCCACCACCTCACCTTCGAGCATGGCAATCACGTCTCCTGCTTGCAGTCCCGCGCGCTGCGCCGGACTCCCCGGCTCGGCCGAGAGGACCAGCGCGCCCGTCGAAGCCTTTAGATCGTAGTGCCGTGCAATGTTGCGGTTCAGCGGGGCCGTCTGCGCCTGCACCCCAATGTAGCTCCGCCGCACACGTCCGTGGCGGATCAGCTTGCTGGCGATAAATTGCGCGGTATTGATGGAGATCGCAAAACAAAGCCCCTGCGCCGGCAGAATTGTGGCCGTATTCACGCCCACGACCTCGCCCAGGGAATTCACCAGCGGCCCGCCGGAGTTGCCCGGATTCAGCGCCGCGTCAGTCTGGATCACATCTTCAATCAGTCGCCCTGACTGCGAGCGCAAGCTGCGTCCCAGCGCGCTGACCACACCCGCCGTGACCGTGTACTGAAAACCATAAGGGTTGCCGATGGCCACCACCAGTTGCCCCACGCGGATCCTGCGCGAATCACCCAGCTTCACGCCGTGCAAGGCAGGCGCATCGATCCGCACCAGCGCCAGGTCCGTGTCCGGATCTTCGCCGATCAACTGGGCTTTAAAGTCGCCAGAATCGGGCGTCCATACCGTAATTTTTTCGGCGCCGCGGACAACGTGGCTGTTGGTCAGGATGAATCCATCCGGGGTAAAGATGAAACCGGAACCGCTGCCGCCGCGGCCCTGCTTGTTTTCAACCTGGATGCGGACCACCGACGGGCTCACCGATTCCGCCACGGTGGTCACAACGCGCGAATAAGCGTCCATGGCCTCCGTTTCGGAGGCGTAGGCCGAGCCAGTCTGCGCTACCGGCCCGGGGAAAGAGATCAAATAGGGTTTGCCGCTCATACCGTCATTGGATAGAAGGAAACAAGCAAAAGATTCACGGCGCAGCTTGCCGGTTCCGGGTTGGCTTGGCCAATTTCGGCATTGCTTTACCATGTTCAGCGATGAGGACGCAGATTCAAGAGGCACTTGAAGTATTGATTGGCCAGCCGCTGTGGTCGTCAGGCCGTGCGGCTGATCTGGAATGATTTCAGTTTGACCCGCGCAAGACCGCCCAGGGCAGTCACGGCGAAGAGAGCGAAGTTGGCGAATTTGCCCTCCGCGTTCAGTGCGCGTAGCGCATTCGACACGGAGAGCAGATGGTTGTCGCAAGCCGCGACCTCTACAGTCCTCTCGAGGAAAGCGATGAACGGCCGGAGGATTTCAATTGGGACGTGCCGGGCGTCAACCGGCGAGACAAACGTATCGCGGAACGATTTCAGAACGAAGCCACTCCGTCTCTGGCACGAACACCACATTGAGAGGGATCTGGCGCGAACTTCCCAAGACACCGTAACGGGCCGCTTTCCAGCGTGATGAAGCGCTAAATAATTTTAGTGGCCTTGTTCAGCAGCAACCCTGTTTACCAGTAAGTACATCCCACAATGCGAGCTGCTTCCCCTGAACGGAGTTAAATTATGAAGCGCCTCCTTCTGATCGCATTTTGTCTCTTTATCCCACTGGCCTTTTCCGGCCAAAGTTTTACTACGCAAAGCTATTCAGTCGCCTCGGGACCTGCGCAGCTGATTGTTGCCGACTTTAACGGCGACCACATTCCCGATCTGGCTACAGTCAATAACAGCTCTAATAGTGTTTCTATTCTGATTAATAGGGGCAATGGCGCGTTTCAACCGCATGTTGACTTTGCCACGGGGCCTTCTCCGGTTGCTTTGGCCGCGGTGGACTGGAACAAAGATGGAAAAATGGACCTGGTTGTGGTGAACAGCGGGGCAGATGCCACCCATAACATCTCCATCCTGATTGGGAATGGTAATGGAACATTCCAGTCCCATCACGACATCGCCGGCGCGCCCAATGCGAACTCCATTGCCACGGGGGATTTCAATCACGATGGCAATCCTGATATCGCCACCTCCAGTAACTCGCCGATCAATGCCGTATACGTGAGTCTGGGCGACGGCAAAGGTGCGGTCCTGGCGCAGAAAGTTACCATGGTTTTTGGCCAGAAGCCGGAAGCCGGTGAACACCAGTATCAAGTGACGCAGATTGCATGGGCCGACTTCAATCACGACGGCAAAGATGATCTCTATTACATTCAATGCTGCGGCGGGTTCGATGTGGAGATCGGCGCATGGGGCGTGCTGGTTGGAAATGGCGATGGGACCTTTACCGATCATTTAATCGGGCAAGCTTCCGTGCCACGCGAACTGATCTCAGTGGATATCGATCAGGACGGTCTTTCCGACGTGTTGTTCTCATTTCTCGGTTGTCACTCTCCCTGTATAGGCGCTCAGGCATTTATTAACAACGGCAACGGCACTTTCCGCGGGGCCGCCGGTATAGAGATTGATGGTGACGTGCCGGGCGCTGCGGCTTTCGACATAAAAGGTGATGGTCTCAAGGATTTCGTCATGGTGGGGGCGGATTTCTCTGCCGGCCAGAGTCCCACAACCATGACTCTGATCATCGCCCAGCAGAAAGCTGACGGAACTTTCCCCAACTCCCAGTTGACCACCATTCCGATCAATGCACCGCTTGGCGGCGGGCTTACACGGCCCGTGGTTGGAGATTTCAATCATGACGGCAAGATCGATCTGGCTTTCATTTCCGGTCTGCCCGCAACCCAGGACAACCCTCCGGCCGGAGGGGGCAGCGTGTTCGTTGTGCTGAACACCACACCCTTGAGCGCATGCCTGTTCAGGACGACCGATCACACGGTTACACTGTGCCGTCCCGCTGATGGAGCTGCAGGCCAGTCGCCTCTGCATATCGTGTCGCATGCCGCCTCATCCACTCCTGTGGACGCAAGTCAGATCTATCTGGACTTTAAGCTTGTCTTGGAGGTATCAGGAAGCAATATCGATACCAGCCTTCCGCTTACACCCGGCAACCACCGGCTGGAAGTCAAATCATGGAGCCAGGGGAAGAATTTCCGCAATGACTTCTTCGTGTCCACGATTTCACCACTTTGTACAGCAAGCAACAATTTCACTGTAAACATCTGCTCGCCTGCGCAAAATGCAACCTTGAAGTCCCCCGTTCACTTTGTGGCTGCTGCAAAATCTACGGCGCCCATCACCAGCATGCAGATCTATGTGGACCACAAGCTGGCATTTCATTTGTCGAACACTTCACTGATTGACATTGCGCTGGCACTGTCGAAGGGTGCACATCCTATAACAGTGAAAGCCTGGGACAGCACCGGCAGAAACTTCTCCAGCAGCAGAAACATCACTGTGCAATAAGGCAGTGCCTAACAGAACCGTGATTAAATTCAGAATGCCGGATGTGGACCGCTTGGCGGATCCATATCCGGTTGTGCCTTGCCAAAATGAAACCTGAACCATTTAAGCGTCCTTCTTTCTTCGATTCGGGGTCTCTGGGTTCAGTATGTCCGAGTTTCAGACGCGCGGCTCGCTATCAGGTAGACCCACTGGATTTGTATCATGCGGCTTGAACATTGCGACCGCAAAGGAGCATTCAGATCTCTTATGTTCTAACTTTATAAGCACCTGCTACTGTAACCGTGAAAACACGACAGTTTTTGGTGCGGCAGGTTGTGACCGGCGAGTTTCAAGGATGGCGCTCACACCTTTACAATGCTTCCGTGAGCGATTTGAAAGGCAAGACCGTCTTGATCACCGGCGGCGCCCGCCGCCTGGGGAGCGCGATTGCCCTTGCCATGGCTCGGGCCGGCGCCAACGTCGCATTTACATATCTTTCTTCGATCGCCGAATCGAAACACGCGCTGCAACAAATCGAAAAAACGGGCGTTCAGGGCCTTGCCATCGAATGCGATCTCCGGCAACCAGCGAGCGTTGACCAGGCCGTTGGCAAAGCCCTGAAACGGTTCGGCCAAATCGATCTCCTGATCAACAACGCCGGCGTTTTTCAAACAGCAAGGCTCGAAGACATCACGGTGGAGCAGTGGGACGAGGTATTCGCCGTGAACGTGCGCGGGCCGTTCCTGTTTTCCCAACGCCTGATCCCGGCGCTGCGAAGTACACGCGGCCGCATTATCAACATGGGATCGCTGGGCGGGCAGAAGCCCTGGGCCACACATGGCCATTACTGCTCATCCAAAGCGGCGCTGCACATGCTCACTGAGGTCATGGCGAAGGCGCTGGCGCCGGAGATTGCCGTCAACTGCGTTGCTCCGGGCATGATCGAAGTGGAAGAGGGTCATCAGGACACCGCGCTGCTGAAAAGACTAGCTGAGCACACGCCGATGAAAAAAAACGGCACGCCGCAAGATGTGGTCAGCGCCGTGATGTACTTTGCCACCGCGCCGCACTTCATCACCGGGCAGGTGCTAACTGTAGATGGCGGCCTCGGTCTGCGCTGATCCAACGACCATCCTCTGACCATGCAACGCAGGCTCGGCTTGTGTACAACAATGCTGAAAGCTAATCCAGATTTCCCAGGCGCTTCAGAAATTCCTGCGCTTCCTGCAATTGTGGAAACAGCTTTTCTTCTTCGCGGAAGGCTGCCGGATGCACCGAGCGCCTGCTGCCGCGGAGCTTGACCGGATGCCGCAGGTGCAGCATCTCGTGATAAACCAGATACTCGATGGCGTAGCGCGGCACACGGGCGCCATCGAAGACGCGGCTCACGACGATGGTGTTGTGCGCGGGATCGTAATGTCCCAGGCTGCGCAGCGAATGGTTGCCGCTCCAGGTCATCTGCGGGCGGGCCATCAGGCCGTGAAAGAAGCGCAGGTTCAGTTCATCAAAAATCTGATCAAGGTCATAGTGCTGGCCTTTGGGGCCATCAATGCGCTTGCGCCCGCGCATCTGGCGGATGAGATGCGCCTTGGCGGCCATGGCATGGCTGCCGGTAAATTTGCGGTAGCGGGCCGCGTGGGCGGCATCAATCGGCTTGCGGTAGAGCTTGGCGATCAGGATGTGCAGGATGGCATACAGCACCGTCTCCGGTGCGCCTTCCAGCAGATCAGAGAGACGGACAAAGATGCGTCCCTGGCGAAGCCGGATGGTGTTGTTGATGTTGGCAAAACGATAGAAGCGGACTTCAAATTCCGGCAAGGGTATGCGCGGGCGCAACTCATGAAACGCCTGCTCAAAAATCTGGGAGAGGTTCGAAGTCATTTTCAGTAACCCGAGCAAAGAGAGGAAACCCTATGGTTACTTTGCCGCTCGAGGCAAGGCAAGCGCTATTTCTTTTTCTCCTCCAGGGGATTCTTTACGTTATGGGTAGTTTCAACGTATTCACGCGCCATATCAGCATTGGACTTGAGAGCATCCTGCGCGTCTTGCAGGGCGAAGCGGAAATCAGGCGCTTCCTTTTTGGTTACAGGATCGGTCTCCGCCGCGGACTTGAGCGCTTGCAGCTTCAGGTCGAAACGGCCATCGGCTTCAATCAATTCTTTCAGTCCCTTGTGATATTGCTTGACCGCATCCTTATCCATGGGGCGCGCCTCGTACTGATCCAGGTTGTCATTGATCTCATCCATCAGATTGGTGAAATCTTCCAGCAAATCATGGATCTGCTTCCCGCGCTCGCTGCCCAGCTTGGGGTCCAAGCGGACCTGGTCAATGGCCGACAGCCGCGCCTCAGTAAACTTGACCAACAGCTTGATGCGCTTGTACGGCTCCATGGCCACTTCGCGGAGCTGATCGGCCTCGGCCTCAGTCAGGGGATCACGTCTTTTCGCGGCGGCGGTCAGGCCCAGCAGCAGCAACAGGAAAACTACTTTGGTTGCGATCTTCATTTTTTGTCCTTCTTGGGCGGAGCGAACATGGATTCCAGGAGGCTTTCCGTGAGCTGTTCCAGCTGCTTCTCCACATCCTCGACGGCGGGACGATCCTCTGCGGCCAAGGTGCGCCGCATATTTTCCAGGCGACGCCTGCATTGGCGCAGCTCCTTCTCCGTTTCCTTCATCTTCTTGCGCGTCTGGATAGCAAGATCGTGCGCCTTGTTGGCGTAGGCCAGTATCTCTTGCACCGTGGAGTGACCCTTTACGGACTCGCCGTCAGTAAACTGTTTGTCGGCGACGGTGACCAGCCGGTCCGCGATTTCGGCATAGAGCCGGCCCTGCTGGCCGCTGTCGGCGCGCTCGGCCTCGGTCTTCAGTTGCTCGACGGTCTTATCTTCAGCCCGCGCCGCGAGGGCCAGCAGAAGCAATATCACGATGGGAACAGTATTTCGCATGCTTAGTCCGGTAGTATCGCCTTGAGACGGTGCCGCGCCTGAAATTCCTGGTCGGGGAATTTGCCCCCCGCAGCCGCCAGGAAGAGCTTATAGTTTTCCGCCGCGGGTTTGTACATCCTTAAACTATCGTACGCTGTGGCCCGCAGAAAGTACGTGGCCGGCGTTTCCGGCTGAAGTTTTGCACGCGCATCCAGCGCCCGGATGGCCAGCTCGTAATTCTTGTTTTGCTGCGCCGCGTAGCCCAGATCGAAATAGGCGTCCGCGAAGCCGGGCTTGAGCTGGACCGTCTTGAGCAACTCTGCCTGAGCTTCAGGATATTTTAATTGGTGCAGCAGGGCGGAGCCATAATCAAAGTGAAGCTGCGCGTCTTCAGGGGCCTGCTGAACCAGGCGTTGCAAAAGAGTTGCCGCCGCAGCGTATTGTTTGGTTTCCAGGTACAGACTTGCCAACTCACGAGCGAGCTTTTGGTCTGGAGATGTCTTGTAAACAGGCTCCAATGCAGCAATCGCCTCCTGCGTTTTTCCCTCGGCGGCCAGGAGCTTCCCCAACTGAAGTTGCGCTGCGGCGTTTTGCGGATTGGCAGTCATATACTTGTGCAGCCAGGTTTCGGCGTCGGCATAGCGTTTCTGTTTGAGGTAGAGCCCGATGAGGCGCTCCAGGCTCTCATTATTCCCGGCCTCAGCAAGTTTCAAATACTGTTGCTCGGCAGCGGCAAGGTTGCCGGAGCGCTCCGCCATCCGGGCGGCGCCCAGCAGCGCATCGGGGTTCGTGGGATCAAGTTCAGCGGCTTTCTGATACGCGGCCAGCGCCTCCTGCGGCTGGCCTTCGGTGACCTGCGCCAGCGACAACCATGCTCCTGCCAGAGCTTGCTGGCCGCCCACGGTCGGCTTGAGCGTGATTGCCGTCTTCAATGCGGCGGTAGCAGCGGCAAAGTCGCCAGACTTCGCCAACGCCAGTCCAAGGTTCTGCTGCGCCTCAAACCATTTTGGATCCAGCTCTGTGGCTTTCCTGTAGGCGGCGATCGCGTCCGCGTTCTTACCCAGATGACTCTGCGCAAATGCCAGATCGAACCACGCCTGCGGATTCTCACTCCGCTTCTGTACCAGCGCTAGCAGCTTTTCTTCCGCCTCTTGGTATTGCTGCCGCTGCAATAGAGATTCAGCGTCTTTCAGATCATCGGGCGAGCTCTCTTCAGCAGATGGCCGCGGATGCGCCTTTTGCTGTGGACGCGTCTGTGCCACCATAAGCATGGCGCAGCCTGCCAGCACCGCAGCCGCGATGACCCTATTGATGCCCATTGGATTCAGAGTTCTCGTTCTTTAAGATGCGCGCCAACCACTTTCCGGTATACGATTTTGCTGATTTTGCCACGGTTTCCGGGGCCCCCGCCACAACAACCTGCCCGCCGCGGCCTCCGCCTTCAGGACCGAGGTCGATGACCCAGTCAGCAGTCTTGACCACATCTAAATTGTGTTCTATGCAAAGCACCGATCCTCCGGCATCAATCAGCTTGCGGAATGCGGCCAGCAGTTTGCTGACGTCATCAAAATGGAGCCCCGTGGTGGGCTCATCAAAGATGTAGAGTGCTCCCTTGCCCGCGCGGGCCTTCTTGCGCTGCTCTTTTTCTTCCGGCGTAGCGGGATCGAAGCCCTGCGCACGGCCCGTTGGAACCAGGTGCGCCCCCAGTTTCATGCGCTGCGCCTCGCCGCCGCTCAGCGTGGTCGCGGACTGTCCCAACCTCAGATAACCCAAGCCAACTTCTTCCAGCACGCGCAGTTTGTCCGTGATCTTCGGATGTCCGGAGAAAAACTGCAGAGCTTCGCGCACCGTGAGATTCAGGACTTCATGAATATTTTTTCCTTTATAGCGCACGTCGAGGATCGCCGGCTTGTAGCGCGTGCCTTTGCAATCTTCACAAACCAGCTCCACGTCGGCAAGAAACTGCATCTCCACCGTCACGGTCCCATCACCTTGACACGTCTCACAGCGACCGCCCGGAATATTAAACGAGAAATGACCCGCCCCATAACCGTGCTTGTGGGCTTCCGGAACGGACGCGAACACTTCGCGGATGGTGTCAAACGCTTTGATATAAGTCACGGGATTGCTGCGGGGCGTCCGGCCAATGGGCGATTGATCCACAAGGACCACGTCGGCAATATATTGGCCGCCGGTAACGCGTTTGAAGCCGCTGGCTGCCGGCCCCGGACCCGCGGTGATGCCTTTCTCCGCCGCCAGGGCCTGATACAGCACGTCATGCACCAGCGTAGACTTCCCCGACCCCGACACTCCGGTAATCGCCACCAGCATGCCCAGAGGAATTTCCAGATTGATATTTTTCAGATTGTGGGCACGCGCGCCTTCAACGCGGATCATCGGCACGCCCGGCTTGCGCCGGTTCTGCGGGACCTGTATGCGCAGCTCCTGATTCAGATATCTTCCCGTCAGCGACTGCGGCATCTTCTTAATCTGATCGTACTTGGCCGACGCCATCACGCGTCCGCCGTTTTCGCCCGCGCCCGGCCCCAAATCCAGGATGCGATCCGCTGCGCGCATCACCTCGGCATCGTGTTCCACCACCAGGATCGTGTTGCCCAAATTTCTCAGCTCATGCAGGATCGTCACCAGCCGCTCGGTGTCACGGCTGTGCAGTCCGATCGAAGGTTCGTCGAGCACGTACAGCGCGCCCACCAGCCGCGACCCCAGCGACGTAGCCAGCTGAATTCTCTGCGCCTCGCCGCCGCTCAGCGTCGACGCCAACCGGTCCAGCGTCAGATACTCCAGGCCCACATCGTTCAGGAACTTCAGCCGCTCCTGGATCTGTTCCAGGATTTTTCCCGCGATCTCCGCCTGTTCGCGCGAGAGCTTCAGCTTTTTGAAAAACTCCGCCGCCTGCTCCACCGTGAGCTGCGTCAGCTCGCGTATGTTCTTGCCTTCGATCTTCACTTGCAATGCGTCCGCCCGCAGCCGCCCGCCGCCGCACTCCGGACACTGCGCATACCCCCGATACCGGCTCAGAAACACCCGCACATGCAGCTTGTATTTCTTCCGCTCCAGCATGGCGAAGAAGCCCTGCAGGCCGGGAAACTTGCCTTCGCCTTCCATCACCAGCCGCTGCTGCTCCGTGTCCAGGTCCTGCCATGGCACGTCAAAAGGCACGCCGCTCTGCTTGGCAAACTTCCGCAGCTCGGTCTGGAACGTGCGATACTTCGGCTTGGTCCACGGCTCAATCGCGCCTTCGCCCAGCGTCTTGGTCACGTCCGGGATCACCAGATTCAGGTCGAAATCAATGGTGTTGCCGAACCCCTGGCAGCGTGGACACGCGCCGTAAGGATTGTTGAACGAAAACAGCGGCGGCTCCGGCTCTTCATACTTGATCTGGCAGTTCTTGCATTCGAACCGCTGTGAGAAGCGCCACTGCCGGATGGTCTCGCCTTCGCGCGGAGCAGATTCAAACACCGTCTCTCCCGCCTCGCGATAGCCCGTCTCCAGGGCGTCCACAATGCGCGACCGCTGGTCCGCCGCGACAACGATTCTGTCCACAAGAACATAGAGTGGCTGGCTGAAATCGATATCCAGCAACGACTCCGGCGTGGAAAACTCAAAAATCTGTCCGTTCTGAAAGAGCCGGTTGAAACCCTTCTTTCGCAGATCAAATAGACGCTCGCGCAGCGCCGCCACGGCGGTCTCTGAGACCGCGGCTGCTTTCGCGGTCTTCTTTTTGCGGCCGTCCTTGCTTCTCTGCGCCGGCGCCGCCACTGCCGGCTGTACCGGAAAGAGCACATTCAGCCGCGTGTCTTCGCCCAGAGCCAGCACCGTTTGCGCCACCTCGTCGACCGTGTCTTTCTTTACTTCCTGGCCGCAGTTGCGGCAGAAGGTCCGGCCCACGCGGGCATAGAGCAGTCGCAGGTAGTCATAGATCTCCGTGGCCGTGGCCACGGTGGAGCGCGGATTGCGCGTGGAGTTCTTCTGCCGGATTGCGATCGCCGGCGCGATGCCGTCAATCAGGTCCACGTCCGGCTTTTCGATGCGCTCCAGAAACTGCCGCGCATAGGCCGAAAGCGACTCCACGTAGCGCCGCTGGCCTTCGGCATAGATCGTGTCAAAGGCCAGCGAACTCTTGCCCGACCCGGAGACGCCGGTCACCACCGTCAGCGCGTTGTGCGGAATCTCAAAGTCAATGTTTTTGAGGTTGTGCACGCGCGCGCCGCGGACGATGATGTTTTCTTTTTCCGATACCTTTTCAGATACCTTCGCGTTTTCAGATACAGCCATTTTTACCCGATTCCCTGCTCTTGCTTACCGCTGCCAGCTCTCGTCCCCGCATGCGCTTGATCGCCGCCGCTGCGCGCCGGAACGGCACCCAGCCGGGTCCGACGAGTGAGGTTGAATCCTTTATTGTAATTGGTTTTTGCGCGAGAGATCATCTGCCTCGACGAATTGGCGGTCTCTTTAGATTGGTGATTAGCGATTTTTGACTTCCTGAAAATCACAATTAGCAAATCACTCAATCTGACCTGCGCCCATCTTTAGCCTATTAGCTTGCATTGGTTTAGGCTGAATTCTTGGCGGCCATGTTGTAGAATCTGCGATTATGAAACCGCAATTCCACCCACACAGCTGTCCCGCATGTGGTCATCGGGTTTCTTGGTCACGCATGAACCTCTCTCCAGGGATTTGGGCGCGCTGGTTTTGTGAATCTTGCGGTAGCCTCCTGCGCTTTGATTTATCCAGGCGTTACCTCCTGGCTGCTCTTGCTGGAGTGGGGATTATCGTACTGCAGTTCTGGGTCTTCCCATATGTCCCTCTCTGGGTTTCCACCATCTTGGTCTTTGCTGGGCTGGCAGCCATAATGCGCGTCGAACGCATCGTCTTGGCGGAATCGGTGGCAATGCCTGTGCTGGAGAAACGATAGCTCGGTAATTTTGCACTTTTTCTGATCAGCGCCTATCTGCGCTGATCTGCTGCAAAACTCTTGCTCTGCTCCGTGTCTCTGTCTCTCCGTGGTAGGTGTTTGGTTTTCACTTTGGCACTTTCGGCGATTTTGGCAATCTCCTTTCTGATCAGCGTTCATCTGCACCGATCTGCGGCAAAATTCCCGCTCTTCCCACCACGCTCTTCAGCTCCAGCACCTCCAGCGGACAGTCCTCCCAGTTATGGCTCCAGCACACAATCAAATCGCACTCCGTCAGCGGATGACCATGGAACAGAAAATTTCGGCTTTCGTATTCAAACTCAATCCTCGACCGCTGACACCGGTCGCGCTCTACCCGGCGTAAGGCTTCGCAATCGGGAAATTCCGCTTGCACGCGGGTCACGTAAAAACCCAACTGGCGGGCCACACCGCCAAACAGCAACACCACGCCCATCTCGTTGATCGGAGCGCACGTCAGCGGGGAATCAAGCAGAGGTTCCCCATACATGGGCTGGCCAACCATAATTCTGGGACGCAGAAGCATGTCTTTGGATGGCCCAGATGTCCGATTTCTCGCCCTGGCGAGCTGAAAATGCGTCGCCACGATGTCCAGTACATCTTCAAACTCCCCTTCCAGCCCTTCCCGTTTGGCAAATTCCATCATGAGCAACGGTACGCGGGTCCAGCTTCCCGCACGCCGTATCAGCGGACGCACGCTGTTCTTGCTCCTCTTGTCATACTCCTCCATTGTGGGCACCTTACCCAGCCCGCGGACGACCTCCGCCCAACCCAGGAACAGGGTTTTCAGCTTCACTTCATACCCGGCGCCATGTGCTTCCATCCCGCAGGCATCCAGCGCTTTCACATGCGTGCCAAAAGTCTTCCGGATATCGTATTTGTTGACGTTCACATATCTCCGCAGCTCCGTGCTGGTGGGTGCATGGCCCAGCTTGGCCGCGCATTCAT
This sequence comes from Terriglobia bacterium, assembly GCA_041488515.1. Taxonomy (GTDB): domain Bacteria; phylum Acidobacteriota; class Terriglobia; order Terriglobales; family Acidobacteriaceae; genus Angelobacter. The sequence continues at coordinate 3,135 of JBGPPK010000013.1, read as the reverse complement.
TGATGGCAGCAATCACTTCTTCTTTTGTCATGGTTTTCTCCAGGAAAGCTTTCTCCCAATAAAAATGCCACCCAGCTCTGGGTGGCTCCGATTCAGATGACTTCACGGCTACAGGCATTTCGACCTGTATTTTCAGCTATTTACGGATGTTTCCATTTGGGCGCAACTAGGGCGTAAGACGCTTCAGAAAGTGAAGGGCGAAAGCAGCTCACAAATAAAAGCTAAAAGCCAACTTCTGGTTGCAGGCCTTTTGGGGTCTCCCCGCCGACGCCGCTCTCGGTCGAACTATTACGAACTATAGGCGAAAACCAGGTAACGGGTCAACAAAATTCCGCAAACAAACCACGCGAAATAGGCCATCTTGACAACGCCACACCGCCCCGCTGTTCGTTTTCGAACACCTTGACAAACCTACTTCTCCGGACCGTTCGTTTTCGCACAGTGGTTTTCGGATCGAAGAATCGTGCAGTGTTCTTAGTGCTCCTTGGCCGGAAGGATCGTGCAGGCAGATAGAAATAAGAAGCCACAAGGGTGGGCACACGCCCTGTTGGTGTCAAACCAGAACCACCTACCTTTTACCCGAGGGCCCCGGACTGTTAATATTTTGAGGGACGCCCAGGACCTCTGCAAGATGGCGCGTCGAGAGAGCGAAAACCTTGCCTGGGCAGCTTTTGCCAAATCTCGAGCATGCTGTTATTGCAATTGAAAAATTGAGGGATTATGTCCTCAACCCCGATCATCCTAAAGGGCAGAATAAGGCAAGGGTCTTCAAGGCAATGTTAGGCATTGAACGCAAGCATGCCACCGCTTTTGCTGAGATCATAAAAGAGACTTTGGTGCGTGCACCGGCAATAAAGAATGAGGATTCCGATTACGGCAGCCGATGGGTAACACATCATGAGATTGTTGGTATAAACGGGCGACCAGCAGTTGTGACCGTAGCGTGGTTGTTCAAAACGGAGCAATTGGAAGTACCTGTACTGATAACTTGTTATATTGATGTAAGTCACCAAGAACAACTGCGGAAACTGCTGGGTTGAATCTTATGAACAAAAAACTCAATCCGAAACTCCTGGACATTGCGGGCCCCAGCAAAGGAACCGGATTGCCTACTCGAACTGGTACCGTGGTTGAAATCTTAAATACTGGCCCAAGCTCGGTGTTGATCGAGATGACAGATGATGAGGGAGTTTTGACGGATCTGATCGTTTCGGAAATGCAAAAAGCTGAGGTTGTATGGCCTGCTCCGGAATCGGCCCCCGTTGGAGAACCTGTGCCCGGCGCCGAGGAGTTATTCGAACAGGGTTTGTTCTTGCTCCAAAACGGGCTGATTGCGAAAGCAAGAGCTACATTTTCCGAAGCATTTCGAATTGAGCCACGGTTTGCAGGTACGCTCATGAACTTGGCGAATGAGTCGGCAACCCGTTCTGCTTTTCAAGTCGCTATTTTCTTGTATCGCATGATTTTGGATCTTCAACCGAGTTATCGCCTTGCGTTAGAAAACCTGGCAATTACTCATTTGAATCAGGGCGTCGCTTTTGCACGTCTCGGCGTAGTGGACAAGGCTATTGAAGAATTCAACCAAACGCTCCTCTTGCAACCGACAGGAAGCACATTGCAGCTCTGTAGCAACAATCTCGTTGCTGCCTACACCGCCCTTGGAATACAACTTTCCGCCATAAAGAGGTACCAGGAGGGAATGCAATTCTTCTTTTTGGCGTTTCAACTCCAACCGTCTGAGCCGATGGCTCGCAGAAATCTCGCCCTATCGCTTGTGGCCGCTGCGGCGTCCGAACGTGAGGGTCGAGGCATTCCAAGTAACGAAAGTTTTAAACAGTTCATACTCATGGGACTGACGTTATCGGAGTGCCTTAACGCATACGGGGCAACTGTAGCAAGTCTGGGACAAGTTTCAGATGCAAGAATTATTTTGCGCAAAGCACAGGATGTTGACCCTTTCAACGCCCTCGCGAAGAGCAACTTAGAGATTGTGGAATCGCGTGAAGTATCTACTGTGAAATCGGGTGAAGTACCTTTGGATTTGCCTCTAGGAATCATGCCGTTCGAAACCCATCCTGCGTCGGTAACAGTATTGCAATAGACCCGCTGTGTAGCCATGCCTCACGTCTTGCTGTCCTTCCCATAGCGTGAGCGTCAATATTACTCACACTCACATCCATCCCGCTTACCGTGCCGTATCACGCCAGGACACGACTTAGCATTTAGCCCGCTGCGGGCGTAGCGAGCAAGGGCTGCGCAGTTGTGCCGATAAAGCACACGAAAAGAACTTCCTTGTGCCGCAGGCTCGCGCGCAGCTGCTCCCAGCAAGCTGGCTTTTGCTTGCTGGGCGAAGTGCAGCGGAGCGCGCGCTTTAAAAAATTAACTACTCGCTTTACTTTATTCGTTTCTCGTAATTGCTCGATGATTTTGCTTGACAAGTCCCCACTTAACTCCGACACTCACATAAGATGAAACGCCTTTCCACGCGCGAAGCAGCAAAAAGACTGGGCATTAACTATGACACTCTTGCCCACTATATTGCTGTCGGCAAGGTCGCTGCTCCCGAAATCGCCCAGGTGGGTAAGAGGGTCATTCATCTGTGGACGGAGGAAGAAATCGAGCACCTCCGCCGACTCCTGCCCAAGATCGCCAACGGCAGGAAAACCCGGTGGCAAAAATTTCGGGAAAAACAAAAAGCACAGCCGGGGGCGGCTGTGCCACACAAGTCTCGCAAACCAAAAAAGAAGAAAGACCCATAACGGGGGCCCCCGGCACGCGCGCTTTTCGCGTGGCGGGCTGTTAACGGGCAGCGCCCGGTGTCTGACCACCGAACGCGCCCTAACCAAATCGCCTACCTAAGGAGGCAACATGGCTGTTACTGAAAATAAACGCTCTCTCCCCTCTGCGCAACCCACACCAACCCCAAAACATCGCAGCTCCAAACGCGCCACCAAACCAACCCGCAAAAAACGCGAGAGGCTTCCGGAGTCCCTCCGCTTCACCGTCACCAAACGCGGCAAGACCACCATCCGCCGCTATCCCGGACGCAGCTTCCACCGCTTTGAAGAAGCCAAAGGCAAAGCCCTCGATTACGTTGAGTTCTTCACCATGGGCGAGTACCACTGCATTGATATC
>JBGPPK010000012.1:0-176183 GCA_041488515.1 Terriglobia bacterium | reverse complement strand
GTACTCGTTGCTCCCGGATCTCTTTCATTCCCCACGCCATCCTTCCCCTCTTTCAGAGGGCTTTTTCCTCCGCCCCTCGCGGGCCGAAGTGTAAAGGATGTCCCGGAACATTCTGTAAAGGATGTCATGAAACTGAACACCCCAGGGCCTGTCACCCGGGGACTGCACCACTTCGACGCCGTTGGCGCGCTGAAACTCATAAAGCGCCGTGAGCGATGCGGCCGTGGCCTCGCCCGCAACAAACTCGTCGGTGTCTCCTATGACGAAATACACCGAGCAGCCTTTGGGAGCGGGCGTGCCCTGCTCCAGAAATATCTGCACGTGACCCAGATTCACGCCCGCCATGGTCGGCGGGTCGCCCCAGGTAAAGGCCACAAAGAAGCCGAGCTTTTTCGTGTAGAAGTCGGCGGCGGCAAGAACGTCACTGACCGCGAGGCTGGGATGCTGTTGCTGGCATTCGACGCGTGGAGCAGAGGGAGTGGTCATGGGGACCTCCGTGTCTGGCAATCGAGGATAGCACTGGGATGGCAAGCATGCATCGGTACTGGAGGAAGCGGTCAGGTCCCACAATCACGTTCCCAGCATGAGCGTCGTTACCTTCGTTAATGACCTTCGGACTCTAACCAACAGAGCTCGCCCGTGATAAACATTGCTTAACGATTTGCCGTTGCCGCCGCTTCTGGTTTCATCCGTCTCCCCGCATCAGTGTTGGAGTTGAACCGTTTTCCGGTAATGAACCGGGCCGGTGGGGGGGATCTTGATGGGACACGTTCGATTGTTGTTGTCAATTGCCGGTCTGGCTGCGCTCAGCGCATGTGCCGGCCCCAACCGTCTTGGTTCTAACAATCTTGGTTCTAACAATCTTAAGGCCGGCATCGATCCGAACAACTCTTCTTCTCCTGGCAGCCACGCGGTTGCCGGCGGCGTGCTGTCCAAGGAAACTTCGTTGACCCCGGCGAGTTCTGATTCGCCGGGTGGCAAGCTTATCGCGCTTACATTCGACGATGGGCCCCGCCCGTATGTTCTATTCGGCAGCAAGGCTGCGCATCCGGCTCCAGGCCTCGTCGATATCCTCGACCAGAACGGGGTCAAGGCGACGTTTTTTGTGGTCGGCTGGCGGCTTACTCCCAAGACCTGGGGCGAGCCGCGGCATGAGGAAGACATTGGCGTTACTTGCATCTCCGCAGCGGAGCAATTGATCCGGCGGGGGCACGAACTGGAAGACCATACATACAGCCACCTGGAACTGCGCAGCGCAGAGAAGAAAAATGGGGAGCAGTGGGTCATGGGCGATGTGGACCGGGGAGCGCAGGCGATCAAGGCAGTCACCGGCAGGCAGCCCGGTTATGTCCGCCCTCCGGACTGGATCATATCCAACGATGCGCGGCGGGACCTGCAACAGCGGGGCTATCGCGTGCTGACGATTTCGTCGGAAAACCCCATGGCGCTGCGCGACGTGAACTCGCTCGACTATCTGTGCGCCGGCAAGGCTGCCGGGTGTCCCAAGCCGTCTCTGCCGGACGCAGTATTACAGCAGGTGGCACAGCGCGAGAAAAAGGGGACCTACACGCACATTCTTGCCTTCCATGAACTGTCGACCACCGTCGCGATCATGCCGCGGCTGATCAACGATCTCAAAGCGCGAGGCTACCGCTTCGTCACGCTGACGGAGTACATGAAGCTTGTTGGGTCGAAATCCGGCGAGACGGTGAAACAGGAGGCGGCAACGCGACAGAGCGGCGCTGCCGCATTCAACCGCTAGCCGCTAGACCTTTATAAAGATCTTCTTCCGGTACAAGACCCAGGCCACCAGCGTCCACACCGCCACGTAGGAGAGGGCGAAGGCCAGGGACGCATTCTTCTCCTGCGCCAGCGGCTCAAAGCAGTGCACATAGATCCAGGCCTGTATGTTGATCGATTGGCCGCCGTCCGACACCTTGATGATCGATCCCAGTTTGGCGAAGAACGTTGAGAGAGCGTAGACCAGAATCGCATTCGATCCCAGCCAGAGGAACGGCCTGGCCCAGATGCGCCAGCCGCGCATCTCAATCAGCCACCAGCAGAGAGCCAGCAGCAGGCATGCGGCCCCGGCGGTAAAGAGCACATAGGAACTGGTCCACAGCGGCTTGGAGATGGGGAACCAGGGATGCCACGCGTAACCGGCAACCACGCCCGCAACTCCGGCAATGAGAAGACCGCGCAGCTTGTGCCGCAGGCTTTGGTCGGGGCCCCCGGCTGGCTGGGGTGAGGCGCCGCGCAGAAATTCTCCGGCCAGCGTACCCAGCAGCGTGGTCGCGATCGCCGGAAACGTGCTGAGCAAGCCTTCGGGATCGAAGTCCCTGCGGTAGAGGTGGCCGAGCATCAGCTGGCGGTCAAGCCATCCGGCCAGGCTGCAATGTTGCGTCATCCACGCGGCGTGATCGCATCCCGGCACCGGGACGAACCGCGAGACGGCATAGTAGCCGGCGAGCAGCCCGGCAATCCAGAGAATGCGGCCGCGGGTTGAGGTCCACAGAGTCATCACTGACGCGCACAAGTAGACGAGGGCGATCCGCTGCAGGACTCCGGGGTATCGCAGGTGTGAAAAATTGAAATATGGCAGGATGCGGATGGCGTAGCCGATCAGCAGGATGAGCGCGCTCCGCCGGGCAACGTGCCGCATGAGCAGCAGACGGGAGTCGCCACGCGCGCGCCGCGCCGCAAACGACAGCACCATGGACGCCCCGACGATCAACAGGAAGAAGGGAAAAATCAGGTCCGTGGGAGTCCACCCGTTCGCGTCCACCCACCACTTCCCCGGATACCAGCCCGCCGGGTGCGCGCTCATCAGTTCGTCGGCGTGCTCCAGCGGCCAGTAAGAAGCTGCACCGGGATCATTGACCAGGATCATGCCTGCGATGGTCAGCCCGCGAAAGACATCCAGGGATTCGAGCCGCAGCCGCCCGGTCGCAGGCGTGGCGCCGGGCTTGGTGATCGTAGTGTGGGTAGAGGTTGCCATCGCTTCGTCTCCGGCACGCTCCTTATATCAGGGATTGCCAGCGGCCGGCCAGAGCGGTCTGTGAAGACCAGCGTTTCAGGCTCTTCCTGCGGAGGAACGGGCACGGCAAGCCGCTGCTCAGGAGGGTTTTGGCCAACCTGCGGCTGGCCGACCACTCACTCAGAACCTCATTTTTATACCGAAAGTATTTTTTTTCTTGACATAATACTATTGTCGGAGTCTAATAGGCGCCATGACGCCGGCCGTCCAAGTCATTCAAAACATCGATGCGGTTGCGGCACTGTTTAGCGCGCCGCGGCTCAAGATATTGGCCGAACTGGCAGAGCCGGACACCGCCGCGGCCATCGCCCGCCGCGTGGGGTTGCCTCGCCAGCAAGTGAGCTATCACGTCCGCGAACTGGAGCATGCGGGACTCGTAACCTTCGTGGAGGAGCGGCGCAAGGGAAACTGCGTGGAGCGGGTAGTCCAGGCCGCGGCGCGCAGTTATGTGGTGAGTCCCGCGGCGTTGGGGTCGCTCGGATCCACACCCGCCGAGCAGCGGGACACTTTTTCCATTGGATACCTCGTAGGACTCGCCGCCCGAGCCATCCGGGATCTCGCATGGCTGAGCGTGCGCGCGGCAGCGGCGAAGAAGCGCGTGTCCACCATGGCGATGGACGTGGATATCCGCTTTGCTACCGCGGAATCGCGCTCGGCCTTTGCGCAAGAGTTGTCGGCTTTCATTGCCAAGCTCGCGGCGAAATATCACAGCGCGGAAGGACGCTCCTTCCGCCTGATCACCGGCGTGTATCCGGCCATTACATCCGCATCGACACAAGAACCAGGAGACCAAGCATGCGTAAACATGAGCTGAAGATCGAAGTAGCGGCGACTCCCGCCGAATTGTGGAAAGCGCTAACGACGGCGCAAGGCATCCAGAGCTGGTTCGCGGCGATCGCGCGGGTGGAGCCGGGCGCCGGCGGCGGCATCACCGTAGGCTGGGGACCGGGGATGGAATTCACCGAGGCGATCGAGGTGTGGGAGCCGGAGCGGCACCTCCGCGCGGGCCGCGTGGATTACTACATTGAAGCCAACGGCGACACGACCATCCTGCGCCTGGTCCAATCCGGATTCGGCGACGACGCCAAATTCGACGGCGAGTTCGAATCGACCGGCACCGCATGGCCCGTCTTTATGACCATGCTGAAGCGAAGCGCCGAAGCAGGCGTGGATTCCTGCGCGAATGCGTGGACCTTCCGCTTCCTGGACATTCCTCCGGCAGAGGCGTGGCATCGACTCATCGCCGATAAGCAGTTCTGCGACGCTCTGGTCGGCGGCACGATCCGTCACTTCCATCCGCGCGGATGCTACTGCGTCGATTTCGCGGACAAGATGTTATCCGTCTTCGCGGAGAATTGCGCCGGGAAAACAGCGCTCACCGTCGCATGGCAGTTCTACGGACACACGGACGCCAACGCCTGGCGCGATCGCTGGGGACAGTTGATCGACAAGGCCGTCGGAACGGAAAACACTTAGCCACGAGTCTCCGAAGGAGGATAGGATGCGTTTTCAAAGACGCCAACTGCTACGAACTCTGTCATTTGCTTTCGGGTCGAGCTTCATCCTGGGGCGGAGCCAACTCGGCATAGCGCAAACAGCCACACAACCAAAGGTCTCTCCTCCCCCCGCGGGGGCCGCTGTTCGCGATGGGATCGCTGGAGGAACGGCAATGGAAAAAGTGACCGGAATCGGAGGATTCTTCTTCCGAGCCAAAGATCCGAAAGCGCTGGGGCTTTGGTACCAGCAACACCTGGGAATCTCGGTCATACCAACGAGCTACGAGGAGTCCCCCTGGCAGCAAGAGGCCGGACCCACGGCTTTCGCTCCATTCAAGGAGACGAGCGGCTATTTCGGGGATGCCCAGAAGGTCTGGATGCTGAACTTTCGAGTCCGGGATCTCGACAAAATGGCAGCCCAGCTACAAGCTGCGGGAATCGAGATCAAGATTGACCCGAAATCCTATCCCAACGGCCGGTTTGCCCGGCTGCATGACCCCGAGGGAAATCCGATCGAATTGTGGCAACCTGCAGGACCAAACGCTCCACACTAGGTTACTAAGCAGTTCAGGACTGTTTCTGGATTACGGGCAACCCGTCCCTTGAGTTGCCCGCCGGGCCAGGTGATCGTGGTGTAGGTAGAGGTTTCGCCTGTGCCCCACCTACTCTCGCCACTGAGGGCACCCGGCGTATTGAATGCTGAAAGTCCCAAAAACCAAAATCCCCGCCCATTCGGGCAGACGGCGCGATAAAGGACGGGGGTACCTGATCTCTTTACCTTTACTTCTTGGGCCGCGACTCCGGCGGCACAAGACCTGCGAGGCGGTAGTACACAACGAGCTGGCCGTAGTGTTCACCGCCATGTTCGATGAGGCCGTTTGCAATGTCGAGAACGCGTGCTTTCTGGTGATCGAAATAAACAACCTCCGTCGTCAGGCCTTTTTCGCCTTTCGACTGGATGGCGGCTGCGCCGTCAGCGAAGGCTTTCTTGACGAACGCAACGATGTCGGCCTTGGACTTGTATTGGTCGCGCTTGGGATCTTCTGCTGCCGGAGGCTTCTTTCCCATGACGGGGTTGGTAAAGTAGTAGCATGAACCCGCCGCGTGCAGCAACTGCTCGGCGAAGCTCCGCTGCGCGGGTGTCGGCTTGAAGTCATATTTGTCCTCGGGAAAATCTTCGGCCATCGCCGTCAGCTTGCGGCCAATGTCATTCCAGGAATCGAGCACGACTTTTAATTCCGGATCGGCAGGTTTGACGGCTTCATCTTTCTTCATCGCGTCCTGGGCATGGGCGGGAAATGCGAATGCCAGCAGGACGATAGCGAGAAACGGTATTCTTTTCATATCTTTCTCCACGATTGAGTTTTGCGAATCAAAGCTTCGGCTTCTTATTTCGCCTGCGTCAGCCCCGCAACAACTGCAGCAAGTTTATCGAGTATCTGGTTCCAGCCCTCTAATTGACCGCTATTTTTCGCGCTCTCCATGGGTTCATTTCCAATGAAGGTGAGTTTCGTCTGGCCGTTTCCTAGATCCTCAAAGATGGTCACGTCGTACGCACCTTCTATGGCCTCATGTTCTATTCCTAGCTGCGCAGGATCAATCTTGTTTCCCTTCGAGTCGGAAAAGTACATCAAGGAAACGATCTTCTCGTGCGGAACAATCTCGTGGTATTCAACCGCATTCCAGAACTCCTGCCCATCCGGTGCCTTCATGCAGCAGAGAAATTTTCCTCCTACGCGAAAATCCATCTCGCAAACGGGCGCAGTAAAGCCCTTCGGCCCCCACCACTGCATCACATATTTCGGGTCTGTCCACGCCTTCCAAACCAATTCGCGTGGGGCATCAAAAACTCTGGTGACAACCATCCGCTCCGTCTCGTTAACCGTGCTTTTTGTCATGTCCAACCTCCGCCTTTTTCATTTGATTCACAACCGCATCCAGCCTGTCGAAACGCTCTTCCCAGAATTGGCGATAGCTAATCGCCCAGTCGCTGACTGTCTTTATCGCCTCTGGCCTAAGCGTGCACACGCTCTCTCTTCCACGCTTCGTCTTGATCACAATCCGCGCCCGCACCAGGTAGGCAATATGCTTTGAAATCATCTGCTGCGAGAGTGCAAACGGTTCCGTCAATCCATGCACAGAGGCAGGCCCATGGGAGAGCCGTTCGATCATCGCCCGCCGGGTTGGATCAGACAGAGCCGCAAATGTTGTACCTAACTTATCCACAACCATATGGTAGTGGATTTTATATATCGATGTCAAATGTGAATTTTGCGATTCCTGAACCCTGACTCATTCACCTGACGATGAAAGTGCGCACCGCAACCTGCGCAGGAGCGCGAGCCGCCACGGTTGCGGCGCTGGCATCAGGTGCCGGAGGAATGCGGATTGCCTCTGGAGCCTGTTCTCGATGCGCCACCGGCTTGTCGGGCAAGTGATCTTTGCAGTTGACTTTCGAGCGACTTTCGCGGCGAGTGGTAAATCGCCAATGCGCTCACCGGCAGGGACTTGTACCGATAAGTCGGCTTCTGGGAAGTGAGGCGCGTTCAGTCGGCGGAGTCCTCTCGCATGGTGGGCAACTTGGAAGGAATCCAGGTCTGGTAGGCGCATCTTTTCAGAGTGAACTGGCTTGTTCGCCTTCGGCGAAGGCAGACCTGAAGGTTTGCCCTACAGCTACAGCCGTCCCCTGCGGGGACTTGAACTCCTTTCTTTGCATGAGGCACTGATAGCCAGCAGAGCGGTCGCAAGCGAGAAAGGAAATGTATGGAGAGAATTCCCTGAGGCGGCATGGCGGTGGAAACGCTGTCGGGGTGCTTCGACTCCCCCTCAGTCGCAAGCTCCCTCGGGGGTCGCTCAGCATGACAGGGTTGAGGGAGCTTCCTTTCGCATAGAATTAGTGCGCTCTCTAGAAAGGTTGGGGCAAGATGATCTGGCATGAAGGTGCACTGAAAATAATTGACAAGCTGCTGGACCTTCTAAAGATCGCCGAGGAGCGACGCCGCCGAACCTTCAAAGAGCTTATCGACCCTTTGTTTATCGAGATGACCGAGGTACACAAGAATTATCTTGCGACTTTCGATGACGTCCTGGAGCAGTTGCGGGAACGGCCCCAGCCAGTGGAAGTCATGCGTAATCTGATCGTCAAGAAAAAGGGCGAGATGGAACATGTGCGCGTGAAGGTGACGTCTCTTGCTCAGGCTTTCGGACAACAGCACGGGAAGGTCATTTCGGAAGAAGCGAAACAATTCTTTGCAGCTGTCCTCGACTATTTTGACGCTGCCAGCGGGCGGGCTCCTGGGTATAGGGGCCGCCTGACGGACCTCCTCACCTTCATGGACGAGAAATATTTCGAGACTGAACAACTCGGGAAATACAAAGCTTTCGCCATGGTGTACAAGTACCGCACCGAATCAGGTCAATTGGTAGGGGACGATTTCGGTTACAAACTTTACGAGATTACCCAAGCAGTCCGAGAGCGGTGGAACGCTTTGACCTTGGCTTACGCGCAGGCCAAGGTAGAGCTGATGAAGTAGAGCCAACCACGACACAATTGAACAGCCGACAAGAACAATAGTGCGGGAAATTCCTGGGCTAACGACCTTGTCGCCAGCGTAACCTCCTAGGACTTGGGGCGAGGATTGCCTTCTCCGACAAGTCGGGCCGATTCGTTGGTGGCAAGGGCTGTGGCTGTTCTCGCTAGTCATTCGCGCATTTTTTTCGCGGCAACGCAGCTTGGAGTATTCTGGTATTCCTGTATGCCCGCAACCAAGATATTCATTAGCCACTCCCATCGTGATGCTGACTGGGCGGACTGGATCGACGTTCAGCTAAAGAAACGTGGATTTGAGGTTTGGAGGGATCTGACGTCAATTCGCTCTGGTCAATCATTCATCGCGGAGCTTAACAACGCCATTCAAGAGGCAGACCTGATGGTGGTGCTCATGTCACCGGATTACTTCGCTTCAGCGTGGGCGACGCAGGAAACGGCGTTTGCGGCTGCGAGAAAAATGCCAATCATCCCAGCCCTGATAAGGCCTTGTGAAGTACAAGGGCTTCTCCGATACTACAACTGGGCGGACCTGACAAAGGATCGGGATAATGGTTTACGTCGAGTAGTCGAAGCCGTCGAACACCTGCGAGGAGAGCTGAGCGAATGAGCGACTTGCCCGGAACTCCTCGCAGCGATATTGATCCTGCAACTCTCAGCGCGAAACTCGAGGAGTTGACCGCAAGAGTTGCGCATCTGACTGAGTCGCGCCAAGCAGAATCTGATGAAATCCGCCAAACGGACACTGGGCATCCCAAGTGCTTCATTGTCATGCCATTTGGAGTACCGGACCTTGAGGATCTCTACATGGAATTTGTCGTGCCAGTCCTGGAAGACTGCAAGCTGCAGTGTAAACGCGGGGACGACATTTTTGGTTCGAACGTTGTTATGGAGGACGTCCGAGCGGCGATTGCGTCCGCTGATCTGATCGTCGCTGACCTTACTGGGCAGAACCCCAACGTCTTCTACGAAGTAGGAATTGCTCACACACTCGGAAAACCAGTTCTCCTACTTTCTCGATCCATCGAGGATGTGCCGTTCGATCTGCGCCATCGCCGTGTCCTCCCTTACGAATACACTCCTGTCGGCTGCAAGCGACTCGTAGCGAAGCTCCGCGAGCATGTCTTGGCCATGCTGGGAAAAGAATAGCCGACGCGAAATTCTTTTCGCCCACCAAATTCCCAAGACGTCCAGTTCTGGGAACTGAGGACGCGTTCAGTCGGGGGGCCTATTGGTGATCGCAAGCGAGGAAGAAAATGTATCGGGAGAATTCCCTGATGCGGCATGGCGGTGGAAACGCTGTCGGGGTGCTTCGACTCCCCCTCAGTCGCAAGCTCCCTCGGGGGTCGCTCAGCATGACAGGGTTAGAGGAGTTTCCTGTCGCGGCCCAGGAGGGCCGCTCTTCCGCCAATAAAAGTCCCGTTCCCTTTCGCAAGCTCAGGGTCAGGGTCCCGCGGACTCGCTCAACATGACAGGGTTGAGGAGTTTCCTGTCGCGGCCCTGAAGGGCCGCTCTTCCACTAGAAAATCTTCCACCAGAAAAGCAGCCGGCAGAGAGGATTGTAGCCAACGCAAAATGGATGTGCGAAAACGAACACTTCCGCGGGATGGTTTTGTCAAGATCCTTCGACTTCGCTCAGGATTTCGCCTGGTGGCTCGGACGCCGCCAAAACGGCTCAAGATGGCCTATTTCCTGTCTGATTTTGGGAGGAATTTTTGTTGACAGGCTGAACGCGTTTCGCTTATAGTTCGTTTTGATGTGAGCCGAGAGCGGCGTCGGCGAAGATCGCCAGCAGCATCCCATAAGCCTGTTGGCGAAGCGGGGGGAAACCCCAGAACGGCCTGCAACGGAAGGCAGCACCTATATTTCAGCTGCTTTCGCCCCCTTCAGCCAAAGAAGCGGTCCTCGGGATAGAAGTGTGTCCGTAGGAAACCAAAAACTTACCACAGATCAACACTGATGACACTGATCGAAAAACCAAGCTTTACCGCGGATCAACGCAGATAGACACGGATCGAAAAAATCTAAAAACAAAAAACCAGAAAACTTAAAACACAAAGAGGAGCCACCCAAGGGGTGGCTTTTTTATTGGAAAAAACGAACGCAACCAAACTGGAGAAAAGAACATGACGAAACAGGAAGTGATAGCGACGATTGTGGAAAGCTCGGCGAGGCTGGGGCGCGTCCCGAGCCTGCCGGAATTGACGAGAGAGAGCCAGGTAAACCGGCGGCAAGTGCGCAAGTATTTTGGCTCGTATGCAAGAGCGCTGGCGGAATGCAACCTGACAAGAAGCGGCGCCGGCTACAAGGTGGCGATGGAAGAGCTGTTCCGGGACTGGGCGGGAATTGTACGGCAATTGAAGAAGCTGCCGAGCGTAAACGATTACGCCTCCATGAGCCGGTACAGCCCAACGCCCCTGATGGCGCGCTTTGGCGTGTGGACGCAGGTGCCGCCGAAGATGAAGCAATTTATGGAAGAACAGGGCGGCATGGAAGAGTGGCAGGACGTGCTGGAGACGATTGCGGCGCAGGAGAAAGAGGAAACGGAGAAGGCCAGGATATTAGGACCCATGGGCGGGCCGCTCAAAGAGTGGCCGGTATTGGTGAACCAACCCGTCTTTGGCCCATTCATACCAGGACCATTTATACCAGGGCCCTCCATGACGGGGCCACTGATGCGGCCGTTTCCGATGATCCATGGCCCGGTCAACGAGGCTGGGGTGATTTACCTGTTTGGCACGATGGCAGAGCGGCTGGGCTACGTGGTGACCAGAATGCAAACGGACTTTCCGGATTGCGAGGCCATGCGGAGGATAGAAGGCAACCGGTGGCAACGGGTAAGGGGTGAATTTGAATACGAGAGCCGTAATTTTGTGAAGCACATGCATGATGTGAAGGGGTGCGATTTGATTATCTGCTGGGCGCATAACTGGCCGGAATGCCCGCTGGAGGTGCTGGAGCTGCAGAAGGAAGTGGGGAATCTTACCGCGGATTTACACGGATGAACGCGGATGAGAAAACCAAAAACCTTTACCACAGAGGACACGAAGGAACACAGAGGAGGAAAAATGCTTACCGCGGATTTACACGGATGAACGCGGATGAGAAACCAAAACCCTTTACCACAGAGGACACGAAGGAACACGGAGGAGGAAAAAACTTACCGCGGATTTACACGGATGAACGCGGATGAGAAACCAAAACCCTTTACCACAGAGGACACGAAGGAACACAGAGGAGGAAAAATGCTTACCGCGGATGAACACGGATGACACTGGACAAGAGATCGGGTGATCCGGTAATCGGGTGATCGGGAAAAACCGAAAACCTTACCACGGAGGACACGAAGGAACACGGAGGAGGAAAAAACTTACCGCGGATTTACACGGATGAACGCGGATGAGAAACCAAAAACCTTTACCACAGAGGCCACGAAGGAACACAGAGGAAAGGAAAAACTTGCAAGCTTACTTCCCAAACAAGCCATTCATCTCCGCGTAGGGCACGGCGCCTTCGGTGAGCGCCGTGTACGTCCCCGAGGTTTTGGCTTCGCCGGCCATGCGGCGGAGCAGTCCCATAGCGGCGCGGTGAGGTCCGGAGCCATAGCTCACGCGCCTGACGCCCAACTTCGCCAATTCAGGGATCGACGGGACGCCGGGCCCGGCCAGAATATTGACCGGAGCTTCCCGGTGAACGGCTCGCCAGTGATCGACCATGGTGCGAATGTGGTCAGGATTGCGGAGACCGGGGACGAAAATGCAATCCGCGCCGGCGGCGAAGTAGGCCTGGCCGCGTTCCAGAGTGTTGCGCATGGCTTCGTCGGGCTGGACGCCGGATTGCCAATAGGCGTCAACGCGGGCATTGATCACCAGATGCACGCCGAGCGCCTCGGCGGCGCGGCGCGCGGCCTGAATGCGCGCCACCTGCTCCGCCATGGGATAGAGCGGCCCGAAGTGCTCATGTCCGGGCAAAGCGTCTTCCAAGTTCACGCCCACGGCGCCCGCGGTGATGATCTGGGCAATCGACGATTCCAGTTGTTTCAGGTCGTTGGAAAAGCCGGCTTCGATATCGGCCGTGACCGGCACGCTGACGGCACGGGCCATGCGGCCAACCACTTCGAGCATTTGTTCCCAGGGAAGATGCTGGCCGTCGGGATAGCCCATGGCATTGGCCACAGCGGCGCTGCTGGTGGCGACGGCGGGCAATTCACAGTGCTCCACCATGGCCGCGCTGCCCGCGTCCCAGGCGTTAATCAGCACCAGAGGGCTTGAAGCGTGATGCAGATCGCGCAGCCGTAAGGCTTTCTGTGCCTGTGCGATATTTTGCGCTTGTGTCATAAGCGGGCTTCAGAATGATAGCCGAAGTCAGCTGGTTTGCGCCCGGGGCTGCGGTGCGTTCAGGATGTGGTTGACCGCACGCAGCACATCTTCAGCGCTGGCGGTGGTTTGCAGGAGCGCGTCCGCCAATTGCGTATTATTGACGCTGTCAAAGTAGATCATGATGATCTTTGCGGCAGGATTGGCCTGCTTGATGGCGCGGGCAAGTTGATTTCGTTCATGCTCCGGCACGGTGTAGCCCAGGACAGCCGCGTCGAAAAACCCTTGCTTGATGGCGTTTGCAGCGGTTGCGAAAGAATACGCTGCAGTAACCTCATAGCCCGCCGCACGCAAGATCCGCTCGCGGTCCCGCAAGAGGTCGGCGATGTAGCCCACCAGGAGTACCTTTGCCATAACTGCCTTCTTCCGTGCCTCGGCTTACCCTGCTGGGCAGAAAATTAGTAGCGCGCGATAAGCAAAATCAGGAAGCGACACTCGTGGAAGCCCCCCTGTTCGTCAAGCGGATAAGCGACTGTTCAGCTTTCCCTGCGGAGAGACGGCAATTCAGCCACGCTGTTTTATCCGCGCCGAAGAAAACGATCCGGAAAGCCCGGTGCGCTTGCCGCGCCCGTCCCGGCTCCAGCCATGAAAGGGGGGAATCATGGCAGAGGCTATAATTGATAGCCAGGAAACCAGGGCCACTTGATCCGGGAAGATCGAATCACGAGATATATTACTACAGGACAGATGCTGGATTCCCAGGTGTGCTTGCAATACTTGTACGCAAATAGTTTTTCCTTTTAAATCCCCTTGGAGCAAAGATGAAAACCGTATCCCTTGAACAGGAGCTGAATCCCTGGGAAGCACAGGCAGCTCGCTTTGATTTTGCCGCACAAAAACTCAATCTTGATGAAGGCCTGTGGAAGATCCTGCGCTATCCGCAGCGTGAAATCATCGTGCATATTCCCGTCGCTATGGACAACGGAACGCTGGAAGTCTTTACCGGGTTCCGCGTCCAACATTCCATTGCCCGCGGGCCGGCCAAAGGCGGGGTCCGCTACTCGCCTGATGTCACGCTGGATGAAGTCCGCGCCCTGGCCAGCTGGATGACGTGGAAATGCGCCGTGGTCAATATTCCCTTCGGCGGAGCCAAGGGCGGCATTATTGTCGATCCCAAAAAACTGAGCCTTTCTGAACTGGAAAAGATGACCCGCCGTTACACCGCTGAACTGATCGAGTTCCTGGGGCCGGAAAAAGACGTTCCAGCTCCTGACATGAACACCAACGAGCAGACCATGGCCTGGATGATGGACACCTATTCCATGCATATGCGGCAAACCGTCACTGCGGTCGTGACGGGTAAACCGATCAACATTGGCGGCTCTCGCGGGCGGCGCGAAGCCACGGGACGCGGCGTGATGATTAACTGTGACGAAGCTCTAAGAAAATTCGAGATGAGCCGCGAGTCGACGCGCGTAATCGTTCAGGGTTTTGGCAATGTGGGCTCAAACGCCGCCAAGCTGATGTCGGATGCCGGTTACAAAATCATTGGCATTGCGGAATACGATGGCGGTCTTTTCAACCCGCACGGCATCAACATTGACAATCTGCTGGAATATCGCGATCGCAACAAGACCATCGCCGGGTTCCAGGAAGCTGAAGCCACCGACCCCAAGCAACTGCTGCTGGCCGATTGCGAAATCCTGATTCCCGCGGCCACTGAGAACGTCATCACCAGCCAGAATGCGGCGGGCATCAAGGCCAAAATCATTTGCGAAGGAGCCAACGGCCCGACCACGGCCGCGGCGGATGAAATCCTGGCCGACAAGAAGGTCTTCATCATCCCGGATATTCTCGCCAACGCCGGCGGCGTCACAGCGTCTTATTTTGAGTGGGTGCAGGACCGCCAGGGATATTTCTGGAAGGAGTCCGCCGTCAATGAACAGTTGGAGTTCATTCTGCGCGAGGCCTTCGAAGACGTGGTGCACTTCTCCGACACGCACAACGTAAACAACCGCATAGCCGCATACATGCTGGCTATCAGCCGGGTGGCCCACACCATCAAGCTGCGCGGTTTCTACGCCTAACCAGTAGCATTCTGGCAGCGCCAGGCACCGCCTGCCCCGCGGCAGGCGGTTTGCTTTTTACCCGACGTCCGATCGTCGATCGACGTACTTCCGTCGCTATTTGTCAAAGAACGATTTCAGCATCTCACGCTCGCGACGCCGGCCCTCAGTAGGAGAGTTAATCCGCGTTCCTCTGCGTTCATCCGCGGTAACAAGCCCCCTGCTTTTCCTTTGTGCTCTCTGCGTCCTTTGCGGTAAATCCGTCAGCCTAACTTAGCGCGATTCCTCCGGCGAAACAATCACGAACCAGTTCATCGCGCTCTTTTTTGCAGCGTAAGAATCCGCCAGACGTGCTTCTCCGATTGGACGTGCCTGTCTCTTCCTAGGGCTACCGACAGACCGCCTAGTTTCTCGCAGTATTGGCATGTGGTCCGCTCGCCGGGGAATCAGTACATAGCCCCCAAATAGAACCGGACTCGCTGTGGCGTGAGGAGCGAAAGTCAAAGCGACGGAATCGTGGACACTCGGCCTGTTTCTTGCGTGTTCGGGGAGCGGCTCAGCCTGGTCGAGCATCTGGTTCTCGACCAAAGGGGTCAGAGGTTAAAATCCTCCCCCCATTAGTTTCAGGGCTGTTGGCGAAGAGGGCAGCATGCTACTTCAATGCTTCTAACCCAGGCTGAAGAAATGACACCACATATCTACTGATGCTCGGGTAGTGAGTAGCCAATAAAGTCAGAAGCGGACCAATGCCTAGGGCTGCGATACGAACATAGAATGTCAGGCCCAGTTCGTTCGGCTTAGTGCCGGTGATGCGGCTCAAGATGGGATCTCGATGCATTTGCATGAGTACCGTAAGCATGATGCAGCCAATGCCAACAAACAGCGCCGTAACCGACCAAATCAGCTCCCGGTGCGGCTCGAATGAATAAATAGAAAGAGAGATCAGCGCCAGGCTAAAAGACACCGGCAAAAAAATCACCAAAAGCCTGATGCGCGCAATCACGCCGCGAATGAAAGCTACATATCGAAGGGCCACATACTTTTCAAGCTGTCTCTGCCATCCTGTTGCTGTATCAACCTCTTCTTTGCAACAATGGACGACGACTCCATTCGTGCTCGCTGGCTCTTCATCCTCTTCTTCAACCCAAGGCGGTTGCTTGTGCCAAATCTCTTGCAGGGCATCAAGGGCGCGGTTGAGGATTGTAGCCAGATAGTCTTGCGCGCGGCAAAAATACTTTTCAATCTGCCCATCATGCCTTGATCTTGTGAACGTGTGTAGCACTCGCATGTCAAAGCTTTCTTCCTGTAATTTTCTCCTTTCCCGCCGAATATTCTTTATTGCGGTATCGCCATCTGGCCAGGTTGCGGTGGAACTATCGCCGCCATTCTTTAGCTGCAGGATGATCTCTTCAGACCTCACCATATAGTCCCAGTCGGCATCCTCGCTGCCGTAGAACCATATGGAAGGCCAATCCTCGCCCTTGAGTCTGGAAAATACAATGCGGACCCGCTGCCGATTCAGCTCAAGCAGAAATCGTCTCAGCTTCCGCCAGACCAGAGCCAGACGAAAGCCGCTGGCTAGAATAAGCAAGATCACGATGCAAAACAGCCATCCATATACCTTTTGAAACCACGGGCTCTCAAATGGCGCAAACCGAAACGGATCGAATACAAGCGCCCAGATGACAAACATACAACCGGCCCAAAGTGCATTGCGACGATCGTTGTTAATCGCATCTACAATGAACTTCTCGCTTCTCCATCCTGGACGCAATTTACCCTTTCCCGAGTCCCCTTCCGTGCCCTTGTCACTGGGGTTCAGCCGCGGACGGACTTTGTCATTGAAGCGCAAGTGCCATGCGTAAAAAATTGCCGCTAGGTAGATTACCGCGAGCAAGGGGAGCATGGGTGTTAATGGAGAAACGATCGATGTTAAATGTACCGCCCGGTATGAGAAGAAGGCCCCATAATCCCCGTATCGCTCGTAAAGTAGTCTCCACCACAGATATGCGAGCCAGGCACTAGCTGCCCACGGGAACACAGAGGGAATTATTTGAAATGCAATTTTGCCCGCGGGGAGTGGAGAGAGTAAGCGGAGCCCATTGGATTCTCTGGTTTTGTCTGTTGTCCACCAGTGAAAATATTTGTATGTCGGCAACAGGCACACTATCAATAATGCGGCCACGAACACGCTTGTCGCTGCTGTCCACCCATTCCACTCGCCCGCTGACAATCCCACCAGCGCCAATGCACAAGCCAGCGTTGCAGAGGCAAAGTGGATGGCAAACAATTGCTGGGTGGGTGCGACCGTTCCCAACGTGAAATCACGAAACTTGGGAGAAAAAGGCGCAAGGCCGAGCAAAACCAATATGTGCAAGAAGGCAAGTGAGCATAGCAAGGCAGAAAGTGTTTTCCATGATGGCGGCAACTCCCCGAGAGGCGGGGTTCTCATGCCTTTCGTTTCATCAATCACCTCGATGGGCCAATGGCCGCCCGCACCGATGGCCGTAAGCCACAATGCTGGTTCACTTGGAGCTGGTTCATTTGGACAATCCTTGCGTTCTGAGAGCCGGCCTAAGTCGGAATCGTAGCCCGCGTTGCTTAGCATTGTCCTGAGGATGCACACGGCCGCATTGTATTGACCTTCTTCAAACTGAGTTTGGAAGGGTAACCGTGGGATTCTTCGACTCATCCTTGTTTGGTCAATGGTGGGATTTAATCGGGAATTAAGCAATGGATAGGTTGTGACGGCAAGCGTCCCAATGTAGGAAGTGTATTCTGGCTCGTGCTCCAGAAGCACATCGGAACCCATCTGAAAAATACGCGCATCGGGAACTTCGTTTCTCAGGAATTTGATGAGGAACACCGTATCAAGGGGGTTCGTGCCGATGATCCCGATATACTTGTAACGCTTGCGCCGCATTTCCGCCGCAAAGTTCATAAGGACAGCTTCTTTAGAAAGCGGGGACTGCACTTTTGCGAAGTCTGGCGGTTCGTCGCTGCTATTGGATTGTTCCGTTAGATTTAAGGACAAGAATGGATGCTCGGCGGCTGCGTCATTCCCTCTGACCGCATTTTGGACAATAGAGGCAGGATAAGCGTTGCGCAGACTGGAAATCTCCCGCGAGTATTCATAAGTGTCAATGCACGATTCGTCCAATAGCTTATCTCGGCCCAATGGCTTATCTCGGCCCAATAGCTTATCTCGTCCCAATGGCTTATCTCCGATAGTCACAGCTTCAGACAGGATTGCGACTTCATTATTATCTTGATTATCTTGGGACCCGCTCTGCGGACAATTAATTTCATTGTCGTGTATGAGCTTCTCTTTAAAGTAATACACCGCTTCTTGTGTAGGTCTTACGAAGCTCCGGAAAGGAGCCGGCGAGCTAAAGTTCCAATCTTGTATGGCTTCAAGATTCGAGACTGTTCCACTGAATATTGTGAAGTCGCTTGAGGCTTGTGCGTCAACTAATCGTCGCAACGATTTCAGTGAACCAGAAAATGTTGGCCCCATGATCCGGATACTGCCCTTCTGGTTGCTTTTCTCCGCTTTCCGGTTGCTTTTCTCCGCCTTCTGGTTGATTAGAGATACGTGCTTAACTGCATTTTCGAACTGTGCACCGTTGACTCCAGATGTAGGGGTATCACCCGCTAAAAACACATATACGAGAGGTGTCTTTCCCTCTTTTGACTTGCCACCCCAACGAAATATCAAGAGCCCAGGCTGAGATTCCTTTTGCTTCTGCTCATTGGTTGCTTCCTTAAAGGACTCATAGTTGCTCCAATCCTTTTTTGGCTCTAAGTCCCATGGAAGCCAGTAGCGATCAATTACATAGTTTTTGGATGCAGCCGCAAGCTGGATTGCCTCAACTGTCCGATCGAACCATAACGACATATGCGTCTGCACCGGATCGGGAACGATAGCGATCATACCTAGCACTTGTTCGCCGTCCGGTTCCCCATCGGGAATGCACCACACGCGCATCCGGGGATCTTGATTACTCTTAGGGCCGCGCTGGGGCACACGACGAGTGCCATCCGGTGCAGTGACTAGACCATTACTGATAGCAGGGTTGGCCAGAGTTGCAGAGGAGCAAGCGCCCTTGGTCCCGGCAAAGTGCATTTGCGACGCTATCCATGGTCCCTCTGGAATGACTGCGTTGCTTTCGAACGCTTCTTTTCGGGAAGTGGGAGTTGGCCTGGGCTTCGTGCTGGCTTTCTCGGCGTGTTGGGATAGTCCAGTCGCCGTTGGTCCAGTTTGCCCAGAGTCCGTCGGGCCGGCCGGTCCTGGGGCTGGCCCGCGATATAACAAGAGTCCAAGGAGCGTAGTCCCTAGCGCGGAACGAGCAACGTATCCACGTTTGATAGCCATTGACCAGACTCCGAGAACCTTCCGGAGCATACCGACCATAGGAAGCGATGGGGCTTCTGAAGTGCTGGGTTGTCTGCTGGTGAATATAAGACTCGGCCTGAATAAAGCTACAGACAGAAACGATTGCACTCGGCTTTAGGTCATCGTTGCCCGGAAGGGCTTGACTGTCAAAAGTGTCAGTGGGTGGCGCAGAACCAGCGATGCTTTCTGGTTCAACAGAGTAGAGTCGCCCGGTTTCTCGGGGCCGGGAATCAGTACATTGACCACAAACAGAAACCGGCTCGCTGTGGTTCCACAAAATTTCAGGCTACGACTCTCGATTCGCATCGCTTCGGGTTGGTACGGGGGCTGTCGCTTGCAGGGGCGCGAAGAGGCTGCTCAATTTATGGACAGAAACGTAGAACGTGGGCAATGCAAGGAGAGTGAAAACCGTTGATGTAATGAGGCCACCCGTCATGACAATCGCTAACGGCCTTTCGATTTCGGTGCCGTGTAAACGGAGAACCAGGATTGGAAGCAGTCCTAAAATGGCCGTCGCTGCCGTCATGATCTTTGGCCTGACTCTTCCGATGCTTGCCTCTCGCGCGGCTGTCTCAAAAGACTTGCCTTGCGCCACCAAGGACCGCGTTTGCGTGACCAGCACAAGGCCGTTCTGCACCGCGATCCCGAACAGGCCAATAAGTCCCACTAGTGACGAGACGTTCCAGGTCTCGCCGCTGATGAGGAGCGCCACGATGCTGCCGACAAATGCCACCGGCAACGAACCCAGAATCAGACCAGCATCAAGAACGGAATCCAAAGCGAGGTAAAGCAGAAGAAAAACGGCCACGAGCGCAACAGCAATTGCGATGCTCAAAGACCGGCTGGCTCTCTCTTGACTTTCGACCTTGCCGCCGACATCAAAGAAATATCCAGTCGGCAGTCGCAATTGCGCTGAGAGGCGGTCACGAACCTCTGCGGCTGTACTGCCAAGATCACGCCCTGAAACACCGGCCTCAACAGCGATGCGCCGCGTGCCTGCTTCTCGCAGTATGGAGCCTGGCCCGAATGTCTGCTCAATAACGGCAAGCTGCCCTAATGGAATGCGTGAGCCATCATGCCCGTCAATCAGTAGCGTATTGATTGCGTTTGGAGTGTTTCTCTTTTGGTCGGTTAAGCGCAGAACCAGGTCGAAGCGGCGCTGTCCAACCCATATCTCGGACTCTTCTTCACCGGCCAGTCCGATGCGAATGGCCCGAACTACATCGCCGGGCGTCAGGCCAACTCGTGCCACGGCTGGACGGTCAATAGATATGCGTAGCTGCGGCATTCCAGTGAGTTGCTCTGCCCGTAGATCGGTAATGCCTTTGACTCCGGCCATGATGTCGCGAACCTTGTCAGCGATCTGCGCCAACTGGTCGAGGTCAGGGCCAAACACTTTGACTGAGAGATCGGCTGGCGTACCACCAAGCCCTTCATCAATGCGCATACCCAGCGGCGTAGTAAAGAGCACAGACGCACCCGGCACGGCTTTCAGCTTGTCGCGCATCGCATCTTCAAGAGCATCCAGGGAACGATTGCGGTCTGCCTTCAGGATTACAAGCACATCAGATGCAGTATGCGACATCGGGTCTTCCGTGCGCTCGGCGCGTCCGGTCCGGCGTACAACGTCATCTACTTCTGGAAAGCCACGAAGCACATCCTCAACGCGGTGATTGACCCGATCAACCTGGTCAAGTGCGGCTTCTGGCGGAAGGATGGTCTGGAGCAGCAGTGCGCCTTCATCCAGCTTCGGCATGAAGTCTGAACCAATGTATAGGCCCAGCGCCAACGCCGGAACGGTGATAGCGGCTGAACCGAGCATGACCAGTTTGCGGTGATTGAAGCACCAGTCTAGCAGCGGAGAATAAATACGCTTGAGCCAGCGAATCGCCGCAACATCGTCCGGTTTGTCGACGGCGTGAGGCCTTAGAAGAAAGCCGGAGACGATAGGGACCACGGTGAGCGCCAGCACCAGCGATCCCGCCATTGCGCTGATAACTGCTGCCGCAAGAGGACTGTACATCCGTCCTTCGATTCCACTCATCGCAAACAGCGGTAGAAAGACCGCTATGACGATCAAGGTAGCGAACGCAATCGGCCTGCCTACCTCGATAGCTGCCTGCAATGCTGTCTGGCGCTTTGGCTGGTCGCGGTGTGTGGACAGCCGATGGATGACGTTCTCGGTCATGATGATCGCAGCATCTACCAGCAAACCCACCGCAATCGCCAGACCGCCCAGCGTCATCGTGTTGATGCCGGTTCCTGCAGGCTTGAGAAGTAAGCCGGCTAGACTGATGGATAACGGCAAGGTCAGCGTCACAATCAGCGCCACACGAATGTCGCCTAGAAGAACAAACAGAACACCGATCACCAGGAACGCGCCTAAGAAGATCGCCCGGCTCACTCCGCCCAGAGCGGTGCTGACCAATTGCGCTTGATCGTAAACAATGCGCAGCTGTACGCCCTTCGGCAGCGTCTTTTGGATTTCGGCAACGGCCTTCCTGATTCCATCTGAAACCCGCACGGTGTCTGCGCCGAATTGTTTGGTTATGCGGCAACTAACAACTTCTCCTTTCAGCCGGTGCGCGATGCCTCGCCGGACAGCCGGAGCCTCGCGGATGTCAGCGACATCGCCGAGTACCACCGGTGTCGTCCCGCGAACCGCCACGACCGTAGAGCGGATGTCTTCGACATTCCCCGCCCTGCCTACTGCACGAACCGTCCACTCTGTTGATCCTTCGGTGACAAAGCCGCCGGCAGCATTGAGGTTCGAGCCTTCGACCGCATGAAGCACTTCATCCAGGCTGATGCGCCGAGCTGACATACGGTCAGGATCAAGCTGAATCTGGAACTGCCGGAGATAACCACCCAGGCGTTCAACGGCTGCTACGCCAGGCACAGCCAATAGACGATTACGCACGTCAAACTCCGCGAGGTCGCGCAAGGTCATCAGGTCCGCGGTGCCGGACTGTGCTTCCAGAGTGAACTCGAATATCTCGTTCAGACGGCCTGTAAGGCTGGAAATCAGCGGAGCTTCTGTTCCGGGCGGTAGCTGTGAGCCCGCTTGGGCGACACGTTCGGCAACGAACTGGCGTGAGCGGTAGTAATCGGCGTCAGGCTCGAACTCAATGGTGATCTGCGTTACGCCAAGCTGTGAGTTTGACCGGATGCGCCTGACATCGGGCAATCCTGCAAGAGCGGCTTCCATCGGGATGGCCACGCCCGTTTCCAGTTCCTCGGCACCCATCGCTGGATTCTGAACAATGACGTTGAACACCGGCGCAGAGAGATCGGGAAAAACATCCCGGCGTAGTTCGCTCAGCCATACAGCACCGAGTGCAGTTCCGGCAAATACCAGGAACAAAGCCAATCCGGGCTTAGAAAACGATTTCTTTAGAAGCGCATCAAGCATGTGGTCCTCAGTCGTGCTCGTGTTCCTTGCCTTCCCCGCGTGACTTCTCTGCCTCTGCCTTGAGCAGAAAGGCTCCGTCCACAACAACGGTTTCGCCTGGGTTCAGCCCGCTGACAATCTCTATCTCGCCTTCAAGGTCGCGGCCACGCCCTACCTGCCGTAACTCAAACGTGTCAATGGATCTCGGGATGAATACGTACCACTTGTTTTCGATACGCTGCACCGACGCTGCAGGAACGGTAATGATCTTTTGAGAAGATTCCCCGAGTGGCACCCATGCGGTAGCAGACATGCCAGGCCGGAGAACGCCGCTGCTGTTCGTGATTGCAATTCGCACCGGAACTGTTCTGGATGCAGCGTCTACCTGCTTGCCGATCAGCGTTACCTTGGCCTGGAATGTCTGCCCTGGTAAGGCAGGCAAGGTCACCCTTGCAGTCTTGCCGCTCTGCAACCGGACGGCATCGCGCTCAAAGGCATGAACGTTGAGCCACACAGTTGAGAGGTCGGCAATCTTGAACAACGGCTGGGCTGGTTCGGCTAATTGCCCAAGCAGCGCCGTTCGTTCAATCACCATGCCGGAGATGGGCGCACGGAGGCTCAGTTGCGAATTGTCGGAAGCATTGTCAGTGGCATCTAACGCTTGCAGGGTGGATCGTGAAGCACGAACGTCAGCTTCGGCGGATGCAACGGCGGCCTCAGCCTCCTGAACATCTCGCTGGGCAACAATGCGCTCACCAGCTAGGCGCTTTTTGCGCTCAAGGGTTTGTTGGGCAAGCTGAAGCCTCGCCTGTGCCGTGATGCTTTCGGATCGCGCCTTTCCGATCTCGGTGCTTTGCAGTACGGCTAATTGCTCTCCTTTCTTTACGTGCTGTCCGGGACCGGTGTTGATCTTTACTAGCCGGGCTGCAATAGGAGCACCGACCTGAGAGTACGTATCCTCGTTGACAGTGACCTCACCGAGCAAGCTAACGCCCTCGCCGCCGTGTCGCTGCTCAACCGCACTGGTGGTGATACGCAGATCACGCATCATCTCCGATTCAATGTGCAGCAGGTTGTCAGGCGACTTGGCGTCATGCGCCTGCTCTGTTTTAGCTTCAGGCGGAGCATTCGGCTGCTGGCTGGGCCTTGAGCATCCGGCGATAAGCAGCGCCATGATAAACAGTCCGGTTCTCATCTCAACACCCCCGATTTGAACTCAAGATCAACACCGGCCAGGGCAGCGTCGAGCAGGGTCGTCACGTATGCAAGTCTGGTTTCCAGGATTTCCCGGCGTATTAGGAGCAACTCGGCCAATCCGATCTCTCCTTCTTCATAACTTCGTCGTGCCAGGGTTTCGTTTTCAAGCAAGCTCGGCAGCGCCAGGCGCTCAAGCTCCTGCAATGCCTCTGCTCGATACGTGTACACGTCAAAGGCTGTCTTGATCTCGTTTCTGATGGCTGTCTTGACCGCTTCCAGTTCGCCGCGAATGCGAGTAGCACGGGCATTGCCGGTTGCTGTTAGTTCTTGGCCGCGTGAAAAGACCGGCAAGGTGATACGCATACCGCCTTGAACGATGTTGTCGCCCTGATCTCGCTGGTAACGGGCAATGGCTCCGAAGTCTGGCGACTTGAACGTGTTTCCCAACCGCACATCGGCAAGCGCTCCCTGAAGCTCGCTTTCAAGGACTCTGATGTCAGGGCGATCCTCACCCGTGCTCACCAATGCGGCGAGGTCATACTTCTTCGAGCTGGTCAGATCGCCTGAAACTGAGAAATCTTCTTCGGGAGACATTCCAAGCAGCACCCGCAATTCGCCTAAGCTGGTTGCTAGCTCGGCGCGGCCTGCTCGCAACTCAGCACGGGCTCGAGCGGCCCCATTCTTTGCCAGGTTGACTTCGAGGATGGGAATATCGCCAGCCTGGTATCGCCTTTCAGCAGTCTCAAGAAAGCCGGAAGAGACTTGCTCGGCGGCAATCAACACTTTCAGCTTTTCGTTCGCGGCCAGCGCTCTCACGAACGCGGCGGCTACGTTGCGCAGCACTGATCTCCCGATTTCATGGCTGGCGGCAATCTCTCGTGTTACACCAGTCTGAGCGCCTGCGATGCGTGCGCTTCGCCGTCCAATGGCCTCGAAGTCCTGGCTGACGGAAATGTCTCCATCGGTTGTGTTGCCCTGATCTGAGAAGCGCGGTCCCACACTGCCCTCAATCGCCGGGTTCGATTGCAGAAGGATTGAAGCGCCCTTCAGATGATCTCGTGCTTCTTCAATTCGCGCTTTGGCCGAGAGCAGGGCTGGTGCTCTCAGTCGC
Organism: Terriglobia bacterium; assembly: GCA_041488515.1. Taxonomy (GTDB): domain Bacteria; phylum Acidobacteriota; class Terriglobia; order Terriglobales; family Acidobacteriaceae; genus Angelobacter. Next base: position 151,626 of record JBGPPK010000012.1, on the reverse strand, counting down.
GCACGATTCAACGCCTGGTCGAGCGTGAGAACAGTCTGTGCCTGCACCAGACCGCTAGCCGCACAGACGAGCACAATAGATTGCAAAATACGAATTGATTGCAGGTTCATTCCAACCTCGCAAAGAAAATGCTGGAAATCGCGCAGCCGAGGTCAGCCGAAAAGTAGCTTCCCCAATTACGGGAAAGCGAGGAAAGGCCTCAGCAGCAATGTGATGGAATGAGCGATTAGGCTTTGGGAGGGTGATAAAGAAATGGACTGAAGTCGTGCGGAGAACCGATGGAATAGGGTCGTTCTATACCCATGAAGGAGACGAAAGCGCTAACGTGGAACACAGCGGTTGGAGCTATATGCGAACTGCAACAGAAGCAGTCCTCCAGGCCGGGCTGGTCCTGGTCAGGGCTGTTCTCGCTCGGTGTATTTGGTACGGCGCTCGTTCCGCCAACAGGCGCAGCTTTGTAAATTACGGACAGGGATGAGGCAAGGGTAACTTCAAGATCATCTGACTGGCATACTCCCGGCACAATCATGTCCATCATTGCCCAGAACACGATGAATGCGGCCATGAGTTTGCGCCATCCGAAAAACATTGGTTGATTTTAGACCTGCGACTGCCTAAAAACAAAGCAGGGGGCTGGCGATATGTTGCCAGCCCTCATTGTTTCCGTCGCTGCGCGTTATCGTGTGATGGTCGGCGTTCCCGGTGAAGGTGGCCTCGGCGGCCAACCGGAGCGCTGCAACGGCTTGCCCAGTTCTTCGGCGTCGACGGCCGGAACGCAAACGTAGGTCTGGATGTTTTCGTAACCGAGCTCCGTCCGCCAATACGGCCTATTCCTTCCGCTGCTAATAGCCGTTAGAGGACAAATTAGTCGACTCCTGAATCCAAAAAGCGCGCATTGTCACTACAAATCGGCGAGGACATCGGCAAGGCCATTGGGAAGATGTGTGATCAAGATCGTTCCACTTCCACCAGCTACCATGAGCAGTTCCTGATTCGATAGCGTTCTCGCGCCTTTTCTACCCAGTACTCGATGATCTACATCGTTTGTCATGTCACTAATCCTTTCTCAGGAGCCTGTCTCCCGTTTGATTGCAAAGCCTTCGGGCCGCTATTTCTTCGGAGACGCAACCCCGGCCAGCTTTGTCGTACAAAATCCGGTGGTTGGCGTGGTAAAGGAACAGACGCACCCGGCCGTAGCGCACGGGTGGGTGAAGTTACAGGTGCCGCCGCAGGTGATGGTAGTAAATCCCTTCACGCCGCTTCGCAGCTGCCGCGCTGAAACCGTTCCGGCGCAGAGAACAGCTGTGATGATCGCTGCCAGCAATGTGTTTTTAATTGCTTTGCCCATAATCGCTCTCCTTTAGTAGCACTGCAAAAACTTAGTAGCACTGCAAAACTGGAGGCCCCCAGTGGCTCCAGTCCGTTATTTTGTGGTGGTTTGGACTCCCGTCGGATGAGTCGAGCAAAATCCGGTTGTCGATTCCAGCGGAAACGCACAGATGCAGCCCGTGGCACAAGGCCTGTTAGCGCCGCAACTGCCGCCGCACGAGGTAAAGCCCTTGGCCCCTGTCTGCATCTGCCGCGCGGAAACCGTCCCCGCACACAGAACGGCAGCAACAATCGTTGCCATCAAGGTTGCCTTGATGATCTTCCTGCGCATGCTCATTTCGATGGCAGGCGGATGGATGCGCGCACCACGGCCGCTACTTCACCAGGGACGCGCCGGGAATGGGGTGCGACGAACAAAATGTGTTGCCCGTCTCCATTAGGACGATGCAGAGACATCCGCTACGGCAAGGATGAGTGCTGTCGCACCCGCCGCCGCACGAGGCGAAACCCTTGGCATCCGTCCGCAGCTGCCGCGCGGAAACTGTTCCGACACAGAGGACCGCTGTGACCATTGCCGCGAGTAATACAGTCTTGATCTTTTTTATCTTTATCATGACCACTCCTTTTTGAATGAAAACCCGGATGACTGTCGGAATTTTTGAGAAGCAGTTACATCGGCTCCTTGCAGAGCGGCAAAAGGCTCCGCCCGGTTTTCGGATGTTAACAAAAATCGCGGCGCCAAGGCCCCGGTGGCCACAAATTTTTGAGTTCTGAATTCCACTTCGGGAATTTCATCTGTTACCGCACACCACGAGAGGACAACGGGCAAAAAGAGTCCAATCTCACGCTCAAACAAAAAAAGGGGCTGGCGATATGTTGCCAGCCCTCATTGGTTCCGTCGCTACTCGTTATGGTGTGACGGTCAGCGTTCCATTCGAGATAGAAACTGCATAATTGCTAATCGTGCCGGATGCGTCCTTCAGCGTGGGAACAATGGGATATGTTCCCGCCTGACTGCCGGCCGTCGCCGGGCTGTCCTGGGTTGCGGTTATGTCATCACCGTTCTTGATTCCTGAGATCGTCCCGGTGAAGATGGGGTTCGGCTGGCCGGAGGCGCGCGTCGCGTCATCGGCGACAATGCTCAGCGGCGCAGCAGTGACCGTCAGAGTGCCGTTGTGGATAGTCACGTCGTAGGTACCCAGCTTGTTGTCCGGGTCAACTAGGGTAGGAACGATCAGGTAATCTCCTACCGAACTGGTTGGATCGGCAACGGTCGTATAAGTTACCGTGATCGTGTCACCGCTCCTGAGGCCGCTGATGGTTCCGGTGAATGCCGGATTCGGATCGCCATAGAACCGGCCGGCATTGATCGCGGTTACCACGAGCGGCGTTGCCTGCGCCTGCGCGGCCACAGAACTGGCCAGCATGGCCAAAAGCAGTGTGACGAACAAGGTTATGTATTTTGGGCGTGTACTCTTGCCGGTAGGCAGAGTGGTGGAAGAGTTCTCCAAGGCGTCCATGTTTTTTCTCCCCAATGTCTCAGCTGAGACGACAACTTGCGATCTTCATGGCGAATGATGAGACCGCGTTTCGGCCTGGCCTGACCCAGCCGGGCACGAATTATTCAAGGGATTTTGAGCCCGGAAGAATGGCGCTTTCTCTCGCTCCCTTTGGTGTAGCCGGCCGCAACGCCAGTCCGGCGCTGCACGGCGCAACAACGCCAATGCATTGCACTTCACAAAAAATCATTGCAGGGATGGAGCCCGGAGAGATGCTGCCTCTGACCCTAGGACCGATGAAGAGAAACCGGAAGTGAAAATACTTTCATTTCATCGTGAAGAAGAGACCCTATGCGTGGCAGATTAAATCAAAATTAAGATGAGATTAAAATTTCTAAGAAAATCGATGTGAAAAAAGAGGCTGGTTTGGAGCGTAGCAGCGGTTTCGAGCGAAGCGACAAAGATAAAGGCCGCCTGATATACGGCGGCCCTTTTCTGCTGAAAATCAAAAAATCTTAGCGACGGCGGCTCTTCTTCTTGCCTCCGCTCTTTTTCTTGCCGCCTTTTTTCTTTGCCGTCTTCTTTGCTGGGCGCTTTTTGCCGCGAGTGCCGCCGCCCTTCTTGCTGGCGCTCTTTTTCTTGGCGGCTTTCTTTTTGGCCGCGGGTTTTTTCTTCGCCGCAGGCTTTTTCTTGGCGGCCTTCTTTTTCTTTGCGCCGCCTCCGCCGCCTTCTCCACTGCTGCGCGCGGGAGCGGGAGCGCTTACTGGGGCCGGAGCTTCTCCGCCCATTGACTCCTCAGCGCCACCACCACCGCCAGTTTCGGCGCCGATCGACTCTTCCTCTTCTTCCTCATAATCCTCTTCGGTTGAGCCGCTACCGTAGCCGCCGATATCGCCGTAGTCGTCGTCCATATCGTCCTCATGTCTAGCCTTGAGGGTCTCATCGTAAAAGCTCATGTTTCCTCCAGAAAATTAAGGCCGCCCGCAGAACCACAGATGCGCAAAATAAAACAGGCGCGGATTATACCAAGTCAGATGAATCGCGTGTCAACATTCACGCACCCAAGTGTGCAACGTGGCGCGCGAATAATCAAGTTTCACTGGCTTTTGGCGTTGAGAGACTGTCTCTCGCCCGGTGCGGCAGCGGTGCTGGATTTCGGTTTGGGCGTTGCTTTGGCGCTCTTTTTCCGGCTCCTTGGGGGCGCCTTGTCCGGCTCCCCGGGAGCCAAAGGCTTATAAATTACCAGGATACGGCCCCGGCGTAACTCGTTTCCTTTCAATCCGTTCCAGCGGCGCAAACGGTCCGGAGGCACGCCAAAGTCTTCCGCCACCGTCAGCACGGTATCGCCCGTATGCGTCTTGTAATGGGAAGCATATCGGGAATAGACAATCTTTCCATTGGCCCCCGAGCCGTTGACTGGAATAACCAGCTTGACCTCTTTCGTAAGCTCCGTGCTTTGCAGGTCATTGGCTTGAGAGATGGCGCGTTCCGTAGTGCGATATTTGCGAGCAATCGCCGCCAGCGTGTCTCCCGGCTGGACTTTGTGGAATCGCCATGCCACTCGCTTCTCTACTGGTATGGTCGCGATAGCGGCCTCGTATTTTTCTTTTGAACCGTCAGGCAGGCGAAGATCAAATGGCTGGTCCTTGGGTGTGGTGCGCCGCAACAGGCTGGGGTTTAGATCGATTAACTGTTCCACCGGTACATCCACGCACTCCGCCACCAGGCGCAGGTCAACTGGGTAGTCGACCTTCACCACGTCATACTTCAGCGCCTGATCGGGTTGCACGGCGTCCAGGCCGTATTGCGCCGGGTTCTTGGACATGATGGTCATGGCCAGGATGATGGGCACGTAATTCTTGGTTTCCGCGGGCAGGACGTTGCGCTTATAGAGTTCCCAGAAGTCCGCATAACCGGTGCGGCGGACCGCCTGTTGCACATTGCCGGGTCCGGAGTTATAGGCCGCCATGGCAAGGTACCAGTCGCCAAACTGGTTGTAGAGGTCCTTCAAATGCCTTGCTGCGGCGCGCGTTGCCTTTTCCGGGTCCTGGCGATCGTCGACCCACCAGCTCCGCCGCAGTCCATATCCCACGCCACGGCTGGCCATGAATTGCCACATTCCGCGCGCTCGCGCGCGGGAGAGTGCCAGCGGCTTGAAGCCGGATTCCGCCTGGGCCATGTAAATCAGGTCCTGTGGCACTCCTTCCTCTTTGAAAATGCGAAGAATCATCTCCCGATAACGGCCGGAACGTGTCCACGCGCCTTCAAACACGCCTCGTCCGCGGGTGGAAAAATAATTGATATAGCCGGCCACATAATCGTTGATCATCAGCGGCAGATCGGAGCGAGTGTTTTTGAGATCGGCTTCGGCCTTGGCGATCACGCTTGGATCGGCGGGAAACGTGACCTGGTTTGCTTCGTCAATGGGAGCGGGCTCCGGTTGCTGTTCGGCGAAGCCGTCACCCTCTTTGAAAGCTAGCTTCTCCAGGTTGCTGATTTCCTCGGTGATCTTGTCGAACTCCTGCTGCAGCCGGTCATCGGACTTCACGTCAACCGGGCCTTGCATCAGGATGTCCACGGCACGGTTAAAATCCTGCTTGGCTGCGTCCAGATGTCCGGCCTTGTAGTCGGCCTGGCCTGCCGCATAGGCTTTTTCCGCTTCGGCAATCATGCCCGGGACCGGGTCCGGTTTTTCCGGCTGCTGCGCTGCAACGGGTGCAGGCGCTTGCTGTTTTGGCGCGACGGAAGAAGCAGGGCTTGCTGCCGGCGATTGGATGCTTGGCGCCATGGCCTGCGCGACAGGCTGCGCGGACTTTTTAGTGTCTTTGCTCTCGCACGCCACCAACAAAATCAATCCAGCGCCGAGAGCGACAATACTGAAACGCTTCACTCAACACTCCAAATGCAGAGTTCCCCAATCATACCTATTGTTGGACGCGTCTAGCCGCCGAACGGCAGCTTACAATCCAGGGACTTTTCGGAAAACGGGGCAGCTCTCATTGTCACACGAATGCAAAGAAAAGACCCCCGAAAGCGCCTGGGCCTAAGGTTACTTAAGGGTAACGGGTCAGTTTTAAAAAACTGGCCCGTCACCGTATCAGGAAGTTACCAGCTGATGCGCAACCCGAACTGGAACTGGCGCGGATCAAACGCCGCCGTGGGCGTACCCGCCTGGGTATAGAGCGTATTCACGTCGGCAACGTTGAAGCGGTTAATGAAATTGAACATGTCCACCAGTCCTTCCAGCTTTACCCGCTCGTTGAAGCTGAAGGTACGCGCCACGCGCATGTCGGTAAAGACGGTCATCGGCCGGGTGCCTGCATTGCGTCCCAGGTTTCCGTCAACACTGCCGTTGAAAACGCCGTCGAGCGGGTTCGAGTCAATGAAGCACGGAATCTGGAATGCGCCGGTAGGCGAGGCCTTGGATGGGACCGTGGGGAAGCCGCAGGCATTCGTCGGCGTGCCCACAGCCACCGCGTTCGGACGGTCGGTGGAAGTGCTGAAGTTGAAGTTCTGGTCGGTGGCGGTCACGATATTGAAGGGCCGCCCGGAGCTGAACTCGATGATGGGCGCCAGCGTCCAGTCACTCAGGAACCTGCCCCAGAATCCGCTGGCCCCGCTTTTGCCGCTCTGATAAATGCCGCTGAACACAAAGCGATGCCGCTGGTCGAAGGTGGAGTTTGCGCGCTCCAGCTCCGGATGCAGATCGTTCTGCGGCGAGAGCAGGGTTTGCAGGTCGGTGGAATCGTCAATCGCGTGCGACCACGTGTACGACGCCAGGAACTCATAGTGGTTCTTCATGCGCTTGCGCAGGTTCAGCGTCATTCCGTTGTACACGGAGCTGCCATTGGAGAAATTGCCCACCATGTCGCTGAAAGGCACTGCGGTCCCCAGCCCGAGCCGGTACTGCCCGGCCACCACGCTGGCCAGCCCGGCGCACGGCGCGAATACCGCGGAAAGTGACGGGTTCGTTCCCGAGGGCCGGAAGAAACTCAACAACGCCGGCGGTACAAACGCGCCTGCCGGGCCCACGTTACAGGTGGCGATCGTCAACGGGTTGGTGAACAGCGGCTGCGCGTTCGCTAGAGCCCAGGCGTTGGCCCGCTCCCAGTTCTCCACGATCGCCTTGGCGCTTGCCGGGTTCACGTTGATCGGGCGATTGAGGTGGTGCCCCCCGGTAAAGTTGTAGGTGGCGCTGATGGCGAAATTATGGCCCAGATCGTGTTCGATGGAGAGACCGGCCTGCTCGGCATATCCATATACGAAATTCTTGCCTGTGGGGAAGCCGAACGGCTGCGAGATTAACGGCACGCCGGCACCTATATAGGCCTGGTTGGTAAAGACCGAGGGAGCGTTGGGCGCAGGATTAAAGCGCTGCTGCGAATCGATGAAATTGGCCGCGGCCGCAAGACCCGGCGGCAGGCAGTTGCCGACGCCCAGAAGCCCCTGGAATGCGTTCGTCGCGTTCAGGTTGAGCGCGGCTGCCGGAGATGGCGGGGCCGCGGGATTGCACGGCGAGCCGCCAAACAGAATGAACTGCGGCGCCTGGCTGCCATCGGCTACGTCAGAGTCAAAAGCCAGGGCCAGCAGTGGGTGATCGTAGAACATCCCGTACGAGCTGCGGATCACCGTCTTGCCATCGCCCTTGGGGTCCCACGCCAATCCAATGCGCGGCGCCACGTTGTTCTTGTCGCTCGGAATTCCCTGGGTAATGTTGAGCGCGTCCTGCGCCGCCTGCGAAAGAGCGTTCACTGCTTTGAACTGCGGGGTGCTCTCGTAGTCATAACGCACGCCGTAATTCAGCGTCAGGTTGTTGCGGATCCGCCACGCGTCCTGTGCGAAGAAGCCATAGGTTGTGAGCGCAAACTGATCATGCGGATTACCGATGCCCTGAATAAAGACCTGCGGAATACCCAGGCCGTACGCCTGGACCGCGGAAAAATTCGGGAACGTAGCAAAGGCCGGGCTGAGCGATGAACCGCTCAATTCGCCGAAGTTGTAAATACCGCCGAAGTTCACGGTGAAGTCCGCCGTGATCGGCAGGTGATTTACGTCGCCGCCAAACTTGAAGCTGTGGCGCCCTTTGATCAGCGAGAAATTGTCGCTGATCTGATGGCGCTGCTCCACGCGGTCGACGAACGAAAATGGTTCGCGCCCGAAGAACGCGACGCCGGGAATGTTAATGGCCACGTCGCCGCCCCCCGGGCCGCGGGAGAAGTTATAGAGCAGTCCGCGGCGCGAATATTGATATCGGGCTTCATTGATCTTGTTGTCATTCAACAACCACGTGTCCTGCACGCCAATGCTGCCGTCGTGATAGTTCTGCGTGGAGGTACGGGAGAATGCGTTCTGGCCGAAGTCCTGGTTTTGCGCATTCACCTGGATGCCGGTCTGGTCGCTGGGGCTCAGACCGCCGCGCAGCATGAGCGAATTGTTGGCGTTGAATTTGTGGTCCAGACGCAGCGAATACAGCTCCGTCTTTTCGGCAACAGGATAATTGCCTTTCTGGCTGATCAGGCTATGGAAAGAGGCCGGCAACGGTGCGCCGGTCGTGGGGAAGAAACCCAGCGGGCTGAGCGCCCCGGGCGTTCCTGCAAGAGAAACCGCGGAGCCCCCTGCCGAAAGTTGCGCATAAGCCACCGTCAGAGGATTGATGGGGGCAGTGGCCAGGAACTGTGCCTGTGCCGGCGTTACCAGCGACCCGGCGGGAAGGCCAAAGCTCGCCGCATTGGCCAGTGGGACAAGTCCGAAATTATTGGCGCCTATCGTTGAGAATCCCGTCTCATGCCGCCGCGTCAGCTCAAAAGAGAAGTAAAGAAAAGTTTTGTCCTTCTTCAACGCCCCGCCGGCCGCCGCTCCCGCCTGCACGCGCGTATACGCCGGATCAGGGGTATTGGTAAACGGGTTCTGTGCCTGAACATTGCGATTGCGCAGATATCCGAACAAGCTGCCATGAAAATCGTTGGTGCCGGATTTGGTGATGATGTTCACCACGCCGCCGGAGGCGCGTCCGAACTCCGCTTCATAGCCATTGGTGATGATCTGGAACTCCTGCACGCCTTCCTGTGAAAGAGTGGAGCGAATCCCATTCACGCCATTGTCCACGGCGTCCATGCCATCAACGTTCACGGCGTTGGAACGCGCGCGCTGCCCGCCGAAGTTCAGTCCCGATGTGGGCGCGGCGCCGATGCTGGGCGCCACGTCACGCTGCACCTGAGAATTTGTCAGCGAGAAATTGACGTAGTTGCGGCCGTTAATAGGCAGGTTCTCAATCCGCTGCTGCCCGATGGTGGTGCTGGTCGAGGTCTTGGCCGTTTCCACCAGCAGCGGTTCGCTCGTTACCACCACTTCTGACTCTGCCGTCGGCAACTGCATGTTCACTGGATAATCCGCCACCTGCCCCACGGTGAGGCCCACGTCTTTGGCCACCATTTTGGCAAAGCCTTTGGCCGTAACCGTCAGCGTGTAATGGCCGGGCGGGAGCGAGAGCAGCGTAAAGTATCCGCTTTCGTTGCTCTGGGTCGAACGTTCAAAGTTCCTGGCCTGGTCGCGCACCGTGATAGTTGCATTTTGGATGACTGCACCGTTGGGGTCTTTTACTGTCCCGCGCAAGTCGGCGGTAGCGGCAGTCTGGGCGATCGCCGAAGCTGCCAAAATGATGACGAAAAGCACACATGCCAGTCGCTGAATAATTTTCATTGCCTGTTGCTCCTTGCCTTTCTGCGGCACAGATGATTGTTCCCGTGCAGAAGGGCGGATGGTGCGCTTTTTTATCACCCCGGCGGCACAAAGGCAAGCACGTTATTTTAGAGCGAGTACCGTGGTGCCCCGGGACCGCCAGCTTTTCCTTTACATTCCAGGTACATCCTTCATAAACTAGGCCCATTCCCCCCAGGAAGTCTCTAAGAATCCCGGTAAACTTGGGACTGGCATTTGCAACCCGCTCCCTGTCTTAGCCGGGAACGGTCTTGATGGACGGCGCAAGCGTGATAAAGACAAAGACACAGAGCAAGAACTACGTGAACGCGTTTGCCAGCGCTGTGGCAGCTTTGAGCCGCGCCGGAGAAGATCTCACGGCACGCGTGCTGGAAATGCTGGTCAGCGACTTTGACGCGGCCCGCGCCGAACTCTGGCTCTGGGACAGCTCTTCCGGTTCCTGCTATCTCACGCATGCCGAGGGGCTGAAAGCCTCGCACCGCCTTGACTACGCCGCGGCCGGGGCCGGAGCCGTGGGCAAGATCGCGCACAACAAGACCACGATTGAAAACATTGTGCTCTCCACCTTCGGCGGTGACGACCTGGAGTTTTCCCGCCAGACGGGCCTCACTCATATTTCCGGATATCCCCTGCTGGCGGCCGGCCAACTCGCCGGCGTATTGGCCGTTTACGCCAGTGGAGAAGTTCCGGAAGACCTCCTGTTATGGTGGCGGCTGTACTCGGAGATGAGCGCTGCCAAGCTCAACAACGTCCTGGCCACGCAGGAAAAAGACAAACGCATTAACCAGCTCTCTCTCCTCTTTGAAGCCACGCGGCTGCTCAACTCCACGCTTGATCTGGCCGAACTGCTGGAGCTGATCCTGAAGATCGCGCGATCGGAAGTCAAAGCAGAGCGCGGCACTGTTTTTCTGGTGGATGGCAAGCGCAAGGAATTATGGTCGATTGCCGCTTCCGGCCTGGATCATCAGGAAATACGCATCCCGTTTGGTCAAGGCATTGCCGGCCAGGTGGCCGTCTCCGGCGAACTGGTCAACACCGATGACGCCTACTCTCTGGAGTCCTTCGACCCCAGCTTTGACCAGAGACTGAACTACCGCACCAAGTCGCTGCTCAGCCTTCCCATCCGTCACCATTCCGGCGAGATCGTGGGCGTGCTGCAACTGCTGAACGCGCAGAGCGGGACCTTCTCCACCGACGACGTGGGCTTTCTCAACAAGCTCTCCGGACACATGGCCATGGCGCTGGAGAATGCGCAGATGCACCGCGACACCATGGAGAAGCAGCGCCTGGAGCGCGAACTCTCTCTGGCCCGCAGTATCCAGCACCGCCTGCTGCCGGACGCTCCGCCCGTGATCCCCGGATACGACATCGCGGTGCTGAGCGACTTCTGCTTTGACGTGGCCGCCGATTATTACGACTTCATCAACCTGGGCCCGCAGTCGCTTCTCCTGGTCAGCGCCGAAGTGGAAGGCAAAGGAGTTTCTTCCGCGTTGATCATGGCCAATCTTCAGGCCACGTTGCGCGCCCTGGTGATGCACCTGCATTCGCTTGAAGTCCTGGCCTTGTCGCTGAACGAAATGCTTTATACCTACACCAACGCGGGCAAGCACCTCAGTGTTTTCCTTGGCTTGGTCGATACCAGGCGCAACGTGCTGCAATATGTGAATGCCGGCCACGTGCCGCCGATTTTGGTGCGCGGCAAAAGCGGCGAAGTAAAACTTCTGGAAGAGGGCGGCACCGTCATCGGCCTTTTCCCCCAGGTGGATTACACGCGCGGCTCCGTGAAGCTGGAAAAAGATGATGTGCTGGTGTGCTCCACCGATGGCATCCTGCGCATCTCCGATGATCAGAAGCACGAGTACGGCGCCCGGCGGCTGACCGACTTTGTGCGCCGCCATCGCGAGCGCAGCGCCCAGGGCATCGTGGATGCTGTGCTGGCCGAGGTGTCAGCCTATTCCACTGCCAGCATGAATGACGATGACAAAGTGCTCATCGTTTTGAAGGTCACCGCCGACAAAGAAGCCGCCCTCGAAGAGGGCAAGAGCTAGGATTCCCTGCCAGGGCAGCCGTGCCGAATCTTTGTCGGATTACCCGCTCCTTTTTCTTTCATTGTTTAATTTCCAGGCTGCTTTCCTGAATGTTGTTCCTTTGGTGCTACTCCTTTGCCGTTTCGGGCCGCCAGTTTTTGCGCCAGCCGCTGAATATAATTGCATCGCTTTAAGTACAATAACATTTCTATGTTATTGAAAAATAACATAGTTGCATGCAGCGCTTGCCCTTATGGACGCACCCGAAACAGCTAAACATCCGCTGAAAACATGGACCTTAACTCGGCGGACATGTCCTTGCGTAACCGGCAAAATTGCAACGTTGGGCGCATCCTAGACACTAATACATGAACGAAGGAATCCCCCAATGCCGGACCGCCACTTACATACCGATTCTAAAGAACTCGTAACCCATCTTAAGGAACTTACTGCTGCATTGACTGCGGTACACAGCGACCTTTACTGGCTGGCCATGCAGTCTCCGAACGCCGAGAAACCTGCGGCGCCGGCCGCTGAACTCAACGTAACCATGCTCGCCGAACTGAAGAGCGCCGTGGATGATATGCGGCTTTTGCTGTGGCAATACATTGAGACTGCTTCTGAACTCGATCCCCAGCGCATGCAGGAAGGAATGGATACGCAGAGGCTGCATCGCGTAACCAAGTTCCTTCAGCTCCTGCGCAACCGATTGGTTCATTCTTCTGACGATCAGCCCGTTTCTTTTATCGAGCGCATCAACGCAGCGGTAAAAGAGCGGCTGGGCGACAAAGCGGCCTGACTCGCGACCGCCTGACGATGTCCGTGCCGGCATCCTGAAAATTTTATTCCTAAAAGAAAAAAAGACGTCGCCTTTGCAGGCACGTCTCTTTTTGTTTTCTGGCTTGCTGGCTTATCCCTTTTTCCGTCCCGGGCCCGCCGCGCGGATATTGGCCGGCACATCGAACTTCTCAAAATTTTTGGCAAAGCGCGCCGCCAGATCGGCCGCCGACTTATCGTATGCGGCTTTGTCTTTCCACGCATCGCGTGCGCGCAGGAATTCGGCGGGAACGCCCGGCACAGACTTGGGCACAGTCAGCCCAAAAGCCGGATCGGTTTCAAATTCCACATCGTTCAGCGCGCCTTCGATCGCGGCATTGACCATTGCCCGCGTGTACGGCAGCTTCATGCGCGACCCCTCGCCGTACGGGCCGCCAAACCATCCTGTATTCACCAGCCAGCACTGCGAGCCATGCTCCTGCATGCGTCGTCCCAGCATCTCCGCGTAAACCTTGGGCCGCAACGGCAGGAACGGCGAACCAAAGCAGGTGGAGAAGTTCGGCTGCGGCTCTTTCACGCCCGCTTCAGTTCCCGCTACCTTGGCGGTGTAGCCGGATAGAAAGTGATACATCGCCTGGTCTGTGTTCAGCTTGGAGATGGGTGGCAGCACGCCAAACGCGTCGGCGGTAAGAAAGATCACGTTCTTGGGGTGCCCGCCGATGCCCGGGATCACCGCGCCCTCAATGTAATCCACCGGATACGCGCAGCGCGTGTTCTCTGTGCGGCTGTCATCGTTGTAGTCGGGAACGTGGGTTACCGGATCGAGCGTTACGTTCTCCAGCACCGACCCAAAACGTATGGCGTTCCAGATCTGCGGCTCGTTTTCCTTGGACAGCTTGATGCACTTGGCGTAACAGCCGCCTTCAAAGTTAAAGATGCCCGTGGGACTCCAGCCGTGCTCGTCGTCGCCAATCAGCAAACGCGCGGGATCGGCTGACAGCGTGGTCTTGCCCGTGCCGGAAAGCCCGAAGAAGAGCGCCGTCTCGCCGTTCTTGCCCACGTTCGCCGAGCAGTGCATGGGGAAAACGTTGTTTTGCGGCAACAGGAAGTTCATCACGCCGAAGATCGATTTCTTCATTTCGCCGGCATACTTCGTCCCGCCGATGAGCACGATCTTGCGCGTAAAACTCACCACAATGAAAGCTTCGGAACGCGTGCCGTCCCGCTGCGGATCGGCCTGGAATTCCGGGGCCGCCACGATCGTAAATTCCGCGCGGTGTGTTTTCAGCTCTTCGCTCTTGGGGCGCACAAACAGCGCGCGGACAAAAAGATTGTGCCACGCATATTCGTTGATCACGCGGATGGGCAGGCGATACTTGGGGTCCGCCCCGGCGTACAGGTCCTGAACGAACAGCTCTTTGCCGCGCAATGACGCCGCCACGCGCTCAAACAGCGCGTCAAACTTTTCCGGATCGAACGCCAGGTTTACATCGCCCCAATTCACCAGCTCAGCGGTTACCGGGTCCTTCACGGTAAATTTGTCTTTGGGCGTGCGCCCGGTGTATTTGCCGGTGTACGCCACCAGCGCTCCATTGTCCGCCAGCAGCCCTTCCCCGCGGCGCACCGCGTGTTCCACCAGAATGCCTGAATGTAGATTGCGGTGGACCTGATTGCTCTTGAGAAGTGTTTCCAGCGTGGAGGCGGTATCGATGGCCGGCAGAGTTTGTGACATGGCGGAAAAGATCTCCTGTTCCTGTTGGCGACGAGAGGGCTGGTCGCGAGCAGCGGGTTTTTTGCGCAAGTTGACGGCTAGGCCGTCTGAACCAGTGCGTCCTGGGGCGCGCCAACTTCCTTCAGGACCGCATTCAAGTGTCCGAGCGATTCCTCTACCGTCAGCGTGTACATCTCCCGTCCGTGCTCGTATGTGCCCGATTCAATCGCCGTCTTCAAAAAATGCCCGGCAGCCTGGATCGCGAGCGGATCGGTGATCACCCGGCCGGTGCGCTCCTTGTATTCCACCCATGTTGGATGCGGCAACGCAATCCATACCGGACGCCCGCTGGCAAGAAACTTGATATCGACAGCGTCAGCGTGCCGGGTCGCAATAGCGACGATCAGGGCCTGGTAAACACAATGGAGCTTCTCTCCGGTCCAGCGGTCGGTAGCGTGAAAATCCTCGTACATGTTGACTAAAAATATATCGAAGCCGAACCAAACCAGCAATGCTAAGCCAGATACCGGCAGCCGGTATGTGACCGTAATCACAGTCCCGTCAGGTACTTAGCATGGATTCCGCCGCCCTCCGCCCCGAATCTTTATAATCACCACGCGAGCCACTTTTCATGAGCACAATGCAGGCAGTCTGGATCTCGACCTTTGGCGGCCCTGAGGTGCTGGAAGTCCGCACCGTGGGCCAACCCCTCATCCATAGCGAACAGGTCCTGGTCCGCGTTCGCGCCTCCTCGCTCAACCGCGCCGACCTCCTTCAGCGGCAGGGAAAATATCCTCCGCCGCCCGGCTTCCCTGCGGAAATTCCCGGCATGGAATTTGCCGGCGAGATCGCCGAGGTCGGCTCCTCCGTCCGCCTATGGAAGCCCGGCCAGCGAGTTTTTGGCCTGATCGGCGGAGGCGCCCAGGCTGAATACCTCGTCACCCACGAGCATCTTCTGGCCGAAATTCCTGCCAATCTGGACTGGACCCAGGCCGCCGCCATCCCGGAAGTGTTCATCACCGCCCATGACGCCCTGTGGACCCAGGCCGATCTGCGCCCTGGCGAAACCGTCCTGATTCACGCCGTCGGCAGCGGCGTTGGCCTGGCCGCCGTGCAACTCGCCCGCGCCATTCAGGCCGTGCCCTATGGCACCTCGCGCACCGCCGGCAAAATCGAGCAGGCCAAAGCTGTGGGCCTGGAGGCCGGGCTCGCCCTGCGCGACAATTTTGACGATCTGCAATCCGCCGCAGAAAAATGGACCGCCGGCAAAGGCATCAACGTCCTGCTGGATCTGGTTGGTGGCCCTTACGTCAAAGCCAGCCAAAAGCTGATGGCCAGCAAAGGCCGCATGGTCCTGGTGGGGACCGTCGCCGGCGGCGGCTACGAACTTGATTCCCGCTTCGTGATGGGCAAGCGCCTGCAGATTCGTGGGACCGTCCTGCGTGCCCGCCCGCTGGAAGAAAAGATCGCAGTCACTCGTGCCTTCGCCGCCGAAGTCGTCCCGCTCCTCGCCCGCGGAGTTCTCCGTGCCAACGTCGACAGCGTCTTTCCCATGTCGGAAATCGTCAAAGCTCACCAACGCCTGGAATCGAACGAGACGTTTGGGAAAGTTGTGGTGGTGATGGAGTAGGTCGTCTCGGCGATTTGGTTCGTTGTGGATAACAATGTAAACTTTATCCGCTATGATGCCACCACCGCACTCCTCCCGTCCGCGTTACAAGGTAGTGTTTGGAAAAGATGCTCAGGACCTTGAGGCCAAGCTCAACGACCCTGTCTTTACCCCCGCCGGATATGCCGTCACACATCTTGCTTTCAACTCCGCCAGGGCGGAATATCTTCTCATTCTGGAGGACGAACGGAACGAGCAGCGCTGATCCCGCCAATGAGAGGCCTGCTACCAGTGAGTCGGCGCGTCCAAAAAACAGGACAAGCGCCTCCGTTGGTGGGTTTTGCCTCTGCGATCCCCTCCCATTTGCCATCCCCTCTATCTTCCTGTAAAATTTACCTTTAACCACTACGACCTGAAGCCCCAAAGCCCTTCTGCGTCAGAGATCTGGGAGTCACTGAAATGGCACAAGTTTGTGATATCTGCGGCAAAGGCCCGCAATTTGGAAACAAGATCAGCCACGCCCACAACGTGAGCCGCCGCCGCTGGAATGTGAATCTTCGTCCGGTGCGAGCGCGCGTGAACGGCGCCAACAAGCGCGTGCGTGTCTGCACCACCTGCCTGAAGTCCGGCAAAGTCACCAAAGCGTCCTAGCCGCGCATTTCTCTTGGCGCAGGCAAAAGCTCTTTGCCGCAGCCGGGCGAGTTCCAAAATATGAAAAGGCCTCCGCAAACCCGGAGGCCTTTCTTCGTTCCCACCGAATTTCTTTCTCCTCGAAACTCCAAACCTCAAGTCTCCGAACAGCGGGCGCTTAGAATCGCAGCACGATTCCGCCGCCAGCCAGGATATTGTGATGGTGCAGCCCGCCATCGTTTCCGGTGACCACATTCACAATGCCAAAGTTCGGATCGCCGGTGACAAAGTCGCGCACTTCGGCGCGCAGTCCCAGCACCGGCGCCAGCTTGAAATCGAGCCCGCCGCCATACTGGATCGCGCCCTTGCTGTTGCTGGTTCCCGAAAGCGAGTAGCGCGCCCATCCGCCGCCAAAGCTCACCCAGGGAGAAACCGGGGCAATCGGCAGCAGTTTGAGCCGCAGTCCGGGCGTGATGAACAGCGTGGAGAAGTCGTTCAGCCCGGCGCCGGGCAGGTTGGCGAACTTGAGCGTTTGCGAAGGTATGCCCGCTACCGGCAATTCCACGTGCAGGGAAGCTGCCTTGGCGTCCAGCAAGCGCACGGCGAGAGTGCCCTCATAAAAGATGTGGTGGTCGGTCTTGATGGTTGAGGTGATCGTGGTTGAAGGCACCAGGAACGTCGCCTGCGTATCGGAAACAAACGATCCGCCGACGACAAACGCAACGTCGGCCTTTTGGGCCAACGCGAAGGTGGAGGCACAGAGTAAGACGAACAGGATCGAACAGCGCTTCATTAAAGCTCCTTTGCCGGCAAAATGCCTGAGTGTTTTTGGTTGGCTCTACCAACGTGAGATGCAGGTTTCGCGAGCTGAGCACCAGAAAAAACACGGCTTACCGGCAAAGGTAGTAGTAACGAAAGGTCAGGCCGGAGGGTTACTTCGATCTTTCGAAGTGCCCCCCGCCTAGAACCGCAAAACGATTCCCCCGCCTGCCAGCACGTTGTGTCTACGTCCAAGGCTTGGCGACCCGGTGGTCTGTATGCTCACGATCCCGAAATCCGGCTGGCCGGTGACGAAGTCGCGCACCTCGGCGCGGAAGCCTAGCAGCGGAACTCCCGTCTTGATGTCCACTCCGCCGCCAAACTGCAGCGCTCCCTTGTTCATCGACGAACCGGTCAGGTTGTAATGCGCCCAGCCTCCACCAATGCTGGCAAAAGGAGAAACAGGGAATCCAGGCGCGAACTTCACCCGTAACGAAGGCGTGACAAACACACTGGAGAGTTTCAGCGCGTTCAAAGACGGCGTCTCGGAAAAATCCACCTGCGCCGAGGGAATCCCGGCCACCGGCACCTCTAAATGAAGCGATGCCAGTTTGAAATTTGCCAGGCGGACGGCCCCTGTCCCTTCGTAGAACACATGAGTATCGGTCCTGAAATTAAAGGCCAGAGGACAGGGAATCGTGCAGATCACTCCGGGCGCCACGTGGTCCTCGGAAACAAAGGCCCCGCCAACCACAAAAGACACGTCGGCCTTTTGCGCCGAGCTAAGTGTTGAAAATGCAGCTGCGACAAGCAGCAGAAGGGAGAAACGACGAACGAACATTGGTCCTCCGGTGGTGATTTACGCCAGCGCGATAACGTCGATCTCCACCGCAACGTCTTTCGGCAGGCGGGCTACTTCCACCGTGGAACGCGCAGGCGGCGCGTTCTTGCAGATTTTTCCGTAAACTTCATTCATCTGCCCGAATTCCGACATGTTCTTTAAAAACACCGTCGTCTTCACCACCTTCTCCCAGCTGCTTCCCGCGGCCTGCAGGACGGCGGAAAGGTTCTTCAACACCTGTTCCGTCTGCGCCACAATTCCGCCTTCGATCAGGTTGCCGGTGGCCGGATCCAGCGCGACCTGCCCGGAAATAAAAACAAAACCGTTGGCCTTGATGGCCTGGGAATACGGCCCGATCGCCTTGGGCGCGTTGGGAGTGGAAACAACGTCTCGGGTAAAACCGCTCATTTTAGCTCCAGGTGCAGCAAAGATTTTGCGACCATTGAGCATAGCAAATCGGCACTTGTTTGTGCCGTGCCCGGTTTATTCGAACCTCTAGGTCGATTCCGGAACCAGTTTGCGTGGCTTGGCGGGAATGACGGCCGCCATCACGGAA
This sequence comes from Terriglobia bacterium, assembly GCA_041488515.1. Lineage (GTDB taxonomy): Bacteria > Acidobacteriota > Terriglobia > Terriglobales > Acidobacteriaceae > Angelobacter. Next base: position 133,171 of record JBGPPK010000012.1, on the reverse strand, counting down.
AAGTGGGCGGCCACGGCGGGATGCTTCAGACTTTATTCAATCTCTGCACGTCGTGTATCCCCGGAATCTTCCTCAACCCGGTGATCACGCGCTCCAGGTGCTTCACGTCTTCAATATCGATCACGATGTCGATCGTTGCCTGGCTGTCGGCGGTGCGGGCCTCAATGTTGCGGATGTTGGTGTTGTCGTCGGAGATCACGGCGGTAAGCTGCTTCAGCATCGCCGGACGGTCGTCGCAGAAAACAGTCAGCTTCACCGGATACGTCCCGCGCCCATCGGCCTTGCTCATCTTTGGCGGCTTGGCCCACTCCACGGCGATGCGCCGGTCGGCTTCATACATCAGGTTGTTGACGTTAGGACAGCTCACCGCATGCACGGCCACGCCCTTGCCGCGCGTCACGTAACCCACAATCGCTTCGCCGCGAATCGGATTGCAACAGCGCGCGCGGTAGACCAGCAGATCGTTGTAGCCCTTTACCTTGATCGCGCCGCCATCCGCGCTCTGGCCAAAGACCCGCCGGATCACCGTGCCCAGCGTGCTGCTGGACTTGGCAGGCTCTTCCGACGGCGTCTGCTCTGAAATTTCCGGCGAGAGCTTGGCCAATACCTGCCGCGCCGAATACTTCCCGTAGCCGATTCCAGCCAGCAGGTCCTGTCCTCCGCCCAGGCCGTATTCCTTGCCGATCTTGTCCATTTCCTTATCGTTAAAATCTTTGAGCGCCAGGCGGTACTTGCGCGCCTGCTTCTCCAGCAGCTTCTTGCCGATCTCGATGGCCCGCTCGCGCTGGTGAATATTCAGCCAGTGGCGAATCTTGTTGCGCGCGCGTGTGGACTTGGCAAAGCCCAGCCAGTCGCGGCTGGGATTGTGTCCCGGCTGCGTCATGATCTCTACCACGTCGCCGTTGCGCAGCTTGTTCCGCAGCGGCACAATGCGTCCATTCACTTTGGCGCCCACGCAGGTATGCCCCACCTCGGTGTGGATCGCATAGGCAAAATCAATGGCGCTGGCGTCGCGCGGCAGGATCACCACCTTGCCCAGGGGCGTGAAGCAGTAAACCTCTTCCGGATACAGGTCCACTTTCAGAGTGGAGAGGAACTCGCCCGGATCTTTTACGTCCTGCTGCCACTCCACCACCTGTCTCAGCCAGGCCAGCCGCTGCTCGTCCTTGGCACTGACCGGGCTGCCGTCTTTGTATTTCCAGTGCGCGGCAATCCCTTCCTCCGCCATCTTGTGCATCTCTTCCGTGCGGATCTGCACTTCAAACTGGTGGCCGTCTTCCGTAATCACCGTGGTATGCAATGACTGGTAGAGGTTCGGGCGCGGCATGGCGATAAAGTCTTTAATACGTCCCGGCACCGGCCGCCACATCTGGTGGATCGCCCCCAGCACGGTATAACAATCCTTGACTGATTTGGTGATGATGCGCACCGCCAGCAGGTCGTAAACCTGGTCCACGGTGATGCGCTGCCGCAATAGCTTCTGATGGATGCTGTACAGCCGCTTGATCCGGCTCTCGACCTTGGCTTCAACCCCATTCTCTTTCAGCTTCTGCTGCAGGATCTTGACCGCCTTGGCCAGAAAGGACTCGCCCGCTTTGCGCCGCTGTTCCACGGCGGAGCGCACCTGCTCATAGCCGATGGAATCGACGTAACGGAAGGAAAGATCTTCCAACTCGCCACGCACCTTGCCCATGCCCAGGCGATGCGCCAATGGAGCGTAAATTTCCAGCGTCTCTTTTGCCACCTGCTGCCTGCGTTCTTCCGGCAGATGTTTCAGCGTGCGCATGTTATGCAGCCGGTCCGCCAGCTTGATCAGCACCACGCGGATGTCATCCACCATGGCCAGCACCATCTTGCGCACATTTTCCGCCTGGCGCTCTTCGCGGCTGGCCAGGTCGATCTTGTCGATCTTGGTGACGCCCTCCACAATGTGCACCACGTGCTCGCCGAACTCGCGGCGCACGTCTTCATGCGTGACCGGCGTGTCTTCAATGGCATCGTGCAGCAGCCCGGCGGCGATCGCCGTGGAATCGAGCTTCATGTCCGCTAGCACCAGCGACACTTCCAAAGGATGGATGAGGTACGGCTCGCCGGAAGCGCGCGTCTGACCCTGGTGATGTTTGAGAGAAAAATCGTAGGCCTTGCGGATAATTTCCGGATCGTCCGATGGACGGTTTTCGGCGACCTTGGCCAGCAATTGCTGGAATTTGCCATTCAGCAGCTTCAGTTCTTTTTGCGAAGCCGGCTGCGGGTTTGTCGCCATAGTCAATTATAGCTTGAGACGTTTTGCGGGCGTGAGTGAAGCCGGGGCGCGATTTTAGCGGGTTGGGGTGGATAGCCGGGACCCGCAGACAAGATCCTGACTCTGAAGCTTGCTGAAAGGCAAGGAGACCTTCAGTCCTTTTGGCTCGAACTTGTCACTTGCAGCAGCCTGCGCCGAAAGAAGTCCACCGTCATGTCCCCCGCTTCCGGTCCGATGGAATGTTCTTTATCCGGAAATAGCTTGATCTCAAATTCCTTGTGCAACTGCGTGAGACGTTCTCGCAGCAGCAGAGCCTGGCTGACCGGCACGTTCTTGTCCTTCTCGCCGTGCAGGATCAGCACTGGACACTTCAACTTGTCCATTCTCAAGATTGACGAGCGCTCTCTCACTGCTTCTTTCGTCATGCCGGTTTCGGCCTTCATGTTCTGGCGAACGCCGGGCAGCGTGCTGTCGTTGTAGAGTTTTTGGAAATCGTAGACACCTGCACCGAAGACTGCCGCCTTCACGTCATCCAGCTCCACCGACAGCAGGGAAGCCGCCATCCCGCCGCGCGAATAGCCGTAGATAGCCATGCGGTTCGGGTCCACATAACGTTCCCTCTGTAGTTTCCGGTAGGCTACAGTCAAGATCGCAAGTGTCCTGGGGCCGACAAAATCCGCAGGCCCTTCTGACTTTCCAAAGCCCGGCTGTGTCACCGCGACCGCGGCAAATCCCTCACGGGCAAGCCGCATGCCGAGCGGCGCCAGGTCTCTGGCCGTGCGCTCATAGCCGGGAACCATCAGCACGCCGGGATATGGTCCCGCACCGGCCGGAGCAAACGAAATAGCTTCTACAGTTTTGCCCTCGACGGAATAGTCAGCGCGGCAGACCTTGGCTCCTGATGCCACGACAACACAGCCGTCATGATTCATTCGCTCAAGAATCTGGTCGGCTGCATTCGATTGCGACAGGAGTGGCTGCGCAAGAAACAAACTGAGCGCGAGACTTGTCACACATAGCAAAATGAGAACGTATCGTTTTTGCTTTCTGCCTGTCTGTACTCCGTTTTTGATCGGCATTCTCAGGTCCTCTTGGCTTGATCTCAAGGTAATGGAGGATTCAATCACTCGGCAAGATATCAGGGCTTTGCTCCGCCCGTATGTTTTCCCGTCTTCAAATCAACTTCAAACGGCGCCTCTTTATCGGCCAGCGCATCCCACCCTCGTCCGAGCAGTTTATCTCCCTTAATGTCGACGATGGTCAGCCCTTCCCACGTAAGCCGTTCCGTCGTCCACGCGATGCCGGAACTGTCCACCGCCGTGATCGATGTAAACCCGGCAAAGAGCAATAGCCCGTGCTGCGAAAGCACGCGCAGATCGACCACCGGACTCTGCTCCACCCGAAACCAGCTCGCCGGATCAGCGGCCTTCACCAGGTAGGCGTAGCCGCCCACCACCGCGCAGAAGGAATCCGGATCAGGAGTGGAGCACACCTCGCTGACCACCTGCTCGGAATCAAAACCCAGGACAAAGAACCCGGCCCACGCCGGCCCGCTCTGGGGCGCGACGCGCAGATAGGCGCCGGTGCGGTCGCCTTCCTCAAGCTCCGCGGGAAAGTGATACAGCTTCTCGATGGGGTGTACGGGCGGAGCAGCTTCCAGAATTCTGACTTCATAGTTGCGCGGGAAGGTGAAGTCAAAACGGAAGTGCTGTTTCATGGATGATGCTCTTGCGCCGCCAAAAACTCTGCGATCCGTTCCCGCACGCTCTTCACGTGCAGCGGCAGCTCCAGGCTGCTTCCCTCTTCGATCAGCGGAATCAGCTTGTTGAAGTCAGGCCCTGAATGCGAGCCGATCAACATGATGCGCACCGGATGAAACAGATCCTTGCCCTTGGCGCCGGTCTCAGCCTTGACCTCGTCCATGATGGCTTTGAACCGCTCTGACGTCAATGGCGACTCGTTCGCGGCCCGTTTGGCAAACGCCTGGACCACTGCCTTCGCTTGATCGCTGGCGAACACTTCGGCGTTCTCCGGCAGGACCAGCGCGGCGGCCGGGTCATTGTTGAAAATAATCTTCGCCCGTTCCGGCAGCTGATCGAGCCTGTCGACGTAAGGAACCAGCAGGTCAATCAGGCTTCCCGTCCAGTTGCTGACGTGGCCGTTGACGCTGGCCGGCAGCAGCCCCGCGCGCTGCAACATCTCCGTTCCCAGGTGATGGATGCGCTCCGGCGGGCCCTGCTTGATGTAATGCCGGTTCAGCCAGTGCAGCTTTTCCGTATCGAACACCGCGGGTGAAGGCGTTACCCGCTCCAGGGAAAATTCTTTGATCAACTCTTCTTTGGGAAAGATCTCGCGATCGCCGCCGCTCGGCGCCCAGCCCAGCAGCGCCAGGTAGTTCATTAGCGCCTCGGGCAGGATTCCCATTTCGCGAAAGTTCGCCACCGAGGTTGCCCCGTGCCGCTTTGACAGCCTCTCGCGGTCCGGCCCCAGAATGGTCGAGAGATGGGCAAACTCCGGTACCGGCAAGCCCAGAGCCTCATAGACTGCCACCTGTTTGGGCGTGTTGGAGATGTGGTCATCGCCGCGGATCACATGGGTAATTTTCATATCGGCATCGTCAATCACCACCACGTAGTTGTAAATCGGCATGCCGCTTGAACGGACAATGATCGGATCGCTCACCACTTCGTTGGAAAATTCCACCTCGCCGCGCACAATGTCATGGAAGCGGATGGGGTGCTCCGGGATCTGCAGCCGGATGGCCGCGGGTTCGCCTGCGGCACGCCGGCGCGCTACTTCCGCCGGATCAAGGTTCCGGCACTTGCCGGAATAAATGGGCTGGCGCTGCTGCGCCAGGGCCTGCTCGCGCTCGCGCTCCAGCTCTTCAGCGGTGCAGAAACAGTAGTAAGCTTTTTGCTCCTTGATCAGCCGCTCGGCATATCCGCGATACACATCCATTTTGTCGGACTGCCGGTACGGCGGGTACGGACCACCCACGTCCGGCCCTTCGTCCCAGTCAATGCCCAGCCACTTCAGGTCTTCCATGAGCTGGGTTTCGTAACGCGCTTCGCTGCGCTCGAGGTCGGTATCCTCGATCCGCAAAATAAACGTGCCGCCCTTCTGGCGCGCAAACAGCCAGTTAAACAGCGCCGTGCGGACGTTCCCGATATGGAGTTGCCCGGTGGGCGAGGGAGCAAAGCGGACGCGAACTTTATCGTTCTGTGCCATCAATCTCCATGGTAGCAAAAGCGAATTGCGGGCCGACGCCGGCCAACACCACAACCGCGAATTTCATCTGAACTTATGACAGCAGCTCCGGATTCCAACTTCATGCCTTCCAGCACTATCGGCTCGCTCATCCTTTTCCTCGCCATTTTGCTGACCGGCGCGCACCTGCTGGGATATCTGTTCGCGCGCCTGCGCCAGCCGCGCGTGATCGGGGAAATTCTGGCCGGATGCATTCTCGGTCCGTTTGTGCTGGGAAAGTGGCCGGCGTTTACGCACTTTCTCCAACTCGACGTTGCCGCCCCGCAAAAGAAGGCCGCGCTCGACCTTCTCTACTATCTCGGCCTGCTGATGCTCATGTTTCTTTCCGGCGCGGAAACCAAAGCGCTGTTCCAGAAGCATGAGCGAAAGCAAATCGGCTGGCTGGCTGCCGTGGGCACGTCGCTGCCGTTCTTCATCACGCTGGCGCTGGGATCGCTGCTGCCCCTGGACTGGTTCATGGGCGACAGGTCCAGCCGCGTCTCCCTGCTGCTGGTGATGAGCATTGCGGTCGCGGTGACCTCCATCCCGGTCATTTCGCGCATCTTCTTCGACCTCAAAATCCTGCATACGCGCTTTGCCCGGCTGGTGTTGGGAGTTGCGGTGCTGGAAGATATTGTTCTCTGGGCCGTGCTTGCCGTGGCTACCGCCATCGCCGATTCATCCGGACTGCCGGCGCGAAAGATCGTTCTGCACATTGGCGTAACGCTGGCTTACTTTGCCCTGGGTCTGGCCGTGGCTCCGCGCGCGGCCAAACGCATTTCGAAATCCAGATTTAATCTCATTGCCATCAACTCGCCGGTAACGTTCACTCTGCTGATCGCATTTGCTTACGTGGCAGTGGCCGGTCTGCTGGATGTGAACCTGGTCTTCGCCGCCTTCCTCGCCGGCTTTGCTGTCTCTCGCAAGCGTCTGGGTGACGCCCTTGCAACCATCTCCGGCTTCTCCTTCGCGCTTTTCATCCCCGTCTATTTCGCTCTCGTTGGCTACGGCCTCATCTTCGGAAAAGCATTCTCCTTGACCATGCTGCTCGCATTCCTGGCTGGAGCTTGCGTGCTGAAGCTGCTGGCGGTTGCTTTGGGCGCCCGGCTCGCGGGGTTCCGCGGCCTGGACATCACCAATCTCGCCGTGGCCACCAATGCTCGTGGCGGCCCGGGCATCGTGCTGGCCAGCGTGGCCTATGAGGCCGGCATCATCAGCGCTGCGTTTTATACCACGCTGGTCCTTGTCGCCGTGCTCACATCCCAGGCGGCCGGCGCCTGGCTGGAATTTGTGTTGCACAAAGGCTGGCCGCTGCTGTCGGGCGATGCGGATGCAAGCGCTGCCGCAACAGAAAAATTACCTGGGGAATTGGTGGCGTGAGATTTCTTCTTCGTCCCGAAGCGTAGCGAGGGATCACTATCACTACCAAACTCATTTAGGTTCGCGAATAAAATCAGGATGATTCGCGTGCATTTCGCGGCTAAGCGGTTTGCTAAGACTCATCTCGGCCATAGGGTTCCCTCGCTGCGCTCGGGATGTTCACTAACGACCGCAGATGCGTCTGGCTGATCCGGTCATGCCAGCCGAGCCGGTCTTCATCCACCAGGGCCCATGCATAACCCAGTCCTATCGAAAAGCATGAGAGAGCGCAGGCCAGGGCGCGGCACTGGCGAGCAAACATCGATGTGGGAGTCCCTTCAAACGTGCACAGCTCAAGCTGAGCCAGGCGCATGCCGGGCGTGGCGCGGCGGTAGGTAAGAAAGATATATTGAAAAAGCAGCCAGAATATTCCGGATGCAGCCAGCATGCATACCAGCATCATGCGCGACTGCGGCATCTCCTCCGCAAGTTCCGCGAATGTGAAGGCAAAGGTCCCGGTGGCGATGAATACGATTCCGGCATCGACCAGCCCGGAAACAAACCGCCGGCTTAGCGGCGCCGGCCGGGGAATTACGTCAAGATCATCGTCGATCCGCGCTTCTTCAGGCTCCAGCCGGATATCGGCAAAGCTGGGCAGCAATTCCATCTGCTGATTTTCAAGCGCAGTTGCTCCCGTCGCGTAAGCCGGGAGCGGCCCTGGCTCGAATACCCCGGGTTCTACCGCCTCTGGTTCAAACGCTTCCATGATGCGTGGCGTCTCCAGCACCGGTTCGGCCAGTTCAAGCTCGTCAAGCCTGACCTCCTCGACGGTGGGGACGTAAGCGGGCTGCGGCCGGGGAAAGCGTATGACCTTGGGCGGCTCCTGTTTGACCGTATTCTGCGGAATCATGATTTCAGCAAAGCGCTCAGGTGGCGGAGGCATGGGGCCATCACCGGGCGCGGCCCCGAAGGAATATGGTGAGTCAGCGGAAAAATCCAGCTCCAACGCGTTTGGATCGGCCGGCCGGCGGCGTCGCGCACGATGCTGCTGGACACGCGAGACGATTTCTTGCCTCCACGCAAGTTCGGCCGCGGGCCGCTGGTTCGCGGAGGGAGAACCTGCCTCAATAACGGCGGCAGACCCAGGTTCGTCGCCGGCAAAGACTTCATGGCCAGCTTTGTGATCGACGAGGACCGAGGTGTTTCTGCGAACGTGGACACACGGAGACGCCTTACCGCAAACCGGGCAAGTCATGGGCAGCTTCGGAGAATTTCGCCAGGAGTGGGATGCAGCCGGAACCGGACAGGTTTTGCTTTTCTAAAACTTGCCGTGTTAACTTGCCCAGTCTGGTTCTCTACGGCATGCGTTCCCAACATAAGTTTGTTATCACAGCAGGGTTGCTTTGTCACTTGTTTCTCCGCGCTCCGCTAGTGACAAGTCAGGCGCACGCGGACCTGACTGGGCAAAGCTCTGCTTCCCCCGCCGAACCAGCCGCCCTAGTCCCAACACCCGCTGAAACATCGGGCCAAGACGCCGCTTCCCCAAAAGAAAAGACCGGCAACTGTCATTTGATCATCACATCTCAACCGGCAGCGCCGGCTCAATCGGGCGCGTCAGCCCAAAAAGCTGGCCCCGCGGCGCCGGCGCCGCAGAGGGGCCGAAAGGTGAGGTTGCCCATCAGCGAAGAGCATCCGGTCATCATCGATGCCCAGGAATGCGAGAAGACTGGAGACGTTTATACCTTACGCGGCGAGGTGGAGGTCCGATTCAACGATTACGACTTCCACGGTGATTTGGTGACCTACGATTCGGCTTCCGGCGATGTCAGCGCCAAGGGCCATGTGTCGTTGGACGGCGGGCGGCGCGACATCCACATCAGCGCCTCTGAGGGGGATTACAACGTCCATTCGCAAACAGGGAGGTTCTATGACGTGCGGGGCTCCACTGGCGCTCGCTTCAAGGGCCGGAGCGTAACGCTCACCTCATCCAGCCCCATCTCATTTACTGGAAAGATGGTGGAGCAGACCGGCCCGGAGACGTACGTTCTGCATCACGGTTCGGTGACCTCGTGCGAACTGCCCCGTCCCAAATGGACCTTCAACGCGGAGAAGATCATCCTGAACGTAGGGAATTCCGCGCACGTATACAACACCACGTTCCGGCTGAAGGGCGTGCCGGTCTTCTACCTGCCTTACGCTTCGCCGCCGGTGGAGCGGCTGGGCCGGCAAAGCGGCTTTCTCATCCCCAATTTCGGCACCTCAAACACCAAAGGCACGGTGATCGGCGATCAGTTTTACTGGGCCATCAACCGCAGCATGGATGCCACGCTGGGCGGCGAGTACCTCTCCAAGCGCGGCGCGGGCCTGCAGGAAAGCTTTCGCTATCGCCCCAGCGAAACGTCCTACCTGAACGTGAACTATTTCGGAGTGCTTGATCTCCAGGGCATCACCACGACATCAGTCAATTCGCAGGGGATGCCCGAATCGAAAACCACCAACCAGGGTGGAGAGGATATCAAACTCAATGGTGAAGCCAACCTGAACTATGGTTTTCGCGGCGTAGCGTCCATCGACTATCTCAGCTCTTTTGTCTTCCGCCTGGCCTTTACGGATAACTTTTCCCAGGCCGTGGATTCAGAGGTCAAGTCGGTCGCGTTCGTCTCCAAGAACATCCAGGGATTCGGATTTAACTCGTATCTCGCCCGCTATCAGAATTTCCAGAGCACGAAGAACGATGACGTAATCACGATCTTGCACACGCCCGGCTTTGAATTCACCGGTGTGGACCGGCAGGTCTTCGGGACGCCAATCCACTGGTCGTATGACGTGGCCGCGGAAGGCGTGCGCCGCAGCCAGCCCGATTTTGTCACCCCCGGCGTGGTCGGCCGGTTTGACGTGGACCCTGATCTCAGCCTGCCCATCTTTTTCAAGGGTTGGACCTTCCGTCCCGACGTTCAACTGCGCAACACGATTTACTCCCAGCAGCAGATCGCGGTACTGAAAGCCGTGCAAGGTACGCCGGTGCCGGTGGAAGTAGCGCAGCACAATGTCTTCAACCGCAAGACCATCGCCACCAGCGTTGAGCTGCGCCCGCCAGCGCTCAGCAGAGTCTTCGATGGCACAATCGGGGGCAGAAAGATCAAGCACACCATTGAGCCGCGCCTGGTGTATCGCTACACAAACGGTGTGGAGAATTTTGCTTCCATCATCCGCTTTGATTTCAGGGACATTCTCACCAATACCAATGAAGCTGAGTTTGGCGTTTTGCAGCGGCTTTTTCTCAAACGAGAGCACCCGGGTTGCAACCAGGAAACGGCTAACAATACTGCGAGCGCCGGCACGCAAGCCGTGTTATCGACGGCGCCCTGCACGCCAGCGGGAGCGGACGAGTTTGTGACCTGGGAAGTCAAGATGAAGTATTTTGCCGATCCGAATTTCGGCGGCGCGGTACAGAACGGTGTCAGCAACGTTTTCACTACCACCGTGGACTTTACTCCCATCGCCTTCATAACCGATCCACGGCGGTTTTCTCCGGTGGTTTCGCGCCTCCGCGTGCGCACCACCAGCAACAGCGATCTGGAATGGCAGCTTGACTACGACACCAAGAAGGGGCGCATCAACTCCAGCACTTTTTATACCGGATTTCACTTCGGCGATTACTTCGTCGGCGCCAGCCAGGCATTTCTCCGCGTACCGCTGATAGGGATACCCAATCCCGCCACTCCCGGCATGAACTTTCCGGTCTGCGTTGCGCACATCTTCAATCAACCCACCTGTGAACTGCCGCTGTTTAACCAGATGCGGGCGCAGCTTGGCTACGGCAACCCTACCAAGAGAGGATGGAGCGTCGCGGGCAATGCCGGTTTTGACCGTGAGTTTAATCTGCTGCAATACGCCGCCGCGCAGACGTCTTACAACTGGGACTGTTGTGGCATCAGCTTTGAATACCGGCGATTTTCGCTCGGCTCGGTGCGCAATGAGAACCAGTACCGCTTTGCCTTCACGCTGGCCAACATCGGATCGTTCGGTAACCTGAAGCGCCAGGAACGGCTGTTCTGAGGCTTTTTGTGATCCCGAACGTAGTGAGGGAACCCTATCACCTCCAAATAACCAGAGGATCACCAGATTCGAGCAGTTGGTTTTCCCATATCTTCTCCTCGTTCATTTTTGATTAGCAAATTTCCCAGCTGAATTTCTCCGTTCAAACCGACGTATGATCATAGCTATCGGGGTCCCTCACTGCGTTCGGGATTTCAGAAAATAGCTGCGCTCAAGATTGCAGAAAAGAACCATCCCTTCCGTTAGAATCTAGCTATGGATTCCTTCACCAAGCAGCAACGCCTTGAAGACGCGCTCCGGGCCCTCGGTCGTACCCTGGTGGCTTACTCCGGCGGGGTGGACTCGGCTTACCTGGCGTGGGTGGCGCACCGCGTGCTGCGGCAGGACGTGCTGGCCATAATCGCGGATTCACCCAGCTTGGCCCGCACGCAACTTCAGGACGCGCTCGCCTTTGCCCAGGAGAATGGAATTCCCCTGGAGGTCGTTCAAACCGCCGAGATGGACCGCCCGGAATATGTCCGCAATGATGGCCGGCGTTGTTTCCACTGTAAAGACGAGCTTTTTCAGATGATGCAGGAATTTGCCGTGAAACGCGGCTTTCAGTCCATTGCCTACGGCGTGAATGTTGACGACCAGGGCGATTTCCGGCCTGGGCAGGCCGCCGCGCGCCAGCACCATGTAGCGGCGCCCCTTCTGGATGCAGGATTGACCAAGACAGAGATTCGTGAACTGGCACGGACCGCGGGCCTGCGCATCTGGGACAAGCCTGCTTCCGCGTGCCTTTCCTCGCGCATTGAGTATGGCCGGCCGGTGACGCTGGAGTCGCTCTCTGCCGTAGAACAGGGGGAAGAAGCTCTGCGTCGCCTGGGTTTCCGCCAGTGCCGGGTGCGTCACCACGGCGAGATCGCGCGCATTGAGATCGCCAAAGACGAACTGGCACGCGCCCTGACGCCGGAGATGTTCTCGGAGTTTACCCGGATTCTTAAGCCCCTGGGATTCACCTATGTCACTGTAGATACTGAGGGTTTTCGTTCCGGGTCGATGAACGCCTCCCTTTCGTCCCACCCATTGATTAAGCTCATCTCCTGAGGGTCTTGAGACCTGCTTCATGAGATAATTTAGCGGTTAGGTTTAGATAAGGCGGTCCATTTTGGCTAGATTCGGCGGCATTTTTCTCAACGTTCTTCTCTTCCTGTTACTTGCTGGCCCAGCCTGCCCGGCGCAGAGCGCACAAGCGCCTGCGCAAAAAAAGACCGGCGCTACTGCGGCTCCTGCCGGCAAGGATAAGACCTCCACGGCTGCAAAGGGCACATCGTCGGCGACCAAGGAAGCCGCAGAAGCTTCCAAGCCGGCGGAGAATACGGCCTCATTGCCTCCGGACGTGATTCACAGGATCCAGACTGAGATCCGTACGCACTATAACGTGCCGCAACAGATCGGAATTGCGGTTTCCGACCCCAAGCCCGGCAGCACGCCTGGATTCGATGACGTGGTCATTACTCTCAGTGGCGGGGGCAAAACATCGAATCACGACTTCATGGTTTCCAAGGACCGCAAAACCCTTGCGCACCTTGAAAAATACGATATCTCCCAGGACCTGATGTCCAAGATTGACGTAAAAGGCCGGCCGGTGCGCGGTAACCCTGACGCTAAGGTGACCATCGTCAACTATGACGATTTTCAATGTCCATTCTGCTCCCACATGCATTCCACGCTCGTTGCCAATGTGGTGAAAGATTACGCTGACAGAGTGAAGATTATTTACAAGGACTATCCCCTGGTTGAGATCCATCCCTGGGCCATGCGCGCCGCGATCGATGGGAATTGTCTGGGCGAGCAAAACGGTCCGGCGTACTGGGACTTTGCCGACTATGTCCATGCCAACCAGAAGGCAGTGGCCGGCAAATCACGAGCGGAAGCCTTTGCCAATCTGGACTCCGCCGCCAAAGAGCAAGCCCAGAAACACCAGCTCGATCAGGATAAGCTGCTGGCTTGCGTACAGAAGCAGGATGAAACTGGCGTGCGCGCGTCCATGGCTGAAGGCGATAAGCTGGGCGTTGATTCCACCCCAACCCTGTTCATCAACGGGGAGCGGTTTACCGGCGTGGTACCGGAAGGGGACCTGCGCGCCGCTTTGGATCGAGCTTTGGCTGAGAGCGGACAGCAATCGCCGGCGAACGCAAAAAAATAATCAGGGTGCCAGTGAAACTCAGGTATCGTACCGTATCTGATTTGCCCAGGGAGGCGACTGTTGATCCAGGCGCGTAAATATTGGGGCGTTCTATTCGTCCTCTGTCTCGCTTTGACGGTGCTGTTGCTCATCGGGTGCCCCGGCCGGGGTTCCGATAAAGAAGTAATGGCGAAGGTCAACGCGTACAAGATCCTGCGTTCCGAAGTTGACAAGACCTACAACACGCAGATTGCCGGAGCCCCGCAAAAGCCCACGCCGACTGAAGAAGAGGCCCTGCGCCTGAATGTGCTCGGCCAGATCATCTACAACCAGCTGCAACTCCAGAAGGCCGAAAAACTGGGCATCATCGCCACCGATGACGAGGTGGAGACCAAGTTCAACCAGGCCAAAGCGCCTTATTCCCAGGAACAGTTCCAGAAGCTTTTGAAGGACCGCGGGTTTTCCGAAGAAGACTACAAGCTGGAGATACGCCGCAACCTGACAGTGGACAAGCTCCTGAACAAGGAGATCGCATCCAAAGTCACGATTTCCGACACTGACATACAAAACTATTACAACCAGAACAAGGCCGAGTTCAACCTGATCGAGCCGCGGTACAGCCTCTCAACCATCTTTGTCAGTAACCAGCCTTCCAATGAGCCCGGGCACACCGGTGACAAGGCGCAGCTTGACGCTCAGGCCAAGAACAAAATCCGGAACATCTACAATCGCCTGGAGAGCGGCGAAGATTTTACTGAATTGGCGCAAAAGTTTTCTGAGGACCCCGATACCGCCCGCTCCGGCGGGGCAGTGGGGCCGGTTCCCGAATCGCAAATCAAGAACCTGGATCCGCCCACCCGCGATGCCATCCAGAAGCTGAAGGTCGGCCAATGGACCCAGGAGATTCCGGCCTTCGACAGCCGGAGCCGTTCCCAGAGCGGTTATCAGATTGTGCGGCTGAATGCCAAAGAGAGTGCCGGGCAGCGTGACTTCAATGATCCCCAGGTGCAGCAGTTCATCCGCAACAAGCTGCGCAGCCAGCGTGAGCAGATCCTGAAAGCCGCCTATGATGAGGTCTTGCGCGACAACGCCGAAATCCGCAATTACTACGCAGAACAGATCCTCAAGAGTTCAGGGACCAAGTAGAGTTCACTCCACTTCCGCCAGCGATTGCCCCGCTTCCACCGCGGCGCCTTTCGCCACGTTGATCTTTTTCACCACGCCGGTCTTCGGCGCCTTCAACTCATTCTGCATTTTCATGGCTTCAATCACGATCACGCTCTGTCCGGCTTCTACATGGGCGCCCACCTCGGCAAGCAGGCGGACCACTTTGCCCGGCATGGGCGCGGTAATCTTTCTGGGGCCGCGCTCGTCTCCACCGGCCCGACGGCGCGAGCGGAATGAGCGCGGATCACGCACGGCAACAGCAAACCGTTCCTGGCCTACAACAACAGCGGCTTCCGGACCGGCGTTTTCCTGCTTCACCTCATAGGACTTGCCGTCCAGCAGAAGCGAGAGATCGCCCGCCTGCAGGGAAACAACATCCAGCGGAAATTCGCGGCCATCCAGCTTGCACGTCCATTGCTCACCGGTCCGCACCAGCTCAACGCGATAAGTCTTTTCCGCAATGGTAACCTCGTAGATCATTCTTTGCGGACTCCCTCGCTACGCGCCATGCGTTTCCAGGTTGATGCCTGAGCTCTTGAATCGACTCCAATCCTGGCGCCGGCATTCTGCCCATTTTTATGGGGTGCGGTTGCAGCAAACAGCGCGGCGGAAACCGCCGCAATATCAGCCAGCGTATTGGCGCCGCTCACCGCAGTGGCCGGCGTTGCCAGCAGGCGGTCCAGAAAACCGGTATCGATGCGGCCGGCGACAAAATCGGGGTGGTCCAGAATGCGCCGGAAAAGCGGCAGATTGGTCTTGATCCCGCCAACGAAGTATTCGTCCAGTGCGCGCCTCATCCGCGCGATGGCGGCGCCGCGGTCGGCGGCGTGCACGATCAGCTTGGAGAGCATAGGATCGTAGTCCAACGGCACCGTCCAACCCTGGTAAACCCCGCTATCTTCACGTACGCCGGGGCCGGATGGGCGCAGCAACCTGGTGATTTTCCCGGGCGAAGGAAAGAAATTATTCTCTGGATCTTCTGCATAGATCCGGCATTCAATGGCGTGGCCGCGCAGGCCGATGTCTTCCTGGCGGAACGGCAGTTTTTCTCCGGAGGCGATCCGGAACTGCAGTTGGACCAGGTCCAGCCCAGTGACCAGCTCAGTGACGGGGTGCTCCACCTGAAGGCGAGTGTTCATTTCCAGGAAGTAGAAGTTACGCTGGGCGTCCACAAGGAACTCGATGGTTCCGGCGTTCGTGTAGCCCGCCGATCGGGTGGCTTGAACGGCAACGGCTCCCATGCGCTGCCGCATGTCCTGATCCACGACTGCCGAGGGCGCTTCCTCGATCACTTTTTGATGGCGGCGCTGGACCGAACACTCGCGCTCACCCAGGTAAACGACGTTGCCGTGTTCATCGGCCAGCACCTGGATCTCAATATGGCGCGGATCTTCAATGAATTTCTCCAGATAAATTTCGCCATCGTTGAAAGCCCGCTGAGCTTCGCTTTGGGCGGTTTCAAAGCTGGATTTCAGTTCGGCCGGAGCTTTTACCAGACGCATTCCCTTGCCGCCGCCGCCGGCCGCGGCTTTGATCATGACGGGAAATCCGACCTTGGCAGCCATTTCTTCGGCCTCGGCAAGCGAGAGGCCTCGCGCCGAGCCCGGAACCATGGGAACGCCGGCGGCATGCATCGCCGTGCGCGCCCGCGTTTTGGAACCCATCAGTTCCATGGCCGAGGGCGGCGGGCCTATGAATTTGATTCCGGCCCCGGCGCAGGCGCGAGCGAACTGGGCATTCTCGGAGAGAAACCCGTAACCGGGATGAATGGCCTCGGCGCCGCAGCGCTTGGCCACGTCAATGATTTTGGCCACATTGAGGTAGGATTCCCGCGCCGCCGCTGGCCCCACCGGGTACGCCTCATCCGCCTTGCTCACGTGCAGCGCGGCACGGTCAGCGTCAGAATAAATCGCTGCCGAGGCAATGCCCATCTCGCGGCACGCCCGGACCACACGGACTGCGATCTCACCGCGGTTCGCAATGAGGACCTTTTTGAACATAGCGGAAACCTTTGATTGTAACAACAAAGCTCGCGTGGTCCGCATGACCACGGCTCGCGGTAATGGGTCAGACCCACTACCCGGCTCGCGACTTTTGCAAATAAAAGGCCCCTCCCGCAGGGGAGGGGCCGCTCAATGAGAGTTGCTTACTTTGATTTTGGCTGGTCCAACTGGATGCCAACGTTGCTCTTCTTGGCTGCTTCGTCCGCCTTCTTTTTGCGCGCGGCCATGGCTTTGTCGCTCCACTCATTGGCTGCTTTTACGTACTCAGCCCGTGTCTGCGCGTCTTCACAGGTCATGTCATTGGCCTTGCGCCGGTACAGCAGGTTCATGTAGGCCATGGCATCATCGTAGTCCTGGCGCTTGTCAATGGCGGTCTGGAGCATCTTCATGCCTTCGTCCACCGCGGCGCCGTCTTTGGCTTTCAATTGGTCGCAAAGCTTCTGGCTGCCTTTACCTTTCAGCTCGTCTTCAACTTTGATCCCTTCCTTGGCTTTCAGGTCGGCTGCGTCCTTATAGGTCTGGGACCAATCAATCACGCCCACGGAGTAATAGGTCTCGGGATCGTTGGGATCAGCGTCAATGGCCTTTTTGTAATACTCGCGGGCATCGTCAAACTTCTTCTGTTGCATGTACAGGAAAGCGATTCCCTTAAGACTGGTGACGTTATTCGGGTCTTTCTCCAGCACCTGCTTGTACTGGTCGATGGCCAACTGCGCGTTACGCAGGTTTTCCGGCGTATCTACACCGGGAACGTACTGCTGCGCATAGGCCGTGGCCAGATACATTTTGGCCACTTTGAGGTCGCTATCGAGGTTGACGGCATTTTTGAAATGCTCGATCGCCTCTTCGTAGTTGGCGCCGCGGAAGGACTGGACGCCCTTGTTGAGTTGATCGCGAGCCTTGAGCTTGTTGCAACCGGCCGTGCTCAGCAGCGCGGCTGCGACGGCCACTGCCGTCACAAGTCGTGCGGTCCTGTTCATCTTTGCTGCTCCCTCACCGGAGTGGAGAAAATTTGTTCTGCGTTCTCAAGAAGGACAAAACTCACGGGGACCCGGCGGCCCTCCCGCCCGGCCCCGCTTCTGAGGAGTTACCATAACTACTGTCCTGCTTCGATCTTGGCCGTGATCAGGCCAATTCTGTCGATGACATTGGTGCCCCGGGCGATATCGATCACCTGGGCCACGTTTTGAAATTCGACGTCATTATCGCCTTTCACGAACATCACGCGTTCCGCGCGCGTCTTGAAGATGTCCGTAAGCCGCGTCTGGAGGTTTTCCACCGCTACGTCTTCCTGGTTGATCTTCAATTTGGTCTTGCCGTTTTCCAGCAACACCTGGACCACCACCGTGCGATCAGTATTGGTCTCAGGCTGGTGCGGCGGAGGCGGCTGCGGAACCAGCGCTTCCAGCCCTTTCGGCGTCAGGGGCGTGATGACCATGAAGATGATCAGCAGCACCAGCAAAACGTCGATCAGCGGAGTCACGTTGATATCGGCGGTCTGCCCGCCGCTCGCTCCGCCAGTTGTCATTGCCATAGAATTAACCCTCGTCTGTCTGGTTCTGGTTTACTGCGGCGGTTTGTTCGCGTCTCGCCTCTGCTCCGTCAGCAGTCCTACCTGGTCAACGCCGGCCGAACGGACATCGTCCACCACGTCCACCACCGGCTTGTACTTGGCGCGCGCATCGGCTCGGATAAACACCGTCTTGTTGGTGCGACCCTGCACGCGGTCCTTGACCTTTTGCGTGAGTTCTTCCGCTGACACTTTTTGCGAATCGAAAAATACCGCGCCGTCTCTCTGCACCGCCACAATCAAGGCATCTTCTTTGTCGGCATCAGGCAGAGGCATGGGATTGTTGGTTTTGGCCATGTCCACAGAAACGCCTTTCTGCAGCATAGGCGTGATCACCATGAAAATGATCAACAGTACCAGCATCACATCCACCATGGGCGTGACGTTGATATTGGAATTTACTTTAGCCCCTTCATTACGAACTGCAATGGCCATTGTTTTGCTCCCGCCTTACCGCCGCACTGCGGTGGTCCGTTTCAGGAAGTAGTCAACCAGTTCGCTGGATGAGTTGTCCATCTCCACGTCAAAGGCTTCCACTTTGCCGGTGAAATAGTTGAACATCATCACGGCGGGGATGGCGACGAAGAGGCCGAGCGCCGTGGTGACCAGCGCTTCAGAAATACCGCCAGCGACCGCGCCCAGACCGGTGGCCTTCTGCTCGGAAATCTTCTTGAAGGCGTTGAGAATTCCGATGACCGTGCCGAACAGCCCCACGAACGGCGCCGTGGAACCGATGGTGGCCAGCCCGCCCAGTCCGCGCTTCAATTCAGCGTGCACAATGGCTTCCGCGCGTTCCAGAGCGCGTTTGCTGGCTTCAATCTGCTCACCGGGGATTTCGGTGGACTCGCCATGGGCTTTGAATTCCTGCAAGCCGGCGGTCACAACCTTGGCCAGGTGGCTCTTCTTGTTGCGCTCCGCTACGCGGATGGCTTCGTCCAGTTTGCCTTCGCGCAGCGCGCCGGCAACCACGGGAGCGAACTGGCGCGACTGTTTGCGGGCCGCGCTAAATGCGATCCAGCGGTCGATCATGACGCCAATCGACCAGGCCGACATAATGAATAAAATGACCACGACGACCTGGGCCACCCAGCTCATCTGTTTCCAAAGATGGATCGGGTCCCATCCGATTGTGCTGGTATCGTCCGCCGCCTGGAAGAGCCAGAAGGCGAGCATGTGCGCTTTGGCCAGCGTGAGAGTTGCAATGTTTGCTACAAGCATGAGTTAAGTTTTCCTCCTCAGAACTTTTAGAACTTTTTGCCGAGAGCGTGCCCCCTTCGCAGGGGCGGGCTAGAACGGAGAACGCGACTACAGGACGCGACGGACCTTCTTCATTCTTGGGGCCAGGACGGCTGGTATTGCCCCGCCGTCCTTTCATCTCATCGAAAGCTGCTTTACATATGGAACTGGACCTTGATCGTTGTTTCCACTTCCACTGGTTCACTGTTCAAAATATACGGTTTGTACTTCCATTGCTTCACTGCATCCATCGCAGCCTGAATGAGAATTGGATGCCCACTGATGCCATGGAGGTTTTCGATGACTCCGGTCTTACTGATCGTCGCCTGCAGAATTACGTCTCCCTGGATATGGGCGATTCGGGCCATCTGCGGATACGTTGGCGTCACGTCATGGATCTTAAGGCCTTCAGCTACTCCGGAAGAGACGCGTAACTTCTGCGGCGTGGCCACCTTGGGCGGGGGTGCGGCCGATCCGATAATGCCGCCAATCACTCCACCCGCCGAACCTCCGGGAACGCCTCCCACTACCCCGCCAATCACTCCGGTGCTGGGCGCGGGAGCTTCTTCTTCCTGGATCATCTTGACTTGCTTTGGGATCTTGGTAGGCGCACGCAGCGAACCGTCCACAATTTCGCTTACTTTCTGCACATGTTGGATCTGGGGGGCTGCCGGGGGCGGGGGCGGCGGCGGGGGCGGCGGCGCAACCAGCCAGGTTGTGAGCTGTCCCTTGGGTAACGCTTCAGTGAAAATAAGGGGCAGCAATACCAGAAAACCCACCAAAGCCAGCTGAATCAGGGTCGAAATCGCTCCTGTCAGCTTCTGGTTGGTCTTGATTCTGCCTCCGGATTCCATCAGGCTGTCTTCAAACATGCCTTTTCTCCAATCCTAAGGGGGACTCTTCAGATTAAATTGGACACCGGGACTGCCTGTTTTGCTCCCAAAAACCGGAAAATTCTCCGGCCCTATACTTTGACGCGAACTTTACCCTTCGCGCCGGGGGTGGGAAGCGGAATTGCGCCTTGTCCTGAACCTTTCGAGCGCCATTCCGTATATGCCACGAGCATGGGAGCCGCCACGGCAATCGACGAGTACGTACCTATTATGATGCCGACTACCAGGGCAAAGGAAAACCCGTGAAGTACTTCCCCACCAAAAAGATACAACGAGAGCACCGTCAGGAAAGTAAGTCCGGAGGTCAAAATCGTCCGGCTCAAGGTCTGGTTGATGCTCTTATTGACGATCTCCGCCAGGCTCTCCCGTCGCATGAGCTTCACGTTCTCTCGAATGCGATCAAACACCACGATGGTGTCGTTCATGGAGTAGCCAACTAGGGTTAGAATCGCGGCGATAACAGTAAGCGTTATCTCCTGATTCGTCAAGGAGAAAGCTCCTACTGTGATTAAGGTATCGTGAAAAACGGCCACCACTGCCGCCACGCCGTAAATGAGCTCAAAACGGAACCACAGGTACACCAGCATGGCGATCAGCGAAAACCCTACGGCAAGCGAAGCCTGCTTCTTCAACTGCCCGCCCACCTGCGGGCCAACCACGTCCCCGCTGCGTACGCCAAAGTTGTCGGCGTAGAAATTCTGCTTGAGCGCTTCCACCACCGGGTCGGGGACCGAGCCTTTCAGTTCGTCCATGTTTTTGATCACGCCGCCATGTTCCTTGTCGCGGAAATCCAGCACCCGCCGCGCCTGCCGCTCATATTCCGCGGGCTCGGCATGCAGAGGGTCGCGCGCCAGCAGGGCGTCGCGCACGGCGGCAAAGCCGATGCGGTCACTGTTATTGATGTTCTGCTTCCCCGCGGGCGGGTTATTTTCCAGCGCGCTGATGATCTTGTTCTTGCCCTCATCCAGGTTGCTTTCGCTCAGGTCCTTCTGGTCCAGCTTGATCACCACTTCGTTATCGCGCTCGGAGCTGTAACGCTGGATGACGGCATTGTGCAATCCGGCCTTGTCGAGCTTGGCGCGAATGTCGCTGATATCGGGCGTTTGGGTGAACTTCACGTAGACCACGGTGCCGCCGCGGAAATCCACGCCCAAAGGGATCTTGTGCCAGAACAGCATGGAGAGAATGCCGGCCACGCTGAAGATCAGCGAGAAGCTGAGGAAGTACCACTTTTTGCCCAGGAAATCGATGTTGGTATTGCGAAAAAATTCCACTTTAGTTTGACCTTTTGAACTAGATGCTCAGCGCCTCGCCGCGCCCTTTGCGGCTGAGGACAGCATCGAAGATTACGCGAGAAACAAAGACCGCGGTAAACAGGTTGGCCAGCAAGCCGAAGATCAGCGTCAGGCCGAATCCGCTCACCGGTCCGGTGCCCACAAAGAACAGGATGATGGCGGAAACAATGGTGGTAACGTGCGTATCCAGGATCGTGGTCCAGGCGCGATCAAATCCCTGGTCCACAGCCGCGGCCGGGGCCTTGCCATTGCGCAACTCCTCGCGAATGCGCTCGAAAATCAGCACGTTGGAATCCACGCCCATACCGACCGTGAGAATCACACCCGCGATGCCCGGCAGCGTGAGCACCGCGCCAAAGAAACCCATGAAACCCAGCAGGATGACTAGGTTCAGCACCAGCGCCAAATCGGCATTAATGCCCGCGCCACGGTAGTAAATCAGCATGAAAATCAGCACGGCAGTCATGCCGGCCAGGGCAGCGTTCACGCCCGCCTTGATGGAATCCGCGCCCAGCGATGGCCCCACCGTCCGTTCGGTCAGGTAGTGCAGGCTAGCAGGCAGCGCGCCGGAACGCAGCAGCATAGCCAGGTCCTTGGCGCTTTCCTGCGTGAATCCGCCTTCGATGATTCCGCTGTCGTTAATTTGCGAATTAATGGAGGGAGCGGTGATCACCCGGTTGTCCAGCACGATGGCAAGGTTGCTGGGGTTAGCGCTGTCTTTGCTATGCGCTGCGGTAAATTGGCCGAATTTCTTTCCCGCCGCCGCCGTCAGGTAGAAGTTGACGATGGGCTCATTGGTATCGGTCTTGGTTCCCGGATCGGCGCTGCGAATATCGGTTCCGCTCACCACGGGAATACGGCTGACGATCATGAAGCCGCCCTCTTCTCCTCGCCGGGGCTTACTCGGCATCACTACGGTGTTCGGCGGTAAAACGCCTTGATGGGCCTGCAGCGCCGCTTGTTCTGTGGGATAGGTAGCGCCGTGATCTGGCGCCTCGCGCAACTCAAGGCGCGCCGTGGACTGAATGATTTCTTTCACCCGTCCGGGATCATCCACGCCGGGGAGCTGAACCAGAATCTGGTTATCGCCCAGGCCGTTTTTCTGGATGAGCGGCTCGCTCACTCCCAGGCTGTCCACGCGGGTGCGGATGGCTTCGATCGACTGCTCCAGCGTGCGGTCCTTCAGATCAACCAGGGCCTGAGGCTTCATCGTCAGGATCCAAGTATTGTCCGCTCCAGCCGTTACATCATATTCCGGCAAATGATCGCTGACGATCCCGCGGACCGCGGAGCCCTGGTCCAGGGGCACGCCTTTGATGATCACCTTTTCCGGCTGGTTCTCCAGTTTGCTGACGTCGGCAAAGCTGACCTTAACCTTTTGCAGCTCGTCTTTCAGCACCTCGGTCGCATGGTCTGACTGGGCTCCAACCGCGTCATTCACCATCACCTGAAGAATCAGGTGGGTTCCGCCCTTGAGATCAAGGCCCAGGTGGATCCTGTCCAGGAGGGCCTGTTTCAGGCCTTCCTTGTTTAGGCTTTTGGGAATGCCCAGCATGCCGTAAAGAAAAATGAGCAGGGTTGAGACAATCAGTCCGGTTTTTAACAGTAGTTTCTTCTGCATGTTCTAAGCGCCACTTCTTTTACGATGATTTCTTTTCTTCTTCTTCACGATTGATGGAAACAATTGCCGTCTTGGCCACTTCCAGCCGCAGATTGTCGGGCGGGACGCGCAGATGCATGGCATCGTCCTTGAGCGCGATAACGATCCCGCGGATCCCGCCGCTGGTCGTCACCCGGTCGCCCGTCTTCAGGCTGTTGATGACTTCCTGCCAGCGCTTCTGCTTGCGCTGCTGAAAATAAAACGTAGCAAAGATAAAAAGCAAGGGGAGCAGCAGGAAGATGCCCAGGCCACCGCCCGCGGAACCGCCCTGGAATAGATAGACACTGATCAAGTTGTTTATCATGCAAAGATTGCCTTCACAGCCGCACGCACACTCGCCTCTATGGAGTGGGAGAGCCTACACCCTGATTTGTGACCGCTGATCAATACCGCCCGGGACTCCGCACATGGCACGCTGGTGCCGGAGTAATTCGGAGGTTTTCTCCTGACGCCTGAATCAGGGGAGCTCAGGCCAAGGACACACTTCCTGACAGCATTCCTGAGAGGTCCCCAAGCGTTATAGCATGACGTACTGCCCGCATGGTGTCAAGGTAGAACGCCAGATTGTGAATCGTATTCAACACGGCGGCGAGTGGTTCCGCCGAAACATACAGGTGACGCAGGTAGGCGCGGGTGTATCGCGTGCAGACCCGGCAGGCACACGTGGGATCGGCCGGGGACTGGTCCTGGGCGTAACGCGCGTTCTTGATGTTGATCCGCCCCTCTGAGGTAAAAAGCAAGCCATGACGCGCCGCCCGGGTCGGCAGCACGCAATCCATCATGTCCACGCCCATCGCGGCATACTGTACGATTTCCTCCGGATACCCCACACCCATCACGTAGCGTGGCTTGTCCTTTGGTAGCACTTCCAGTGTGGCCGCTATCATCTCCTGGGTCTTGGCCCGGGATTCGCCCACGCTCAGCCCGCCAATGGCATAGCCGGGAAAATCCAGCTCTACCGTCCGCTCTGCCGACTCCCGCCGCAGGTCCGCGTACATGCCGCCTTGAACAATGCCATAGAGTGCCGGCGTCTCAGGCCGGGCTTGGCCGGATGGCCCCCATTCTGCGGCAAGGGCAGGATCGGGTTTCCCGTTCTCCCGATCTCCCGATCTCCCGATCTCCCGATTCCCCCACGGCGCCTCATGCTTGTGCGCCTCAAAGTACTCTTTGGATCGCCGCGCCCAGCGCAGCGTCATCTCCATGGAAGCACGCGCACGCTCGCGTTCGGCCGGATGCTCGGTGCATTCGTCGAAGGCCATTGCGATGTCCGCGCCCAGTGCGATCTGTATTTCCATTGAACGCTCCGGGGTAAAAAGATGCGAAGTGCCGTCCAGGTGCGAGCGAAAGCTGACACCCTCTTCGCTCACCTTGCGCAGCTCACTCAGGCTGAATACCTGAAAGCCGCCGGAGTCGGTGAGCAGGGCGCGCTCCCAGCTCATGAACTTGTGCAGACCACCCAGCTTGCGTACCAACTCGTGCCCCGGCCGCAAATAGAGATGGTAGGTATTGCCCAGGATGATCTGTGCGCCCAGATCTTCCAGAATGTCCTGTGGAACGGCCTTCACCGTCCCGGCCGTACCGACAGGCATGAACGCGGGGGTTTCCACCGGGCCATGCGCGGTCTGGATGCGGGCAAAACGAGCAGGGCCGGCCTGGGCCTGGATGGCGAAGGGAGGGGTCACATTTCTAATGGTAGCAGTCAGCGCTCAGCATTCAGCACTCAACCAAACCTGTTTTACCGCAAAGTGCGCGAAGAACGCTAAAAAAGATAAAGATCGACAGCCCATGCCAAGGGACGTCGCAAGGAGGGCTATCCTTTCCGCTTGGCATGCCTCTCCGCCACCTTCGCCGGATTCACAATCGCCCGCGTCACCGTTCCGCGGCCGATCTCCGCTATGCCGTTGTGGGCGGTCACGCGAAAAATGTAAAAGCGCTCGTTATGCGATTCCAGCACCGCCTCGGTCTTCACGTGGGCGCCTATCGTGGTCGGGGCGCGATGTTCGATATTGATGGCCGTGCCCACGCTGATCTCGCCTTCATCCAGAAACGGCAGCATGGCGTTGGCGGCCGCCCACTCCATCAGACCGATCATGTTGGGCGTGGAATAAATCGGCGGCAGTCTGGAGTCGTGATGGCTGAGAGTGTGCTTGTGCTCCACCGTTTCTTCGGCCTGGCCGCGAATGCCGTGAGGGACCTTCTTCGCCATGTAGAGAATCTATCAAATCGCGCTTGCAGGGAAACAAAAAAGGGCCAAGCGCCGGGCTTGGCCAGTCCCTTGCAACCGTCGAGGCGGATGCGGGTTCGTTTTTAGCGATGATCGTGGTCGTGATCGCGGTCATGTCCGCGGCGGCAGCGTTCCCGCGCCTCTTCCAGGTCGTGGCGCCGGCTCTGGGCCTGGCGGCTGCGTTCACCATGTTTGCGGATGGCCTGTTGCAGCTTATTTTCCGCATTGCGGATCCGCTGCTCGCACTTTCTGTCGTTGTCGTGGTCGCGGTCAAGCGCCTGCGTGGGAACGGCGCCACCCAGGAATGCGAAAATTACCAGCGCCGCAATCAGCGTTCTGATTTTGTTGAACATGCTACCTCCCGTTGTGGAATGCAAAGTCATCTTACTCCGGATTCGCCGGCGGGCCTGATCACCGGGCAAACAAAAGATCGTCCCTGGCCCGCGGCGCGCCCGATGCCCGTTAGTAACACAGCTCGCGGAAGAATGTAGCGGGTTCATTTTGCCTCGACGGACGTTCGTGTGGGCAACCGTTTTGCGCTGTATAATCAAGAATTGCGTTCATGCTATCTAATCGAACACTGATTTCCGCGAAAAAGACTTCCGCAACAAACCAGCGTAAGGTCCGTTCCACCACTGTGGTGTGCGTGCGCCGTGGCAGCAGCGTGGTCATGGCCGCCGACGGCCAGGTTACCCTGGGCGAAAGCGTCATCAAGCACACCGCGCGAAAGATTCGCAGGCTCTATAACGACAAGATCCTGGCCGGCTTTGCCGGATCCACGGCGGACGCATTTTCCCTTTTCGCCCGCTTTGAAGCCAAGTTGGAGCAGTACCACGGCAATCTGGGCCGCGCGGCCGTGGAACTGGCCAAAGAATGGCGGACGGACAAAATGTTGCGCCATCTGGAAGCGCTCCTGCTCGTCGCCGACGGCAGCCTGACTTTCCTGATCAGCGGCGCAGGCGACGTCATTGAACCCGACGGCGGTGTGGCCGCCATCGGCAGCGGCGGCTCTTACGCCCTGGCCGCGGCGCGCGCCCTCACGGAGAACACCGAGCTGCCGGCACGCAAGATCGCCGAAGAGGCCATGAAGATTGCCGGAAAGATCTGCATCTTCACCAATGAGAATTTCACCGTTGAGGAACTCTCAGCGGTCCAGGAAAAAGCGGGTACGCCCGCTCCCCCGCGTTGACGCCCATGGCAGGCTATTCAGGAACACCGCTCATCCAGAAAATCGGGATCAAGCCCGGACATCGGGTGGTCCTGCGCAACCACCCTGCCAGCTTCATGAAAGACCTGGGAAAATTTCCCGACGACGCGGAGAATTCAGACCGGCTTTCCGGCAAGGCCAATGTGGTGGTCTATTTCACGGAACGGCTGGCCGCGCTGGAGAAGGATTTCGCACGCCTTGCCGCCGCCCTGGTCCCCGATGGCATGCTGTGGATAGGCTGGCCCAAAAAATCAAGCGGCCGGCCGACGGACCTGACGGAAGACGTGGTGCGCCGGGTCGGCCTGGAATGTGGTCTGGTGGATGTGAAGGTCTGCGCCATCGATGACACCTGGTCAGGATTGAAGTTTGTGGTTCGTGTGAAAGACCGTCCGGCGGCTGCGGATACAAAAAAGCCTGGCGGCAAGCGTGGACGGAATTGAGGCGATTGCAGCAAAGCTGACGGAGCGAAGCAGGGTGATGCGAAAGCAGTCCTTCGCTTTCGCTCAGGATTTCGGCAGCAGGCTCAGACGCCTGCCGCGCCTCAGGTTTGGAGTGAAGCGACAAGATTTACGAAGCCGCGAGGCCCGTGGCCGCCGAGCGGCTTGATGAGGGCGGCGGTAAGTCTCCAAGAGGAAAGATCTCAAAGCGGTTTGGAGCGAAGCGACAGAAGGAGAAGTACATGGCGATTTACTTACCCAGTGTGGCGGAAGAAAGTGACGTCCTTCTGGATGACCTGACCCCCAAAGAAATCGTTTCTGAATTGGATAAATACGTAGTCGGCCAGCATGACGCCAAGCGCGCCGTGGCCATTGCGCTGCGCAACCGCATGCGCCGGCAGAAGCTCCCGCCCGATATCGCCGAAGAGATCATGCCAAAGAACATCATCATGATCGGCCCCACCGGCGTGGGCAAGACTGAGATTGCGCGCCGCCTGGCGCGTCTGGCCAACTCGCCGTTTTTGAAAGTGGAAGCGTCGAAATTCACCGAGGTCGGCTACGTGGGGCGCGATGTGGAGTCAATGATCCGCGACCTGGTGGAGATCGCCATTGACATGGTGCGCGAAGAAAGGCTGGAAGAGGTCACGGAAAAAGCCGAGGCCCAGGCCGAGGAAAGGCTGCTGGACCTGTTGCTCCCGGCAGCGCCCGCGCCCGCCGGGTCCACCGCCGGCTTTGCGCTGGCCACCGAGGAAGGCGATTCCGCCTCGCGCACGCGGGAAAAACTGCGTCATCAGTTGCGCGAGGGCAAGCTCGATGAACGCACCGTGGAACTGGAAGTCCGCGAGCGCTCGACTCCTGCGTTTGAAATCATCTCCAACCAGGGCGTGGAGGAGATGGACATCAACATCAAGGACATGTTGCCCAACATTTTCGGCCAGCGCACCAAGAAGCGGAAGATGAAAGTGAGCGAGGCCTTTGAATATCTGGTGCAGGAAGAGGAATCGCGGCTGATCGATATGGACCTGGTGACGCGCACCGCGGTGGAGCGCGTGGAACAGTCCGGCATTATCTTTCTCGATGAGATCGACAAGATCGCCGGCCGCGAGAGCGGCCACGGGCCTGATGTCTCGCGCGAAGGCGTGCAGCGCGACATTCTGCCTATCGTCGAAGGCACCACGGTCAACACCCGTTACGGCATGGTCCGCACCGACCATATTCTTTTCATCGCTGCCGGCGCTTTCCATGTTTCCAAGCCCAGTGATTTGATTCCCGAGTTGCAGGGCCGCTTCCCTATCCGCGTGGAGCTGAAGTCGCTGACCATGTCTGACTTCATCGCCATCCTCACCGAGCCGAAGTCCTCGCTGGTAAAGCAGTACACGGCGCTGCTGGAAACCGAAGGGTTGAAGCTGGAATTCACGCGCGAGGCGCTCGACGAAATTGCCCATTTCGCCTTCCAGGTGAATGAGTCCACGGAAAATATCGGCGCGCGCCGGCTGCACACGATCATGGAACGCGTGCTCGACGAGATCAGCTTCAACGCTCCCGACATGCAGGAAAAGACCGTCAACGTGGATGCCGGGTACGTGCGGAAAATGCTGGTCGATATCGTGAAGGACCAGGATTTGTCGCGGTACATCCTCTGAGCTTGTCCCGAGCGGAGCGAGGGATCTCTATAGCTCGTTTCTGAAATCCCGAACCCTGGCTTGCCGAAGGGGAGGAACCCTATGCTAGGAAAGGCTTCCGTGGGCTGCCGTTTTTTACCCTTGCTGCTCTCCTGGCTGGTAAGATTTCAATTCGAAAATCTTCATGATGATAGGGATCCCTCACCCGCTCCTCTGCAAGAACGCGAACGCCACACAAGGCTTCCAGTCGCGGGGTTCGGGATTTCTCACAACGATCCTTATCCTCGCACTTGCCACACTCACCGGCTGCGGCGTTCCCGGCGCGCCGCTGCCTCCGTCGCTTGACATTCCCAGGCTTGTGGGCGACCTGAAAGCGGTGCGCAAAGGCGAGACCGTTACCTTGACATGGACCACACCGGCCGAGACCACGGACGGAGAGCTCATTCACAAGCCCGGCAAAATGCTGGTGCAAAGGGCGCTCATCGCAGGACGCAATTCGGAGCTGCATTTCCAGACCATCTCTGAGCAGCCCCTGGAACCCGCGTTGCAAGAAGGTCGAGGCGAAACGGCCACGGCCAAAGACTCTCTGGGTGAGCTGCTGCACTCCGGCAGCGACGAATTTGCCGTGTACAGCGTGCTGGCGCAAGGCCGCAACGGAAAATCGTTTGGTCTGCCGAACCGCGCCTCCGTGCCGCTAGTTCCCACCCTTTCGCCGCCGCAGAGGGTATCGGCTCATCCTGTACCCGCCGGGATCGAGATTAGCTGGGACGAGTTTGCGCCTCCCGAAAAAAATTCGCGCCTGCGGACCCAATATGCCTACAAGGTCATGCGTCGCGTGCAAGGGACGAACGAAGCCGTCCTGGTGCAGCAGATGAACGCACAACAGGCGAACGCACAACCGCCGAACACCGGCAAGCATGGCATGGTCTTTGTCGATACCGGCATCGAGTGGGAAAAGACCTATCAATACTGGATTACTCCGGTCACGCTCTGGCAGGATGACAACCGCAAAGGCGAAGTGGAGGGCGACGACTCTGCGATCGTCGATGTGCTCGCGCATGACTCCTTCCCCCCGGCGGCCCCTTCAGGCCTGCAAGCGGTCTTCAGCGCGGCGCCGCAGAATTCGTTTATCGACCTGACCTGGACGCTCAACACCGAGCCTGATCTGGCGGGGTACAACGTTTATCGCCGCACCGCGAACGGCCCGCCAGTGAAGATCAATACTGAGCTGGTGAAAACACCGCGCTTCCCCGATCCCGGAATCCAGCCGGGAATGAAGTATTTCTACTCGGTCACAGCGGTCGACCTGCGCGGCAATGAAAGCGGTAAGTCGGAAGAAACATCGGAAACCGTGCCGAAAGAATAGCTGCCAGTCACCGAGGGCGCAGCCGGTCCAAGCTCTTATCCCGATTTGACTGTCCTGCAACGGGTAAGCTAGCCTCATAAGCTGGCCGTGAGCTTCAGTCAAGCTCATGCAGGCCCTGCCTTTGGCGGCAAGAGGGGTGGTCAGCAGGCAAGGCCAGCTTGCACCAGTTCTTCGGAGGCCGCATTCAGATGAAAGCTCTGCGCAAATTTCTGATTTTTCAGCTAGTTGCCTTCTGTTTGGCAGCCAGCCATCCCGGCCAGGCAGAAGGGTTGCGGCCTGTCCACGCCAAAAAAGCGATGGTGGTCAGTGTCCACCCTGAGGCCTCCAGAGTCGGCGCGGAAATGATGCGCCAGGGCGGCAATGCCGTGGACGCAGCCGTGGCCACCGGCTTTGCGCTGGCGGTGGTCCATCCAGCGGCGGGAAACATCGGCGGCGGCGGCTTCATGCTGCTGCGCCAGGCCAACGGCGAAGTGCATTTTCTCGACTTTCGCGAAAAAGCTCCCAAAGCTGCCAGCCGTGACATGTACCTGGACGCGCAAGGGAACGTGATTCCCAAGGCCAGCCTGATCGGCTACAAAGCGGTCGGCGTGCCCGGATCGGTGGCCGGGCTGGTTTATGCGGAGCAACACTGGGGCAAACTTTCGCTCAGAGCGGTGATGCAGCCGGCCATCCGCCTGGCGCGTGAAGGCGTGCGTCTGACGTATGAAGAAGCACAATCGATGCACGAGGAAGATTTGAGCAAGTTCGCTGACTCCAAGCGCATCTTCCAACGCAACGGCAATTTTTATGAGCCGGGAGAAATTTTCCGCCAGCCGGAGCTGGCGCGGACTTTGGCGCGTATCGCCGCCAATCCCAATGAATTCTACAAAGGCGTCATGGCGCGCGAGTTGGCAGCGGAGATTAAGCGCGGCGGCGGACTGATCACCGCCGAGGACCTGGCCGAGTATGAGGTCAAAGAACGCCGGCCGATCAAGGGAACATATCGCGGATATGAAATCATCAGCGCGCCGCCACCCAGTTCCGGCGGCATCACCATGTTGGAGGCGCTGAATATCCTTGAAGGTTACGATCTGGGGAAGATGGGCAACCGCTCCGCGGACGCGATCCATGTGACTGCAGAGGCGTTCCGCCGCGCGTTTCTTGATCGCGCGGAGCTGCTGGGCGACCCGGATTTCGCGCAGATTCCCGTAGCCCAGTTGATTGACAAGAAGTACGCGGATGGCTGGCGCCAGTCACTGGACATGATGCGCGCCAGTGACAGCAAAGACCTGCACCGGCCCTCGGGCTTTGGCGAACTCGACCGCCCCGCCGCGTTGCACCAACCTTACATGGGCCGTGAATCCAACAACACAACCCACTATTCCGTAGTTGATGCGCAAGGCAATGCCGTAGCGGTGACCACCACGTTGAATGATAGTTTTGGCGCTGCCGTGACCGCCGGCAAGCTGGGCTTCCTGTTGAACGACGAGATGGACGACTTTACCTCCAAGCCCGGCGTGCCCAACGGCTACGGATTGATTCAGGGCGAAGCCAATGCTATTGGACCGGGAAAGCGTCCGTTGAGCGCGATGGCGCCGACGATCGTGTTGAAAGACGGCAAGCTGTTCATGGTCCTGGGCTCTCCGGGAGGCCCGCGCATCATCAGCACCGTCGCCAACATTCTGATGGGCGTGGTGGATTACGGATTGGACATCCAACAGGCGGTGAACGCTCCGCGCTTCCACCACCAATGGCAGCCGGATGAGATTGATATCGAGAGGAACGGCATTTCGCCCGACACGATCAAGCTGCTGCAGGCGCGCGGCCACAAGATCAAAGCGCAGGGTTATTGGAGTGACGGCGAGTGCATTGCCGTGGACCCCAAAACCGGAGAGCTTCTGGGCGCGCCCGACGGACGCGGCGGGGGAAAGGCGGTTGGCTACTGATGCTGCGCGCCATGTCGAGCTACGTGTTCATCAAGCGCCGGCTGCATCCCGGCCTGCTGGACACCCTGGTGCGCGGCGGAGCACAGGCCATTGAGCTGTTTGCCGCGCGTGGGCATTTCAACTATCACGACAAGGACCACGTGCGCGAGCTGGGTAACTGGTTCAAATCGGAAAAGATCGAGTTCCACTCGATGCATGCACCTATCTACATGAGCAATGATTTCCATTCCGGAGGCCAGACGGTGAATATTGTCGATCCCGACAAGCGCATGCGCATCGAGGCCATGGACGAGATCAAGCGGGCGATCGAAGTGGCGGAGTATGCGCCGTTTCGCTTCCTGGTTCAGCACATCGGCAAGAGCAACGAATACGACGACCCGCGCAAGTTTGAGAATGCGCTCAGCGCCATTGAGCACCTGCGCGCTTTTGCCCGCCCGCTGGGCGTGAGCCTGCTGCTGGAAAACATTCCCAACGATCTCTCTACGCCGGAGCGGCTGAAAGAATTGATGCGGTTGCTGCGCTACGAGGACCTGGGAGTTTGTTTTGACGTTGGGCACGCGCACCTGATGAGCTCCGTGCACCAGGCGTTCGGCATTCTCGAGGGCCGCATCCGCTCGACCCACATTCACGACAACCTGCGCGACAAGGACTCGCATCTCTGGCCCGGCGAGGGCAACGTTGACTGGGAGCAGACCATGCAATCGTTGCGCGCCGCGCCGGGAGCTCCGGCGTTGCTGCTGGAAATCGAGGGCGCGGAAGGCATGGACATCCCGGGCAGGATGGCGGAAGTGTACGGAAAGCTGGAGAGCGCGGGCGTAGCGGCGGAATAACGCGAATTTTAGTAGATCACAGGTCCCTCACCCCTATTCGGGCGCTGACGAAGGCACGCCCACATTCACGGGCTCGGGATGACGATTGAATTTCATATGGAAACCACAACACAGGCTCCGATTACCACCATCGCGGACGTCGGCCGGCATGACGGCCAGGCCGTGACCATCCAGGGCTGGCTGTACAACAAGCGCGAGAGCGGCAAGCTCATCTTTCCCATCTTTCGTGATGGCACGGGCGTGATCCAAGGCGTTGTGCCCAAGAACCAGGTAACGCCGGAAGTATTTGACACGCTCAAGAACCTGACCGACGAGTCGAGCGTGATCGTCACGGGCAAGGTGCGGGCGGACAAGCGCGCGCCCGGCGGGTACGAGCTGGATGTGAACGATGTAAAAGTCGTGCAGCGCGTGCCAGAAGACGATCCCTTTCCCATAGCGAAAAAAGAGCATGGCATCGATTTCCTGATGGAGAATCGCCACCTCTGGGTGCGCACGCCGCGGCAGACGGCCATCCTGCGCGTGCGGGCGGAGATCATCCGTGCTGCCAGAAATTTTTTCGATGAGCGCGGCTTCACGCTCACTGATCCGCCAATCCTCACCCCGGCCGCGTGCGAAGGCACCACCACGCTGTTTGAGGTCAATTACTTCGATGAGCCGGCGTTCCTGACGCAGTCTGGCCAGCTTTATATCGAAGCCATGGCCATGGCGCTGGGCAAGGTCTATTCCTTCGGACCGACATTCCGTGCGGAGAAATCCAAGACACGCCGCCACCTCACCGAGTTCTGGATGGTGGAACCCGAGGTTGCTTACGCGCAACTGGATGACATCATGCAGCTGGCGGAGGAGTTCATCGGCTATCTGGTGCAGAACGCGCTGGCCAACCGCAAGGCCGATCTCGAGACCATTGGCCGCGATGTAACCAAGCTGGCCAACATCAAGCCGCCTTTTCCCCGCATCACGTATGACGAAGCTGTCAAAATATTGCAGGAGGGGCACGCCAAAGGGCAGGTGGAAGCCAGGTTTGAGTGGGGTGGAGATTTCGGTTCGCCGGACGAAACTTACATCTCGTCGCAATTTGAAAAGCCGGTCATGATCCATCGCTATCCGGCGCAGATAAAGGCGTTTTACATGGAGCCCGATCCGCGGCGCCCGGAACTTGCGCTCTGCGTGGATGTGCTGGCGCCGGAAGGTTATGGCGAGATCATCGGCGGATCGCAGCGCATTGGGGATTACAACCTGCTGCTGAAGCGCATTCGCGACCACGATCTGCCGGAAGCGGCCTTCAAGTGGTATCTGGATCTGCGCAAGTTTGGCGGTGTGCCGCACGCTGGATTTGGCATGGGCATCGAGCGCGCCGTGACCTGGATATGCGGCCTGGAGCATGTGCGTGAAACCATTCCGTTTGCCCGGACGCTGACGCGCATCTACCCATAGCAGGAACGTATGACGCCGGAAACTACAACACCGTTAGTTGCGAACACGGGCTCCACCAAGACCGAGCCGGTCAACCGGCCCGTGGTGGCCGACAATATTGTTTCCAAGAAGATCAGAATTCTTGGCGTGCCGCTCGATCTGGGGCAGTCACGCCGCGGGGTTGATATGGGCCCGTCCGCCGTGCGCGTCGCCGGTCTTGAAGCGCGGCTGGAAGAACTGGGCCACGTAGTGGAAGACGGCGGCAATCTCGCCGTCGCCATCGCGGAACAGAAGAAATCGGGCGATCCACACGCCAAATACCTGAAAGAGATCACCGCCACCTGCACCAAGCACGCAGAGACAGTTTTGAAAACGCTGGAAGCGGGCAAGTTTCCGCTGGTGCTGGGCGGAGATCATTCCGTCGCGGCCGGAACGGTGGCCGGGGTGGCCGAGTTTTTCCGCCAGCAGCGGCGCGTGCAGGAGCAGAAGATCGGGCTGATCTGGATTGACGCGCATGCTGACATCAACACGCCCGAAACCTCGCCCAGCGGCAACGTACACGGCATGCCACTGGCGGCCATCATGGGGCTGGGACCGGCGGAGTTGGCCGATATTTACGGCTTCAAGCCCAAGGTGCATCCGGAGAACTGCGTGCTGGTGGGCGTGCGCGACGTGGATTCGCGGGAAAAGGAAAATATCAAAGAGACCGGCATTGAGGTTTATACCATGCGCGATATCGACGAGCGCGGGATGCGGACGATCATCGAAGAGGCGCTGCGCGTGGCAGGGCGCGGCACCGCCGGCTATCACGTTTCACTCGATATGGACTGGATCGACCCCGAAGACGCTCCCGGCGTGGGCACCCCGGTACGCGGCGGCGCCAGCTATCGCGAAGCCCATCTGGCCATGGAGATCATCGCCGACCACGGCCGCATGACCAGCTTTGAGATCGTTGAAGTCAACCCCGTGATTGACGAGCACAACCGGACGGCGGACCTGGCGGTGGAGCTGGCGCTTTCGGCGTTCGGGAAAAAGATCCTCTAGCGCAAAACTGGAGTGCCGCGAATCAACTTGAAACACGCGAATTCATTGCGTTCTTATTGATTCACGGCCGCGGTAGTCTTGCCTGTTTTCGTTTATGCTAGAGTTGCCATCTTGATCGTCACTTCCCTGGCAGCCGGAGGAAGAATGCGTTACCCGCGCGCGGTTCATTCTTTATTTCTTTTATTGACCCTTGCCTTATTGGCTCTTACTGCCGTCGCAGCTGCCCAGAATGAGCCCAAGCGGGCGCCTTCCACGGCGGAAGAACGCCAGCGGTTCCTCTCCCTGACGCGCAAGCTGGAGCAAAATCCTTTGGATAAGTCGCTCTACGAAGATAAAAAATGGGCCAAGCAGTGGCTCGAGGACGTTCCCGATATCAATGTAAATATCTGCGCGCCGTTGCTGTTCGGCGTGGACTTTGTGAAAGAGCAGAACAAGTACACTCCCCAGCTTTCCTACCAGGCCACTTTTGGGAGCGCCGCCTACATCATTGAGCATCCGGACAAGGCGGGTGACACCGCAGCGCAATTCGTGGCGGGTGTTGAGAGCGCGCTCAAAGCCTACAGCGCCATCGTGAAGAACGAGCCGCACGCCAAGTCCAAGGCCCTGGATGACCTTCTGGAAAAACAAAAACAGGGAAAGCTGGCGGACTTTGTGCACGCGGCCAGCAAGGGCTGCGAAGACAATAAAGAAGGGATCTGATCGAAGGGGGGGCCCGTTGTGCGAAAACCAGCTTTAGCCTGTTTATTGGCATGGTCCCTCGGGGCCTGCGGTGCGGCAGGTCCACGGCAAAGCTCGTCTCCGCAAAGCAAGCCGCAATCCTCTCCTGCCGCCGCTCAGGAAAAGCCGTCCGGCCAGGCGACGCAGACCGCAACCGCGCCACCGGAAAAGCCGGTGGAAAAACATTCAACGCTGGAAGACCGCCAGCGCCTGGTCACGGTTGCGCACAAGCTGGAGGCGTCCCCGCTGGATTCGACGCTTGCCCCGGAAAGGGAATGGGCCGTGAGTTGGACGGTGGCAGCCCCTGATATTCATGTACGAACCTGCCCTGCTTTGCTGGCCGACCTGCGCCGGCCAAGATATAAGTATCGGTCGGAGATGGGAGCGCAGCTTCTGATATCCAGCGCCGCCTTTCTCATCGAGCACCCGGACCAGCCCGACAGCATCGCGGTACAAAGTGTCGGCGGGATGGAGGGCGTACTCAAGGCGTACAGCGCGATATTGAAGACTGACCCGCAAGCCACCGCAAAACCGCTCGACGAGTTCCTGCAAAAGCAAAGCAACGGCAAGCTGGCCGAAACGGTGCGGGAAATGGTCAAAGATTGCCATTGAAGCAGCAAGCGCCAGCCCTCATTCCAAACCAGGAAAAGATCAGCCGCGAATTTCGCGAATGAACACGAATCAAATCAAGGTGTATTCGCGTGCTTCGCGTTGATTCGCAGCCCAGGGTTCCTTCGTAGTTTCCGCCGCTAGCTTCTGAGTTTTATAGCTACTGAGTGCCGATTGCTGAGTGCTGATTGCTGCTTTACAGTATTCCAGATGAACAAACTCAGGGTCGGCATACTCTTCGGAGGGCGCAGCGGCGAACATGAAGTTTCCTTGCTCTCGGCGGCATCGGTCCTCAAGGCAATCGACAAAGAAAAATATGAAGTAGTCCCGATCGGCATCACCCGGGAAGGCCGCTGGCTGACGGAGGACCATGCCGAGCGCCTGCTGCGCGGTGAACACGGCACCGGCAGCGAGAAGAGCGGCAGGCATCTGCGCGCCGGCGATCCGGACACCACGCCGGGGGCGGCGTTGCTGGCCAAGGGCGAAGCTGTGATCGTTCCACCAGTGCCGCAGGCGCACGGACTGATCCCCTTCGAAAGCGCGACCTCTTCATCGCAAAAAGCCATCGACGTGGACGTGATCTTTCCCGTGCTGCATGGCACATTTGGCGAGGATGGAACGATCCAGGGGCTGCTGGAGTTGGCGGACATTCCCTATGTGGGCGCGGGTGTGCTCGGTTCCGCCGCAGGGATGGACAAAGACATCATGAAGCAGCTCTTTGCCGGCGCTGGATTGGCGATTGTGAAGCACGTGACGGTCCTGCGCAGCCAGTGGGAAAAGGACCCGAAGAAGGTCACGAAACTGGTGGAGAGCAAGCTCAAGTATCCGGTGTTCGTGAAACCGGCAAACCTGGGGTCGTCGGTCGGGATCTCCAAGGCGCGCGATCGCAAGGAGCTGGGGCCGGCCATGGAAATGGCAGCGAGCTACGACCGCAAGATCGTCATCGAGCAGGGTGTGGGCGGGAAGAAGCGAAAAGCGCGCGAATTGGAGTGTTCGGTGCTGGGAAACGACGAACCGCAGGCCTCCACGGTGGGAGAGATTGTGCCGTCGGCGGAATTCTACGATTACAACGCTAAATATCTGGACGAGGGTTCCAAACTTGTAATTCCGGCCAAGCTCAGCAAGAAACAGATGAAAGAAGTGCAAGGAATGGCCATCCGCGCGTTCCAGTCAGTGGATTGTTCCGGGCTGGCGCGGGTGGATTTTTTGATGGACCCTGGTCTGCATGGGAAGGCGGGGAAGATCTACCTGAATGAGATCAACACCATGCCGGGCTTTACCTCCATCAGCATGTATCCGAAATTGTGGGCGGCCTCGGGGTTAGGATATGCGGAGCTGATTGACCGGCTGGTCCAACTGGCTCTGGAGCGCTCCGCGGAAAAGAAGAAGAACCGGTACAGCAGAAATTAACAAAATTTTATTCTGGACGTCCGCAGCCGGGGACATGATTGGCAAGCAACGAGCAAGCAAGAATGATCATTGCTCACAGAACGGTTCTGATCGCTTTAGCGTTGGCGGCGGCGCCCGCAGCCCGGGCCCAGACCGCTGACCCGCTGCCCGCCATCATTGAAGGCTCGGTCATCAACATACAGAATAGCCGGACGATCCCGCGCGCTACTGTCACGCTGCTGCGCTCACGACAACACGGCAAGTCCACGCGCGCCGATGGCAACGGCCACTTCATCTTCAAGAATGTTGAACCGGGCATCTACCGGCTGACGGCGGAGCGCCAGGGCTTTTTCTCGGACGCGCGCAAACGGGAGTATCAGCCCATGTTTGAAGTCGCTTCCGGCGATCACGTAAAGAACGTGCCGGTGCGGCTGATGCCCGCGGCGATCATGAATGGCGAGGTGGTTGACGAGTTCAACGATCCGGTGCAGAACGTGGAGATCAGGCTGCTGTCCACACGGATGCAGCTCGGCCAGATGGTCCTGGCGCCCGCTGGAAAAGCAGTCACGGATGATCGCGGTCAATATCGCATCGCCGGGCTTCATCCGGGCAAGTATTACCTGGTGGCTGAGTATAAGCATGGCAACCCCATAGCAGACGCAGTCAGGACCCAGACGGCCGAGCAAATCGCCGCGGCAACAACCTCGGCCAGCCGTTCAAGACGCGGCCAGGATGCTGAACCGGTGTTTCAGGCGGATGTCCCCGACCCGGCCTTCACTTACCCGTCCCTGTTTTACCCGTCTACCGCAGACTTTCAGCAGGCACAAGCCATCGCGTTGAGTCCGGGTGACGAGATGGCTGCCAATTTTCTGCTGATCAGCGCTCCGGTGGTCTCGATCCGGGGGAGAGTTTCCAATGGGATGACCGGCAAGCCGGCTGGAACCGCCGCGGTTTCCGCGTACTGGACACCGTACATGGAGAGCGACGGGCTTCCCGCTCGCGTCTCTCCAGGGGATGGAAGATTTGAGATACGCGGCGTAGCGCCCGGCACGTACACATTGCGCGCCAGCTTTACCGAAGAAGGGCAGGATTATACGGGCGAGTTGACGGTGGAAGTGGGCAATGAGGGAGCGCAAAACGTGGAGATTTTCGCGCTGCCGGACTTTGCCGCGGCCGGCCATGTCAGCATAGCCGGACTTCCTCCTCGCAACCCGCTGAGCAGGGTGATTATTGAATTTGCCGGCGAGGGCCTGATGCCGCGAGTGCGCGCCAACGCTGCTTATCCCGAATTCAAGTTTGACGCTCAGCTCCGTCCGGACCGGCGCTATCACGCCATTGTCCGCAACCTGCCGGAAAATTATTACCTCAAGTCTTTGTCGCTCTCCGGCCATGAAGTTGCGCCCGATAACGTTGTGGTCAGCGGCAAACGCGGCGATATCGAGCTGGTGTTAAGCCCGGCAGGAGCGCACATCGAGGGGGTTTTGTTCGACGCCAAAGACCAGCCCACGCGCGGCTCAATCCTGCTGGTCCCAGATGTTCCTGAGCCCGGTCCGCCCGACCTGTTCCGCCGGACCAGCGCCGATTCGAAAGGGAAGTTCACTCTTCGCGGCATCGCGCCGGGAAGCTACCGTCTACTGGCAGTGGAAAGCGTGAATCTGGATAGCGAAATCAATGACCCGGATTTTCTCCGGACCATCGGCAACCGGGGCGAGGGCCTGATGGTGGAAGAAAGCGGCAATTACACGGTTTCATTAAAGTTGGACACTGAAAATCATTGATGCAAAAGGCAAGTCAGGCCACGCTGCGACCCTGCACCAGGCGGATCACCAGCACAATCAGGGCAAAGACCAGCAGCAGGTGAATGGCGCCGCCGAAGGTGTAGCTGCTGATCATCCCCAGCGCCCACATGATGAGCAGAATAAAAAAGATTGCAAACATGGAACTCACCTCGTCAAATTTTGACGCAGGCAGGGCCTCTGAAGTTGGCTTTCGTGCGGGAAATGACCCTCGCTTCACCCCTGCTGAGCTTTTTGTTCTTCCGAACGTTCGCGATGGAAGCTGAGCAGGTTGGAGCCTTTCCGCTGCAGGAGCCGGGCGCCGCGGCCAATGCCGTCGATGGCGTGGCGGCAGCCGCGGGCTATTGAACCCCGTAACTCGCGCCCGCTGGCTGGAGCCAGCAACAACGCAGCCCCGGCTCCCAGGCCGATGCCGGCCAGCAGCCAGGCGATGGCAAGGCCGGCAGGCCGGCCCGAGGAGCTTCTTTCCGGCCGCAAATTTTGCTCTTCATAACGTTTGTATTCCCTCATGCTTTTCTCCACTCTGGTCTCTTCGTCGCCGTTATCGGCGGATTACTGTCCTCGCCGGAAGGCTGACCCCGTAGTTATGACTAACCCGTAGTTAGAAAACCCGGATGACACGCGTGTTGTCCGCGAGGATGAAAATCGGCTGGAAATCGCGGGGTTTCACGGTGGAATGCTGGAGAGCAGAGCGTGTTTGAGGTAAAATTTTAAGTTCGTCTGCCGCCGGTTTCGGAAACAAGAGCCCGGCCGCCTGGTTTCGCCGTTTCCCGCAAGAACCAGGCAAGACCCATCAATCCAGTAGCGCGTTTCAAGGAGAGAGTTCAAGACATGGCAATTCCAGCAACCCAGATGCGTCCGGGGATGATCATCAAACACAACAACGACCTTCATCTGGTCTTTACCGTGGAGCACCGCACACCCGGCAACCTGCGCGCCTTCATCCAGGCCAAGCTGCGCAACATCCGCACCGGCGCCATGTTTGAGCACCGCTTCCGTTCCAGCGACCCCATTGACAAGATCACCGTGGACGAAATCCCCATGGAGTACCTCTACCAGGACGGCGACAGCTATTGCTTCATGAACACCGAGAACTACGAGCAAACGCATTTGAGCAAAGACGTGCTCGGAGACTCCGTGGATTACCTGACTCCGAACCTGCAAATCAAGGTGGAGTTTTACGACGGCAAGCCGGTGGGCATCGAGCTGCCGCAGATCGTGGAACTCACCGTGGTGGAGACCGAGCCGGGACTGAAGTCAGCCACGGCCTCAAGCGTGACCAAGCCGGCCAAGACCGAAACCGGCCTGGTGGTGCAGGTGCCGCCTTTCATCAATGAGGGCGAGAAGATCCGCGTTGATACCGCCGAAGGCGCGTATCTCTCGCGCGCCTGATTCCAGCCTGGCATGGCAACGCTATTTGCGGAGGCAGGAATGAAATTGAAGACGCTCTACCTTGTCCTGTGCGTGGCCGGCCTGGTTCTGCCATATTGGCAGTTTGTTCCGTGGGTAGAGGCAAACGGCTTGCACTTGCCGCTGTTCTTGCAACAGCTGTTTGCCAACCGCATCGGCGGCTTCTTTGGCATGGATGTACTGGTTTCTTCGGCAGTGCTGGTAGTCTTTATGCGCGCGGAGAGCACGCGGCTGGCAATCCGCGGCCGATGGTTGCCGGTGGTTGCATTGCTGACGGTCGGGGTTTCTTTGGCGCTGCCGCTGTTTCTGTACTTGCGCGAGCTGAAGCTGGAGCAATCCCCGGGAGAAATGAAAGCGGCCACAGCATAAGCGCGCGTGAATGCATTCTATGATTGCCAAACGTTACATTGTTCGCGGCCGGGTACAGGGCGTCGGCTTCCGCTGGTTTGTCGACCATGAAGCGCGCTCGCTGGGGCTCGCCGGCTGGGTCAGGAACAACATTGACGGCACGGTAGAAGCGCTGGCCGTGGGGACCGATCAGCAACACGCGGCCTTCGCCGGCAAATTGCGCCAGGGGCCGCGGGCCGCACGCGTTGACGAAGTCACGGAATTGCCGGCCGAGCCGGTGGATGGTCTTACAACTTTTCGTATTGAAGGAGCATGGTAGATGGAGCCGAAGCCAGCTATGAGCTGCGAGCACCTGAAAAAACTAGTCCGCGAAGTGCCGGATTTCCCCAAAAAAGGAATTCTCTTTTACGACATCACGACCCTGCTCAAGGACAAGGTCGGCTTTGCCACGCTGATCGACTCTCTTTCAGAACACTACCTTGACCGCGATATCGACCTGGTGCTGGGCATTGAAGCGCGCGGCTTCATCTTTGGGCCGGCGCTCGCGTACCGGTTGAACGCCGGGTTTGTGCCCATCCGCAAGCCGCGCAAGCTGCCGGCGGAAACCGTGAAGTGGACCTACGACCTGGAATACGGCACCGACACGCTGGAGATCCACAAAGACGCGATCCAGCGCGGGCAGCGCGTGATTATCGTGGACGATCTGCTGGCCACGGGCGGGACGGCGAACGCCTGCCTGCAACTGGCGCAATCGCTGGGCGCCAAGGTCGAAGGCATGGGGTTTGTGGTGGAGCTGGACTTTTTAGGCGGACGCAAGAAGTTTGACGGTACGGAAGTGTTCTCACTGCTGCACTATGACAAATAAACCTTTCGCCGCTGATTGAATCAGATCGGCGCTAACAGCGAAATCGCTGACCGGGGCAATTCGCAGCAGAATCCTATGGCGTAGAGCCAACAGCTGCATTAAACTTCCTTCGCGTTTTGGGGCGTGGGGGCTCCGAATCTTTTCCCCTGCTTATGACAATCAAAAATTGCGGTCTGTTGCTGTGCGGCGTCTTGCTGTTCGTTTTGAGTGGGGGCATGCTTTGCGCCGATGACGCCCGGTCCGAGGCCAGGCAGCTGCTGCTATCGGCCCATGAAGCTTCAGATTTGTCCGCCATACTGCCTTACGAGCTGCACGGCACTGTGGTAATCAATCCCGCGACCTCGAACGAGAAAAAGGGCTACATCACCATTTATCGCGACCATGACAGATGGCGGTCAGAGTTGCGCGTGGAGGACTACCAGGAAGTGAAGCTGGTCCGGGGGACCAAGCTTTATATCTACCGGTCAACGCCGTTGCCCGTGCCGCTGCTGGACTGGCTGGCTGAAACCGACCACTACTGGGACAAGCTGGCCGAGGATGGCGATGCCAAGATGGGCGATGTTACCAAAAAGAAGGTGCAGAACCAGGCAGTGAACTGTTTTGACGTGAAGGGCGAACAGCGGCACCGGCTCTGCTTTGATCCGGAGCGCAAAGTGCTGCTGGAATCGATGGAGCGGCAGAGAGCGATTGAGTTTTCCGATTTCGGTGACGTGGATGGGCACTTGTTTCCAAAAAAGATCACCGTGCTGCTGGAGCTGGCCACAAAGGAGACGCCCATTCTGGCTATTGAAGACATTCAGGTAATCAAGGCGCAGTTTGCGCCCACGGCATTCGCGGTGCCGCCGCACGCCATGGAGTTTGACACCTGCGACAACATGCAGCCGGCCAAGGCGCTGCAAACGCCGCAGCCTCAGTTTTCCCCCACGGTGGTGCGGAGAAATGCCGGCTCTCCCTCGATCCACGTTTACGGGATCATCGACAAGGATGGCAGCCTGCAGAACGTGAAGATGCTCACCACGGATGCGGAGCTGCAGCAGTCCATCATGGAAGCACTGAAGAAATGGCGCTATACGCCGGCGATGTGCGGCACTTCTCCGGTAGCGACGGAAAAGGAAATTCCGGTCTCGCTGTTCGGCGGCTTCGGCGGCGGCGATAACAGCGGGGGCGGACGCCGGGGAAGATAACCATTGCCGAAGCGAGGATGCGATTCAATCGGCAG
The DNA here is from genome assembly GCA_041488515.1 of Terriglobia bacterium. Classification (GTDB taxonomy): domain Bacteria; phylum Acidobacteriota; class Terriglobia; order Terriglobales; family Acidobacteriaceae; genus Angelobacter. Next base: position 89,850 of record JBGPPK010000012.1, on the reverse strand, counting down.
TTAATTCCCGCTTTTTCTCTTTCAATGTTTTGTAGGCCCACCCATGCGCGGCGTGTTGTGAGAGAGCGGGCTTGCCGCCGTCGAGCGTGATAGCCCCTGATCCATCGTCAACTATCAAGAATTATTAACCGTTCTTTACGCTCGTCGATACGCACCTAACAGTTGATGCCGGCTTTTTCCCGCTCAGTGTTCTTATAAGCCCAGGCCATACGCGGCGTGTTGTGAGCAATGCCGAAGCGGCCGCGCTGGTCGAGCAGGATCATGCCGCCGTGGCCATTGAGGCGGTGTTTCAGGTACTGCATGGCCTCGATCACCACGGCGTCGGGCGCACCGCCGGAGCGCACGCGGTCGGCGGCCCACTTGGCCAGAACAAGCTTCATAATGGGCTCGCCCCATCCGGTACAGGAGCCGGCGGCGCTGAGGTTGTCGGCATAACAGCCGCTGCCGATCAGCGAAGAGTCGCCGACGCGTCCGGGAGCTTTGTTGAGCGTACCTCCGGTTGAAGTGCCGGCAGCGATGTTCCCATTTACGTCGAGAGCCACAGCGCCCACGGTGTCATGGCTGGCCTGCGGACCGGCGAAAGTAAGGTCGGGATGGCCGGCGGCTTCTTTTTCCTGGGCCTCTTTCAGGCGCTTGATCTCCCGTTCGATGACAAGCTCTTCATTGCGGCAGAGTTGCATGCCGTGCTCTTCGGCAAAGCGCTCCGCGCCTTCGGCGACAAAATAGACGTGCGGGCTCTGGTCCAGCACGAGGCGAGCGGCCTGTATGGGATTGCGAATGCGCTCAACGCAGCCGACACCACCGGCACGGAGCGTGGCGCCATCCATCATGAGGGCGTCGAGTTGCACGCGGCCGTCGCGGGTGAGAAAGCTGCCGCGGCCGGCATCAAAGGTCTCATCATCTTCCATGCAGACGATCGCGGCTTCCACTGCGTCCAGCGCCGCGCCGCCGCCTTCCAGAACATGCCAGCCCCCGGCCAGCGCCTTCTGCACGCCGAGAATATGGGCTTCCACCATGTCGTCGGGAATGGCCCAGGCGCCGCCATGGACCACCAGTACAGGGAGTTGTCTCAATTTCGTAGCCTCGTTATTGCTCAGGAAAGTCTATCAGAGCACTCAGCGTGGAAAACAATCGGCAAGGCAATTGGCAAAGATACTTGGTAATGAGCATTTGGTGCTTGGGTCCAGGCGAAGGCACATAGACGAGAAAGGATGGCGTTGGGAGGGCATAAGAAGGGTTCTGATGTCCGCGAAAGAATTTCGGGAACTTTCGTTCTAGTTGAGACATTAAAGGTATAGAGAACAGGAAAGGCGCTCCGAATCGGCCAGGCAGGAAAGGACATGCAAGGGTGATAACGACTAATGATCAGCGATGAAGCCCTCATGCTGGAATTCCAGCGCGGATCGCGCGAGGCATTTGAGGAATTGTTTGCCCGCTATCGCGAACCGCTGTATGGCTTCTTCCGTCGCAGGCTGGCGAGCAAAAACCGCGCGGAGGACCTAGCCCAGGAAACTTTTCTGGCGGTCATCCGCGCGGTGGTGCGGTACGAGCCGCGCGCCATGGTACGGACGTATCTCTATGGGATCGCCTTGAAGCTGCTGGCGGCGGAGCGAAGAAAGCTCTCCGGCAATGAGCCGCCGCTGGAGCCCGAGCATGAGCCGCAAGAAAACGGCCTCTCCGAAGAAGCATTGTGGGTGAGGCAGGCGCTGGAGAAGCTGGACCCTGGCGAGCGCGAGATCCTGATGCTGCGGGAATATGAACAGCTGAATTACGCCGAGATCGCCGAGCTGCTGCGGTTGCCGGTGAACACGGTGCGGTCGCGATTGTTCAGGTCGCGTATGGCGTTGAAGAATTTTCTGGACCCGAAAAAAAAGCTGCATGGCGCGGCTGCCGGCGGCGCGGGACGGGACAGCGCACGAGATGAAAGCACGGCACGGCCAACTGATGACGAGGAATGAAATGAGCAACGGCGGTCATCCCATCGAACACGAGGAACTCATGGCTTATCTGGACGGCGAGCTGGCGACCGAGCGCGCGGTCGAGGCGGCGGCGCATCTGGAGCATTGCCGGGAGTGCCAGGAACTGGCGGCAGCTCTGAGGAAGATTTCGCAGGAGATGGCAGGCTGGGAAGTTGAACGGCTTGAGCCTGCAGACGAAATGCCTATCGCCATCAAGGCAGCATTGCAGGATCGTCCTGGTAAGCCAAGGAAAACCGGGAAGAGCCTTGGCTGGAAAATATTGTTCACGCGGCGCGGATTGGTTTGGGCGGGTGGAGGAACTATTATTGCTTTCTTGCTGATGACCTTCTCGGTAAGCCGGTTGAAGCCTGCTTTCGCGCCTTCCGCTCTGCGGCTCGAGCAAGTACGCAGAGTCGAACAGCTTGTCGCACCAACTCCGCAACCATCATCGGGCTATGCCGCCTCGGACACCCTTGGGAAGATCAAGGATGGCGCCGAGGCAGGAGATGATGAAAGCGACAGCAACGAACGAACTGGCGTGCCCACGGTACCGATGATCGCGCGCACTGCCGGGCTAACACTGACGACCAAAGAGTTCGACAAGACGCGCGCCGGCGTGGAAGAAATACTGAAGCGGCACGGCGGCTATCTGGGCGAGATGAAAGTCAACGCGCCGGCCGATGCTGGGCGCACGCTAACGGCGACCTTACGTATTCCCGCGCCGCAGTTCGAAGCGGCGATGGCCGAATTGAAAAAGCTGGGCCGGGTGGAAGACGAGTCGCAGGGCGGAGAAGAGGTCACGCGGCAGTATGTCGACCTGCAGGCGCGCCTGCAAAATTCGAAGCACACGGAGCAGCGGCTGACGGAGATCCTGCGCACGCGCACGGGCAAGCTACAGGAAGTCCTGAAGGTTGAACTGGAGATCGACCGCGTGCGCGGCGAGATCGAGCAGATGCAGGCGGAAAAGAAAGAGCTGAGCAAGCGCGTCGCCTTCGCTACGGTGAACACGACGGTCAAAGAGGAATACCGGGCCAAGCTAGAGGCTGCGCCGCCCTCGACCGCCAGCCGGTTCCGCAATGCCGCAGTAGACGGATACAACACCGTAGTAGAAGGCTTGATCGATGTTGGGCTGTTCGTGCTCTCCGCGGGACCAAGCCTGCTGCTGTGGGCCGCGATTCTATTCTTCCCTGCGCGGTGGGCGTGGAAGAAGCTGCGCAGGAAGGCTGAAGAGCCAGAAACATCATCCGTCTAATATCCTTAACTCTTTCGAGCTAAGGTTAACCTATAAATAACTAGTAGTTCTTTCAGGTGTTGATACTAGTTTTACTAGTAGAATGGCGTGAGCTGCCGTGAGTAGCCCGGCAGAGTGTCCCAGGTCCCATGTTTCCCCCCGTGGAGGTAAGAGATTCTATGCGAGCACCAGCCCTTCTTTTCGCTTTCATACTTGCGCTAACAACTTTGTCACTGGCGCAGGATGGAAGCAGCCCTGACCCTCAACCGATTCCAGTTCCCAACGCCCAACCACCCGCAGGCTCAGACGCCAACGATTCCGGATACACGAGCCCTTATCTCCTGAATTACGACTGGACCATCGCAGACCCCAACGTTGACGACTCGCGGCTGCGCCAGGAAGCCAACCGGCAGCGCCGAGGCACAGATCCGAACCTTGCCGGCAACGTGATGGAACAGGCGGCGCAGGAACGCGCTGCTTACTTTCAGCTTCTGGCCGGGGCGGCTTTCGCTCCAGGTATTCCTATATGGACCTCCCTGGGACCGACCAAGAGCAATCACGTCCAGAACGGAGTGCTGCGCACGGTGACGGACAGCGGACGCGCCCGCACCATTCTTCCCCATCCCACCGATCCGAACATCGTTTATTTCCTGACGTCGTCGGGCGGGCTGTGGAAGACCACCAATTTCCAGAAGAACAAACCGGACTGGGTCTCACAGACGGACGCGCTGGCGACGACTTCAGGCGGCGCAGCGGCGTTCGGCCGCACGCCGGACACGATTTACCTCGGCTTGGGCGATCCCTTTGACGGCAACCAGGCGGCGGGCGCGTTCGTATTGAAGAGCACGGACGGCGGAAATACATGGGGGCCGGCGGTTCGCCTGACGTTCGGAAGCACCAGCGCGGGCAGCGTGCGCGACCTGAAGGTTGATACCAGCGGCCCGGTCGACGTGGTGCTGGTGGCAACCGACATCGGTCTATTCCGCTCAGCCAATGGCGGCACATCGTTCACTCTCAATCTCAGCCTCCCGCTCATCTATGTCACGCCTGTTGGGGCTTTCCTGCAGCCAGAGTGGAGCATTGTGAATACCAGCAAGGGCTGGGTGGTTTCCACGGAATCGCCAGTCGTTGGCGCTCCGCAGACTGCGACGACTGATGGTGTGGGCAAGCTGGCTGTCTCAACCAACCAGGGCGCCACATGGCAGGCACTGGCCGCGTTGACTGAAACCTTCCCTGCTCCGACGGGAACGATTCAAGCCGGACGCATCACCCTGGGCGTCGGCTCAGCCGGCGACGCCAGCGTGTACGCATTTACCGCCACGCAACGTGACGGCAGCCAACTGGATCTGTTCCGCTCCACCGACGGTGGCGCAAACTGGACACCGGTTGGGTTGCGCAGCAAGACCCCGGTCAATCCGAATCCTGACGCTCCTAACATGAACCTGATGGGCGGCCAGGCCTTTTACAACCAGATGCTGCTGGTGGATCCCAACGATGCCAATCGCAACACGGTGTACATCGGCGGGCAGCTTGCTTCGGCGAAAAGCGTCGACGGAGGCAACACCTGGACCATCCTGGCCGACTGGCTGGGACTGTTCAAGATGCCGTACGTCCACGCTGACTACCATTCCGCGGCAATCTCTCCGGTAACCAAACAGGTGTTTTTCGGCAGCGATGGCGGACTGTTCGTGAGCAATGACGGTGGGGCAAGCTGGGATGACGGCAAGAACGAAGGCATTGTGACCGAGCTGGCTTATTCCATCGCCGTCTCACCCAACGATTCCAAGTTTACGATCATTGGAACGCAAGACAACGGCACCTTCTCCCGTGTAGGCAACACCAATATCTGGGAGCAGACGCTGGGTGGCGATGGGATCGGCACGGCGTGGAGCCGCGCAGCGGTAACGCATGACGTTGCCTTCACCAGCTTCCCCGGTTCAACCATCGTGGCTGTGAATACGCCTCCCAATACGCAAGCCAAGTGGGCGTTTGCCCGGAATGGCATCAACCGCCGGTTTGCAAACTTCTTTACTGCATACGCGGCGCCCTCGGCCACGACCGATGCCACCGGCCAGGTGTTTTACACGTACACCAGCCGGGCGATCTACCGGACAGACAACGCGGGAACGCTGTGGACTGACATTGGGCACACGCTCATTCCCGGAATTCCTACAGCTAAACCTCCGGTGCCGGATACTCCGCCTTCGCCGGGAATCAATGCCGCGCGCATCTTCCGCGACAGTACGCACGGCATCGGTGTAAGCCCCACGCCTGACGGACAGAACCATGTGGCCGTGGTCTGCAATGGAGGCTTTGTGGTGACCACACACAACGGAGGAGCGACATGGCAGCAAGCCGCTCTCATCGGCACCGTGCCTAACTGGCAGGGATTCAACTCCACCGCGGAGTGGGCGGACAATACCACGCTCTACATCGGGTCAGAGAGTCCTGTGTCCGGATCGCGCGTGGCCAAATCAACAGATGGCGGCCTGACCTTTGTGAATGTCAGCACCGGCCTGCCGGATGTTCCGGTGGCGCGGCTGGTGGTAAGCCCGACGGACAAAAACACGGTGTATGCAGCCACTTTCCTCGGCGTCTATCGCACTACGGACGGCGGGGCCCATTGGAGCCGTTTTGGCGCCGGCCTGCCGATGGTAGAGGTGGATGACATCTACATTGCTCCGGATGCGAGCTTCCTGCGCATCGGCACTTTCGGCCGCGGCGTGTGGGAGATCCATCCATAAAAAGCAAAACTCTGAAACTGCAAACGCCGTCCTCAAAAAAAGGGCGGCGGTTTTTTTTGCGTTTTACACATCGTTCCGGGACATCCTTTACACTTCAATGCCTGCTCCGCCCTGTTGTGGGGATCAGCAACGATGAAACCGCTGCAACCTTTGCAGGCCGGGAAATGCCTCTGTCATCTAAAATCGCTAAAATTGACAGGTGGAGATTGGAAACGATGAAAAAGCGCCAACTGGGACAATCTGCAATTTCCGTAGCGCCGCTGATGCTGGGCGGCAATGTGTTTGGCTGGACGGCCGACGAAGCAACGTCGTTCAAAGTGCTCGATGCCTTTGTGGCGGCCGGCCTCGATTTCATTGACACGGCGGACAGCTACTCGACCTGGGTGCCTGGGCACAAAGGCGGCGAGAGCGAGACCATCATCGGCAACTGGATCAAACGCAGCGGCAAACGCGACAAGGTGGTGATCGCAACCAAGGTGGGATCGGAGATTCCCGGCCAGGGCAAGGGCCTCTCCAGAGCATGGATCATGCGCCAGGTGGAAGGCTCGCTCCAGAGATTGCAGACGGACTACATCGATCTGTATCAATCTCATCGCGATGACCCGAACACGCCGGTGGAAGAGACGCTGGAGGCATACGCGCAGTTGGTCCAGCAGGGCAAGGTGCGGGTGATTGGCTGCTCAAACTTTACGGCCGAGCGAATCAGGGAGTCGCTAGCGGCAAGCCGCAAACACAGCTGGCCACGCTATGAGAGCCTGCAGCCGCATTACAACCTGTATGAACGTGCGGCTTATGAGACCACTCTGGAACCGCTGGCGCTCGCGGAGAAGCTGGGCGTGGTGTCTTACTATTCGCTGGCCAGCGGCTTTCTGACGGGCAAATACCGGTCAGAGAGTGACCTGACGAAAAGCCCGCGCGGGCAGACGGCGAAGAAGTATTTGAATGATCGCGGGTTCCGCATCTTGCAGGCGCTGGACCAGGTGGCGGAGCGTCACCAGGCGGTCCCGGCACAGGTGGCGCTGGCGTGGTTGATGGCGCGGCCCAGCATCACGGCGCCGATTGCCAGCGCAACCAGCGTGGAGCAGTTGAACGAACTGGCTGGGGCTACGCGGCTGGAACTCGACCAGGAGTCGATTGAGAAGTTGAATAAAGCAAGCGCCTATGAGGAGCAGGCGGAGCGGATAGCGTAAATATTCTCTGCGCGGATTTTCGCAGAAAAGCTCCGATCAGGAAGTGAGCCTCATCTGTGCCGGGGGTGGGCTGTCAAGTGTACCTGCCTGGTACCAAAAACATGTACACGCGTCAGGCAGAGGGTCGTAAAAGACATGACCGGTGCTGGTGAACTACTTCGCCAGTGACTGTGAATTAGAGATCGCGTAGTATTCGATATGCAGCGAGACGGCTGAACGAAACGCAACGGCAAACCGTTGCGTTTTGTGTTTTGATAGAGCGTAAAGGCGCAACTCTACGCCAATCGTGGTCTGACTGCTGAAGTGCACGCCAAATTGGGATGGCTTGGGATGCATGCCTCTGAACTCTCCGCCAATCTGGGATGGATATGGGAGGGGGAGGGGCTGCTAAGACTGTCATAATTGCCAAAATCGCCGAAATTGGAGACGCGCGAACTAGAATCAAAAAGACGCAATGCCGATCGAGACACAACCCGGAGTCCTGAGCTTTGAAGATGCTTACGAAGCCGTAGCGGAGCACTGCCGCCAGATCCTGAAAACAGGTCAGGCGCGGAGCGAAGAGGTTTTGTTACTGCAGGGCCTGGGCCGCGTGCTGGCGGAGACAGTGGCGGCCGACCGGGACTTTCCTCCATTCGCGCGGGCCACGCGGGATGGCTTTGCCGTCCGCGCCCAGGATTTACAAGATGGAGTGACGACTCTGCGTGTGGTGGGGCAGGTGCGGGCCGGCGATAGCTACGATCTGCCTGTCGCGGCTGGCGAGGCGGTGGAAATCATGACCGGAGCGGCGGTGCCTGCAGGCGCTGATGCGGTGGTGATGGTGGAGTACACGCAGCGCAAGATCGCAGAAGCTGACCCCAAAGAGCACGAAGGACCGCCAACGGAAGACAGCCGCGGGAATGCGGACACCATCGACGATGACCACGTTCTGGATATCGGGAGCGATGAGAGGCGCATTCAGGAAGACAAAAGAACGGACGATCTGGTGGAAATCGAGCGGGCGGCTGGCGCGGGCGAAAACATTGTTCCCGCAGGCGCCGAGGCCAAAGCGGGACAGGAGCTGCTACCTCCGGGAGTGCATTTAGGACCAGCGCAGATCGCACTGGCCGCCGCGGCAGGCAAGGCCAGCCTAAAGGTATATCGCAAACCGAGAGTGGCGATCCTTTCCACTGGAGATGAGTTGGTGGAAGTGGCCGAGAGGCCCGGACCGAGCCAGATTCGCAACAGCAACAGCTATTCTCTTGCGGCGCTGGTGGCGGAGTGCGGCGGCGAGCCGGTACAACTGCCGATTGCGCCGGACGAAGAGGCCAAGCTGACGGAGTTGATTCAGGAAGGGCTGAAAGCCGACATGCTGCTGCTCTCCGGCGGCGTGTCGATGGGAAAGTTTGATCTGGTGGAGCAGGCGCTGAAGAGTCTGGGAGCGCAGTTCTTTTTTACCGGAGCGCTGATCCAGCCGGGAAAGCCGGTAGTGTTTGGACAAGCGGGGCGTGTGCCCTTCTTTGGGCTGCCGGGAAATCCGGTTTCGGTGATGGTGACGTTTGAGCTCTTTGCCCGGCAGGTTGTGGAAGCGCTGAGCGGAGCCGAGGCGTCACGATTGCAGTCGGCCAGGGCGAGACTGAAGAAGGATTTCAAGACCAAGACGGGTTTAACCAGATTTCTGCCGGCCACGCTCGATGGCGAGTTGCATGATCCCGGAGTTGAGGTAGTGCCGTGGCAGGGGTCGGGCGATATGCTGGCGGCGGCGCGTGCGAACTGCTATCTTGTGGTGCCCCCGGACAGGGAAAAACTGGCGAAGGGTGAAACGGTGACGGTGGTGGTACGGTGAGATCGAGTCATGCGTGCGGGGTGGGTTGAGTTTTTCGTAAGAACTCCCCCGATACGGCATGGCGAAGGACACAGTGTAGGGGTCCTTCGACTCTACTCCGCTCCTGACGTCGCGGAGTGTCGCTCAGGATGACAGTGGTTTGGACGTATCGTGGGGCAACAAATTTTCGCGATGTAGATGATATGGGCAAAAAGGCTTCAACTCGGGCTGAAGATCGCAAGCGATCTGCCGGCGGCAAGCTTTCGCACTATGACACTGCCGGGCGCGCGACCATGGTGGATGTTTCAGAGAAGGCCGCGAGCCGGCGTGAGGCGGAGGCTTCAGCGTTCGTGGAGATGACGCCGGCGGTGCTGAAAGCACTGCCGAAAAACCCGAAAGGGAACCCTCTGGAAGTGGCTCGATTTGCGGGAATTGCTGCGGCCAAGAGAACGAGCGACCTGATACCAATGTGCCATCCGCTGCCCCTCTCCTTCATTGATGTGACTACGGAGGTGTGCGAGAATGGCGTTCAGGTCCACTCCAAAGCCTCCACAACTGCCCAGACCGGAGTGGAGATGGAGGCGCTGATGGCGGCCACCGTTGCCGCGCTGACGGTTTATGACATGTGCAAAGCCCTGGACAAAGGCATCGCGATTCGTGAAATTGTTTTGCAGCGCAAATCAGGGGGCAAGAGCGGAGAGTACCGGCGCAAACGCTCCACCAAGCACCTGAAGAAATAGGTTCCATGCCGAGTAACATCAAGGTCCTGCTGGTCGACGACAATCCCATGATCCTGGAGATGCTGCGGCAGGCGCTCGGCCATTTTTCGACCGTGCAAACGCTGAGTGACGCCGCCGACGCGCTGCTCAAGGCGATTGAAGACAAGCCTGACCTGATCATCACCGATTACGCCATGAACGGCATGGATGGACGCCAGTTGCTGCAAAAGATCAAGAGCCGCAATGCCAGCGCCGGCATCCCCGTGATGCTGATGGCAAGCAAGACCGACATCAACGAGAAGCTCAAAGCGGTCCAGGACACAGTGGAAGATTTTATCGAGAAGCCTTTTTTCCTGAAGGAAGCCACGGCCAAAATCAAGAAGGTGGTCGACAAGATTTCGCTGGAGAAAATGGCGCGCGAAGCCCCGGGAGAATCCGTGCTACGGGGCAGCCTGGCGCAGATGAACGTGCTGGACCTGCTGCAATCGCTGGACATGGGGCGCAAGACCTGCGCGCTGACGCTTTCCAACAACGGCGACAAGTGCAAGATGTATTTCACTGACGGCCAGATCAACCATGCCGTCTACGGCGACCTGAAAGGCGATCCCGCGGTGTACAAGGTGCTCACGTGGACCGCGGGCAGCTTTGAGATCGACTTTGCCGGCAGCAGCGCCGAACAAACCACTACACAGTCCACGCAAGGGCTGCTGCTGGAAGGTTTGCGGCTGCTGGATGAATCCAATCGCGACACCGAAGAAAACGTGCTGGAAGCATAGACAGAGATTCCGGTGAACGCCGCATCCGCCAAGACCGCCGCCGTGCTGACCATCAGCGATTCCTCCTACCTGGGGAAGCGGAAAGACGTCTCCGGTCCGGTGATTGTGCGCGAGCTTGAAGCCGCGAAATTCAAGGTGGTCCACACTTCCGTGCTGCCCGACGAAAAAGATGCCATCGCGGCACGGTTGATCGAATGCAGCGAGTTGACGCGCCTGGTGGTCACCACAGGCGGGACCGGTATTGCCACGCGTGACGTTACACCGGAAGCCACGCTGGGCGTGATTGAGCGCCGGGTTGAAGGGATCGAAGAGAAGATGCGGCAGGAAGGCGCAAAGAAGACGCCGTTTGCGGCCCTGAGCCGCGGCGTCTGCGGAGTGCGCGGAAAGACATTGCTGCTGAACCTTCCGGGAAGCCCCTCTGCCGCCGTGGAATCATTGCAGGCGGTGATCGGGATTCTGCCGCACGCGCTGGAGTTGCTGGATGGAAAGACGGAGCATTAATTTTGTCGCTTCGCTCCAAACCGCTTAAGATCGTTTTCGTAGCTGGGAGAGTTCAGCGCTCACGGCGGCGGTCCGGCGCGCATGCCGGCCGTCCTGCCCGGGGAGCCTCGAGTTAAACGATGCCAGACCAAACAATTTTTCCCATGATGGCTTACGAAAACGCTGCCGCAGCCATGGACTGGCTGGTGCGGGCTTTTGGTTTCATCGAGCGCAGGCGAATGACAGACCAGCAGGGACGGGTCGTCCACGGCGAGCTTGAACTATCCGGCAATATCATGATGGTCGCAAGCCCGACGCCTGACTATCAGAACCCGAAGAACCACGCAGAATCGTGCGAGCAGGCACGACGATGGTCAAGCGTCCCCTGGGTGATCGATGGTGTTCTGGTGTTTGTGGATGATATTGATGCCCATTTCAACCGGGCCCAGCGTGAAGGAGCAACGATGCTGAGCGAACTTGAAAACGGAGGGCCGGGACGCTTGTATCGCACGGCTGACCTGGAAGGACATCGCTGGATGTTTGTGCAGCGGAAAGCCGCATAAACAAGGGACGCCCCAGGGCAACCCGTTTCGTTCTTTCACAACAATTTGAGCGGAAAACAAACAGGCCGGCCGCGAGGCCGGCTTGCACGCCGAGCGGCCTGGAGCAGGAGCAGAAAACTCCAGCCACGGGAAATAAACCCTAAGCGGTGTGGAGCGGAGCGACAGAAAAGCTAGGCGTCGGCTGTGACTTCAGGAAATTTCAGCTTGCTCTTGGAGAGGGCCTTATTGAGCATGTCCTCAATTTCGACTTCCTCCACATTTTTGGCCATGGCAAGCTCGGTCACCAGCAGATAGCGAGCGCGTTCCAGCATTTTCTTCTCGCGGAAGGAGAGCGGCTTGTCCTTGGCCAGCAACAGGAGGCTCTTGAGAACGATAGCCACTTCCAGCAGAGAGCCGGTGCGCATTTTGTCGGAATTTTCCTTGAAGCGAAATTTCCAGTCGGTGTGGTTGTCACACTTGCCGTCGACCAGGAAAGTGATGATCTTGGTGACTTCGCCGTTCTTGACCACCGGGCGCAGCCCAACCATGCCAACGTTGTTGAAAGGGACTTCCACTTTCAGGCTGCTGGCTTTGATCTTGAGGAGATAAAATTTATGGACGTTCGGGCCTATCGTGCGGCTGCTGATCTGTTCAATTACCCCGACACCATGGTTCGGATAGACTACTTTGTCGCCAATTTGGAAGTTCAGTTGACCATTCATGAAACACCTAGATGGGACATTCTGCGGGGGAACACCAGACGAAAAACATTATAAACTTTTTATCGGGTTTTAGCAACATTCATTGGGTTCAAAAGCCAGTTGGCCGGAAAATAATTCGGGGAGGACCGCCTTCCGGTAGTTAACGTATTCAGGCTGAAAGGTTTATAATGGGCGTTTTAGACCTGCCGATTTTCGGCGCCACAGGAGTATTCTTCCCCCAACATGCCGGAGCACATCAAAAGGAAGCTGGAGGAAGAGATACGCTCCTTGGAACACGAGCTGACCCATGAGCTTCCCAAGGAGATCAAAAAGGCCGTCGCCATGGGCGATCTCAGCGAGAACGCTGAGTACCACATGGCTAAGCAACGCCAGGAGTTTGTCAACGCGCGTCTGGGGCAGCTGAAGAAACGCATGTCAGAGCTGGCGCTGGTCAATCTGACCAATATTCCCAAGGACCGCGTAGCTTTTGGCTCCAAAGTAAAGGTTTTTGACAATACCAAAGAAGAAGAGATTGTCTACACACTGGTAACCAGTGAGGAATCGGACGTGACCAAAGGTCTGATCTCGACTACTTCGCCGATCGGAAAGTCTCTGATGGGGAAGAAGGTGGGCGATACCGCGCTGGTGGTTACTCCCAATGGCAAACGCGAACTGGAGGTCCTGCAGTTGACCACCATTCACGACGAGGCTTCATGACCTGGACCGGGACTTTTGGGCGGGCTTGCCGCGTGCTTCTCTATGCCATTGTGCGCGGGCTTGCGCTCACCCGAATTTCTCCCAACGTGCTCACATTCCTGGGGCTGGTGATCAATACCATCGCCGCCATTCTCTTTGGCTACGCCAACTCAACCAACTATTCACGCATGTTCGCTTATGCGGGATTGGTGATTATCGGCGCCGGAATCTTTGACATGGTGGACGGTCGCGTCGCCCGGGCCACAGGCCAGGTCACAACATTCGGCGCGTTTTTTGATTCGGTCATCGACCGCTATAGCGACGTGGCGCTGTTCTTCGGCCTTCTTGTCTACTACGCGCGCGGTAATCATTTTTTCTATCTGGTGCTGGTGGCGTTCGTCATGGTCAGTTCGGTGATGGTGAGTTACACGCGGGCGCGGGCGGAGTCGCTGATCGGCTCCTGCAAGGTTGGATTTATGGAACGTCCGGAGCGCGTGGTGCTGGTAATCATTGGAGCGCTGTTTGCCCGCTGGGGAGCCATGGCGCCGGTGCTCTGGGTGCTCGCAGTGCTCTCCACGATCACTATCATCCATCGCATCGCGTATACCTACCAGCAGACGCGCATCATCGACCTGAAAGCCGCGGAAGCCGCCGCGCAGCAGCAGATGGTCACCGACGCCAAAGCCGAAGCCAGCAAACCGCAGTCTGCTAAAGGCAAAGGCCCGCAACAAATTCCGTCGTTCAACTAAGCTTTCACATCCTTGCTCTGGGGACAGACTTTCTATGAGAACCCGCTCTGTCGTTGTGCTTCTGGCATTGGCAGTTCTGGCGCTTCCCTGCGTTGCGGGAGCCGCAATCACCGATCCCGTTCATGTTGAGCAGGGCTTGCTTGCGGGAGCGCCCGGCTCTTCCGCCGATATTCGCGTCTATCGCGGAATTCCCTTCGCGGTCCCGCCCATAGGCGATTTACGCTGGAAGGCTCCGCAGCCTCCGGCTGCATGGCAGGGCGTGCGTCAGGCCACAGAGTTTTCCAACGCATGCTGGCAGACCCAGTATCCGGCGGCAGCCGCCATCTACCAGGCCAAACTTCCCCCGCTCAGTGAAGACTGCCTGTACCTGAATATCTGGACCAGCGCGAAGTCCGCAAAAGACCGCTTGCCCGTGATGGTGTGGATCCACGGAGGAGGTTTTACCCGCGGCTCCGGCGTCACACGCTCTTATGATGGCGAAGCGCTGGCCCGCAAAGGCGCGGTCATCGTAACCATCAACTACCGGCTGGGAATCTTTGGCTTCTTCGCCCATCCTGCATTGAGCGCCGAATCCGGATACCACGCTTCCGGCAACTACGCGCTGCTCGACCAGATCGCCGCGTTGCAATGGGTGCAGAAAAACATTGCCGCTTTCGGGGGTGACCCGGGCCGGATAACGATCTTTGGCGAGTCGGCCGGTTCCTGGGCCGTGAACGCGCTCATGGCCAGCCCACTGGCAAAAGGGCTATTTCATCGCGCGATTGGCGAAAGCGGCGGCTCGTTCTCTTCCATGAAGACGCTGGCGGACGCCGAAAAGGATGGAGAAAAACTGGCGTCCGCAGTAATGTCAGCTCCGAGCGCCACGAAAGAAGAATCCAGCCAGAATACCGCTGCAAAAGATATCTTGAAGACCTTGCGCGCCAAGCCTGCGGAAGAGTTGCTGAAAGCATCGGATGCCGAAACCGTCCGGCCCATGGTGGATGGATGGGTCTTGCCGCAGGACATCGCGGCCATTTTTGCTCATGGCAAGCAGAACGATGTGCCGCTCATCGTCGGCTATAACGCCGATGAAGGCACTACGCTGGCGCCGCAAGGCGCGAACCTTAAAGCCGTGATGTTCGTCGGCGGAATTTACCAGCGGTATGGGGCGCAGGCTGATCAGATGCTCAAAATCTATCCTGCCGGCTCCGATGAACAGGCCGTCGCGTCGTTTTATTCGGCCTACCGTGACCAGGCATTTGGCTGGGAGATGCGCACATGGGCGCGCCAGGCCACCGCGTCCGGGCGACAGCCTGCCTATCTTTACTACTTCAGCCACCGTCCACCAGGCCCGCAGAGCGGAAAGTTGCGCGCGTTTCATGCGGCAGAGATTGCCTATGTCTTCGGGACATTCGTCTGGCCTTTCCCCTGGGAGGATACCGACAGGAAACTCAGTGACGTCATCACCAGCTACTGGGTGAACTTTGCCGCCACCGGCAATCCTAACGGCGGCGGTCTGCCCAAGTGGCCAGCCTACAACGCGAAAGACGATCAGGCGCTGGAATTCGGCGACCAGATCTCTGTCCGCTCTGAAATTAATAAAGCCGGCCTGGATTTCTTCGATGGCTACTATCGGTCGCTGGCGGAAAAGAAGAAGGGCGGCGCAGCGGCAACGGCCAAGTAGCGGCAGCAAAACAACGTTACGGATCTGCGACCACCGAATCAAAGCCAGGCCGTCATACCCTTTGCTGCCCACGGTCTGAATCACGGTTGTGGTCACACGCTTTTCAGCCGCCAGCACCTCGTTGAAACGCCGGATGCCTTGCACGTTGGCATCGGTGCTGGTTGGATCAGCCACTTCGCCCTTGCGCACCACGTTGTCCGCAATGATCAGCGTACCTCTCCGCGCCAGCTTTAAGCACCAGGGCAAATAGTCGCTGTAACCCGGTTTGTCGGCATCGATAAAGATGAGATCAAATGGCCCGCGGTTTTCAGTTGCTAATTGTGGCAGCGTGTCCAGGGCACGGCCCAGCCGTATTTCGACCGCACTCGTCAAACCGGCACGGGCAATATTGGCGTGCGCAACTTCCGCGTGCTTCGGATTAACCTCCAGCGAGATCACCCGGCCGTCAGGCGGCAAAGCGCGCGCCAGCCAGATTGTGCTGTAGCCGCCCAGCGTTCCCAGTTCCAGGATGTGGCGTGCTCCCTGCGCACGCGCCAGCACATGCAGCAGCTTGCCTTGCGTGGGCGAAACGCTGATTGCCGGGAGTCCGGCTGCTACGCTCGAAGCAAGAGCGGCTTCAAGCGCTGGATCCGATTCGAAGAAAAGATCGGTGATG
Organism: Terriglobia bacterium; assembly: GCA_041488515.1. GTDB lineage: Bacteria > Acidobacteriota > Terriglobia > Terriglobales > Acidobacteriaceae > Angelobacter. The sequence goes on along the minus strand of JBGPPK010000012.1, from coordinate 73,945 downwards.
TAGCCGTCAACAGCGGTCCATTGCTCCTGGCCCATAAGCTGGACTTTGAACAACCTCCTCGCAAAAGCTTTATCGAAGAATCGGGAACTATCCACTCCTGAAACATCCCTACTTTGCTGCGAGGGCTCCCTGCTCAGAGTGCATAGCTTTTTTGCCGCCTGCCACACCATCCATCACCAGCCGCGCAATCCGTTCGCGATGGAACGTTGCATCGCCCAGCATGGTCTCGGACGCCTTGGCTCGCCGATAGTACAGGTGCAGATCGTTCTCCCAGGTGAAACCCATGCCGCCGTGCACCTGAATGCCGCGATTGCCCACAGTGCGGGACGCGTCACTCGCGTACATCTTGGCCACGGAGACCGCCGTGGCGGCGTCCGGCACATTCTCTTCCAGCGCCCAGGCGGCGTAATAAGTGGCGGAACGTGAGCTCTCGGTTTCCAAATACATATCGGCACAGAGATGTTGCACAGCCTGGAAAATTCCAATCGGCTTGCCGAACTGTTTGCGCGTCTTGGCGTAAGCCACTGTCAAGTCAAGAGCGCGTTGCATGCCGCCAACCATCTCCGCACACAGGGCGGCGGTTGCCACATCAAGCGCGTTGGCTAGACGGTCGGTGTCACCAAGCTTTTCCGCAGGCGTGTTCTTGAACTCCACGGAATAAATCTTTCTCGCCAGGTCCATGCCTTTCATCGGCTCAATGCGCAGGCCGGCGGCCTTGGCATCCACCACGTAGACGCCATCGCGAGCGACAACAACGATGAAGTCGGCAACCGCTGCGTCAGTGACAAACAGTTTTGTTCCGTTGAGCTTATTGCCGGCCGCCGCAATCTGTAGACGCGCCGGGTCCCAGCTGCCGGCCGCTTCGAGCAGCGCGACAGTTGAACGCCCCTGCCCTCCAGCAATGAGCGCCAGATATTTTTTCTTCTGCTCCGGCCCGGCGCAGGCTTCGATCACCGTTCCCGCCAGCGCGACGGTCGAAAAAAACGGCCCTGGGAGCAGCGCGTAACCCGCCTCTTCCATCAACAGGATGAGTTCCACTTTTCCCAGCCCCATCCCGCCATACTCTTCCGGCGTGACGATTCCGGTAAAGCCCTGCTCCGCCAGTTTGGTCCACAGAGCGCCGTCATAGGCGGTTTCCGTCTCCATGGCCTTGCGCACCGCCGCGATAGGACTTTCGCCGGCGAAAAACTTGCGCGCCGTGTCCTTGAGGATCTGCTGGCTCTCCGATAATCCAAATTGCATGGTTCGTACTCCTTGAGGATCTTCGCTGGTCGACAAATAGCTTAGTAACTCTTCGGCAATCCCAGCACAAAGTGCCCGATGATATTGCGCTGAATTTCTGATGTTCCTGCCTCGATCGTGTTGCCGCGGGTCCTCAGGTAACCATAGGCCCACATGCCGTTGTCGACGGCCTGCGGGTCGCCGGCCTCAAGCTGTCCGTATGGCCCCAGCAATTCCTGGGCGATCTGCTGGAAGCGCTGGTTCAGCTCGCTCCAGAAGATTTTCTGGATCGAACCTTCCGGGCCGGGGACGCCGGTTGCATTGATCCGGCTGAAGGCGCGCATCTGGTTGCAGCGCATGATTTCGATTTCGGCATAACATTGCGCCAGCTTTTGCCGGATGACCGGGTCTTCGGCCGCGGGACGGCCATTGCGCTCGGTTGTTTTCGCCAAATCGATCAACCGCTCCATGTTGCGGCGATACGTGATCTGCAAGCCCGCGCCGAAGGTGCCGCGCTCATGCATCAGCGTGCCCATGGCCACGCCCCAGCCTTCATTTACTTTGCCCACCACGTTCGCCACCGGAACGCGCACATCATGGAAAAACAGTTCGTTGAATTCGGTTTCCCCGGTCATCTGGCGCAGCGGCCGGACCTCAACGCCCGGCGTTTTCATATCGACCAGCAACACGGTCAGGCCTTTGTGCTTGGGAACATCGGGATCGGTGCGGACCACCAGCTCGCACCAGTCGGCGGCCCAGCCGTAGCTGTTCCACACTTTCTGGCCGTTGACGATGTAGTGGTCACCGTCCAGCTTTGCTTCGCACCGCACATTCGCCAGATCGGAACCGGCATCGGGCTCGGAGAACCCCTGGCACCAGATTTCTTCGGCGCTCAGGATCTTAGCCAGGTAGCGCTTCTTCTGTGCTTCCGTGCCGAAGGCAATAATGGTGGGTCCGATAATGCCCAGCCCAAGCACGTTGGCCAGCGGTGGCGCCGCGGCCAGCGCCATCTCTTGCCAGAAAACTACCTGCTCCATCAGGCTGGCGCCGCGGCCACCATATTCCTTCGGCCACGAAATGCCCGCCCAGCCGCCTTCATACAGTTTGCGCTGCCAGCGCTTCAGATACTCGAAGCGCGACTCCATCGACTCTTCGCGGCGCTCGTCCCAGTCCTTGGGAGCATTGGCTGCGAGCCAGCTGCGCAGCTCATCGCGAAACTTGATTTCTTCCGGGCTGAGATTCAGGTCCATGGGTCCTCCAGCGTGTGGCACAGGTGCGCCGCTTGTGTCTGCCCCTTAATGAATGGCCATTCATTTTGGCAGACAAGTTTACATCGTTTCTTTTATTTCTGTCGCTACGCTCCAAACCGCCATTGAGTCTTCATCGACCAGGAATCGCATCGCGCCCGATGCAGCGGGCTCCCACCCCAACGCGCGAACACCGAGCGCGCTGGGCCCCCCGGGCTCGCTACGCAAGTCGGGCTCGCCCGTTATCGAAGCGTTTCCTTTACCATATGAATGACCGGCAGCGTGATGCTGCCTTCGAGCGGGACCTCCAGACGCTCCAGTGCGACGTAGCCTCGGGTTTGGAAGAGCTTTACGCCGGTCAGTGTGGCGCCCATCTCATAGCGTGTGAAGCCGGCAGCCGTGGCAGCGGCTTCGCAGGCGTCCAGCACCATGGTGCCAATGCCACGCCGCGCCCAGTCTGGATGGACAAAGAAAGCCCGTATCTTCGCTGCATCGGTGCGAGGATCCAATAGATCGTCCTGGCGGTCTTTCCAGCGATCGCCGCCGTAGAGTGTCTTGCGCTTGCTCCAGCCGCCGCAGGCAACGATCACCTGCCTTCCACTCATTCCTGGCTCCAGAGATGGGAGGGTTTCAGCCACCAGGTATGTGCCGTCGGCGATAAGTTGGCTGTCCACGCCGAAGACGGTCCTGAGCGCGCTTTCGAGCTGGACCGGTGTGTAATCCTGGGCCTGCAGGCGGCGAACGGAGGCCTCAATCAATCCGCGCAGAACAGGTATGTCCGCGGGGACGGCCTGCCGAATCTGGAAACCTGGCGGCATAGGCGTTCCGTGAAGTTAAATTCTATTCGAAAACGAAAGCGGCCCGCAGGCCGCTCTCTCTCGTCGCAACAGCAATCAAGCTTGGTCCGCTTCTTTATTTTTTCTTTTTCTCTTTGTAGGTCGTCTCTATTTTTGCGCCGATGTAGTTCAGCATTTGCTTCACATCGTTGGCATGCTTGCCATCGGGCTCAAGCTCCAGATACTTGTTCAGTGCGTCTGCTGTGCCGGCCGGCGCCTGCAGCTTGCCGTCTTTGTCCTGTTTGCTGTCACCCATCATCAGCGACCCCTTGATGAAATAGGCATCCGCCTTGTTGGGGTCGGCCGCGATGGCTTTATCGCAGGCGGCCAGTGCGCCCTGCGTGTTGCCGCTGTTGTATTGCGTCGCGCAGAGATTGAAGTAAGCGGTCCCTGGGTTGGGATCAAGCTCCGCCGCTTTGGTGTAGGCTTCAATCGCTTTGTCGGATTTTTTCAGCTTGAGATACGCGGTGCCTTCGTTGGTCAGCATCTGGGCCACTGCAGCCTTGGTTTTTACGGGATCGGCTTTGGGATCGGTCTTGCTGGCATTTTCAGCCAGGGGAATGACTTTTTCGTATGTGGCCAGAGCGTCTTCGTTCTTGCCCAGATTGAGCTGCGCGTTGCCCAGCGCCTGCTGGTACTCCCAGCGAGAAGGGTTCATGGCGACTAATTGCTGAAGAATGGGCTCGGCGGCTTCCCAGTTTTTGGCTTGCAGTGCCGGGTTTAGCTGGTTGATCAGCGCATTCTCGCCCAGCGCCTTTTCCCGTTCCCCTTTCAGCTTTTCAAGCTCTTCCTTGCTCACTGTGGGCTGCCCGCCGCCGCTTGAAATATCAAGAGAGAGCTTATTCACCGTGGTGCCAGCTTCGGAAATGATGTTGACCGCCTTCTTGATCAGCTTTTCTCCGCTCGCGCTGATCACTTCCTGATCATAGGGTCCAAAAGGCACGCCATACCCAGAGAACTGGCCATTCTTGTCGGTCTTGAACTTATAAGACTTGCCGTTCTCCCTGCTGGTGAAAACCACTTGTGCATCCGCCACGGGCTTGCCTGCGGCGGTGATCGTTCCTTCCACCCTCGCCGATGTGGCCTGCGACCAGGCGGTTGCCGCTGCCGTCAGGAAAAGCACAGTCACCATCGCTGCATACGTCAATTTCGTTTTCATCGTTGTCGAGCCTCCGGCTTCAGCTTAAAGTCTTAAATTCTCTGTCCTGCCGCAACGTGTGAGCGGTCCTGGTAAGGAATCGGGTCGCGGGCTCCCGCCTCAGCGAAGGCACGCTGCCGCAGCACACAACTTTCACATACCCCGCATGCCTTATCTTCACGGCTGTAGCATGACCAGGTCAAATCGAATGGAGCGCTAAGTTCCAGCCCCAATTTCACGATCTCCGCTTTGCGCATGGCAATGAGCGGAGTCATCACCTCAATCTTACCCTCGCGCGTGCCCGCTTTCACCACCTGGTTGAAAGCCTGGTAATACGCGGGACGGCAATCCGGATATCCTGAACTGTCCTGCTCCACCGCGCCGATATAAATCTTCTCCGCGCCCAGGACCTCCGCCCAGCTCACGGCCGCCGCCAGAAAATGGGTGTTACGAAAAGGCACGTAGGTCACAGGTATGCCGGCGCCGATTTGCTCTCCCGCTTCCGGCACTTCTATTTCGGCATCCGTCAGCGCCGACCCGCCGATGAGACCCAGCGCCTCATTCCTGATTGCCATCCGGCGCTTCACTCCCAGACGGGCGCAGATCTGTTCAAACGCGCGGTGTTCGCGCTCTTCCGTCCGCTGTCCGTAACTGATGTGCAGCGCCGCCGCTTCGGATTCGCGCGCTGCCAGCGTCGCGCAGACACAGGAGTCCATGCCTCCACTCAACAACACGACCGAACGCGGTTTTTCACCAGCCAACAAGTAAACCTCTGATTTACGGAATCTCTACTTTTCAGATGGTCCGGCAACCGGAATAGCTGCCTTCTTTATTGTTTAATTATCGCAAAACTTCAGTGTTCAAGCAGGGTTACAAGCGGCCGGCGGAGATACGACCATCAAACCCCCCTGGCCGCCGGCTCCCAAATGAATTTGTGAATCTGCAAGCCCAGGCGGACGTTAAGCCCGTCCTCCAGAATCCATTCCGCCAGCACGCGCGGATCAAGCTGGCAGTTCGAAGCATTGCGTTCCGGGCTGGGATTCTTCAGGAACACCGGGGAGAACAAAACGCTTCCTACCTTGTGTTCCAACCCGTGTTGGCGAGTGAAGTCGCGCGCGAACTCGTAATCTGAGCGATCGCCGAGCACAAACTTGATTTCATCCGCGGAGGTAAGCGCCGCCAGGTTGCTCATGCGGAACGTTCCACCCTCACCCGAACCGGGACACTTCACGTCCACAATCTTGTGAACAGCGGCAGGCACGTTCTCCAGCGGACGCTCCCCGCTGGTCTCCAGCAGCAGCGTGTAACCGCGCGCCAGCAGGCGCTCCATCAGGGGAATGAGTTCACGCTCCTGCAACATGGGCTCGCCGCCGGTGATCTCCACCAGCCCCGAAGGAGCAAGCCTGGCCACTTCCTGCTCCACTTCTTCGGATGTCATCTTCCTGCCCCCGGTGAAGGTGTATTCGCTGTCACACCAGATGCAACGCAGGTTGCATGCTGCCAGGCGCACGAAGATACAGGGAACGCCGGCAAAAGACGACTCTCCCTGGATCGACCGGTAGATTTCGATGATTTGCATGTGCCGGAAAGCTATTCCGAATAGCGCGCGGTAGTCGTGTCCGTTTCCCAGATGGTCACGTCTTTCACCGATACGCGGCCGTTGGACACAGTTTTCAAACGCCCATTCGTCTGCTCGTAGAAATATCTGGCAATGTTCTCCGCCGAAGGGTTCAGCTCGTTAAAAGGCGCAATGTCATTAAGCATCTGGTGGTCGAGCCGGTCGATTACGTGCTTCATGACCTCTTTCAGATCTTTAAAGTCCAGCAGCAGGCCGGCTTTATCCAGCGCCGCCCCGGCGAGCGTGACGCGCACCTTGTAATTGTGCCCGTGCGGGTTCTCGCACTTCCCTTTGTAGTCGCGCAGGTAATGCCCCGCGGCAAATGAGTCTTCAACCGTGACCTCGTACATCGGCTCCCCTTAGCGGACTTGCCGCCATTTTCTATTGTAAATGCCGGGGTTTCGCCGGGCCAGCAGCATGCCCGCATCCTGACTGTGAAGACAGATACAGATTAAAGACTGCCGAAAACTTGGATAATCGTCGAAATTGTGGAAACCATAACCGTCCGTTTCCCCTTAGTGCCCGGAACCCTTTCCCCACCGGCGGTTTCTAATCAATGATTGCGTTAAATGCAAATAAGAGGTCCGCGAGCATGTTATTGAATCAAAACAGGTTACTTTGCTTATGAGCTATCGTGATTTATTACCCGGCTGCAATTAGTTCTTTCCACTATTCTGAAACTCCACGCTGAATTTTGCGTATCCCTGTGGAAAAGGAGTCATGCGAATTTTTCTGGGCAAGAGAGAGAGGCGCGGACCGTTCTTTAATGAGAAACGATGCGGTCAAGGGGAACACTTCTAACCGGTAAGGGGAAGACAACATGATTAGCGGAAGCAGGACAACCATCAACGCAGCTGAGTGTGCGGACCGGGCGGGAAAGCACGCTTTTGGATTGAATGACACCAAGGCCATAACCGCCCTGCGTAAACTTGCGGACGACATCGAGGCGGGCACTGTCGTTTTGCACAGTGTGACTACCTCATCGCACGCCACACACGAAGAATTCGCGATTCGCGAGGTGGTCATCGAAGTTCTTGAGGAGTATCCAAGCGTAGGCCCGAGAATGGTGCGGGAATAAACCTCACTTAGCTGTCGCTATCCATGGCGGGCGCAAAAAACTGCTGCACGTCCGCCATATCTTTCGTCTTTTTGTATGCCGGCAGGCTGTCAATGAAGGTCCTGCCATAACGCTGCTTCAGCAGTCGGTTATCCAGCAACGCAAGCACGCCTCGGTCCTTTACCGAGCGAATCAAGCGGCCAAAACCCTGCTTGAGCGCGATCACCGCTGCGGGCACCTGGTATTCGAAGAAAGCATTTCCGCCCGCGGACTCAATCGCGCGAATGCGAGCCGCGACCACGGGATCGTTGGGCACAGCGAAGGGCAGCCGGTCAATGATCACGCAGCTTAGCTGTTCGCCCTGCACGTCCACGCCCTGCCAGAATGAAGCCGTGGCGAACAACACGGCGTTGGGCGTCAGACGGAACTCCTCCAGCAGCGCGTTCTTCGGCGCCGAACCCTGTAGCAGCATGGGAAACGGCAACTCGCCCAGCATGCGGTCATGGATGTCATTCATCTGCGCGTAACTGGTAAAGAGACAGAAAGCGCGGCCCTGGGTAATGTCGAGCAGGCGGCGGATCTTCTCCGCTGCGGCGCGTCCGAACTGCGTTGAGCGAGGATCGGGCATGTCGGGAGGCACATAAAGAATCGCCTGCTTTGAATAGTCAAAGTGCGAGGCCACCACCAGCTCGCGGGCATGATCCAGGCCCACGCGCTGGCGCACATAATCGAAGCTGCCGCGATCGGGGGCTCCGGCCACGGCCAGCGTGGCCGAGGTCAGCACAGCGGTCTCCAGATTTTCAAAAAGCGTTTGCTTGAGGATCTGCGAAACATCAATCGGCGTTGCTTGCAGCACAATGTGGGTTTGCCCGCCTCGCGTGCGGCGCCCTTCGCCCCGGTACTCGATCCAGAAGACCGTGTTCTTGTCCTCTGATTCCATAATGAACGAGAGTTGCGCCTGCAGCTCCTGGGTGCGCCGGGCGAAATTGAAGACCTCTTCGGGTTTTTGCGGCAGCAGCTCCAGTTCAGCCAGCACGCGCGCCAGCGATTGCATCACCGCGTCATAGTCGTCGCCCTGCTGCTCCAGAAATTCTTCCCGGTTGGTAAATGCGGCGCGTCCTTCACCGGGCGGCAACAGGCCAAAGAAAAAACGTGAGCGTTCACGCAGCCGAGCCAGGGATTGAATCACTCCCGGCGAGATGGCTTTCTTCTGTTGCAGCGTGGCTTCAATGTCGCGGGCTAATTCCTCAAAGCGCAGGTTGCTCACACTGACGCCGAAGTAGCTTCCAGCCACGTCCTCCAGGTCGTGCGCCTCGTCAAAGATCACCGCGGAAAAATCAGGCAGGACCCCCGCATCCGGCCCGCCGGACTGGCGCAATGACAGGTCGGCAAAGAAGAGATGGTGGTTCACGATGATGATGTCGCTTTCCGCGGCGCGGCGGTGCATCTCCGTGATGAAGCAACGGTCCCACTGCGGACACTTCATCCCTGTGCAGCGCTCGGTGCGGGCATCCAGCTTTTGCCAGAGCTGCGTGTTCTCGGGAAGGCCCTTCAGTTCGGCGCGATCGCCGCTTTCTGTGGTCGCCTCCCACTCGGCAATTTGCCGGTATTGCTCGATCTCCTGGAGTCCGCTCAGGACCGGCTGGTTAGTGAGGTCGTAAAGTTTCTGCCGGCAAAGATAATTGTTGCGTCCTTTCATGTAGCAGACACGCAGCTGGCCTGGGTTCCCGCCAAAAAGATGCTGCTCAAGGAATGGTATATCCTTGAAGAAGAGCTGCTCCTGCAGGTTTTTGGTGCCGGTGGAAATGATCACGCGCTTGCCGCTGCGAATCACCGGAAGCAGGTAAGCCAGCGTTTTTCCAGTTCCTGTCCCGGCTTCAACGATCAGGTGTCTTTTTTCTGCCAGCGCCTTTTCTACTGCTTCCGCCATCTGCAACTGGCCGCGACGGAACTCGTAATTCGGATGCGCTCGGCTCAGCAGTCCTCCGGGCGCGAAAAACTCATGCAGCGACGCCATGCGCCGGGCGGGAGCAGCGGTTTCGGGATTGGAAGCCGAGGCCATGGCGAGTATGTTCTTATAGTAACTTGTAGTCAATTTGGGTCGCTGGATATTATTCGACTATTTTTCGCCTAAGTATACTTGCACAACGAGCAGAACTAAATAACTGTAGAACTCATTTTGCTTAAAGCTCAAAAATCCCGCCATCCCCTGCTCGCCATCGTCGGCCGGCCCAACGTAGGCAAGTCAACGCTCTTCAACCGGCTGATAGGGTCGCGGCGAGCCATCGTAGGCGACGAGCCCGGCATTACGCGCGACCGCCTCTATGGCGAGACCACGTGGGAAGGCCGCCGATTGCGCATCGTTGACACGGGCGGAATAGTCCCCGACGACAAGGATTTCATTCCTGGTGAAATTTTCCGCCAGGCGCGGCTGGCTCTGGAAGAGGCTGCGGCAATCGTCCTCGTCGTCGACGTAAGAACCGAACTTGCCGCTCCCGATATGGAATTGGCCCGGCTGCTGCGCCGCCTGAGCAAGCCGCTGTTTCTGGCTGTCAATAAGGTCGATTCCACCAAGCTGGAAGCCGAAGCGGAAAACTTTCGCACTCTCGGCATAGAGAACCTTTATCCGGTATCGGCCGAGCACGGAACCGGAACAGCCGAGTTGCTGGATGAAATCCTGAAAGCGATTCCAGTTTCGGCGGCGGAAACTGAAGACGCAGAAACAGCAGCCGCGGAAGCAGCAACCGAATTGGCCGCCGAAGAAGGAGGCGAGGTTGTCCCGCGGGAGCACCAGCCGCGTGAGACCCGCGTAGCCATCATCGGCCACCCGAACGTGGGCAAGTCCACGCTGCTCAACGTGCTCACTGGAACTTCGCGCGCCATCGTTTCACCCATCGCCGGCACCACGCGCGACGCGGTGGATGAATTGATCGAAAAAGACGGGCATACCTATCGCTTTATTGACACTGCCGGCATCCGGCGCAAGGGCAAAACCAGTCTGATGGCGGAAAAGCTCTCCGTGGTGATGGCGCGCAAACATCTTGAGGCTGCGGACGTCGCGCTGCTGGTGATTGACGCGGTTGAAGGCGTGAACGCGCTGGACGCCACCATCGGCGGCTACGCTCATGAGAGCGGCAGATCGGTGATTGTCATCGTAAACAAGTGGGACCTGGTGGGCCCGGCGCGCGCGGACGGCCGTCCGCCTGCCGACCGCGACCTCTATGAAAAGCAGGCGCGGCGCGTCTTGAAGTTCCTGGATTACGCGCCCATGGTCTTTGTCTCGGCGACGGCAGGGAAAAATATCGACAAGATTTTTCGCGCGCTGGAACTGGTGGCCGCCGAGCGGCAGAAGCGCATCAGCACGTCACAGATGAACCGGTTCCTGGAAACGGTGGACTTTGACCGCGCCTCGGTCCCGCATCGGCAACAGGTCAAGATTTTTTACATGACCCAGGCGCATGCATCGCCGCCCACGTTCATTCTTTTTACCGATAAAGACGTGAAGCTGCACTTCTCCTACGAACGGTTTCTGCAGAACCAGATCCGCAAAAGATTTGGGTTTGTGGGCACCCCGATCTGGATCAAGAACCGGGCCCGCAGCAAGGTTGAGCTGCCGCCACGCAAATCGAAACGAAGGGGTTAAGTCGCGGGCAGTGCGCTTGCCGGCTGCGATTGCGGCGCAGGCGGAATGGGCTGCGGCCACAGCAATGCCGCCAGCTTGGGATAGCGTCCGCCGAAAAAGTAAAAGGCATAGGACGCAAAGAAGACACTCACCGGGGCGGTCAGGAGCATAAATAGGCACAAAAAGCCCGCTGCACCTAACAGAGCAGCGATGCAGCAGATGATGATTCCCACCATCGCGCCAACCGTTTTGAACGCTACTATTCCGAGCGCAAACAAAAGACCAACCGGAATTCCAATCACGATGGCCGCGGGAAGCATGGCTACAACAAAAGCGATGGCAAGGACGATCGCGGTTCCGACCGCACACACCAGCTTCAGCACCATGTAGCCGGCCCATGCACCCGGCTCGGAAGCCACCACGCGCCACACGGCGGACCATGCGTCCCCCAGGGGCAGATCGTCGAGCGCCAGGACGGGCATGACGAAGTCCTTCATCAGGGTTGACACAACAGCAAAGACAAGGCTGGCAGCGAGCGCGCCCAACGCAATGGATGCAAAAACCGCAAAGAACGCCGGCAACGAATTGTCGCCGCTGAACAGTCCGCTTTTGTAAGCGCGCAAGAGCGGCAGGCCAATGATCATTACCACCACGGCCCAGTTCACCAGCCGGTACACCAGCCAGAAGCCAAAGTAACGATTGCCCTGGGAAGCGTATTGCTGCCATCCGCGCCCAACAGCCGGCTGCCCGGTAACAACCGAATCAAACAAAATGAAGCGAAAACGGCAAAATAGATATTGGAAAATCAGCCCAATCACTACCGCAAACGCGAACGCAATCACAAAAATATGGAAATAGTCGGCCAGGTGGATGGAACGTATGATGCGGCCAATATCCATGGACTCAGCCGAAACCTGACCTTGGGGAAAGCTGGAATGGAAGGGCCGCGTGCGAAAATTGAAGGCCCCGCCGCTGAACGTTACCAGCCCGCCGCCGAGCAATCCAATCAACCCCATCTTGAGCCATTTACCCAGGCGAAAGGGCTTGAACAGTATTGTTCCTACACGCGCGAACGCAGGTGAGAGGGCATCAATGGCGGATAGACGGTTCATAGAAACTCACAGGGGTTTGTGTTGTGGCCGCGGCGCTCGTCTGAAGCCATGATGCTAGCTTTTCCAGGGCCTTTTCACAAACCAGTTTGTGGCGCTGCTTCTTGTCGCGAACGCGGCGCCGCGTTGTTTCGTCCAGCTGCGGCAGCAGGTCAAAGGTAATATTGGCCGGCTGAAAGTTTTTGGCCTCGGCATGGCAGATGTAACGCACCAGCGATCCTAACGCGGTCTCGCGTGGCACTGGTACAGGGGCCATACCCTGGGCAAGACGCGCTACATTGATTCCCGCCAGCATGCCCATGGCAATGGATTCCGTATAACCCTCCACCCCGGAAATCTGCCCACTCAAGAATACGTTGGGATGGCGCTTTAAGTTCAATAATTCCGTCAGGAGAGAAGGCGCATTGATATATGTATTCCGGTGGATCTGGCCATACCGCAGAAATCGCGCATTCTCCAGCCCGGGAATCAGCCGGAGCACGCGCGCCTGGTCGCCGTATTTCAGGTGGTTCTGGAATCCGACCAGGTTATAGGAGTCAGCGCGCAGGTTTTCCTGCCGCAGTTGCACCACGGCATAAGGCCACTTCCCGGTACGGGGATCGTCAAGACCCACGGGTTTCATGGGCCCGAAGCGAAGCGTGTCACGCCCGCGCCGCCCGATCTCTTCGATCGGCAAGCAGCCTTCAAAGTAGTTGAGATTCTCCCAGTCGTGGCCCTCTACCGGCTCTGCCGCAACCAGCGCGTCATAAAAACGGTCATACTCCTCTTTCGTGAACGGACAATTGATGTAATCCGCTGTGCCCTTGCCGTAGCGCGCCGCCATGTAGACCTTGCTCATGTCAATGGAGTCGGCTTCGACGATGGGACTGATGGAGTCGTAAAAGAAGAGGTGATCGCTGCCGCTGAGGCGGCCGATTTCGCGTGAGAGGCCGTCAGAGGTCAGCGGCCCGGTGGCGATAATAGTAAGACCGTCACCTTCTGCGATCTGCGTAACTTCCTGGCGAATGATTTTGATGTTGGGCTCGGCCGAAATTGCTTCCGTGACTTTGGCGGCAAAGGCCTCGCGGTCCACGGCCAGCGCGTGCCCGGCGGGAACGCTGGTCTCCCGCGCGATCCGCAGCAGCAATGACCCAACGCGGCGCATTTCTTCTTTCAGCAGCCACGGCGCGGTGTTTTCGCTTTCCGACTTGAGAGAGTTGGAGCAGACAAGCTCGGCGAATTTGTCCGTCTGGTGCGCGGGCGTAGATTTCACCGGACGCATCTCATACAGCTCGACCTCAACCCCACGGCGAGCGCATTGCCAGGCCACTTCACAGCCGGCCAGACCGGCGCCGATGATCTTCGGCTTCGTCATTTCTTAGAACCACCGCTGGATTGTTCGGCCACGCTCGGTGCGGATGCGCCGCCGGCGTTCGCCAGACGCGAGAGCGCCGGCTCCATCAGGCGCATGGTCTCCCATTCATCCATCACGTGGGCGCCCAGAGTGTCATAAAACTTGAGCGCAGGCTCGTTCCATTCCAGCACCTGCCAGCGCATGCCGTAACAATTCTCTGCCACGGCAATTTGCGCCAGCTTGATCAGCAGCGCCTTGCCGATGCCCTTGCCTCGCATCTCCGGCAGAACAAAAAGATCTTCCAGATAAAGCCCTGGTCTTCCCAGCCAGGTGGAGTAGTTGTAAAAGAAAAACGCGAAGCCCGCAGGTTTACTACTCCATTCAGCGATCAGGCAGCGATATTTCGGCTCCGGGCCAAAGCCGTCGCGAACGATGTCTTCTTCCGTAGCGACGACCGCATCAGGCTCCCGCTCATACTTGGCGAGGCGGCGAATAAAGTCGAGGATGAGAGGCGCGTCGGCGGCTGTTGCTTTGCGGATGGAAAGCATGACTTATCAATCTTACTAGGAGTGGGCCATCGAGGGCTTATGCCGTGGCTTTAAACTGCGCCAGCGCCTCATCCTCAGCTTGATAGTCAAACTGCGTGAGCGGAGTGGCGGGCGGGTTCGCCCGCTCCCAGGCAATCGTGCGGCGGATGGCCTCTTCGCGCGGCAGCAATTCTCGATAGCCAAGCTCTTGGCGGATACGCTCCGGCGTTGCCACCAGATGCTGTGCAGTATTGCCCGGCCAATGCAGATGCTTGGGCGTGCGGTCGTGCGGCAGCACGACAAATTCGCCGGTCCAGCCTGTCGCGGTGGCAATCTTCCGCGCCCAGTCCAGCTCGCCGAAAGACTCAGTCTCACAGACGTTGTAAATCCGGCCGGCAGATTCGGGTGAGACGACCGCCAGCGCGACGGCCGCGGCTACGTCTTCCACATAGCCGCGCGGCGTGCGCAGCAGAGCAACGTCATCGGCAAAGATGATCTGCTTGCGTCCGTCGTCAATTCGTTTCAGCACAGGATGGAAGCGGTGCAACGGATCGCCCGGGCCATAGATCATGGGCAGCCGCAGCACTGTGCCGGGCAGTTTGGGATCGCTCAACACAGCCTGTTCGACGGGAATCTTGTCATACTCATCACCAATCCAGTCGTAAACGCTCTGTACTTTTTTGAGCGCTTCAGCCGAATACACGTTGCGGCTTGTCCTAAGATCGGAATCTTCGGTCAGCGGCAGCTCCTGCAAACCGCCCGTCTCGAAACCATAAAAGATGCCCATGGCGCGATACACATCCATGCTGCTCAAGGCCACCACGCGGCCGGCGAGACCGCGGAAAGTGTCCATCAACTGCTGCGCCTGACGGCCCGAGCTGAGAACAAAATCGATAACTACATCAAATTTCTGCCGCCGGAATTCCAGCTGATGGTCCTGGAGAAACTGGCGGTCCCCTCGAATCTCGTCAGTGTCCTCGGACACACGGGTCTTGCCGCGATGGAACACCGTAACGCTGTGGCCGCTTTGCCCAAGCTGCGCAGCTGTGAAGTGTCCTATAAAGCCGCCGCCACCGATCAGAAGAACTTTCATAGGCCGAAACCGTCTACAGGATAATTCGTTCATCGCCCACGCGGCGAGTAATCCGCTGCTGATCAAGATATTCCAGGAGTGGGATGGCGTATTTACGAGTGACGCCGATCAGGTCCTTGAATGTCGGCACGTCGATCTTCGGCGTTTTGGCTTTTTGCGCGGCCATGAGTTCCCGCAGCCCTTGCAGTGCGCTCTGGTGGAATACCAGATCGTCGGCCAGCTTGATCAGTACGCGGTCGCGCAGCAGAAGCGTGACCAACTTCTGGGCGCGTGCTTTGTCCACCGGCAGCTTGTCCAGGACCTCCTTCATCAACGGGACCTTCAGACCGGCGTCGGCGAACGCTTTTTCAATCTGCTGCTTGGCTCTGGCCTCTTCGTCTTTCAGCTCCACGCCGCGTCCGGCCAGCCGCACCTGCTCGCTGGAGACCTCGGCTTTCTTGTCGCTCACAAGTTGGGCCAGGAGTGCCTCCATCACGGTCTGGTGCAGGTCCAGCTTCGCCCGTAACTCTTCTTTGCTGATGCCGCCTACCAGAGGATTGGCCTTGTGAAATGCCCCCAACGTTGCAACAAGTTTTTCCCGCGTCTTTCTCACCGCTTCAATGGACAGAAGGAATTCACCCACCTGGATAATCTGTTTTTGCTGGACCAACCCGGCGATGACCGGCTGCAAGACGGATTGCTTCAATCCGGTTTCGCGCACAGCGCCGGCGACGGACAGCCCTTCGTGTCCGCGGCGAGCGATTCGCGCCAGCAGGGTCTCCTGGCGGCCGCCGCTGGCAAGCGTGTTGAGAAAAGCCTGTAGAGGCTCCTTCTTTTGCCGCGGAAGGGGAAAAGCATCCAGCACCACTGCGCCGCCGATGGTAATGACAGGTGAAAACTGGCGCAAAATGGCGCGATCTCCGGGCAGCAGAAGAAGGGGATCGGCAGCGCGGAGTTGCGCAAAGGCCGAAGCTCCGGGCTTGATTTCGCTCACGCCATGGAGCGCGACCTCGGCAATCGTCTCAGAAGTAAATGCATGGAGGTGGACGCGGGCGCGGTTCTTCAGCGGCTTGGCGTCCTTGAGCAGTGAAATCTGTACTTCAAGTTTCTGCGTGGGCTCGAATACACCGGGCGCGGTCAGTGTCATGCCTCGCGCCAATTCCTCCAGTTGCACTCCAGCCAGATTCAGCGCAGTGCGCTGCCCGGCCACAGCCTGGTCCGTCATGCTGCCGTGCACCTGGACGCCGCGTACTCGCGCCCGCTTTCGCGCAGGAAAGACCTCGACCTCTTCTTCCTTTTTCACTTTGCCGGCGATCAGCGTCCCTGTCACTACAGCGCCAAAGCCTTTCATGGTGAATACGCGGTCGATGGGCAGGCGGAAAAGGGCTTCCGTATCGCGCGCAGGAATCTCGGCGGCCCAGCGCACAATCTCGCGCTTCAGCTCGTCCAGGCCAGTTCCCTTGAGCGCGCTGACAGGAATGATGGGGGACCGGCCGGCATCGAGAAACGATCCGCGCGCGAAATCCTCAATTTCCATGCGAACGACGCTGAGCGTGTCTTCATCGACCAGGTCAGCTTTGGTGATGACGGTAATGCCACGCGGAATGGAGAGCAGCCGGCAGATTTCAAAATGCTCGCGCGTCTGCGGCTTGATGGATTCGTCGGCGGCAATCACCATCAGCACCAGGTCCATGCCGCCTACGCCGGCCAGCATATTGCGCACAAAGCGCTCGTGGCCGGGAACGTCAATGAATCCCAGGCGAAGCTCTTCCCCGCTGGGAGCGACTAACTCGAGATGAGCAAAACCAAGATCGATGGTAATGCCGCGCCGCTTTTCCTCTTCCAGACGATCGGCATCGATGCCGGTCAGGGCTTTGACCAGTGCGGTTTTGCCGTGATCGATATGTCCGGCGGTACCGATGATGATCGATTTCATCTACTTATGTCGCTCCGCTCCAAAACCGCTCTAGCATATTTCCTGATCGAAAATATTTCTGCGCCTGTTACCCGCCGCTCGCCGCCACACGGGCTCGCGGCTTTTTCATCAACTGTCGCTCCGCTCCAAAACCGCTTGAGTGCTTAGTGTAAAGGATTCGATGGAAGTGATGTCGTGTCTCAGCAAACTTGACTTTATGAGCGCAGCCCCAAGAGCAAACATGCTTTCGAGTCGCCTCCTGTCGGAAAAGCAGAATACCCGATTGACCTTTGCCCGGAATTTGCTTAGCTTGCTTGCGATGAAACGCCGACCTGTTATTTGCGCCGCCCTGGGGCTGCTCCTATGCCTTCCCGCCGCCGCGCAACTTCCCACGGAAGATGCGCAAAACGAGCTCAAGATTGCGCGCTTTGCCATGCAGCAGAAGGAATACGACGAAGCTGCCGAGCACTTCATGCAGGCCAACAAGCTGTTGCAGGGAAAATGTTTTGACTGTCTGGCGGGTCTGGCAGAGGTACGCCTGGCCACGGGAAAAAACCAGGAAGCGGCACAAGAAGCCCAGCGCGCTCTGGCGGTAGCCACGACTGGCCGGCAGAAAGCGATTGCTTACATCCATCGCGGCACGGCTTTTTTGCAAATGGCGGAAAAGGACCCGGCACGTCTCGCCGACGCTGAAGCCGCCTTTCGCGCCGCCATGGCCTCTGATCCCAAATGTCTGGACTGCAAATTCAATGTCGGCTACATGATGCTGAAGCAAGGCAAGGACGTAGAGGGCGTGCTGTTCCTGAAAGCCCTGTTGCCTGAGGCCAAGGGCACACCGATTGAAGCAGACATTCTCCGGCTCACCGAAAAGCCCGAGCGGGCGCGCAAGGACTTTGCCCCGGAATTCTCAGCCACGTTAAAAACCGGCGAGGCCATCAGCCTGAAGCAGCTTCAGGGGAAGGTTGTGTTGCTTGATTTTTGGGGCGCCTGGTGCAAGCCCTGCCTGGCGTCATTGCCGTCGCTCAAGCGGCTGGCGGAGCAGCTTGATCCCGCCAAAGGCACGATCATCAGCATTGACGAGCATGACTCGCATGAAACCTGGACGAAGTTCGTAGAGCGGAATGGGATGACCTGGCCGCAAATCTACGATGGCACCGGCGAGCTGGCGGAGAGCTTCTCGGTTGATTCGGCGCCGCATTATTTCCTCCTCGATCAGGAGGGCGTGATTCTGGCCCGCTACGACGGTTGGAGCCCGCAGCAGGAAGCAGAAATCCGCAAAGCAATGGAAGAGGCGATGAAGAAGTAAGACTCACTCGGGGGGCTGCGCGGCCTGCTCCCTCATGCGACAATAAAGAGAGCCGCCTATGTCCACCGCGCATCTCCCAACGATCACTCCTGAAGTCATCGAAGACCACGGCATCACGCCGGAAGAATACGAACGGATCAAGGCCTCGCTGGGCCGCGAGCCGTCGCTCACAGAGCTGGGTATTTTCAGCGTGATGTGGAGCGAGCACTGCTCGTACAAGTCGTCGCGCGTGCATTTGAAGCGGCTGCCGACACGCAGCAAGCTGGTGGTCCAGGGCCCGGGCGAAAACGCCGGCATTATCGATATCGGCGATGGCTGGGCTTGCGCGTTCAAGATTGAGTCACACAACCATCCGTCTTTTATCGAACCGTTTCAGGGCGCAGCAACAGGTGTGGGCGGAATTCTGCGCGACATCTTCACCATGGGCGCGCGTCCGCTGGCGGTGATGGATTCGCTAAGATTTGGGCCGATCAATTCAGGCAAAGGCGCGAGCCCCGATCAGGCAACGGTGCATCGCAACCATTCAATCCTGGAAGGCGTAGTCAGCGGGATCGCGTCGTACGGAAATTGTTTTGGCGTGCCCAACCTGGGCGGTGAAACCAAGTTCGAGCCCTGCTATTCACAGAACCCGCTGGTCAATGCGTTTGCGCTGGGCCTGGTGCGGCGCGACCAGATCTTCTACGCAAAGGCGGCGGGTGAAGGGAACCCGGTGATTTACGTAGGCGCGAAGACCGGGCGCGACGGCATCCACGGCGCGACCATGGCGAGCGAAGAGTTCAGTGAAGGCTCAGAGCAGAAGCGCCCGAACGTGCAGGTAGGCGATCCCTTCCTGGAGAAACTGCTGCTGGAAGCCTGCGTGGAAGCCATGCATACCGGGGCCGTGGTCGGCATACAGGATATGGGCGCCGCCGGCCTGACTTGCTCGACTTGCGAAATGGGCGCACGCGGCGGCGTGGGCATTGAGATTGAGCTGGACCTTGTACCGCAACGCGAGACCGGCATGAACGCCTACGAGATCATGCTGAGTGAATCGCAGGAGCGCATGCTGCTGGTGGCGGAGAGCGGGCGCGAGCAGGAAGTGCTGAAAGTTTTTGAGAAGTGGGGGCTGGATGGCGTAATCGTGGGACGCGTAACCAACAACAGCCGCCTGCGCGTGCTGGAGCACGGACAACTGGTAGCGGACATTCCCAACACCGCTCTGACAGACGACGCACCGCTGTATCACCGCCCCATGGAACCATGGAGCGCGCCGGTTTCGCGCACCAGGCCGGAGAGCGTGCGATGGAGCGCCTCCACTGACCTCACGGAGAATCTCAAGCGGCTGCTGGCCGCCCCGAACATCTGTTCCAAGCGCTGGATTTTTGAGCAATACGATTCCATGGTGCAGTCGAATACCGTGGAGGGTCCGGGCGCTGACGCGGGGCTGATGAGAATCAAGGGATCGAAGCGCGCCTTGGCCATGGCCCTGGACGGCAACGGGCGCTGGTGCTGGCTTGATCCCAAACTGGGCGCGATGCACGCCGTAGCGGAGTCTGCACGCAACGTCTCCTGCACCGGAGCAACGCCGGTGGCGGCTACCAACTGTCTGAACTTCGGCAATCCTGAAAAGCCGCCGATCATGTGGCAATTCTCGCAGGTGGTCGACGGGTTGACCGAGGCGTGCAATGCCCTGCAAACGCCCATCACCGGCGGCAACGTAAGCCTCTACAACGAGACGCTGGGCGAAGGCATCTATCCCACGCCGGTCGTCGGCATCGTCGGAATCCTGGAGAACGTGGACGACGCGATGACATTCCACTTCCGCGAACCTGGCCGTGATGTGTTTCTGCTGAGCGGCGCCCCGGCAACGGATACCGGCAAGGCAGAAGCTGAGTTCGGCTCTTCTGAGTACGCCAAAGAATTGTTGGGCCAGATATGGGGCACGCCACCCGCGCTCGATCTGAAGCAGGAAACTGCGCTGCAGAAATGCTTGCGGGAACTGATCGGCAACCACGCCATCGAATCGGCCCATGACTGCTCCGATGGCGGCATTTCAGTGGCACTGGCAGAAGCGGCATTTCCCAAGAATGCCGGTGCAGAGGTTGACCTTAACTCCAATGGTGTCTTCACGGAAGGCGTCTTGTTCGGCGAGACGGCCAGCCGCGTACTGATAAGTTGCGACCCGAAAAAGACCTCGGACATCCAACAAATAGCGGTAAAATGGGGCGTACGTGCGGACCGCATCGGACGCACTGTTCCTGAAAAATTGGTGATTCGTATCGACGGCAGGCAAGCGGTCTCAGCCAAAGTGTCTGAATTGAGGCAGGTTTGGGAAACGGCGTTGACGCGGGCTTTACACGCAGAAACGCCGGAACATCTGGTACCGGAAATTTTGCAGAAGAGTTGAAAAAGAAGCAGCTAGCAATTAGCAAACTGGAAGCCGCGAGCCCGACCACGCTGCGAGCGGCCTGCATCAGGAGCTGAAGACATTCAGCTGGGAAAATGAACCCAAAGCGGTCTGGAGCGTAGCGACAGAAATGTTCGACAAATTCAAGGACGAATGCGGCGTAGTCGCGGTGCACAATCACCGTGAGGCCTCCACCATGGCCTATCTGGGACTGCACCAGTTGCAGCATCGCGGGCAGGAATCGGCGGGGGTTGTGTCGTCGAACGGCGAGCGTCTTTATCTCCACAAGGCGATGGGCGAGGTCGCTGAGATCTTCACCGAAGAAGTCCTTGCCAAGCTGCCCGGCAACCTGGCTATCGGCCATACGCGCTACTCCACCGCGGGCGACTCCGCCGTGCTCAATGCTCAGCCCATCATGGTGGATTGCAACAAGGGCATGATCGCGCTGGCGCACAACGGTAACCTCGTCAACGCCAATGAAATCCGCCATCGTCTGGAGATGCAAGGCTCCATCTTCCAGACCACCAGCGATACCGAAGTAATCGTTCATCTGATCGCGCAATCCAAGGAGCAGACGCTGCCGGAAGCGGTGTGCGACGCGCTGCGGCGGATTGAAGGCGCATTTTCCCTGGTGATGATGACCCGCGACCGCGTCTTCGCCATTCGCGACCCGCGTGGCTTCCGTCCGCTTTCCATGGGACGCATTCCCAACGCCGCCGGCGAAGGCCGTGACACGATCGTCTTTGCTTCTGAGAGTTGCGCGTTTGATCTGATCGGCGCCGTGTACGAACGCGACGTCAAGCCGGGCGAGATGGTGGTGGTTGGGCCGGAAGGAACCTTCTCCCGCTTCTTTGCCGCGGAGATGAAGCAGTCCGCGTGCATCTTTGAGCATGTCTATTTTTCCCGGCCGGACAGCGTGGTTTTTGGGCGCTCAGTCCAGACCAGCCGTGAGGCCATGGGCCGCCAGCTGGCGAAGGAGTCGCCGGTCGAAGCCGACCTGGTGGTGCCAGTGCCTGACTCCGGCGTGGCCGCGGCGCTGGGCTATTCGTCGGAATCCCTGCTGCCCTTCCGCTTTGGATTGATCCGCAACCATTACATTGGCCGGACGTTCATTGAGCCGGAACAGCGGGTGCGCGACTTTGGCGTGAAGCTCAAGCTCAACCCTATCCGCAGCCTGCTTGCCGGGAAGCGCGTGATCTTGGTGGACGATTCAATCGTGCGCGGAACCACTAGCCGCAAAATTGTCCGCATGGTGCGCGATGCCGGCGCCAAAGAGGTGCATGTACGCATCTCCTGCCCGCCTACCATTTCGCCTTGCTACTACGGCGTGGACACGCCGTCAAAGGATCAGCTCATTGGTTCCAATAAGTCGGTGGAGGAGATCCGCGACTATATCGGCGCCGACTCGCTGGCCTATCTCTCGCTTGGGGGCTTGCGCGAAGCTTGCGCTGAAGGCGAGAGGACCACGTATTGCACGTCATGCTATACGGGGATCTATCCCACGGAGTTTATTCCTGTCGACCAGATCCAGCCGATGGCCGTGGCGAAGAAACCCTAGCACTCATTCTCTGGGGTTTGATTACTCGAATCGCAGCCGTTTTCAAAGCAGCTTGGAGTACTCCGCCTTGGCTTGCTTGAAGACCGGGATGTCGGGGTCGGCATCTTTCCAGAGGGTAAGGAACTCCTGATAAGCAATCTTTGCCCTGGTCGTGTCTCCCGACAAAGCGAATGCCCGGCCAAGTTCCAGGCGCGCCAGCGCGCCGATGGGCTCGCTCCGGACGAGGCCGGGATGATCGAGAATTTTCTGAAACTCAGCAGCAGCGGCGATGCCTTGCTTCGCAGCCAGATACGCCTTGCCTCGCAGATAAACCGGGTAAAGAACAAAATTCAAGCTCTGAATATTGCCCCCAAGTTCATGGGACGCTGCCGCCGCCAGGGCCTCTATCGCCTTGACGGAATCGTTACCCCGAAGCAATGCCGCGGCATGGATCGTAGGCAAATAATTGGATTGCACAATCGTGTCTTGGGGAAAGCGCCTTCTCAAATCGTCGGCCAGCCGGAAAGCCTGCGCGGAATCGCCTGCCAGCGCCAGCGCAATGGCCGACAAAGCTTCCGCATCTCTGTCGTTTGAAAGTGCGAGCGCGGCCCGCGTCTGCTGTTTCGCCAAATCCGCATTGCCCACCAGCGCCTCGCGAACCGCTGCATCCGCCTGGTAGAGCGCCGGCGCTTCTTGTTCATCCACCTTCTGGGCGGCCTCCATGGCACGCCGCGTCAGTCCTCGAGCCTTGGCAAGCTGGCCGCCATACAGAGCAGTATCCGCTTCGTAGTTGAGCATTTGGTCTTCGTGTCCCGGCTTGCCCACCATTTCCGCCGCCTCCCGCTCCATCCCCGCAGCGTCGTGCTCAAGAAAAGCGACCCAATAGAGGTTGACGTGAACATCTGGATAATCAATGTGGTGACGTTGTGCCTCTCGCGCCGTAGCCTTAGCTTGGTCCAGACGGTTGAGTTGCACGTACCCGCTTATGAGATTTGCGTATCTGTTTCCAGTCTCGGGGTTGAACTTCAGGGCATCTTCGAACGCCGCAAGGGCTTTGTCATAATCGCCAAGTTCGCTATAGATGAGGCCAAGATTGGTATATGGAGTGTCGCGGGGGTAGGTTTGCGCCGACAATTCATCGACTTTGCGGGCCGCTTCCAGATTTCCGGTGACGAGAATTTCGTAGTGCTCGGCAATGTAGAACTGTTCCCGCTCGCTGACCCGCTTCCGCAGTTCATACGCTCTGCGTACAGTCTGAGCCGCACGGACTGTCTCGTTAAGGGCGAAGTAGCTCGTTCCCATCCTGGCATATGCCATGGCGAAATTTGGGTCCATGCTGATGGCCCGCTGGAATAGCGGGATGGAGGCGGCGAAATCGCTCTTTACCACCATGGCCTGATACCCGAGGCTGTAGGCTTTGAGCGCCTCAAGCGATGATGTGGTCACGTTTTCCGGCGGGGCGTCATATTTCTCCACTGAGGCCAGGGATTCGCCAAGTTGGTTGCGGATTTTCGAAGCCACTTTTCCCAATGCGTCGAGAACATGGTTCTTATCGGTGGCCTGCGCCTCCGCGCTCCCCAGCGATTCTCCGTTAGCGCAGTTGATCGCCTTGAGGGTCAGAAGGTATTGCGTGCCGACTTGCGCAATCGCTCCATTCAGGACCGCGGCGCTTGCTGTGCGCTGGCAAACTTCACGAGCCCGTTCGTGAGTCAGGCGGGAGTCTTTGGGTTGGGCCATCAGAGACAGCGTCTGCGCGATGCGCTCGTCGGAGAGCAGGTTCAAGAACGGCGACTGCTCCAGTTGCGCGGAAAGCCCCTGCCGCAACGCGTCATCGAAAACGGGATCGCCCGTGGTGTTGGTGAAATCGGCCAGCACGACCATGTCTTTGTCGCTCAGCTTGGCTGGAGCGCGGAAGACCAGGGTCGCAGAGACCAGAATGGCGACAAGAAGCAGCGCGGCCGGAGCCAGCCACCAACGACGCAACCGGATTGGCGTTGTTGGTGCGGGCGCAACTCCCGGCAACGCGTTTCCCTGCGCGACGGCGGAAGTCTGCACCGACAGGCCGGTTTTTCCGTCGTCCCGGTGCTCCGTGACCGGCGCAACAAAACGGTATCCCCGCTTGGGTACCGTCTCGATATATTGCTGCACTCCGGGGGTTTCGCCCAGCACCCGGCGCAGTGCGGAGATGTTGACTGTCAGGTTGGACTCTTCCACAAAACTGTCAGGCCACACCTGCCGCATGAGTTCGTCCTTGGTCAACAGGCGGCCATTGCTCTGGATCAGGGCGATGAGGATCTCAAACGATTTCGGCGACAGCGAAACCGCTTTCCCCTCGCACAGGAGGAGATGCTCCCGGGGGTCGCAGCGAAATCTCCCGAATTCGTACAAAACCTTTGTTTCCGGGGGCATGACTGTCTTTGGAACTTCTTTGGAACTTAACCAGAAATTTTTAATGGACCGCTAAGGACGACTTTGAGTGGTACAGCCTAGGTTGAATGTGGGCCGGCGGTCTGGCGGCGTTTCAGCAAGATTCTAGTGGAAGGGATGGCATGCCGCAAGAGTCTGCACCGACACCGGAAGGTCGAAGGCCTTACATCTCGAAAATAAGCAAGGAGAATTTTATGAAGAAGAGCTTCAGTGCCATTGTATTTGCACTCATGCTTGCAACTCTAACCTGCTTCGCTCAAGTTCCAGCAGGCAACTTCCGGTTTCAAAACATCGATGTGCCCGGGGCTACGTCCACATCGGTTGGGGGCATCAATAACCTCGGCCAGGTGGCCGGCTTTTTCCATGATTCGGCCGGGGCCGTTCACGGCTATGTGCAGGATGGCGCCGACATCAGGGTTTTTGACTTCCCAGGCGCCCACAAGACGTTTGCTGAAGTCATCAATAATGCCGGGATGGTGGCAGGCGCTTTTTCGGATGGCGTCCACTTTCACGGCTTCACGCTGAAAGACGGCCAGTTCACCACCATCGACTTCCCTGGGGCTGTCTTCACCGATGTTGTCGACATCAATGATCGCGGCGACCTGGCGGAGTCTGGGAAGATCCCAGTTTTGGACTTCACGGCTTCACCCTGGACAAGAACGGCTTCACCAGCATTGACGATCCTGCCCAGACTTGGCCCACTCCCTCAACTCAGTCTCTTGGCATCAACGACCGGCATACCGTAAACGGTCTCTTCCTGGATGTGAATGACAATTTCCATGGATTCGCACTGACGAACGGGGTCTTTCAGACAATCGATGCTCCGGGCGCTATAGGCACCGCCCCGGAAGGCTTGAATGAATCCAATGACATGGTTGGACTCTTCATTGGCCAGGATGGCATCCAGCACGGCTTCCTCAAGCGCGGCGACGTCTTCACCGCGCTAGACTTCCCCGGCGCTGTTGGAACCACGTTCCCCTTCCAGGTCAACGATCCGGGAACCATTGTAGGCATCTACATTGACGGCCAGGGCGTAACCCACAGCTTCAGCGCCGAGCAACTGCCCGGCGCCAATCAAGACGGGAATGGAAGCGTCTCCACCCCGGCAATCAAGATCCAGCCTCAGAGTTGTTCAGCCTCCAATCGGACGGATCCTGAACAGATCAGAATCCCCAAAGCGTGCTCCTCTTCAAACTAAGGATGAGACGATAGAGATTTAGGGCGGACCGTGGTTGGCTCCGCCCTGATTCTCTAGATCAACAAATGTGGAACGTGCGCGTCAAAGGCACAAAGCTTAGCTGCATTCCCGCCATGCCAAAACGGTTCACGTTCCTGATTTTTTCTTTTGTCCGTGCCAAAACGGTTCGCAAAAAAGCAATCCTGGAGTAGACGCCTTTTCTCAGGCAAACCTACACTCCGCATTTGTTCTAGCGCTCAGTAGCGCAGGAGGATATTTTTGTGAGACGTCTGCTTGCTGCTTCTATTTGTAGTCTGGGTCTCCTTATGGCGTCCGCGCACGCGCAAATGTTCCCGCCGCTGGGAGACGATGTGACTACCTCGCTGGGAAGCTTCCGGATCCAGATCGCCAGCGCCTTCGCCAATATGTTCAACGGCTGTCCCGGCTATAACAGCACAACCCGCGTTCTGCAGAGCCCTACGCTGTTTGACCAGAATACTGTTGTCGGACGCAGCAACGTGAGCCTCGACGACGGCGACCGTTTCTTCAGCCCCTTCCGCCGCGGCGGCGCGGTGGTTGGCTCCGCCGAGGACGAAATATCCTTGGACACCCTCATCCCGCCGCACGGCTATCCCTGTTACGGCGACAGGACTACCTGTTTTTCAGGCCGGGGTACGCGCCAGGTCATCACCGAGATTCGCTCGCTCAAAATGGCCGCCGGCCCGCTCATGGTGCGCGCCGGTGTCTGGTACAACGATCCCAATACGCCAACCACGCCGGAGAGGTTCAGTCCCGGCAGAGTGGTCTCGCGCTCCGGCCCCAGCAACGATCCCACCCACGATTTTCTTGCTTCCAGCTTTTTTGATGTTTACGTCCGGGTCGACATTCCCGCCTGCGGCGCCTTTCCCGGTGCAACCGTCAACAATCTGAACCCGCTGGTGGTGAAAAACGACAAGCTGGATAAGTTTCCGCCGCGCGTGGTTTACCTTCATGACGCCAGCAGCATCGTGCAGGTTGTGTTCGTCAATGACAAACCTCCACTCTGGTACACCGGCGACGTTCTCGGTTATTTTCTTTTGGCCGGCCACGGCGTGGGATTCAGCAACTCCTCCGCTGACATGCAGGAATTCACCGATTACATGAACCAGCAATCCGACATTCAATGTCCGTTTGCCACCCAGTGCACCCAGCCTGCCGCAAAGCTTACCCAGCCCGCGGGAGCTTCCCGCGTGATACCGGCGTCCGCGCTGCCAAGCCAGACGCCCGGTCTTTCCCCGCGTTAACCGATGCGGGGCCCTATCCTTTGCGTCCTGCGCATTCCTGTGGCGGGTACTGATCGCGGACGCAAAGGGTGGGGTGACACATTCCTTACAGGTATTCGCTTGTAGTATGCTGTATACTTTGTATTGTAATGAGCACAACAGTTTTAACCCTGCGGCTTGATGCCGCCTTGAAAAAGCAGCTGGACAAGCTCGCTTCCGCCACGCAGCGCAGCCGGTCGTTCCTGGCGGCCGAGGCCATCCGCGAGTACATCGCGCTCAATGACTGGCAGATTGAAGAGATCAAGAAGGCCGTCAAAGAGGCGGACCGCGGCGATTTCGCCTCCGAGCGAGACGTGCAAAAGGTCATGAAGAAGTGGACCCGGAATGCGGGTTAGGTGGCTCCGCGCCGCGTTGGCGGAGCTCGACGCCGAAGCAGAATACATCGCGCAAGACAATCCCAGGGCCGCTGCGAAAGTTGTAAAGTCCATCGCCACAGCCGTTGACCGCCTTGCCAAACATCCGGCGATGGGCCGGCCCGGCCGCGTTACCGGCACGCGCGAGCTGGTCGTGCCCAACACTCCTTACATCATTCCCTACCGTGTCCGCGGTAATTTCGTCGAGGTCCTGCGTGTCTTCCACGCAGCGCGGAAGTGGCCCGGAAGCTTTGATGCGAATGAATAGAGTTACCCCGCGCTCTCATGCTGCCGCAGAGTGGTCCGCAAATATCGCTGTTGCCTCAATCGGCAGGAAGAGGTTTTTTCTTCAACGCCGGCAATCCGATCATGTTTCCCGCGTGAAGCGTGAGGTTGCCGGACCTCAGATTGAGGGTGATGGCCTGCTGGATTCGTTGCATGGTGCCCGCGCCCTGCAAGTTCAGGGTGCGCACCAGCTCCGGCCGGTTCACGGGTTCGCCAACGCTCAGCAGGTGAGTGACGATCGCGTCCAGGATCTGCGGACGAAGGAGGAACCGCTGCTCCTGGTCGACGTCTCGCACAATCTCCTGCCAGCGCTGCCGCGAAAAGCCCAGGCGCAGCAGGGCCAGGCGGCAGCGCTCGGCCTGCCGCAGGGCATCGCGAAGATCGAGCAACACTGCGCCCACGCTGGCCGCCACCGGAGGGCCTTCTCTCCGGGGACAAATTTCCAGCTTTTTCTTTTTTTCTTTAGCCATCTTTTTTATCCGTTTCTTTCTCACAAAGCCGCCCGAAGAACTCCAAAACGCGCGCCCGGAACCATCAGTTGATACAGCATGCCCGCTTCAATGCGGAATTGCTCATAGTTGACGATGATGTGGAGGGCCGCATTCCGCCATCCTTCCGGCTCGTCAAAAGATTCCGGAAGGGCCGCGCAAAGGTCCTTGAGGCGCGTGGCCTTGGTCTTCACGCGATCGATCGCCCTGCGGACCCGCTGGTTCCCTGACAGATCGCAGCCCAGGGTTTCCAGCACCTCATCCAGATTGCGCACCATGAGCCGGACGCCTTCCTTGAATTCCTCCCAGTCCCGGCATTCTGCCAGGTCAAGGTGGTAGACCCTGACTACCAGATCGTCCATCGGCATGTCGCGAGCTACGGCGAGGGGCGTCATGCGGTTTTCACCCTTTCCGTGCCCAGGCTGGCTTCAATCCGGGCGAAGGCCGCTTCTATCTTCAATACGTCCTGCTCGGTGAACTCGCGCGTTCCCCAGGGTGAGAGGACGACAACGATCCATGCAAGGACGGCGAGGACGTTGGCGATCTGGCTGAGTTCTCGTACTTGCAAAACCAAGGCGGCAGGGTAATGACCGATCATCGCTTTGGCCGCTCCCTGCACCAAGTACAGGAAGCCGAGACTCGAGCATATTCCTGCCAACAATCGCGACCAGTACAGACCCAGATATCTCGAATATACGGCTATGAAGATGAAGGCTACGGCAACAACAAGGTAGGCTCCGCTTTCAATCCGCTCTTCAAAGTACCGCATGGGGTAGAAAGAAGCGAAGACGACAACGACAGCCAAAGCTGCAAGCAAAAAAGCAATGGCCTTTTCCTTTTGCGGTAGATTGAGTCCCGGAAGCACGCGCCGTCCGCATTCAATCAAGGTCAGGAATGCCAGCACTGATATGGTGTGGCTGGTCACATAAAAAACATAATAGTAGACTGCGTAGCCAGTCGAATAGGCGATGGCAAGAAGCAAGATGCTCTCAGCGGCAGAAGCAAAAATATATGCAGAAAACCATGGCAGTCTGCGAAAGAGGGACTTTTTTAGTATGCAGAAGCAAAGAACAATTCTGCCGGCTATTAACACAATCCAAATCGCCAGATCCACAGTGCTTATGTAGTCTTTCATAGGGTCACAGAAAACCTTTCCTCTCTGCGACCCAACCCATCAGGATCGCAGTTGTTATTTCCCAACCTGGCAGGGAACGCCGGGCCGACAAATTGGCTGTGGGCCGCCATCAAACACCTTCGTTCCCTTGCAAGGTACGCCAGGCCGGCAGATCGGCTCTGGACCACCATCTAGTGCGGCCACCCCAAACGCCGTTCCCAGCACCACAACCAGAGCCCCCAGCATGATCTTCGCTTTCATTTGTCTCTCCGCGCCGCCGGTAGCGGCTCAGGGATTCTAAGCGAAGTTCACCGCAGAAAAGCTCCTAAGAAATTTTCGTTCCAATCTGGCAAGGCACACCAGGCCGGCATAGAGGTTCTGGGTCGCCGCCCAGAGCCTTCTTTCCTACTTGGCAAGGTTTGCCAGGAAGACAGATCGGATCTGGATCCCCGCCCAACGCCTTCGCTCCATCCGAGCACGGAACGCCAGGTCTGCAGAGCGGGATTGGGCCGCCCTCAAACGTCTTTGTTCCAACCGAGCAAGGCACACCAGGCCGGCAGAGCGGCTCCGGGTTCCCCCCGGCCAGGGCAGCCGCCCCGGACACTGTTCCCAGCACCACAACCATAACTCCCAGCAAGATCTTCACTTTCACTTGGTTTCTCCGGTTCTAAGCAAAGTCATTCCGGCAAAGGTCAAAAAAAATCCCTTCCTGTATGCCACAATCCGAAGTTAGTTCGGTCAAGGCAGCGAAATAATTTATACTTTCAGGAAATGGGCCCAAAAAACGTATCAACCCCGCATAAAATCTAGCTTTGGGCTTGTCGTCGATTGCAAAACCTTCCCGCCGCATCGGGGCCAACCCCGGCTTTTTGACGTGTCAATCACCATTCGTTGGGAATCCCGCGTTCGTCATAGCCCAGGATCTCATCTTCGCCGTGGTCATCGAGCCGGGGCAAAGTATCTACGCGATGGAGGATTTCATCAATCCTTTCTCGGATGATTGGGGCTTGATAGCGGCCAATGAGACGTTGGAGCCGTTCCTTAAGCGCCGTGCGGATCGCGCCGGTAATCGTCTCACCCGTCCGCTTGGCCACCTCTCGCGCAAGTGTGTCGGTTTCGGAATCTTTGATGTTGATGGCCATGGATTTCAGTTTCGATTATTCCTTACTCTTCAAAACGCCTTTTGGATTTTGGGCGCCGGGCCTGGAAAATGCCTTGACTTCGCCACAGGCATGAGCTATCCTAGCGAAGAAAATACGGCATTGTTTCCGGACCTCCGGAGACAGGATGGCGCAACGGCTTCTCCGTTGCGTTTTGTGCTTTTGGGGTTGCGACCCTCTGCCTAACACAACATTGACTACAAAGGACACGAAGGAACACAAAGGGATGTGTCTCACTCCACCCGATGCGTCAAACCCACGCCAAATTGGGATGACCTGGGATGGGGTCGCTGAAACCC
Organism: Terriglobia bacterium; assembly: GCA_041488515.1. Lineage (GTDB taxonomy): Bacteria > Acidobacteriota > Terriglobia > Terriglobales > Acidobacteriaceae > Angelobacter. The sequence continues at coordinate 43,396 of JBGPPK010000012.1, read as the reverse complement.
ACGCCAATTTGGGATGGGTATGGGAGGGGGCAGGGCTGCTCACACACACGCCCAGGCGGCCGAAGAGATCTTTGAAAACTGAATAGATATAACAACATAGCGGGAAGACAAGGCTTGGATGGCCTGGTTTCGACAGCGCAAACAAGAGCTAAAGGAAAGAAGCTTCACCGCAAGCCTTAGCTTCAGGCAGCCGACAAGCTTCCCGAAACCAAATCCGTCGCGCGTCCCTGGGCGGCCAGTTCGCGCTCGGCGGCTTTCAGCACCGCGAGTTTGGCTTCGGGCAGATCCAAGGTGGGGATAATGGTCATGGTTCCCAGCAAGGCTGCCAGGTCGAAGTAAGAGCGCCGGCACTTCTTCACGAATTCCACCGGATACTCCGGCTTGCGCAGGTAGGCTGCAAGGGGGTCGGCATCGAGCAGGTACGCGACGTCCGGCCGGGGCACCAGGGCATGCACAAACCTTACGAAGGTCCGGCTGAGCGCGTTGCCCAGATTCAGGTTGGAAAGCTCGTCGTAAATGTAGCGGTCGAGAATTACGACATCGACGCCGGACTTCCTGGCACGCGCCACCACGCGGCGGAGATGAACGGCATCGAGCAGGTAGAGGAAGTGCCGGGCCAGGGTGAGGTGCCAGCCGCGCATGTTCTTATCGCGGCGGTTCACCGGCTTCCCCGGCGCGCCGATGCCGCGCTCACTCTTGTACACCTTGTGGACGAAGCCTTCCCGGTACTTCACGCCCACCACCACGTTGTCCCAGAAGGCCAGGAGGCTGGTCTTGAGTCCGGCGGCATGCAGGGCGGAGCAGAGGCTTTCAATCTGCGTCGATTTACCCGAGCCATCCACACCGGAGAAGGAGATGAGCAGGGGCGTGCTGGAAAAACCTTGAGTCATTGGTTCGGCCCGTCCATATCAGTTGTGCTGCCCTGGCGCTGACCGTTACACATTTATTTTTGAACGACTCCCGGGCTGGTGGCTCCGGGGGGCGTTGAGGACGTGCCGCGGCTCAGCGCATAGACCGTCCCTACGGCCGCGCCCGCCGCGACAACTGCGCCAAGCTTGATCAGCCATGAACGCGTCTGGTGCTGCTTTGCCGGAGCAATGGCCACGCCCGCGGGCTTGGCGGCTGCGCCACCGGCGGTGGGGACGCTTTCAGCGGTGGCCGCGCCAACTGGCTCACTCGGCTGCTGCTTCCTCGGCTGAGGTCCTTCCGGGACATTGGTTTGCGCCGGAGTGGTGGTGCTTGGCTGTTGTTGCTGCTGTGTACCCGAAGCGTCAGGGTAGGTCGTGACCGGCGCAAGCGGCGCCTGCGAAGGGTTCACGCTGGTCCCGGGTTGAGTCTGCTGAGGCTGTGCCTGCTGCGGCTGATTTTGCTGCGTCTGGTTCTGCTGAGTCTGCCCCGCAGGCGCTGCCGGTTGAGTATTGCCTGGTTGAGCCGGAGCATTTGGGTCAGCCGGAGTGTTTGGTTCGGCCGGCGCGTTTGCAGGCGCCGGGTTGGTTTGCGCCGGCTGCGCCGTGGACGGCGGATTCTGTTGTTGCGGCTGCTGCGCCGGATCCGGGGACTGCTGCGCGGGCGGCTGGCTATTGCTCTGCTGCGCGCGGAGAGGAAGCGTCAGAAACATGCCGGCGATCAGCATTGTGCTCAGGATGCTCGTGATTTGGCGTTGAATCTTCATAAAACCTCGGGGAACGTGCTCTTGTTAAGGCCCAAACTATTTCGACTTGATGGGATGCGATTTGATGCGATGCGCGCTTTCGGCGTAGCCGGCGGCAGTCCCGCTCTGCGCTGTTTGTTCCAGCAGCCGGGCCACATCAGGATCTCTGTCCCAATAATGTTGGATGCGGTTTTTCAGGCAGCGGAAAAGGGTCCGGAAATTGGTTTTGTACCAGCAGCACTTTTCCATGTTCGGGGAGAAAACCCCCATCATGCGAGCGCCGGCCAGCAAGTTATCATTCGGCGCCAGCAAGGAGGCCACAAACCGGTGATTTCCCTCCAGAAGCGTTACCGGCCGGTGCTCGTCAAGGCCGAGAAAGACGATGAGTCCCGCCGGAGCGTCAGGTCGCATTGCCGAGCAAATAGCGGCCATCTTGGCCGTGAACTCGTCCGGCTGCGCCGCCTGGAGATGCCGGCGGACCTCTTCCGCCACGTGCCGCGCTTTGAAATTTCCGCGGGCAAGCTTTCTCCAGCGCGCGCGGGGAAAGACGCTCACGCGCTCAACATCGGCAGGCTCGAACTCGACCTCCCACCACTGCCGGTCTTCGGGCAGCTCCCACCACATGGTGTCGCGGCGGCGGAAGAACAGCGCGCGGCGGAGCGCATTCTCCGTCTCGCTGGTCAGGTGAGGATGATCGACGATGCGGGCAAACTGCCGGCGATCAGCGTCATACTCCCGATGAAAGAATTCGCCCTTGAGAAACTCGGCGATGACTTCGGCCTCGGTAATGCGGCGCAGCTTCTTCATGCGGCAGCCTCTTGCAGCGGCCGGCGCGCGTGCTTGCGAAGAAACGGCAGCGAAACCAGGGCCAGCATGACGGCCATCAGGACCACGCGCACCAGGATGACCTCGCGCAGGCTGTGGTGGAAGATGGCGATGCCGAGGACCAACGCTCCGCTGAAAACCAGTTGCAGCCATCCGGTATTGGCGATGCGGCGCGACATCTCGTACGCGATGAACACGACGCTCAACGAGTACAGCCCGGTAGCGGCGGCGTACAGCGCCAGCAGCCAGCCGGTCTCCATGAAGCGGGCGCCGAAGATCACGCCCATGATCAAATGCGGAAACATCCCCGCGATAACGATAAAGGCGATCGAGATGCCGAGCACCAGCAAGAGAGGCAAGCCAATGCCGTGGGCCTTGCGGTGCTCCTCCTTCGCGGCCGCGGTCACGGGAAACATGGCGTTGACCACGCCGAACCATGAAGCAAAGTAGAGAAGCCGGCCAATTTGCGCTATAGCGGCATAGACGCCCGCGGGATCGGAAGCGAAGAAATGTTTCACCAGCAGAATATCAATGTTATTGATGATCACCTGACCGACGAAGAAGACGATTGCTTGCAGGGCTTCGGCAAACGACGGCGGTTCGGCAGTTTCAGCCTTCACCCGCAGCTGCGGTGGAATTCGGGGAAGAAAGTATGCCGCAATCACGGCGGCGGAGATGGCGCCAACCGCGCCCAGCGCGCCGTATCCGGCAAGCACCAAGCCGGCGCCCACCACAAAGCGGGTCAGCGCTTCGATCACAAAGCTGCTACCCAGCCGTGGGAAAGCGCAGAGGCCTTGCATGGCGCCGCGCTTGACGCCCAGCGGCGCGTAAACCGCGATACCGGCGGCGAGAATCCCCATCATCCAGGGGTTGGGCAGATTCAGATAACCGGCGATGGGCTTTTGTGCCAGGAACAGCACCGTGGCCAGAACAAGACTCGCAATCCAGGCCCTGCCCAGCAATGCGTGGACCACGGCGGCTTTGCCTCCGGGAGTGGCATTGCGGGCCACAAATTTTGTGCACACAAGCTGGAAGGCCAGGCTGACGCACGAAGCCAGAAGAAGCAGGGTCACGGCGGCGTTGATGTGGCCGAATTCGGCGGGGCCCAGCATGCGGGCCATCACCACGTTGTAGGCAAAGTTGAAAACATTGACCAGCATCATGCTGATGAGCATGATCAGGCTGCCACTGAGCACCGTGGCGCGGACGCTCCTGGGCCGCGGCCCGGCGGCGGCCACCGGCACATCAGCTCTGGAAAGGGTGACAACGCTCTCTGGTTGCGGCATCACGCTGGCTCTCTAGGCTGCTGCGGGCGCAGGCGGACGTTTGTTGTGAAGAAGCTGCTGGCGCATGGCGTTGGGCAGGAAGCCGCTGAAGCTGCGGGCCGCCTCCGTGGATGTTTCATAGATTTCGAACAGCCGCTCGGTGCGCGTGAGTTCCAGCACCACGGCAGCCTGGCCGGAGAGAGACGCCAGCTTCACATCGCCATCGCGTTTATGCGCTTCCGACATGCACCGCAGGAGCATCTCCACGCCGGCGGCATCAAGCTGCACTACCTGGGAAAGATCGAAGACCAGTTGCGGGCGGTCGGCGGCGAGGAAAGGCCGCACGTCGCGCAGGAACTCGCGCGCGGTGCGGGTATTCACACGCTCCGGCATTCTCTTAACAACGACTGGTCTGCTATTGATGTCCATATCTCCTCGCTACAACCATGTTGCGAAATTCCTGGGCCGCCTCCGGGTCACAGGCGGGCGTTTCAAAATCGGCCGCATCGCCAAGCGCCGGCGACGTCTGCCGCAGCGTGGCTTGCAGGTCAGGTTGTTGCGCTTTGGCGCCGGCGAATATGCCTTGCCAGGCCTGACGAGGAAGATAGGTCAGAACCTCCATGGCGGCAGTCAGAAGCCTTTTGCTGGACGCGGATGACAACAAGGCGATGAGTTTGCGATCGGCGATCTCGACGCTGATGTCGCGGCGAAGATTAACGATCCGGCCCATGCCGGCAACAGAATGCCCCAGATCCAGGCCTGCTCCTACGTAGGAAAACGGCAGCACAGTGGAGTTTTCGACGATGGTGCCGCAATCGACTTCAGCGTTCCGCTCAACCGAGCTGCAACGGGTAATCACGGCGCCGGCGCGAATACGCGCCAAAGATCCGACAAAAGCAGGCGCCAGAACACGCGCGCCTTTTTCTATCAACGCGCCGGGAGCGATCCAGACGCCTGGTTTGGTTTCTTTCCCGGCGGGGCAGGTTTGCGTCTTGCGAGTAAGGATATCTATGGCGAATTGCCGCAAATCACGAGGACTGGCCAGCGGATTGAAATATCCCTCATGTTGGAGGCGCGGGCATTCACTGCGGCAGTGCGTGAGTTGTGTGCGGAAGAGCGATGCAGCGTCATTTCGGCGCGAAGCGCTGATGCAGAAAATCTCCAGCGGCAGGGCGCCCCACTCCATCTGGGTAACCCGGCCCTGCTGGTCGAGATGACACTGGACCAACTTTTCAAAGTCGGCCTCAGCGTAGTTGCCCAGCCGGACCAACACGACCAGTTCGGCCCCGTTTTGCGCCATATCGTTAAAGACGCTTTCGGCGGCACGCCAGAAACGATCGGCAGTCGCAGTCACACAGGTTACATCAGCAGGGAGGCCATAGTTGCAGGCGGCAAAAGCAGATGCGGTTTCAACCACCGCACTGATCGACGTAATCCCGTATTGCTGCATCCGCTCAGCCATGCGGTGGAGAGCGCTCTTGCCCACTACATCCAGAATTCCGGTGAGCGCGGCCGGCGTCTGGTCTAGCTCTTCGATATTCTCTGTGTTGACCAGTAGCAGCCCGCGGATATCCATGGTTCCTTTCACCTACAATTGTCCTGGTGGGGGGACTGATGGCATGGCGGAAATCAGAACAGAGAAAACCCAACTGAAGTAGCGAGACCGAAAACAGTTACGGCACTACCGAACCCCTGGGGCCCTCTGGCACTGAAAACCGCGCAATCAGCACCCTTTGCGCGCAGCCAGCAGAACACTGCTTTAATTTACTTTCCGATGTCCAAAACAAAACACCGCCGCCCTGCCAGGGGCAGCAGTGTTGAAATAGATGTGAATGGTGGGTGGCGTGTTGTAAGGTCAGAGCACCTGCAGGAATTTTTATTGCGACCAGCGGGCGCTGCTAAAATTCATCCATGGCGGAAAAAACAACCGTTTATTTTTCTCGCATTGAGTCTCCGGCCGGGCCCCTGCTGCTTGGGGCTACGGAGAAAGGTTTGCGATACCTGCAATTTTATCGCGGAAAGATGCCAACGCCAGGCAAGGATGAAGTCTGGATTGAATCGCGGGAGCATCTTCGGCCCTGCGAACAACAACTCCAGGCGTATTTTCGTGGCGACTTACGCGAGTTCACCTGCAAACTGGATTTGGTCGGAACACAGTTTCAAAAGGATTGCTGGGAGGCGCTGCTGCGGGTCCCTTACGGAAAGACCTGCTCGTATGCGGACATCGCGCGTGAAATTGGGCGTCCGAACGCTTTTCGTGCCGTGGGCCAGGCAAATCATGACAATCCCATTGCCATCATCGTTCCATGCCACCGCATCCTCGGCGCCAACGGAACACTCACGGGTTACGGTGGCGGACTTAACACCAAAGAGAAACTTCTTCGCCTTGAAGGAGCGCCATTCCGGCCCACACCAAAAACCTCAGCAAGCTTGTTGGAAGAAGAACGTATTGGTCCGCAGCAAGCGAGGTTTGAGTACTAACCGCAGCCGTCGCCAGTCACTCTTGCGGTGGGTTTGAAGTCGAAGGCGGTCTGCCCTTGCCGGGTTCAGGATTGGTGGCTGGATTCGCGGTGCTGGGTTGGCGGCTCGGTCCAGTGTCATTCGCTGCGCCCGCGTGCGGTGAGGTTTTTTCACTTCCGCCACCAATAGTAAGCCGGTTGACCATCTTCTTGCTTCCTGCATACGACTGCACAATGCGGGTGGCGGTAACTTTCTCCTTGCTGGTACCCACCTTGCCCGCTAGCTCAATGGTGTCTGCGGAAACGGTCACATGGGCGCTGTCGCCGGTCAGGGTGGGTTCCCGATTTAACGCATTTTGAATCTGGCCTTCCAGGTCAGAATCGCTCAGTGCGCTTACGCCAACTTTGGAATCCTGGACATCGGGGTTCTGTCCGGTGCTGCTGGAGCTCGCGCTTCCGGCCACTCCACCGGTTGTCGATGGCGAGGTCGTGCTGGATGGCTTCTGTGTCCCAGACTTGGTTTGAGCGCCGTCGCCGATCCGGTTCGCCGGTGTGCCCGGGCTGATCGGCGGCGATTGTTCGGTGGTCTGCGCCATTGCCACGGACAAGACCAGCGCAAAGCCCAGAACGTAAAACAGCATTCGCATAACATGCTCCATTGCCGTAAATATCGGCGGACATCAGGTGTGCCCAGCAAACACACTAACCTGCATGCTCAATGGAGCAAGTTTCGGGCCAAGGCAACCTGCTTGGCGTGTTACCACTGTCTTCACCAACCCGTTAAAAACGCTGGCTTTGGCGGGCCCGTTGAATGACAATAGCGCAAACGAAGTAAAGGCTCTACCGGCAAGATGCTGATAGTGGGACTCGATGGACAAAAGTAGGCATTCAGATTCCCACCTATAGATTGGCTCGAATCAAAACCGTATTCGGCGGTAAACTCACACTATGCACCATACGCACCAGCATGCTCCGCTGAGCGCCCGCGCACTGCGCTATTCGCTGGCGGCTACTTTCGCGTATGTGCTGATCACGCTGGTTGCGGGAATCCAGGCACACAGCCTGGCTTTGCTCTCTGAGGCGGGTCACAATGTAACGGACCTTCTGGCCCTGCTGCTCTCCTGGGTGGCGGTATTCATCCAGACACGCCCACCCAGCGCCACCAAGACTTTTGGCTATCATCGCGCCGGCGTGCTGGCGGCCTTTGTCAATGCGCTCACCCTGGTGGCAATCGCCTTTTATATTTTCTACGAAGCGCTGATGCGCATGCGCAATCCGGTTGCAGTTCATCCACAGATCATGATTTGGGTAGCCATTATTGGCGTGCTCATGAACGGCGCCATCTCGTGGGTCCTCTTCCGGGCCGCTCGCGATGTAAACATCCGCAGTGCCTTCGTCCATCAGTTAGGTGACACGCTTTCCACTGCCGCGGTCATCGTGGGCGGTTGGATCATTCTCTGGACGGGACAAACATGGGTCGACCCAGCGCTCTCCATCGGCATCGGTTGCCTGATTCTCTGGTCGTCGTTTGGCATTATCCGCGAAACCCTCAATATCCTTCTGGAAGGCGCGCCGCAGGGGCTCTCCGCCGAGCGCATCACCGCGATCCTGAGCAAGATCGAGGGTGTGAGGGACGTGCATGACGTCCATATTTGGAGCATTGGCTCGGATATGCACGCGCTCGCCTGCCACGTGAGGATCGACGATACCACCCTCTCGGAAAGCCAGGTCATCTTGCGCCAGGTAACCGAAATACTTTCGACGACCTACAATATCGAGCACACCACCATCCAGCTGGAAAACGAAAATTGTGAAATTGCCCACGGCTGCGTGATTCCCATCGGGACGGCGCGGCGGCAGGAACAACTCAAGGGCTCAAGATAGGAGCGGCCCAGCCTGATCCGGGTCTCACTGCTCAGGCGCTCTTTCCACCCAGCATCTGCCGCGAGTAAATCTCCCGAACAGTATCGAGCGTATCAATCTCGTCCGGCAATTTGTCCGTGCGTATGCGCAGGATGCGGGGAAAGCGCAGCGCATACCCACTCTCATGCCGGGCAGAACGCATCATGTTGTTGAATGCCACTTCCAGGACAATCTTCGGTTCCACGGTGCGGCGGAAACCCTGATCGGCTATGGTGTGCGCCAGAAACCACTCGGTCATCTCCGCGATCTCGGCATCGGTCAGGCCCGAATAAGCCTTGCCAACATTCAAGAGCTGCTCGCCATCGCGCACGGCAAACGTATAGTCGCTCAGGACCTTATTGCGCTTTCCGTGCCCCCACTCGACTGCCGTGACAACCACGTCCAGCGTCGCCAGTTCCTTCTTGAGCTTGAGCCAGGACTTGCCCCGCCGACCCGGCGTGTATGGAGAGTTGAGGTCCTTGATCATCAGCCCTTCATTGCCGCGCTGCCTGGCCGCCGCAAAGATTTCTTCAAGATGCTCTGGAGAATCCGCCGTGAGCGTTGCCGCCAGGACAACGCGCGGTGTGCCACTGCGGGCGCCGATCGCGGCCTCGCCGATTGCCGGCTCACTGATTGTCGGCTCAAAGACCAGCTTGCCTTGCGGATTCTCCGTGGCCATCAGGTACTCCACCGTGAAACCATCTTTCGCGACCGAAGCGAAGGCGTGCTCAAGAATTTTTCTTCTTTCCTCCAACGGCATTTCAATGAGCAACTCTCCACCGGCATAGAGAACGTCAAAAGCCATGTAAACAACCGGCACGGTCCGGGCCATCTCTTCAGAGACGGTTTTGCGGCCCAGCCGCTTTTGCAGCTCTGAAAAAGGCAGCGCCTGCGCCGTTTGCGGATTCCAGGCCAGGATTTCGCCGTCCAGAATGAGCGGTTTCGGAAAAGCCCGCAGCGCCGGCGGCAGTTCTGGAAATGACCGGCTGATTTCGTCCAGAGTCCGGGAGAAGAGACGCACGCGCGGATCATCTTTGCCTCCGGCATGCACCTGCGCGCGTATCCCATCGTACTTGTCTTCCACAGCAGCGCGAGCAAAGTAGGAAAGCGCCTCCTGCGCGTCCTGTGCGGGACTTGCCAGCATAAAACCTATGGGATGGAAGAGACGCATCTGCGCCTGATTGAGTTTGTGTTCCGAAGCCAGCCGCAGCGCTTCGCTGATGTCGCCCAGAAGCATGTTGGCCCGCTGAACGGCCGCCAATTTCTCGTCGAACGCCTTTGCGATTGCCTCCTCAACCAGGCTCTCACGCAGGCCGATGCGCAGGTCGCCGCTGATGATCTTGATGATGTATTTGGCTTCCAGGGCAGTAGCCCGGCGCAAGATGTCCTGCAGCAGGCTGAGCTTGCGGGCCGTAGTCGAGGTGCGCGCAAGTTCGTCGAAAGCCGCGGCGATTTCAGCGAGTGAAAGGGAACTCCGGGGCAGCGCTGTGTGCTCCAGAACGTCCTGCGCCGCCGCACCCAGGTCGCCATGCCGCCGGTAAGCCGCGGTAAGCGCAATGTCGCCCTTCCCGGAGATTTCGCCCAGAGCTCGCCACAGCAGCGTGCCGCCAACTTGCAATGTTCTCTCTTCCCACGCGGGAAACGCGCGCCCGGAGAAAAAGACGGCTGCCTGGGACGCCTCATCCAACGGATACGAGCGAAAGTACTCCGCCACCAAACGGACCTTTTCAGTCTTCTTGGTGGTGGCAGCTACCGCTTCGGCTGTGGCGGCAAAAGCCTCCATAGAACCAAGCATAGCAATGTGTAAATCAGCAGCAGGCCCTCGCATGTAAAGCGTCAGTATTCAGAATGGTTCGATCAAAACAGTGCCAAAAGGGATTGTTGCTGCTATGTCATTGATTCGGCAGATTGCCTTTGAGCTGTGCATTTACGCAAAAATCCCTTAAAATAGAGTCTTGGCAAGGTTTAGGCTGGCAGTTGCCGCCTGTGGACCTTTCTCCCGCTACTTAGCATCTAAATAATTTCAATGAGATACTGGCATCAATTCGCTCGTTTCCTTGCTGCTTTGCAGTTGCTTCCTGCCCTGGAGAGCGGGGAGGAGACCCTGGTTGGCGGACAGGCCGTAATGGAAGGCGTCATGATGCGCTCGCCTCACGCTTGGGGCATCGCCATTCGCAAGCCGAGCGGCGAGATTACCACCCACAGTGAGACCCTGCAGCGCCCCTCAGAAAAACACAAATGGCTGGGATGGCCCTTCATCCGTGGGTTGGCTACGCTGGGGCAGGCCATGCGCCTGGGCTTTGTGGCTTCAAAATTCTCTCTGAATGTCGGCCTGGAAGAGATTGCCAAAGAGGAAGGCGAGAAAAAGCCGGAGATCGGCACATGGGCCATGGTTGGCAGCATGGTTGTATCCATCGGGTTTTTCGTCTTCATGTACAAGTTTGTCCCCCTGGCTGCAGCCACGGGCTTGAAGAGTCGCTGGTCAGCGCTGGGCAACAACTTTGCTTTCACGCTGGTTGATGGCTTAATCCGGATCGCGCTCTTCCTGCTCTTTATCTGGGGAATCTCTCTATGGGCCGACATTAAGCGTGTCTACCGCTACCACGGCGCCGAGCACAAGACCGTGTTTGCCTTTGAAGACCATGGCATGCCGTCCGTGGCCGACGCGCAGAAGTATTCCACCTACCACCCGCGTTGCGGCACCAGCTTTTTGATGACGATCATGCTGATTTCCATCTTCGTCTATGCCGCGTTCCCCATTCAGGGATTCTGGGCCAAGTTTGCCCTCCGCGTGGCGTTCCTGCCCATCATCGCATCGGTTTCATATGAGTTAATCCGTTTCTCCGCCAAACACGGGAAGTCGTTCTTTGCCCTGCTCACCAAGCCCGGGCTGTGGCTCCAGCGCATCACCACTCAGCCGCCGACCGACGAGCAGGTCGAATGTGCTATCAAAGCGCTCGATCTCGCCATGGAGTTAGAAAAGAAAAATGGCGGCGAGCTGGTGATTGCCTAGCGGCGCCCGCCGCTAATATTTAGCACTCTCATTTTTCGTCCTTTTGATTTTGTAGTCGGACATGCGGCCTTGGGCACATGTCTGGGCGCGCACTCTTTCCGAGGGTAGTAAAATTTAGCTGGCGAAGCCGTCTTGCGCGCTGAGCCAGCCGCAACGGGAGCTCGAGACTACTTCGGATGACCAGGCTCTCCAGCGGTGGGGAGCGAAGCGACAGGTAAATATGTTTGAACGCTTGAACCAAATCGAAGCCAAATACGACGAACTCACCAAGGCGCTCTCATCGCCTGAGGTGATCGGCGATTCGTCGCGCTACCAGAAGACCGCCAAGGCCCACAGCGAGGTCGCGGAGATCGTTGAAAAGTATCGCGAGTATAAGGACCTGAATCGCGGGATCGAAGAAAGCAAGGTCATGGTGGCTGAAGAATCGGACGCCGAGCTGCGCGCGTATGCGCAGGAAGAGCTTGCTCGCCTGGGCGAGCGGCTGGCGCAGGTCGAAAACGATCTGAAGGTCCTGCTCGTCCCCAAGGACCCGAACGACGAGAAAAACGTGGTGGTGGAAATTCGCGCCGGCACCGGCGGAGACGAAGCCACGCTCTTTGCCGCCGAAATCTTCCGCATGTACAGCCGCTACGCTGAGGCGCAGCGCTGGAAAGTGGAGGTGCTCTCCACCTCCGAGTCCGGCGTGGGAGGCTTGAAGGAAGTTATCGCCATTATTGAGGGCAAGGGTGTCTACTCGCGCATGAAGTATGAGAGCGGCGTGCATCGCGTACAGCGCGTTCCGGCAACGGAGCAGCAGGGCCGCGTGCATACTTCCGCCGTCACGGTCGCCGTGTTGCCGGAGGCCGAAGACGTGGACATCAAGATTGAGGCCAAAGACCTGCGCATCGATACGTTTTGTTCATCGGGTCCAGGCGGACAGTCGGTGAACACGACTTACTCTGCCGTACGCATCACCCACCTGCCGACAAACACCGTGGTGAGCTGCCAGGACGAGAAGTCGCAGATCAAGAACCGAGAGAAGGGCATGCGCGTGCTGCGCGCCCGGCTCTATGAGATGGAGATGGAGAAACAGCAGCAGGCGCTGGCCAAAGAACGCAAGGCCCAGGTCGGCAGCGGCGACCGCAGCGAAAAAATCCGCACGTATAACTTCCCGCAAAACCGCGTCACCGACCATCGTATCGGACTTACGCTGCACCAGTTGACGGACGTGATGGACGGCAAGCTCCAGCCCATCGTGGACGCGCTGGTAACCCATTTTCAGGCGGAAAAGCTGAAGCAGCAGGCGGAAGTGGTGGCGTAGTTTTTTCTGAAATCCCGAACGCCAGTGAGGGATCCTTATGATCTTCGAGGATTTGGGAGCCAGCCGGGTGAGCGCCGCCATTTTGCCAGTGATAGTGAACCCTTTGCGCGCTGCGCAACATCGGGTGCATATCAGAACGGCCTTTGCGTCCTTCGCATCCTTGCGGTAAATTCTCATGCACATGCAGCTCAAACAGGCCGTTGATGCCGCGTTCCAGCTCTTCGTCGAGAATGACGTGCCTTCTCCACGGCTGAACGCCGAGCTGCTATTGATGTTTGTGCTGGACCGGGAGCGCTCCTATCTCTACGCCCACCCCGAACGCGAACTCACTACGGACGAGCAGTCGGGTTATGACGAGGTGGTGCGCGAGCGCGCCCGCGGCTGCCCCGCGCAATACATCACCGGACATCAGGAGTTCTGGGGGCTTGATCTCCTGGTCTCTCCCGCCGTACTGATCCCGCGCCCGGAAACTGAACACGTGGTGGAAACAATCCTCGAACTGGTCAAGGAATACCCTTTTGCCGGCCCTGGACGGCTGCGCCTGGTGGACGTCGGCACCGGCTCCGGCTGTATTGCCCTGGCCCTGGCCAGTGAACTGCCTCACGCCGAAATCCACGCTTGCGACATTTCTGAAGAAGCGCTGGAAATAGCGCGTATTAACGCAGCCCGGCTTGCGCTGGGAGGAAAAGTGCTTTTCCGCAAGTCCGATCTGCTGGCGGTTTGCGCCGGCGAGAAATTTGACTTCGTCATCTCCAACCCGCCTTATGTCGGCGAAGCCGATGCCGATAAAGTCCAGAAACAGGTCCGCGAATTCGAGCCGAGGATTGCTGTCTTCTCCGGTGCAGAAGGTATGGACATCTACCGCAAGCTGATTCCCCAGGCCAGAGAAGCTCTGCGGCCGGGCGGGTGGTTCGTCGCCGAGATCGGCTTTTCCGAAGAAACAAAAGTGCGTGAGCTGCTGACGGGCTGGGCAGAAATTCAGGTTACCCCGGATTTACAGGGGATCCCGCGGGTTGTGGCGGCGAGGAAGATTTAGTAATCGGGTAACCTGGTAAATGAGTAAATGTGGGGGATTACGCGGTTTCAATTACCCGATTACCAAATTACTCATTTACCAAATCCTACTTGCCTCCATTTGCTACACTGATGGGTTTTCATTTCACCCCTGGGAGGTGAAGTTTGGCAAGCAGAAGCTCAGCCGTACCGGCCGCCAGCGGCCGCACGTTGCGCCGCGACGCCTGGTGGCTGGAATCAGTCCCAGTTTGGATCCTGATGGGAGGGTTCAGCATTTATGCTACGTTCCGCGCCTTCGAGGGCAAATTTTATGAAGCGGCGCCGTACCTCTCGCCCTTTTACTCGCCCTTAATCGACCCTCACCATCACTGGCTGCCTCTGTGGTTTTCACCGGCGATGCTGATTCTGGCTTTCCCGCTTGGTTTCCGGGCAACCTGCTACTACTATCGCAAGGCGCTCTACCGCGCTTTCCTCTTGGACCCACCGGCCTGCGCCGTGGGTGAGAGCCCGCACCGCAATTATCGCGGCGAAGCCAAGTTCCCGTTCATTCTGCAAAACGCACATCGCTATTTTCTTTATGCAGCCGTGGTTTTTTTGTGCTTCCTCTGGTATGACGCTTTTCGCGCCTTCTGGTTTCCCGGCCCCGATAAGACCCTCCACTTCGGTATCGGGCTGGGGTCGCTGGTGCTGCTGGTGAACATTGTGCTGCTGAGTCTTTACCTGTTCTCCTGCCACTCGCTGCGCCATCTGATTGGCGGAAAAATGGACTGCTTCTCCTGCACTGCATTCAACCTCAAGCGCCATGGCGCGTGGAAGAAAGCCAGCTTTCTCAATGAACGCCACATGCTGTTTGCCTGGGCAAGTTTGATCTCGGTAGGATTTGCCGATTTCTATGTCCGCATGGTTTCCAGCGGCATGATCAAGGACTTTAGAATACTGTGACGAACCAGACGAAGTACGAAACCCATGAACATGATGTCCTGATCATCGGCGCGGGCGGGGCTGGGCTGCGGGCGGCGATTGAAGCCCTGGCTGCCGGCGCTCGCGTTGCCGTGGTCTCCAAGTCCTTACTCGGAAAGGCCCACACGGTAATGGCGGAAGGCGGCATCGCCGCGGCCATGGCCAACGTGGACAAAGCCGATAGCTGGCGGACACACTTCCGTGACACCATGCGCGGCGGCAAGCTCATGAACAACTGGCGCATGGCCCAGCTCCATGCTCAGGAAGCTCCCGATCGAGTGCGCGAACTAGAACAATGGGGCGCGCTTTTTGACCGCACCTCTGACGGCGACATTCTGCAACGCGCCTTCGGCGGACACACTTTCAAACGGCTTTGCCACGTCGGCGACCGCACCGGCCTGGAGATGATCCGCACACTGCAAGACCGCGGCGTGCAGCTCGGCATTGACGTCTTCATGGAGTGCACCGTCATCCGGCTGCTCACGGACGGAAATCGTGTTGTGGGCGCATTTGGCTATTGGCGCGAGCAGGGCCGTTTCGTGGTGCTGAAAGCCAAAGCCGTTGTCATGGCCACGGGCGGCATTGGCAAGGCTTGGCGCGTGACGTCAAATTCCTGGGAGTACACCGGTGACGGGATGGCCCTGGCTTATGACGCAGGCGCGGAGCTGCTTGATATGGAGTTCGTTCAGTTCCACCCCACCGGCATGGTGTGGCCTCCTGGCGTGCAGGGCATTCTGGTCACCGAGGCTGTGCGCGGCGAGGGCGGCATCCTGCGCAACAAAAATGGCGACCGCTTCATGGAGAAGTATGATCCCAAGCGCATGGAGCTTTCCACCCGTGACGTGGTCGCGCGCTCCATTTACACCGAGGTGCGCGAGGGCCGCGGCAGCGAGCACGGAGGCGCTTACTTGGACATCTCTCATAAGCCCGCCGACTATGTGAAGCAGAAGCTGCCCAGCATGTATCACCAGTTCAAGGAACTCGCCGATGTCGACATCACGAAGGGGCCAATGGAGGTCGGGCCTACGTGCCACTACATGATGGGAGGCATCCGCGTTGAAGCGGAGACAGCGGCGTCTTCATTGCCGGGCCTGTTCGCCGCCGGTGAAGCGGCGGCCGGGCTGCATGGCGCGAATCGTCTGGGAGGGAACTCTCTTTCTGATCTGCTGGTATTCGGCCGACGGGCAGGGATCGGCGCCGCAGCGTTTGCCAACAAGACTTCAGCGCCCTCGGTCGATCCTGCTCAGATCGCTGAAGGGGAGCGCGACATGCTGGCGCCTTTCGACCGCGGCGAAGGTGAGAACCCTTACACAGTGCATCGCGATCTGCAAGAGGTGATGCAAAACCTGGTGGGCATCTTCCGCGTTGAAGAGGACATGAACAAGGCGATGGGCGAACTGGAAAAACTGAAGCAGCGGGCGGCGCGAGTCAGGGTGGAGGGTTCGCGGCTTTTCAACCCCGGGTGGCACCTCGCGCGCGATTTGAAATCCATGATGACGGTTTCCGAAGCGGTAACGCGCTCCGCGCTGGCCCGCAAGGAAAGCCGTGGCGCGCACAGCCGCATCGACTATCCCAAACTGGACGAACAGGTGTGGGGCAAACAGCACAACCTGATCACTCGTGATGGCGACCGGATGAAGCTGCAACAGGCCCCGGTCGATGCCGTTCCGGACGAACTGCGCGAGCTTGTAGCCGACGATAAATAGCATCTCGCCGTTGCACGAATGCACGTCAGACCGAACCAACAGGAGGAAGAATGGCGGACGCGATCTTGGAAGTTTTCCGGGGTAATCAGGAAACCGGCGGGGCGAAGCAGTATACGGTCCCCATTGCTCCGGGAATGGTGGTTCTTGACGCGCTGCACTATATCCAGGCGAACCTGGAGCCCGATCTCGCTGTGCGCTGGAACTGCAAGGCGGGCAAATGCGGATCGTGCTCGGCAGAGGTCAACGGCAGGCCCCGGCTTACCTGCAAGACCCGCATGGACGCGCTGCCCACGGACAAGCCCATCACCGTGTATCCCATGAAGTCGTTTCCTGTGATCAAAGACCTGGTTACTGACGTTTCCTGGAATTACCGCGTCAACAAGAAGATTCCTCCGTTCACGCCCAAGCCGAACACCGATTGGAAAATGTATCAGGAAGACATGGACCGGGTGCAGGAGTTCCGCAAATGCATCGAGTGCTTCCTATGCCAGAACGTCTGCCATGTGGTGCGCGACCATCACAAAAAGGAAGAGTTTGGCGGGCCGCGCTTCTTTGTGCGCGTGGCGTCGCTGGAGATGCACCCCCTGGATAATGTTTCCCGCGCCGGCCTGCTGAAGGATGAGCTTGGTATCGGCTATTGCAACATCACCAAGTGCTGCACCGAGGTTTGCCCGGAGGAGATCAAGATTACGGATAACGCCATCATTCCTTTGAAAGAGCGCGTGGTCGACGAGTTTTATGATCCAATCCTGAAATTGGTGCGCAAGATACGCGGAACAGCAAAAGCGGACTAGAATTGGTAGCGGTCAAAGATTATGGAACGGCAACTTAAAACTATTTCGAAAAATGGCATCTCTGAGGCGCTGGCCAAGGTGCAGCACTATCGCTACCTGAACCAGGCGGAGGAGGCGGAATCGATCTGCCGCGACGTTCTGGCCGTCGACCCGGAGAACCAGATGGCGCTGCGCCAATTGGGACTGGCCCTCACGGACCAGTTCAAAGGCACTCTCTCGGATGGGTTCCGCGAAGCGCAAACCTATTTCGAGAAGCTCTCCAGCCCATACGAGCGTTCGTACTACTTAGGGATCCTCTTCGAGCGGCGGGCCAAGGCGCAGTTGCGGGCCGGCCACCTGGCACACTCCTTGGTGGCCAGTTTTGAGCACGCCATGCGCTGCTTTGAAGAGGCGGAGAAGATCCGGCCTGCGGGCAATGATGACGCCCTGCTACGCTGGAACCGCTGCCTGCGCCTGATGCAGGGCCTTCCCGAGCTGACCAGCGAAGCGGAAGCTTTTGACGCCAGCGATGCCCCGCCTATTTTCAGAGACTGAACTTTCTGTCGTTTTTAAGCCCTTTGACTCCAGGCGGATTCAGCTCCTGAATACAATCGCGGGCCTCTCTGGCCGGTGCTCCCGCTTGTGTTGTCCTGATCCCCGCGGGCTGCTCCAAGCCCTGCCAAGCCATAGATAGCTGCGTGACGGCCATCACATCCTCAATGGTCACCTGCCTACTACACTCGAAACTGACTCAGTTGTAGTGAGGTGCCATCATGAAGACGCTTGAACAGGCCGCTTCTTTATCCTTGAAAAACATTCTTCTCGCCACGGATTTTTCACCTGGCTCGGAAATGGCATTGAAGTATGCACGGGCCATTGCGCAGCGGCACGGCTCGCATGTACATACCATCCACGTGAATGCGCCGGACTCGTACCAACTCCTTGACCCTGATGCTTTTGCCATCACTTTCAATGGACTCGCCGGCGATGCACAACATCTCTCGGATGTGCTGCACGGACTGTTGCAGGGACTGCCCAGCGAAACGCCTCTGCGCCAGGGCGCGGTCTGGGAGGTAGTAAGCGACGTGGTGGAGCGGAATGAGATCGATCTGCTGGTGATGGCTTCGCATGGACGCCACGGCATTCCCAAGCTGGTCCTGAGCTCGGTGGCGGAAGATGTGTTTCGTAATGTCTCCTGCCCGGTGCTCACCCTGGGCCCGGACGTGAAGCCTTGCAATGTTGGAGAACTCAATATCAAGAAAGTGCTTCTGGCCACCCATTTTGAGAAGGATTCGCCCGCTCCCTTGTTCGCGGGGTTGCTGTGCAATGAATTCCGGGCAGAGCTGACGGCCCTGCACGTGGCCGAAGATCCCGAGAGTGCTCCAAGCAATCATCAGATCATCGGGCAACTTCTCTCCACGGTGCCCGCTGAAGCATGCTTGTGGCGGACGCCCGAATGCGTATTGAGATACGGGTTACCTTCCACCAGGATCCTGGAAGTTGCCCGCGAATTGCAAAGCGATCTAATCGTGCTGGGCGCCCGCCATCCGGAGCCGGCCAGGATTAATTCTCACTTGCCCTGGGCCACCGCGGCCCGGGTTGTCGCTGAGGCAGAGTGTCCGGTGCTGACCGTGCGGCAGGGGAGCTACAATGCCCTCTCGTGACAACAAGGCGCGCATCTTCAAGCTGGCGGCTCGTGCGGGTGCGCAAAAAAAAGCCCCCAACCGCTACGGCACACGTCTGCGCCTGGGCGCTTATGTCGCGGATATTATCCCCGATCGTGAGGACCACCCATTCATCCATCACTGGATCGTACAGCGCGTGGACTCTCCGAAAATCCTCTATCTGGGGCAGGAAACCAGTTTTGCGGCGGCCCTGGAGCGCGGGCACAAGTGGCTGGAGAAACTGGCTAAAGACCACAAGAAAAAAAAAGGCGCGATTTATGAATTCGCCACCGCACACGCCCTGAGGGCTGGGTCTACTGCGGCGCAGTTTCCAGCACGCGCACCTTCCAGCGGTCTTCGGCGCCGGTCATCACAGCATAGTAACGGACCTGCGCTTGATCGGAATAAATAACGGTCCCTCCATCCAGCACCTGGGTCTCAATGGTTGCCGTGTCCTTCAGTTCGATGGCGGCGCCGTCGGGCGAATAAAAAATGGCTTCCACCTGATGGCCGCGGTCGACGATGCGCGTCGCCAGGCCATGCTCTTTTTGATCTTTCACCCGCTGTGTGAGCTGGTCGAGCGCAAAGCCGGAAAAATTCTCGTTCAGCGGCTGCAACGTGTTGTTGGCCAGGGCCGTGCCAATCGCCTGCCAGGCAGCAGTGTAGTCGCGCAGAATGGCGTTTTGCGTTACGTCTTCAACCTCGCGCGGCTGGGCGTTCTTCACATTCAACTGGATTGAGGGCTTGCCATCGGCCAGGATCCGCTGCAGTAGTGGCACACCGCCAGAGATCGCCAACGCCACACCAAAACACAGGACTACCATTCGCGCGAGTTTCATGGTTTTCCTCCCACGTGCAGTTCGTTGCCCAGCACTACTCCGGCGGCCACGGTAATGGTGGCGTTGTCCGACGCGGGAAGCTCAGCGCGGGCTGTACCCTTCTTAATGCGCGCGTCCACCGTACTTTTGCCGCTCTTGTCGGTTTGGATGAATGTAACAATCGTGCCGTCCGGCACGGCATTGCCGCTGCAATCGCGAATGGGATCGGTCTCTACAACCACCATGTTGTTCGCGCGGCCGGCCACATGCATACGGAGATTGCAGGGATCAGCGGCAACCTGCTGCACTACACGCCGCACCTCCACTCCATCGACTGAGGTTACAAATTGTGCCGCTCCAGCTTTTGGCGCCGAAGAGCTGTTGATCCAGGCGACCCCATCGTGGCTGGTTACACTTTTTGAAGAACCGGCCCCGCCCACGGAGAGATTGAAATTCACCGGGGTGGGCCCCAGAATCAGGTTCTGGTAGCGATCGAAAACGAACGTCACGCCGCTAATCACATTCGGCCGGGCCACGGGCACGCGTGAAGGCCGGGCGAGAAAGTTGAGTTTTTCAGGCTTGCCGGGCTTGACCCAGAAAGCCTGGGATTGGTGGCCATCGCCGCGCAAGACGACGATCCAGCGTCCGGCGCCACGCAGCTCTTCACCCTTGATTTCGACGTTGCCGCCCGATTTAAAACTGCGCTTGATCACTTGGCCAGGGCCAATCAGATACACCGTTCCGCTTCCGCTGGTAGCGATGCTGAGAGGCTGTCCGGCGACTGCGTCCTGAGGTACGCGCAGCTCCGCCGCACGGGCGCAATCAGCGGCAAACCAGCAGACGGCAATGGCCAGAACAACGAAAATCAGTTTACGCATGGTCAGTTCTCACGGTGCAGGCTATAGTCGTTCACGGTAACGCGATACGTGTGCACGTTCGCCGCCAGATCGTCGCGTAACGCAACCGAAAATGGTTGCGGTGTCTGCGGCAGCAATGCATGATCTGAGTACGCATCGGAAACCCAGATCACTTTGCCCGCGTTGTCATAAAACGTAGCCAGAACGTGCGGGATGTTTACCGTCTGCCCGCTTTCATTCAGCAACTCGCCTTTCAGCACGGTACGCCCCGTGATGTCTTTCTCGATCCGCTGATGAAGCACGCCGATGACGGGGTCTGCCGAAGCGGGCACCAGCATCCAGTTGTGGGTCATGCGCACCGACTTCACATCAGACTTTTTGATTCCCGGGAAATCAATGCGGTATGGCGATACTTCCTTGGGCAGCAGCACATGCGAGATTTTGTCAAAGCTGCTTTCTTCAGCCACATCTTTGCCGGCGTTGTCGGTCAGCACCGCGCCCACGGTGATGAAGGCGGGGACCGTGTCTTCATTGACCACTTCACCCATCACGATCAGGGCGCCGTCGCGTTCCACGGCATTCATGGAGAGGATGCGGCAATTGGGGTTCTCCACGTTCTGCGCGCCCCAATCGTCGCCAGGGCCGCGCCACACGATGTCCCAGCGCAGATAGTTCACGGGAATCACCTGCGGAGGTACGTTGACTTCTTTTTCCGCCGGCCACTGGACCTTCCACGCGCCATCGTCTTTCACCACTTTTAGGTCGCGCGTTTCGAAAGTCGCGCCTACCGCGGTGGCGTATTTGATCTCGGTGCGCACCGTGGCTTCGTTTTCCGATTCGTGGAGAACACGCGTATTGACCGAGTCCAGTTGCGAGTAGGTGCGCAAGCTGCCGTTGCGTCCGGTCAGATCCCGGATGAATCCGCCCTGGTCAACGTTGCTCGAAGGGGCCACATAAGAATAGGCGCCGTTCCAATCGTGTCCCTTGGCGTTGGCGAACATGGATTGCACCGCGCCTTCGGGCGTTGAAGCCGGAGCAGTTTTGCTCCCATGCACGGTGCCGACGGCGATCAAGGCCACGGTAAGAATGGCAAAGATAAGTGCGAGTGTGCGGCCCATTAGCGCGCCTCCCGGAGCACAGGTTCTTCGCTGGGTGCGAAGGGAAACTCCACAGTCTCGCGCTTGCGGCGCGTGTCTGGAAACATCAGCATAAGAAGCAGAGCGAGGATACTGCTGCCGATGGGCAGCGTTCCCCAGAGGAACCCTTCCATAGCGGTGGGCGGCGTACCATAGGGTGTTTTATGCGCTGGAGGAATCCCGTCTTTCACCCACAGGCTGACGTTGCCACGATCGTAAACTTCCTGCTTGCGCCAGCCCGCGAAGGCAATCAAAGGCTCGTAATACGGATCACGGACGAAGATATATTTCAATCCGTACTGGTCGGCATGCTTCAGCATGGAACGCAGGGACTCAATGCCGTTCGTGCCGTAGTACTTGGAGTTTGTGAGCTGGGCGGAGCCGTATTGCGTCATCTCGGGCAGCAGGCGCGCGGAGTTGTATTCGCCGTCAACGCTGCTGGCGTTGGCGTAAATGCCGACCTCCGACATTTTGCTGCCAAAACCAAGCGTGAGATAGCGAAACTTATCATGACCGTCGCGATTGAGGAAGGAGACGACCTCCGCGGTGCTGAAGGGCGCGTCGTGGATGGGATGGTATACCGGCCATGAAACAGCCATGGCCGTGGTAAATGCCGCCAGCGTTCCCAGAACGAACGTCGCTTTGCGTCCGTAGCGGTCCACCAGTTTGACCGCAAGCAATCCCAGGATGGGCAGTGCCATCAGGTTGGCCCAGAAGGCAAAGCGTTCGAAAGTAAGAATGTCAAAAGGATTGTGCACATTCGCGCCGGTTACCGCGTTGACAACGCCGGCAAGCGTGCCCAGCAGCATCCGCGGCAAGGGAGTGGTCCCGCCCAGCGCAAAAATCAAGGTGATCCAAAATCCGAAGAAAAGCGGCCGCAGCCTGCTTTCCTGCAATCCTTTGACAAAAATGAAAGGTAAAGCAAGCAGCAACGCGCCCCAGGGAACCAGGATGTAGTTCACCGTCAGCCAGCCCTGGGAGAAGAAATTCTCGCGGCTGCCGTGGGGGATGGGCATCTGCTTGATTGGGTTGTGCAGCAGCGCGATCCAGTAAGGCAGAAGCACCAGAATAATTCCGCCCAGCGCTAAGGCGGCAAAAATCGCTGCCCGGGTGACCACCCCGGCCGACGTGGAGTCCGCTCCGTCGCGCTTGCGGTCCATCATCGCCGTAACGAGCACGGGAATTGTGAACAAGACGCTGGCAAACAACAAAGTCACGTGGTGGGCGGAGGCTGCGGCCAGCGTCAGCGCCAGAGCTTTAAGCAGCGCGATGAACTTGCCCTCGCGCGACCATTCATAAAAATAGGAAAGCGCAATCAGGTAGAGCGGCGCCGCCCACGTAGTGGAGAGCTGTCCTGCCTGATACACCAACGCTGCCAGCGAGCCCAGCAGCACGCTTCCGATAGCGGCGTAACTGGCCGCTCGTTCCCCCACCCATATTCGGGCATACCTGTACACGCCGACCGGGAGCAGAAGGATCGCGATGAGCTGGACCAGGGCATAAGCCAGGTTGAGGCCCATCAGATGCGAGAACAAGGCCATCCACTGCTGTTCCATGGGCGGGTAGGTGGTCTGTGAGAAGCCTGTAAACCACTTGTCGTTCCAGGGATTGAACCAGTGCTGTGCGTAATGCGCCGCAAAAAACTTGTGGAAGTCCGCATCGTAAGAATCATTGGGAAGCTGCATCAGCAGCAGCGGACCATGCACCAGCATCGCCAGCAACAGCACCCAGCTCAAAGGGACCGCTCGGGTGGGCAAAGAAACCTGCCTGCCCGGAGCGATGGATGGGGAACTCATGAAAAACCTCCGTGTGCGAGTTGCGACGAGCGTGAGACCTTGACCGGCGATCAGCGGGCCGGCATTCAATAGGGATGCCGCTATCAGCAGCAGTTTTGCTCCAGCAGAGACTTCGATTCCAAAAGTGGCGGCGGGGTTTGCCAAGTGGTATCCGCATTCCTACTTTGAGGAGGGTTTTCGGGAACTTCGGGTGGCAAAGCAATCCCCAGGCAAGGAAATGGCATCTTGATTCAACATGAGAACAGAGCTGCTGCCGCGCGTAGGGCATGCTGCTTTCGCTAAATCCAAGTAGCGCCGTGGAACCTGGTGGCCACGTGTTCCCTCTGCGAATCTGACAACGGTGGTTCCGTGAAGAAGAATCTTTTGTGTCTCGCGTTTTTCTGTTCCCTGTTTCTGGTCACTCGTGGCTGGGCGCAGACGTTTGAGCTCAACAGCAAACCGCAGGACAAGAACCAGAAAGCCCAACCCAAGCAGAATAACGCCAAAAAGCAGCCGTCTGGCCGGGCAGGGGGGGCAGGAATGCCCTGTGGCACTTCGGGCAGCGGCTGGGGCGGAAGCATTGAAGCTGGCCGCTATGCGCGCGCCGCGGAGACTGCTCTGAAAAACGGCAACCCTGCTGCTGCAATGGGTTTTGCGCAACATCTCACCCAGGCTGCTCCCAGCGATGCTTGTAACTGGTTCCTGCTGGGCTATACCGCGCGGCTTGCGGGCAAATCCCAGATATCCCTGGACGCCTACCAGAAGGGTCTGGCCAAAGCGCCCAATTCCGTGGAAGGTCTCTCCGGCATGGCGCAGACCTACATCCGCATGGGCAAAGCGGACGAAGCCAAGAAACTGCTGCTCCAGGTGATTGCCGCAAATCCTCGCCGCGCGACCGACCTGGCGATGGCGGGTGAGTTGTTCATGCAATCCGGTGACTTGCCGCAGGCGCAAAGCCTGCTCGAGCGTTCTGAAAGTGTACAGCCGTCATCCCATGCCGAACTGCTGCTGGCCATCACCTACATGAAGCAGAAGCAAACGGAAAAGGCAAAGCAGCTTCTGGACAAGGCGATGAAACGCAGCCCGAAGAATACTGAGATCTTTCGCGCCGTGGCCCAGTATTACCGGGAAGCGCATGATTACAAGTCTGCGATTGCCATCCTGCAAAAAGCGCCGGTCAAGAATGCCGATGTCATGTCCGAACTGGGGTACACCTACGAGCTTGCCGGCATGAAGAGGGAATCGGCGGACACGTATGAGAAAGCCGCATCCATGGCGCCCAAATCCGTCAATGTGCAGCTTGCTGCCGCTCAAGCACAGTTGCGGGTCGGCAATCTGGACAAGACGCGTACTTACCTCACGCGCGGGGAACAACTCGATGCCAATTACTACCGCCTGCATGCGATTCGTGGCGACCTGGCCAAGATCGAGCGTCGCGACAACGATGCGGTGCGTGAGTACCTGGCAGCGTTGGCCGCCATGCCGGAAGGTCCGGCGGAAGGCATTCTTTACCCCATACAACTGCGGCTGAATCTAATTGATACTTACCGCAATCTGGACGACGACTCCGCCATTAGCCAGCAACTCAACATCGCGCGGCAGGAGCTGGCCAAGATCCAGGTGGAAGGGCCACAGCGGGTGGAATATCTGCGCCTGCGCGCAGCCATCAAGGGGCTGGGCAATGATGTCGCCGGGGCCGAGGCCGACCTGAAGCAGGCTTTGCAACTCGATCCTGAAAATGACAACGTGACTTTGCAGTATGGCAGCCTGCTATGGAAAGCCGGGCGCAAGGCAGAGGCGCGGCAGATGTACACCACACTGCTCAAACGCGACGATAAAAATCGCTACGCGCTTGAAGCCCTGGGTTACCTCTCCCGCGATGAAGGCGACAACAAAGCGGCGGAAACTTTCTTCAGCCGCATGGCTGCGGCCTATCCCAATGATTATGTTCCGTACATGGCGCTGGGCGACCTCTACACGGCGATGAAGGAGTATCCCAAGGCCGAGACCAGCTATCAGAAGGCCCATAAGCTGGCGCCGACGAATTCGCAAATCGTGGCCAGCGGTTCGAATGCCGCCATTGAAGCCGGAAAGATCGACCTGGCAGGAGAATGGGTGGCGCGCGCCGTCGGCGCCATGAAGAATGATCCGCGCATCATGCGGGAAACCGAACGCTATCTTTTCCTGAAAGGCAGGTATGCGGAATCCGCCCGGCTGGGCGAGCAGGCAATCATAAAGCTGCCGCGCGATCGTGACGCCGCCGTCTATCTGGGCTATGACTATTACAACCTGGGCCGTTACGACGAGGTGCTGGCGCTGGTCAGCCGTTATGAAAGCGTGCTGCCCAGGGAAGCAAACTTCCCCTTGCTCGCGGGCCATGTGCACAAACAGAATCAGTTGCTGCAACAGGCCATCGACGATTTCTCCCGCGCGCTGCAAAAAGATCCAAAGATGTATGAAGCGATGGTAAGCCGCGGATACGTCCGCAATGACATGCAGGATGCGCAGGCGGCCATCCACGATTTCGAATCCGCGCTCAAAATGAATCCAAGCAGCGGCATTGCCCGCCTGGGACTGGCGTTTTCTTACCTGCAAGTGCATCGTTCCCGCGAAGCCCTGGCGGAAATCACCATGGCAGAAAAATCTCTGGGCGAGCTGGGCGCAATACATATGGCCCGTGCCACCGCATACCGGCAGATGCGCATTCTCGATAAAGCGGTACAGGAATACCGCGTAGCGCTCAAGTACTCGCCGGACGACCTGAAGCTGCACCTGGCTCTGGCCGATGCCCTCTATCATGCCCGTCATTACAGCCAGTCGATCGCCGAACTTCAAGAGGCCCTGAAACTTTCCCCGGACGATCCGTTGATCTACGCGAACCTGGCTTCGGCAGAAGCACAATTGGGTCATCGAGCGGAGACTTTTAAGTACATTGAAGCGGCAGAACGAGAGGCGGTGGACCAGTCGGCGATCCTGCTGGCCACCGGAGACGCGCTGATGACTCTGGGCGACCGCGCCGCTGCATTGGAACGCTTCACTCGCGCCCTGGATGCGCCCGACGCCAATCGAGTCGATGTGCGCATGGAGTTCGCCAAGCTTTTTGTCCGCGAAGGCAAGCTGGCCGATGCCAAACAAGAAGTAGCGCTGGCATTTGCCGAGTCGCGCATCGGCGAAGCGTCACCAGTCACGGCCGACAATCTGGTGGAAGCCGCGAACATCTTCCTGGCAGCCCACGATTTTGATCTGGCAGAACGTTATTTCGCCAAAGCCAAGGAGTTGGGTGCATCCGACGATACCGTGGCCATCGGCCTGGCGGACACCTATATCGCACAGGGCGACGATCGCAGGGCCGCCCAGGAACTGGCGGCGATGGGCAATTCGGGGGATTTTCAGCAGAGCTATGACTATCAGCTGGCCTGGGCCAATATTTATTCCCAGCGGCATGACAATCTGCGCGCCATCTCAGCTTTTGCCCGAGCCAACCAGCTCGCGGCAGACGATCCCACGGCCGAGCGGGGCTTGTTGCAGGTGACCGGGCAGGAAGGAATGCCGCTGCCATTCCAGAGCAAACTCGACGTGCAGAGCGGCGCGAACACCGGCGGCATCTTTGACGATGCCACGCTATATCAGATGGCCAGTGGATTTATTGGCGCGCCAGTACAGCCACATTGGACACAGCAAACGGATGTGGGCAGCGTCTTCCGCTATAACCACTGGCAAAACTTTCCCATCAACGGCATCTTCGGCGAAAACAATTACAAGGGCACGTCTTTCATCCCCAATCAGGTGCAGCCGGTCCGCCGCAACACCTTTGATACGCTGTTCAACGTCGGCACAACCACGGTGCAGCGTCTGGGGAGCACGCGTTTCATTCTCACCCCAGGCATTCAGTTCACCATCCGGCGCGATACGCGATCGCCCGTTCAGCTGAACCAGAATCTTTTCCGCGAATATCTGTATTTGAGTACCTCTCCGTTCTACAACTGGCTCACCATGCGGGGCTTCGCCATCCATGAATCCGGCCCGTTCACAGAGCAAAACCTGCATTCGCGGGACCTGGGCGCCAGTCTTGAATTTGAGGTCGGCCGCCCCTGGGGGAACAACTCATTGATCACCGGCTACTCGGTGCGCGATCTTTTGTTCCGGCCGCAGGTCAGCGAATTTTTTACCACCTCCACGTGGGCAGGGTGGCAGCATAAGTTCGGGCAGAAGATAGCGATTACCGGGCTGGCAAAATATATCCGCTCATGGCGCGTTGAAAGCCTGACATTTACCAAAGCACAGATACTCGTGCCCGGCGCGCGTGTTGAGTTCAAGCCCAACGACCGCTGGTCAATTGACGGGTCAATGGATTTAACGCGCGGCGAGGGCTTCCATTTATATGACAACGTCCAGACTGGATTCCTCATCTCCTATATGAGGCCGCTCCGCCGCAGCATCAGCGATGGCAGTGGCCTTCTCAGTGTTGATTACCCGCTTCGCTTCTCGGTGGGTTTACAGCAGCAATCGTTTTATAGCTATACCGGCACTGGCAGCACGATCGCGTTGCGTCCGGTAGTCAAGATTTCTATTTTTTAGTTTCTTATCCAGATTCCCCGGGGCCCAATGAAGATTTGTTTTGTAAGCGGTTTTCCTCCGAGCAAAGTAGTTCTCAATGAATACGGGTTTCACGTAGCCAGAGAACTACAGGCGGACCCGCTCATCAGCTTAACGATCCTGGCAGACGAGTATTCGGGCCATGAACCGGAGCTTCCGGAATTTGCCATCGAGCGCTGTTGGAAGGTGAACCGCCTCAGCAATCATGCGGGATTGCTTCGCGCGATCCGTGATAGCAAACCTGACGTGGTCTGGTTCAATCTGGTCTTCTCCAGTTTTGGCAACAAGGAAAACCCGCTGGCCGCTTTCTCCGGCCTCACTCTTCCCGCCGCTGTCCGTATGGCCGGGTTTTACACTCACGTAACCTTGCACCACCTGATGGACCATATCGACCTGAACGACGCCGGGGTGCGCAACAAGGCGCTGTTCCGGGCTGCCGGGCATGTGGCCACCAGGATGCTCCTGATGGCGAACTCCGTTTCCGTGCTTCTGCCTGCCTACCGCCGCACCTTGACTGAAAAATATCGCGGCGAACATATTCACTACCGCGCCCATGGAATCCTTTCCGCGCGACCGGAGTATCCCGATTTTTATCGCCGCGGCAACCCGGAGCACCGCATCCTGGCTTTTGGAAAGTGGGGGACGTACAAGCGCTGCGAAATGCTGATCGAAGCTTTTGAAGAGCAGGTGGCGCCGGCCTTCCCCGCCGCAAAGCTGGTGATTGCGGGCACCAACAACACCAATTCGCCGGGCTATATTGAAGGATTGCACGCCAGGTACGGCGGCCATCCAGGGATTGAATTCAAGGGATATGTTGAGGAACAAGACATTCCGGAGTTGTTCAGCACGTCATCGTTCATGGTGATGCCTTATACCTCCGCCACCGGAGCCAGCGGCGTTGCTAACCTGGCCGCCGCATACGGAGTTCCCATCATCTGTTCGGATGTCCCCGACTTCCGCGAGATGGGCGACAGCGGAGGCCTGGCCATCAAGTTTTATCCCGTAGGGGACAAGGACGCGCTGGCTGAAAATATGCTCGAGCTGTTGCAGAACGAGCAGGAGCAGCGTGAGATGGCGGAACAGAATTTCTCCGCGGCCTTGCGCATGACGATGCCCCAGATCATCCGCCAGTATGTGCGCGCCTTTGACCTCCATCAGCGAGCTCGGGCGTTGGAAGCAGTGTCTCGCTTCCGCAGGATCCCGGCCTGGGTGCCTTCACGTTCAGCAATCTTCCGGGCCTCACGCTGGGGTAGCTGGATCTGACGCCTTAAGCCGGCAAACTGGCATAGAATAACCGGCGATGACCGAAGCGGGCTTACGCGTGGCGCTGCACCTGACGGCCCGGACCACTTTTGTTTTCTTTATGTGCGCGTTTGCCGGGAACGGGTTACGTGATCTTTGGCCAGGCAAATTTTCAATCTGGCTGGCGGCAAAGCGAGACTGGTTTCTGCTGGCTACGGCGGCTTCGCACACTGCCCACCTGGCAGCAATCATTGCTTTCTTCCAGGTGGTGGGCTGGTCAAAACTGAAACTGGTTACGCTGCTGGGCGGCGGGTTCGTTTATCTCCTGATTTACACCCTGGCGGTATTCGCGATCATGCGTTTGCGGGGCAAGCGGCCATGGTCCTTACAAAGCTGGCTCCGGTTTGAAGCCATTGCTCTGTACCTGATTTGGCTGATCTTTGCTCTCGCTTTTGTACCGCGGATTGTCTCGGGCTGGCCCGTTTACACACTGTTCGGCGTTGCTGCTCTTGCCGCGTTTGTCATTCGAATTACCTGCCTGGCTAGACACCGGCGCATGAAGGCTTCCGCCGCTTAAGCTGTACGCCGAGGCGTGACTCCCAAGGACTGGAGCAATTCCTGCGCGGCCCGATGCCCACTGGCAATCGCGCCATGGACGGTCCCGTTGTAGCCCTCAAAATTTGTGGCTTCCCCCGCAAAGTAGAGTGTCTCCGCCACCGGCGCCGCCAGGACTCGCGCAGCATCAATGCCGCCGACCGCAGCATAGCTGTACGCGCCGCGCGAAAAGGGGTCTGCCTGCCAGTCATGTGTAAAACCGCTGGTAATCTCCCGCTCCAGTCCGCCTTCGTCACGACCAATAATGCGGGCCAGCGACTGCATCGCGCTATGGACGATCTCATCCTGGCTTCGACCTCTGAGCGCAGCAGCGTAATTTCCCGCAGCCCAGCCCGTAAGAATGGGATAAGGAAGCGGATTGCTCGTCCACCAGGTTGGGAACCGCGGATCATCGGTGAACAGAAAGCTGAGATCAGCCAGTTCCGGTTGTTGTTCCCAGAATTTTTCCGGGAAACACAGGCTCACGCGGACTGCCGGGCCCATTTCCAGGAATGTGACGGCAATTTGTTTTTCTTGCAACGCGGGCAAGAAAGCAACACTGTTCGCCTTGAGCACGCCCAGCGGAAGGGTAATGATGGCTCGAGGGGCGTAGAAGTCGGCGCCTGAAGTCCTGGCCACGGCTTCGCCGGGCCGCCAATGCAACTCCGTCACAATACTGTTTAAGACAATGTCACAAAGCTTCCGGTCGATGCGATCGGCCGTTGCACGCACCAGACTCTCATAGCCGGCGGCGACGCGGAACTGCCTGTCTCCCTGGATCGCTTCTTCCGCCTGATTGTCGCGTATGAGCGAGTGCACGCTAATCAGCGAAGGATCGGCGGCATGAAAGCCCTCAACATATCTCAACGCCTGCTGTTTTACTTCTCCGCGTGCTCCGGAGCGATCCAGATAGTCCTGAAAGGACTGATCAGGCTCGCCGGCGGGCATCCTGTCAAAGAGCTCTTCCACTTTTTGCATCAGGCGTCCGGCGTCGGCCCATGAGCCATTGGCTTTTGAGCGAAAGTTTCCCTGGACCGGCACAATCGGCACCGCGGCCTCCGCTGCCAATCCAAGAAGCTTCTGGGGACGCCCATGGACAAATTCCGCACCCAGTTCCACCGGGTAATCTGCTGTTTGGCGAGTGTAAATGCGGCCGCCCAGGCGATCACGCGCCTCAAGCAAGGTAACGCGCAGGCCGGCATGAGCAAGCTGCCGCGCGGCAGCCAGTCCGGCAATGCCACCGCCGATTACCAATACATCGGTCGCGCTCTTCATGATCTGGACGCAGTAAGCGAAGGCTTGCCGACTGCCACAGGGATAGGATAAACGCCCAAAGACCTTGCCGCGCCAATGTCGACGGTAAGAACTTCACTTTGCGGAGTCTTCTTGAGCCAGGCCTGGGCGCGAGATATCGCGGCGGCAAATGTGCCCCGGGGTAGCACGGTCAAGTCAAGATAGAGAATGTCTTGCGAGTTGGGTCCCAGGCGGACCCCGGTAAACGCGTGACCCGGAACAATCACGATCACCGGCTTCATTCCCAGATTTTCCAAAGCCGAAGCAAAGGCCACACTCACGTCGATACAGTTGGCGTTGCTCAACGCCAGCGTCTCTCGCGGCAGGCGGATACGCTGCGTTTCGCCGGGATAATTTCCGAAAGTGTAGATGCTGCTGACGTAGCTGATTCCAGATCTCCGCATGGCCTGAAACACAGCCATAGCCTGGGCGCGCACCTGGTCCTCCAGCCTGACGCCGGCTACAAGATTGTAACCACGCATCTTGCCGCCGCGTATCAGGCGTTCCGCATGCGATACCAATTGCAGAACCTTGTCATCATGTGGCGTAACCCAGCGGGCCAGCAACTGGGCATTGGCAAATTTCCTGCCCCAGAACAAATCCGAAGCACTGTGGATGAGCACAGGCCGTTGCTGGGCAAAGGTATGTCCTGTAGCCGGGTCCTCGACCTCCACAACAAGAGTGGCAGGATGGATCTCTCCATTCTCATATGCCCTGGCAAGCAATTCCGGATCCAGGTTGAACGTTCGCACCTCGTGCGGACCAATGACAGCGGTCTGCCGCAACTGTGCGCTCCAGTCCCGAACTTCGGCGGTAATGATTTGCAGCACGGCTTTGCTTGAGGTGTTGGCGACGCTGAGCACCGCTACGGGCCAGTAGTCCGCCGCCTGCGCGCCGTTGAGCGCAGGGAAAATCTCGCCCCGGCCGGGCATATTGAGTTGATATTGAATCTGTAGCGGCGAGGCCGGCCCGGAGCTGATCTGCATCCTGGCCGGAAGCGGCGGATCAGGAAGCGGCCTGAGCGCCAGCCTGGTGACAAAGATCCAGGTCCAGACCAGCGCCCCTCCCAACCCGATTGTGGTTGCGAGAAAGACCCACGCCAGAACGCGCGCAGCCCCGCCAGATTTTCCGGGTTTCACCATCTCTTAAATTGGGTGATCGAGAGAGCTGATGGGTTGCAAGAAGTTTGTTTGCCGGTTCGGGCAACGCCTTAATTATGAGTAGGTGTCTGGCGCGATGAACTTTCCGCCGGCTTTTTGGGCGCCGCCTGTCGCTGCAAGGGCGGCGACGACCTCCAGAACTCGGGGTCGTCGGCAATCCATTCGCCCGCGGGATTGCTCATGGCCGGGCTCACGGAAAACAGCCAGGTCTCAGAACTCAAAGCCGAGACGCGCGTGAATTCATCCAACCGGCTGCGTGCGGGATCGTCTACGTCAGCCGAGTAATCGTCAACAGCGGGGTCAAGCGCCACACCTGCGTTCTGCAATGACTGGTGGGTGGAAAAAATCAGATAAACATTTCTCGGCATGCCGGAGACAATCTGGTAGACCACGCGATTGTCCGCTGTGCCGGCCCTTTGCCGCGCGGCCTTGAGCGTGCGGTGTATTTCTTCATATTCACGTTCATGACCGGGACGGACGGTCACGATGGTAACGGTGAAGAAGCGGGTGCGCGGCTGGACTAGACCGGCGTTGCTGGAGAGATCGTCGCGATAATGCGCGTAGACTGCCCGGGGCTCCGCCACCAGGCTGGCCTTCGCCTCCAGCAGGCGGTTGAGCTCGGCGCTCAGAGCGGCATTGCGGGCAAACGGGTCGGCGCTGTGCTCCATAGCGGCGTAAGAATCAAAGCCGGAGATGAACCACACTTCCTGCGGGCCGGTGATCGACTGGATAGCGAGATATGGCCAGGTGCTGGCGCGGGCGCAGACTTGCGCAGCTTCACCTTCGATCCGGGAATACTCCGCCATCTTTGAAGGCTTTACCGGATCGCGATAAATCTGCAGAACCGCAGGAGGCGCGGATGGGGCCTGCTGTGCGAAACCGGACAAAGTACAAACGGCGAGCAGCACGCATAGGGCAAAACGCAGGTAAGACATGCGCCCATTTAAGCAAACTAGCGGCTGCCTGTCATGCAGAAAGGGAAATCGGGAGTCGCAGCCCGTCGGTGTACCTCGCCCCTAGTGCACCGCTGCCGCAGGAATCTTGTTATCGACGAACGCCACAGCTTCTTCAACAATCTCCTGCACCAGACCTGGCGACGAGGCTTCCACGTAGATGCGCATGAGCGGTTCCGTACCGGAAGAACGAAGCAGGACCCATGCCTCTGCGCCCCGGTCTTTGATGGGAGCATCGAGAAAGAACTTGATACCATCAAGGTTTTCCTTGCGCAATATTTTGTAGCGGCCCAAAGAGTCTGTGCCATTGCCGCCGGCGCGGGCAATCGCGGTCTCCTTCACGGCATTGGGGACGCGCAGGTCGCGTCGCGCGTAATAATGAGGACCGTACTCGGATTGCAGCGCGGCGACGAGCTGGCCCAGGCTCTTCCCTTCGTCGGCCATCACATTGGCCAGGAGCAGCGCGTTGAGCAGGCCATCGCGTTCCGGCAGGTGGCGTTGAAACCCGATCCCGCCGGACTCCTCACCACCGATGAGCACCTGCCGCTCCAGCATGAGATCGCAGATGTACTTGAAACCGATGCCGCACTCCAGCAATGCGCGTCTATGTTTGGCGGCAATGCGGTCCAGCATGCGCGTGGTATTAAATGCGCGCACCACGTCGCCCTGCCAGTCGTTGTGGCGCGTGAGGACCCACTGCAGAAGGATAGAAAAGATTTTGTGCGAATCCACAAAGCTGCCATCTTCGGCCGCGGCGCCGATGCGGTCGGCATCGCCATCTGTGATGAAAGCAGCGTGGCATTTTTCCTTGACCACAATCTCCTGCGCTGCGCGCACATGCGGTTCAATGGGCTCAGGATTAATGCCGGGGAACAGCGGATTGACCTCGCTGCGAATCTGCACGTGCTGGATGCCGCGCTTCTTGAAAATCTCCGCAAGAACGTTGCGTCCGGAGCCGTACATGCAGTCGATAGCGAACTTGAATCCCGCCCTGGCGATCTTATCCAGGTCGGCGAATTTACAGATGGCTTCGATGTACGGCGTCTTGAAATCGGCTTCTTCGATTTTGGCCGTGTTGCCCGTGGGCATGGCCCCCGCGCGCACGTAATCTTCTATCTGCTTGATGATGGCGGGCGTGGCCGACCCACCGTACGTTGCCTTGAACTTCACGCCGTTCCAGTCCCAGGGATTGTGGCTGGAGGTGATCATGATTCCGCCGGCCGTGCGCAGGTTCTTTACCGCGTATGAAAGCGCCGGCGTAGGCGTGTAGTCATGCGAGAGTTTAATGGAAATTCCCGCGGCCGCCAGGACTTCCGCAGCGGCTTGTGCAAAGCGGCGGGAGCCAAAGCGTGTGTCGTAGCCGATCACCAGCCCCCGGCCTGGATCTTCGTTTTTCAGAACGTAGGCGGCAATGGCGCCGGCAACGCGGCGCACATTTTCAAAGGTGTAGTCTTCGGCGATCACGCCCCGCCAGCCATCGGTACCGAATTTTATGTCCTCAGCGGCCATTCATCCCCTCTATACCAGATCGGTCAATTTCTTTTCGTTCAAGTATTTCACAATTTTGCCTACGTCCTGGGAGTGCTCACGCGTGGTCACAAGAATAGCGTCTTCGGTTTCAACCACCACCAGGTTGTGCACGCCCACGGCGGCAACAAATTTATCGGGGGCATAAATATAGTTGCCGGTGGCGTTCGAAACGTAGGAGATTCTGCCATGGACCACGTTCTTGTCTTCGTCTTTTTGCAGGGCGGCATGGTGCTCGTACAAGGCCGCCCATGAACCCAGATCGTTCCAGCCGAAGTCGGCACGGAGACAAAATAATTTTGACGAATGCTCACCCTTGGCCGAACGCGGTTCCAGCACGGCATAGTCAATGCTGATGTTTTCACATCTGGGATAGAGCTGGGCAAATGTTTTGTCAAAGTCTTTGGTCCCCCAGGAGGCGGCAATCTTCTCCAGATACGGCGCGGTTTCCGAAAGATGCTCGCGCAGGGCGCGGGTAAGCGTGCGTGCGCTCCACACGAAGACGCCACTGTTCCAGTAATAATTCCCCGCGGCCACGAACTCTTCCGCCCGCTGCAGGTTTGGTTTTTCAGTGAACCGCTTTACTCGAAAAAGCTCGGACTCGAGCTTGTCACCGGTCTCGATGTAACCATAGCCGGTCTCAGGGCGCGCCGGCTGCACCCCCATGACGACGATATGGTCTTCCCTGCTGGCGATCTCGATGGCCCGTTGCAAGACCTTGCGAAATTTCTTTTCGTCGGCAATAACGTGGTCGGCGGGAAACATGCCGATAATGGATTCGGGAGCCAGTTTTTCCAGCAGAAAGGCCGCCAGCCCGATAGCCGGGGCCGTATTGCGGGGTTCCGGCTCCACAATCACCTGACGCGGCGGCATTGCCGGAAGCTGGCGCTGAATTTCTTCAGCTACAAATTCGTTGGTGATGACCCAGAAATCCTTTTCCGTCCCCAGAGGCAGCAGGCGCTCCATGGTTTTCTGGATCATGGTCTGTTTGCCGTCAAGAGCGAGCACCTGTTTGGCCAGTTTGCGGCGACTGCGAGGCCAGAAGCGGGTGCCGCTGCCGCCCGCAAGAATCACGGGATAGAAGTGATTTTTATTCACATACACTCACAGGGCTGAAGCCCAACGTTCTTAACCCGGCCGTCGTTTGCTCGGCGCTAAAGCGTTGAGAAACGCGATTCATCCAGGATTGTCACGGGATGGCCCACGCGTTCCACCGGCAGCGAGGCGCAAAGAAATTCCAGCTCCCATTGCGGCTTCAGCATAAACTTTTCCACCATGGCGGGAACGACCACAACCTCACCGCCTGCGAAGGTTACCGGAGCCGAGCCCTCACTTTCAATCACTCCGCATCCCCTTGTGGCCACTAGACACCATACGCTGCGTTTCACGTGGCGAGGCCGACGGAACTCCCAGGGACGCGTCACCGTAAACTGGTCCACGATGAAGAATGGCGAGGTCACGCGGTTGATCTGCGTCTTTCCCGGCTCTATTTGCAAGTGGCCAGCAACCACTTTGCCCGCGTGGGTCCGCTCTTTAGTCGCCCGCAAACCATTTTCGATGTGGAGCTCGCGCGGGCGTCCGTAATCATAAAGACGGTAGGTGGTGTCGGAGTTTTGCTGCGTTTCCACGATGACAGCGCCGCCACCGATCGCATGCACGGTGCCTGCATCAACGTAGATCATGTCGCCTTCATGAACGTCAATCCAGTTCAACAGATGCTCCATGCGGGTTTCACGGATGGCGCGTTCGACATCGTCTTTGCTCGTTCCCGGTTTCAATCCCAATCCTACCTGTGCCCCGGGGCCGGCGCGCAGCACGTACCAACACTCGTTTTTACCGCAGGGCTGGCCGGCCTTCGCCGCACCCTCGTCGTCGGGATGCACCTGTACGGAAAGCTTTTCCCTGGGAAAAAGAAACTTGATCAATAACGGAAAGCGAGCGTCATCGCCGTCCACTTCGCCCAGCAGCCGAGCACCGAATTGGCGGGCAAGCTCGGCGAGGGTGCGGCCAGCGAGAGGACCATTGGCGACGCTGCAGTCATCGCCGGTAAGCCAGGCCTCGCCGATCGGGCCACCGGAAATCTCACACGCATAAAACGGGGCCAGATCGTGGGCGCCCCAGACGCGTTCGTGAAACTGCGGCTGCAAAAGTAAAGGATAAAGGTCAGGCATGCTGGTGATGATCGTGCCGTCAGGGGCCTAGAAAACGTTAGACTCGCAAAAAAGGCTGCGCGTTGTCCAGCAGCAGCTCGGACTTTAAAACCATCCGCCCCTGCCCAGCCATAGACCGTTCCCGTCGAAAAGCGTCGGCTAGGCTGCTTGGCGGAGCCTTACAGCTTCCCGAACCACTCCTGCATGCGTTCCAGGCCGCGTTCGATCTCAGTGGGCGCGGTGGCATAAGACAAGCGTATATGGTCGCGAGTGCCAAAGGCTTCGCCCGGGACGGTGACAACGTGGGCCTCATGCAGAAGGCGTTTGGCAACGTCCGCGGCTGAAGTGATCCCTGCCTTGCCGAAGTAGGCGGAAACGTTGGGATATACGTAAAAGGCTCCTTCAGGCTTCACGCAGGTCACGCCCGGAATGAGCTTCAGATGGCCCAGCATGAGCTCACGCAGCATCACATAATCTTTTTTCATTTTCTCGACACAATCCTGCGGGCCGGTTACGGCGGCCATGGCGGCCATCTGGACCATATGCGCCGTACTGGACGTGCTCTGGCTCTGCAGCTTGGTCATGGCATTGATGATGGGGGGCGGAGCGAGCGCATATCCCAGACGCCAGCCGGTCATGGCGTAAGTTTTGGACAGTGAGCCCACAATCACCAGGTGCTGCTTCACGTCACTGATTGAGCCGGCAGAAAATCTGCGCGGCGTGAAATTCAGGTAGACGTAGCACTCGTCGGCGATCACGTAGATGCCGCGCTGGTGCGCCACGCGCAGAATCGCGGTGAAATCGACTGGATCCAGCACTGCCCCGCTGGGATTATTCGGGCTGTTGATGATGATGGCGCGGGTGCGCGGCGTGATCTGGCGCTCGATCATCTCCGGCGTCAGGCGAAAGTTCTCGGATTCTTCGGTCTCGACGAAAACGCATTTGCCGCCGGCATACTCAATGATGTCCTTGAAAGAAACCCAGTAAGGGACAGGCACAATGACCTCGTCTCCGTGGTCGACCAGTACCTGGATTGCGTTAAAGAGGGCCAGCTTGCCGCCGGTGGAGACCATGCAATCGCCGGGCTGGTACAAGGAACCGAAATCAGCGCCGTGGCGGCGGGCAATGGCGGTGCGGAGCTCCTGTATGCCGCCCACAGCGGTATAACGAGTGCAATCGTTATTGATGGCGGCGATGGCCGCCTCCTTGATGTGCTGTGGCGTGGAAAAATGTGGTTCGCCCGCACCAAACTCCACCAGATCGGCCCCGGCCGCTTTTAACTTGGCCGCCTCTGCAACCACCGCCATGGTGGCTGAGATCTCAATGCGGTTAACACGGTCACTGAACTGCTTTACAGCGGGTACGGTCGCCATTTGAACCTCATTTAAATTGTGGCTGCGGTGCCATGGAATTTTTCCCGCAGCCGTTGTTCCACCAGCTCCGGCACCAGCCCGCGCACGGAACCGCCAAGGCGAAACACTTCTTTGACCAGCCGAGAACTCAGATAGGAATACGCTTCCGCAGGCATCATGAATACGGTTTCCAGTTGCGGCTGCAGCTTGCGGTTCATCAGGGCCATCTGCAGTTCGTATTCGTAGTCGCTGATGGCGCGAATGCCGCGAAGCACTGCCTTGGCTTTTTTCTGCATGGCGTAATCCACCAGCAGGCCTTCAAAAGTCTCCACGCGCACATTGTCGTAGCGTTTGACCATCTCTTCCAGCATTTGCAGCCGCTCCGCCAGAGTAAACAGCGGATCTTTTTCCGCATTGCGCAGAATAGAGACGATCAGTTCATCAAAAATCTTGCTGCCCCGCTCAATCAAGTCAAGATGACCGTTGGTGAGCGGATCAAACGAGCCCGGATAGATGGCGCGAACAAGATTCAATGGAGTTCCCTGAGTTCTCTCTGAAAGCCACGTGTGAAAGCTACGTCTGAAAGTCGCGTCTGTACAGTTGCGTCCTTGAAATCTGATTTTATGCTGGATTCGATCACGCGGCAATCCGGGAATTCCCCTCACATCTGCGGCTCAAGAAAGTGCAAGTTGCTGAAAAAGGAGCGCTTTCCAGCAAAGAATTGCCCGTCCGGAGCTGCCGTGAGTCTTTCTTTTTACATCTCACTCTATACATCTCCCGCTTTACATCTCAGAGATGAGGCGAGTATGGTTGAGTCGCGGGCCAGAGCGCCACTAAGGAACCGATCACACACATGTTACGCAAAACTTCGCGCAGTGAAGAAACCCTGCTGTTTGCCAAGAATTTCCTCCAACACCCCATGATGCTTGGTTCGCTGATCCCCAGTTCACGTTTCCTGATTGGCCGGATGCTCAGTAAAGTCGATTGGACCCGCGCCCGGACCATTGTGGAATACGGCCCCGGCCTGGGTACCATCACGTCGCACATCCTGGCCAGAATGGCCCCTGACGCCCGGCTCATCGCCTTTGAAATGAATGAGCGTTTCGTCCGCCACCTGGAACGCAACTTCCCCGATCCTCGGCTTCACGTGGTACACGGGTCGGCCGAAAACGTGCAGAAAGAGCTGGACCGGCTGAAGCTGGATGGCGCCGACTACATTATTTCCGGTATCCCCTTCAATCACATGCGGTTCGAGATGCGGGAAAAGATCACGCGCCAAATACGGGAGGTATTGAACCCCGGGGGTGAGGTGCTGGTCTATCAGTTCACCCGCACGGTCCTGCCTCACCTGCGTACGCATTTTGATCACGTGTACCAGGAATTGGAGCTGCGCATGTTCCCTTTCGCGATGCTATTCCACTGCACCCAGGCGTCAGAGAACAGATAATTACATTTCTTCGCCTTTTGTCGACAAAAAATTGGCAAAGAAATCGGTCGATCGAGACAAAAGCAGGACTGTATATACTTGACCTATGGGCGTGATCAACCCCAAATCGGTCAAGGTCAACGTCACCACGGGAACCGGAGTCGACATTGAGTGGGACGACGGCCATCGCACCCACTACGCCTTTCAGTGGCTGCGCGATGCCTGTCCCTGCGCCACCTGCACGGAGGAGCGGAATAATCACCACCGCGCGCCAGGAGAACCTCCCAAGCCGTCCAACACCTTGTTGCCCATGTACAAGGAACCGGCCAAGCCCAAGGAAGTCAAGCCAGTGGGGCGCTATGCCCTGAACATTGCCTGGAATGATGGCCACGCCAGCGGCATCTATTCATGGGACTATTTGCGTGAGATGTGCCAGTGCGAGGAGTGCCGTCAACTAGCGGCACGCTGAAACCCACCCCACTCGTCATGCTCCGGCCTGCGCAAGCGGGGGCTAATGCATCCGCGTTAAAAACGAGTCCGCGTCAGGGCAGCCTGCGCCAGAGCACAGAGGAATCGATTTCGGCCAGCGAGCGGCGGCCGGTAAGCGCCATCGCGCGCTCGAGCTCATCACGCAGAATAGAAACCACACGCTCCACTCCCTGGGCCCCGCCTGCCGCCAGCCCATAAACAAAGGGCCTTCCGATCAGCACCGCTTTGGCCCCCAGCGCCAGCGCCATGAGCACGTCAGTCCCGCGACGAATGCCGCTATCGAGCATGACAGGAATGCGGCCGGCGACAGCTTCAACCACACGAGGCAAGGCGTCAATCGTGCCCGGGACCATATCAAGGTTGCGGCCGCCATGATTGGAAACGATAACGCCGTCGGCGCCACACTCCACGGCACGCTTGCCATCTTCCGGGGTAAGCACGCCTTTCAGCAGCACCGGCACGCCGGCAGCGGAGCGCAGCCATTCCAGGTCGTTCCAATTGAAGGAAGGATCAAACAGGGCGTCGTAAATGCCGGCGCGCTGGGTCTTGTGTCCGGTAATGGCACTCTTGAATTCGAGGCCACGCAGATGAACGCACTCCATGCCCTTGGGCAGAGCAAAAGAGAGTTGCCCGTAACGGCAGCCGAGCACCGGTGTATCCACGGTCAGGCAGACAGCCGTGCAGCCCGCGGCCACCGCGCGTTGCACCATGTCTTTGGTGAAAGCGCG
Organism: Terriglobia bacterium; assembly: GCA_041488515.1. Lineage (GTDB taxonomy): Bacteria > Acidobacteriota > Terriglobia > Terriglobales > Acidobacteriaceae > Angelobacter. Next base: position 2,768 of record JBGPPK010000012.1, on the reverse strand, counting down.
GTCACGCTGCGCGTAGAGCTGGAACCAGATTGGGCGCTGCGTGTTGCGCGCGATCTCTGCAATCGAGGTTGTAGTGAAAGAGCTGATCACAAAGGCGGCGCCCGCCGCGCTGGCCCCGCGCGCCGTGGCAATTTCGCCTTCGCGATGGTACAGCCGGTGATAGGCCACCGGCGCAAGCAGAATGGGGGATTCGAGTTCGCCGCCGAAGAGATTGAGGCGCGTATCGATCCGGGAAACGTCGCACAGGACGTTGGGTGCAAGTTGCAGGCGCTCAAAGCCTCGCCTGTTCTCGCTCATGGAGATCTCATCGCCGCCGCCGGAACGCACGTAGTCATACGCCATTTTGGAGAGGCGTCGGCGCGCCAGCGGCTCGAATTGCATTACATCGGCAGTGGGCAGATTTTTGGCGGTGCTGGGGCGGAGAGGCTTTCTCCTTTGGCGCATGATTCCCTCATCTTCCGGGTTTGCAGATCGTGCTTCTTCTTGAGCTTATATGGCGCAGAAAGTCACTGGACGCTATACCCACCATCCACCGTGAGAGCGCTGCCGGTTGTCCAGCCGGATTCGTCGCTGGCCAGGAAAACCGCGGCACTGGCCACGTCTTCCGGCTGGCCGAAGCGGCCGATCGGATGCATGGCCACACGCTGGCGGCGGACGTTCTCATCCAGGTTGAACTTCGCCACCAGCTCTGTTTCTACGATCCCGGGGCAGATGCAGTTTACGCGGATATTCTCCGCGGCGTGGTCCAGAGCCATCGCCCTGGTCATAGCTAACACCGCGCCTTTCGAAGCTGAGTATGCCGCCCGGTTGCGCGCACCCAGCAAACTCAGCACGGAGCCGATATTGATGATGGACCCCCCGCCGGCAGCGCGCATGTGCGGCAGCACCTTGCGGGAGAGCAGCCACACACCGCGAACATTCACGCTAAAAGTCTGGTCAAAATCCTGCTCGCTGAGCGATTCCGCCGTTCCCGGCAGCAGCACCGCTGCGTTATTGACCAGGATGTTGACGAGCTTGAATTTCTCCAGAGCCGCCGTGACCAGCTTCTGCACTTCATTGTCGTGGCTCACGTCCGCAGTGACCGCCATGCATCCGGAGCCGATTTCTTCGGCAGCAAGAGCCAGCTTCTTGCTATCTCGTCCGGCAATCACTACCTTGGCACCTTCGTGGACGAACGTCACGGCAATGGCTTTGCCGATTCCGCTACCCCCACCGGTAATGATGGCAACCTTGTTCTTCAAGCGCATGCAGGGATTGTAAACCGTAGTTCTTGGCTAGGCTAAGCAAGCCGGACTTCAGTGCCGGCGCGCCATGTGTCCGGCGCGTTGCTTTACCCCTCCCGAAACTGGAGGCATTGGGCTTGGGCCATCCTCTCATCTGCTCTGCTCATCTCTCAGTTGGAGACAACGCCGGCTTCCTTACGTTTGAGGGACCGCATCCCCGCAGCCCTCGAGTCGAGCAGGTTGAAAAATGAAATGACGAGCGCAATTCTACTGGGCATCGCGATGGCAGCCCTGGCTTCAATGCAGTCAGCCTATGCGCAAATGGAATCTGCCTGCGAGGACCATTGCAAAATCAACACCAACCTTGCTGGTGTGGTCAATGTCCCTCTCAACCCCACGGCAAAACTCGTCACCGTCGGCTGGGGACTTGTCGGCGGCGTAGGTTACAACATCAACAAGCGCCATGCAATCATTGCCGAGTTCATGTGGAACCGTACATATCCCGAAGGCGACTCGCTGCAACCTCTGCGGACGGTGTTGCAGGCCAGCAATCTCAATGCCTATACCGACTTCTATGTGTTGACTGGAAACTATCGCTTCGAGTTACGGGGCCAGTTTTTCGGCGCATATCTCATCGGCGGCGGCGGCTTGTATGTTCGCTACTCCCACCTATCGCAATCGGTTACCGTCTTCGGCTCTGGGACGCCTTGCACACAGTCGTGGCTCTGGTGGGGATTCAACTGCACTGCCGGATTCGTGACCGCCAGCCAGACTTTAGCCAGTGCAACTTCCAGCGTGCCCGGCGGAAATGCAGGCGGCGGCATGACCTTCCGGGTCGGCGGAGCGCCCTACCGTATCTATGCCGAAGCCCGCTATCACTACGCGCCTACAAGGCATATCAACACACAATTCGTGGCGATCGCGCTCGGCCTGCGTTACTAAACTGGGCGGCCGCCGGTTGCCGCTCAAAAAAATCGCCACTCGCGCTGTTCTGTTTTCTCCTCCCGTCCGGTTTGACGGGGTATTACGCATTGAGGGCGTTTTGCTAGACCTCAGGGCCTTAGGGGGAGCGGGGGCCCAGAATCATGCCGTCTGCCCGTATCTGAAACTCTCTTACTCGGGCACCCCCGGCCGGCCACGTTGCAGATGAAACACCTGTTGTCTGACTTCGTTTGCTGTCAGTGACATCCTGTTTTTTTTCAAGAGCATCCGACACCTCTGATGGGAATTGGAGTCGTCAATGAGCAGCGTACAAGTCGAGCAGAAGAGCTATGAGATGCCCCCGCGAGAGGGGATCAGCATCGCTCATTTTCTCACCGTCGCCGACATCGAGCGATCGGCTCGCTACTACGAAAAGGTCTTCGACGCTCGCATTCTGAGCCTGGGTGACGGCAACGCGCCTGGGTACCTTCAGCTTGCGAATATCTGGATGATTCTGAACGTTGGGGGCGGGCCGACCCCGGATAAGCCGACGGTAACGCTCAGCGTCCCCGACCCGAATCACATCAACAGCTTTATGAATTTCCGCGTTGCGGATATTCAAGC
>JBGPPK010000011.1:0-210230 GCA_041488515.1 Terriglobia bacterium | reverse complement strand
TTCGATGGCCTGGGCCGAGGCTATAAGAGCCAGCACCTGCTGCCGGACGGCACGGCCACAGTCGATACCACGTTTGATCTGGCCGGGCACGCCGCTACGGTGAGCAATCCGCACTTCACCACCACGGGCCCAACGGATGGCATCACCACCAACCTGTACGATGGGCTGGACCGCGTGACCCAGACCACGAAACAAGACGGCAGCATCGCCAAAGTGAAATACGATGATTCACCTGACGGAGTACCGGGAGTCTGCAACACAACCACCGACGAAGCCGGCAAGCAGCGCCGCGCCTGCTCGGATGCGCTGGGCCGGCTGGTGGAAGTGGATGAGCCGGGGGTGGTGGCCGGGCAAAACGCCAATAACCACGCCTTCATGCAGACCGACGGCAATCTTGTTCTTTACACGCCTGGCAATACGGCTTTGTGGTCCACCGGAACCACAGGGAGCGGCGCGGGCGGGTTCGAGGTCCAGGACAACGGCGACTTCGTGCTGTATGTTCTGAAGTGGCAGGCGGGGACCTACGCTACGCCTAGCCCGGGGCCCTTCATGTCACAGGGTTGCAACATTGGCTGGGCCCTGAATGCCCCGCAGACGCTCTCTCCCGGACAATGCCTGGTTTCGCCCCATGGACAGTACCGCCTGGGAATGGAATATGACGGCAATCTGGTGCTCTACAACCTCGTCAACAACGTCTACACGGTGACGTGGAACAGCGCGACCTATAACCATCCTGGCGCATACGCGGTCATGCAGGCGGACGGAAATTTTGTAGTTTATTCAACCAGCGGAGCGGCGCTGTGGTCGAGCGGTACGGCCAGCACACTCTCGCAACGGCTGGAGCTATGGGATGATGGCCGTTTCCTGATCTTCCGTTCTGCCTGGAATGCCGGAACAGCGCAAGGCTGGTGGGCGGGAAGCATGACCCATCCTGGCTGTGACCTGGGGATTGGCGCCGGCGGCGGCGGATGGATGGGCACCGGCCAATGCTTTGTTTCTCCCAACGGCCGCTACGAGCTGCTTCTCGAAACCGATGGCAATCTTGTCCTCTACGACCGCTCGGTCAATCCGATGCAGGCGCTGTGGTCCACGGGAACGGCCTTGACGCCAATCTCCCCGCTGGTGGCGATGCGAACGCTCTACAACTATGACGCGTTGGGCAACCTCACTTGTGTGGAACAGCATGGAGATGCCGCGACCGGCACCGGCTGCGGCTCGTCGCCGAGCAATGACGCCTCCAGCCCATGGCGGGTGCGGCGCTTTACGTATGATTCATTGTCGCGGCTGCTGACGGCGAAGAACCCTGAGTCAGGGGCGATTAGTTATCTCTACGACAATGACGGCGAGCTGCTGATGAAGAGCTCTCCTGCGCCCAACCAGACCGGCACGGCCACGCAGCCGGTCAGCTACTGTTACGACGAACTGCATCGCCCCACCAAACGCGATTACCAGGCGCACACTTTCAGTCCTCCAGTTTGCCCGATCACGGCGCCGGTGGTGAGTTACGTTTACGACTCCGGCGACAACGCCAAAGGCCATCTGACTTTGCTGACCGACCAGGCTGGAACAGCCACCTACACGTATGACATTCTGGGACGGCTGACGACGGAGACGCGGACGATTACCGGCGTCTCAAAGAGCACTGGTTACACTTACAATCTCGATGGCTCGGTTAAGACACTCACTTACCCCAGCGGGCGGATCGTAACGTACACGCTGGATTCCGCTGGCAGGTTGGTTTCCGCTGTGGACGGAAATGGAACGAGTTATGTAACTTCGGCCAATTACAACCCGGATGGATCACTCAAAGGTTTGCTGAACGGGAGCACTCCCGCTCTCAACCAGAGCTTCCAATACAACCTGCGCCTACAGCTTTGCCGTATCACAACTCTCACTTCGGGAACGCTGCCGACCTCATGCACTGATTCGCAACACTTTGGCAACATCATGGATCGTGGCTACGACTTCCATGCCGGAAATGGCACTGCGGGCAGCGGCACGGATAATGGGAACGTTTTCGGTATTACAAATTACCGCGATGCCAATCGCTCGCAGGCATTTACCTATGACGCCTTAAATCGTGTGACTTCCGGATGGTCCTCGGCTAACACGGGAGCATATTCCTGGGGCGAGAATTACACGATGGACGCCTGGGGCAACTTGCAGATTTCTCCCATGGGCGGTAAAGCGCACGGCGGTAACTTTACGCTCAGTGGGAACCTGCAGAATCGGCCCACGGGTCTGAACTATGACGCCGCCGGAAATCTCCTGGCATATCTCACTGCCAATTACACATACGACCAGGAGAATCGTCTCTCCTTGACCGCTGGAATGACTTACGCGTATGACGGCAATGGCGAGCGCGTGCTGAAGTCCAGCAGCAGCACCGGTGCGGCGGTGAAGCGCTTCTGGTCCATGGGCGGAAATACATTGGCAGAAGACAATGGCGCTGGCACTCTTACTGCCGAATACATTTACTTCGGCGGCAAGCGCATCGCCCGCATCGATTTGCCGGCCACAGTGCATTACTATCTCTCCGATCACTTGGGATCAACCAGCGTTGTGGCAAGTGCCGCTGGGACAGTTGAGGAAGAATCTGACTATTATCCGTTTGGAACTGAGGTTCTCGTAGCAGGGCCGGGAGTGAATGAGCTGAAATTCACCGGAAAACGGAGAGACACGGAATCACAACTAGATTATTTCGGGGCCAGATATTACTCGAACGGGCTGGGACGGTTCACCACGCCGGACTGGGCGGCTAAACCCGCAACGGTTCCATATGCGGATTTTGGTAACCCGCAGAGTTTCAATCTCTACAGTTACGCCAAGAACAGTCCACTCTCGAATGCGGATATGGACGGACACTGCGACGCGGTTTGCGTCTTTAACATCGTCGCAGGGATTGCAGCCGGTATTGGGCGGGACGGCGGAGTAAAGCCATATGCCAAGAATTTAGCAATCGGCTCTGCGAAAGGATTGGGGGCCCAGGCCGTGCAAGCTGGCAGGATGGTAACTGCTCCCAATGTGGCTTCCGGGATTGCAAGTCAGGCGATACCGCTGCCAACAGCCGTCACTCCTTCGAATCAGACTCAAGCACAAGCCTCAGTCGTCACCCAGACAGTGGTGTCCGCTGCGGCCGGGGTAGCCTCCGGGCCGATTATTGGAGCACTCGAAGGCGCGTCAACCTCAACAGGGGCTACACTGACAGGTTTGGCTACTCAAGCTGTTGACAACCTAGGCCCAGGCAGTGGCGCAGTGTATGGAACGGCCGTTCATTCGGAATTCGCAGATTTGGTGGAAGGCCTAGGTAATTCAAACCTTTCCACAGAAGTTTCATATCAGGGCGGTGCACAGGTTCGCTATGGAACGCCTGGGTCTATTCGTGCAGACGTTGTAGAAGGCCCAGTTGAAGCCCCGACAGCCGTATATGATCTTAAAACAGGCAGTGCCACGTTAACACCCGCGCGGACTCAGCAAATCCAGTCGCAGATTCCGGGTGGCAGCAGCGTGCCCGTAAAGGAGATTAAGCCACAATGACAACCAAGGAATTTCTTGCGATCGAGAAGCGGCTTTTGCCTGGTCTCCCCGGCTTTGCGGTCAAGGGGGCGCTGATGTTCATGCAACCGCTGGGCCAGGTGTTGCGCGGATTTCATTTGGAACCATCTGCTTTCAGCAAGAGGGATTTTTACGTGAACATATTCTTCCTTCCCCTCTACGTTCCAATAAAGCATCTTCACTTTACTTTCGGTCACCGTGTCGGGCCGAACAAACGTTGGATTGCTGACAGATCTGACCTGGAAAGTGTTTTGGGTTCGGAGATGCAGAAGGAAGTCCCATTTTTGACGAGCCTTGAAACAGCAAAAGGTGTGGCAAAAGCCTTTGAGCCACTAACGAGGCCGAACAAGGCTGGGTATGTTAACCCCCATTGCTACGAGGCACTAGCCTACGCGCTTGTGCAGGCTGGAGAAACAACTGCCGCAGCGAATGTGATCGATACACTTCTAAAAAGTGTGAATCTAACTGTGGAATGGGAGGGCGAGATCGCTTTGAGGGTCCGGCTACTTCGAGACAAGCTCTTAAAGAAGCCCAGTCTAGCCCGCGAACAGCTGGCCGTGTGGCAAGCTGAGACCATTCATAACTTGGGGCTGGAGACGTTCAGTTCCGACCGGCGAGCTGGATAATCACGATTTAGCATCCTAGGTGGATAAGGGTGCGAGCTTCGGCCCGGACAGTGTGCTGACAGGGTTCGTCAGCGGCAACAGCGGAACGTTTGCGGGGATCACCAACGCTTTCAGCTACAACAAGCGCTTGCAGCCGTTGAACATGTCGGCCACCTTTGGCTCGCAAACCGTATTCAGCATCGGCTATGACTTCCACGCCGGGAACGGAACCACAGGCAGTGGCGCCGATAACGGCAACGTCTGGGGCATTACCAACAACAAGGACACGACGCGCAACCAGACGTTCACTTATGACCCGCTGAACCGATTGATCTCGGCGCAGAATGCCGGGACGGACTGCAACGCAACGGTTCTGGGGGGCCAGAAGAAGTTCTGGGGCAACGCTTACTCCTACGATCCGTGGGGCAACCTGCTCTCGAAGACCGTGACCAAGTGCTCGGCGGAGAGCCTGAACGTTACCGCCGACCTGCAAAACCGGATCCACGCCACGGGAACGCCGGACTACCTCTACGACGCCGCGGGCAATATGACGTTCAACGCCACGCCGCCGACGCAGACCTACAGCTACGACCAGGAGAACCGCCTGACCGGCGCCGCCGGCTACACCTACACTTACGACGGCGACGGCAACCGCGTGCGCAAGTCAAACGGAAATATTGCGGCCAACGGCACGCTTTATTGGTATATGACGCCGGGGGTGGTGGCGGAAACCGATCTGGCCGGAACGCTGAAAAGTGAATATGTGTTTTTTGATGGTGAACGCGTCGCCCGCCGCGACGGCGCGACCGGTGCGGGCGGCGTGTTCTACTACTTCTCTGACCATCTGAAGACGGCGTCGGTGATTACGGATTCTGCCGGGGTGATCAAGGCCGAGTCGGATTACTACCCCTGGGGCGGCGAGCTGAAGTTCGTCGACAACGATTCGAACGATTACAAATTTACAGGCAAAAAGCGCGACTTTGAAACCGGGCTCGATTACTTCGGCGCGCGGTATTACTCGAACGGGCTGGCTCGTTTCGTGACTGCTGACTGGTCAAAAACGCCAGAGCCTGTACCCTATGCCGATTGCCTGAATCCACAAACGCTAAACCTGTATCGGTACCCGAGCAATCCGGAAACGTATCCTGATCGGGACGGGCATCAATCTGTCGAATCCCAGCGGCAAACGGCAGTGCGGCAGGCCTGGAAACAAGAACGGGCACGCGTGGCGAGTGGAAAAGAAGGCACACTTAACTGGACTGCCGCTGAAAAGACTGAGCTCTTACAGACCGGCAGAGTCAGCGGCTATCAAGGCCACCACATTAACAGCGTGAAAGGGCATCCCGAGCTGGCCGGGAACCCAAATAATGTCCGATTCGTAAAGGGTGCGCAGGGAAACCTTGCGGAGCATGGAGGCGACTTCCGTAATCCCACGACTGGACCGTTACTTAGCCGCGCGCTAACGGCCCTGCAAACCATCGACATGGCTATCCAGATATACGGTAGCTATCGATTGAATAGATCAGAATCACAAACGGGGCTCCACTCCGATCCTCTATTGGGGGTGCTTATTGCCGACGTAGACAAGGCAGCAAAGAACTTGGATCCGGGAACTCTAGCCAAGACCCCGGAAGGCGAGACCTTTTTCTTGGGGAAGGATCATATTTGGAGGAATCTAAATGGCGATACACTTTATCAGGACAAAGATGGCGCACACATAAAGAGGCAACCAAAATCAAAGTGCGATCCGAAGACTTGCACTTAGTGGATCCACTTGGTGAGCAAAAATTCAAGATGACTATGAACCTATTAAAAGCTTTATCACATTTCCAAGTTGCCAATGATCGAGAGAATGACAGTGCTCTTTATCGGACGCACGTACCCTGGGTGGGGCCTCTGGCATATCTCAATATCCTTTTCAAGGGCGCACCCGAGGACGTGCTTTTAGTTGCAGCGCGAGGTTTAAAAATGCCGATGGCTCTAGTTGAATTCCTGCGGGGGCACAATGGCGTAATTTTGTTCTCTGGAGCATTAAGCGTCTATGGTGTTCATCGGCCGGGCCAATTGCTGTATCGGGAGGACCCGTTTTTTGATCTCCCGTTCAATATCGAACTCGAAAATCGCAACTGGCCGCCTCACGACCGCAAACGATTCCTAGCGTTCGGTGGATACGGCTTTGATGGATCAAGCGTCTGTATTGATCGGGTTGATTCGCGCATTTACCTTTTCCAGCGAGGAAAAGAAACACTTCTCCCGACTGCGTCCTATTCATGGCAGAATTTGCACGAATGGCTTAGCAGCGAGATAGCTCGTCTGTCCGTCCTTTTTGATACACGAGGCAAAAGGCTTGTGGATGAATCCCTAACAGTTCCGTCTCCGCTAATTTCATCCTAAATGTGCGTCTTGGCAATGTTGTGCTGAGCAGTACACAGCTGCTAACCACCTACGATGGCGACGGCAACCGGGTGCGCAAGTCAAACGGAAACCTGGCTGCCAACGGCACACTTTACTGGTACATGACGCCGGGCGTGGTGGCGGAAACCGATCTGGCGGGAACGCTGAAAAGTGAATATGTGTTTTTTGACGGCGAGCGAGTTGCTCGCCGTGACGGCCCCACCGGAACGGCCGGCGTATTCTATTACTTCTCTGACCATCTGAAGACGGCGTCGGTGATTACGGATTCTGCCGGGGTGATCAAGGCCGAGTCGGATTACTACCCCTGGGGCGGCGAGCTGAAGTTCGTCGACAACGACAGCAGCAACGATTACAAATTTACGGGCAAGAAGCGCGATCTGGAAACCGGCCTCGATTACTTCGGAGCGCGGTATTACTCGAACGGCTTGGGAAGGTGGGTCAGCGCGGATTGGTCGGCAGCGCCGGTCCCGGTACCGTATGCGAATTTTGGCGACCCGCAATCGTTGAATCTGTATGGATTTGTGGGAGGCAATCCGGCTAGCAAGGTGGATGCGGATGGGCACTGCCCATCGTGTGACACTCCGACTCTGCCCACGCCGACAGCCGAGGACGTGAAATTAATCGACGAAGCTGGTAAAAGAGCATTGGCCGAAGAGGAAGCTGCAGCTACTGGCGAGGCCGCAGGAGGGCGTCTGCTCGGTCCACTTGCGGGCATAGCAATGTTCGTCGGTGAAATGATCTTTCCGGAAAGCGTTGATTCCGGAGAGAGGATGGGGGGAAATGTTTCACGTGTTGCTGCGAAGCCGGGGCAACTGCAGGAAACCCAACACGACCCCGAGCCTCAGGTGTCGACGAGTGGTGACGGAGCACGCCTGCGAAACGGTAAGAAAGGGGGTGAGAACGTGGATGCGGCGACCGGGAGAGAAAAGCATGCAGAATTGGCTGATAAGGTTAAGCAAAAAGCAGGTTGGAAATCGGAACCACGTCTCACGGATCCCAAGACAGGCAAGACTGTCAAGCCGGACGCAGTTACAAAATCCGGTCATCCGCTGGAATATAAGCCTAGAACGCCAAGTGGGCAAGCTGCCGGTCGCAGTCAACTTAAGAAGTATGAGCGATCAACCGGCAAGAATGGACGGGTAATCTACTATGACAAGTAATGGAGTCGCACACGTCTTCAAATCTGCGTGGTGGTCAATCAATTTGCCACCAGGGTGGACTGGTATTGAAGAGAAGGAGTGTGTAACCTTTCGTGGTAGCCCTTCTCTCGGAATACTGCAGGTAAGCTCGGCACGAAAGGATAAGGGGCCAGTGACGGATCAAGACCTTAGAGAGTTTGCACAGTCAACCGCGGCTAGCAACATTCAGCTTCATCGCGTTAGTTACTCTCGATTTTCTGGCTTTTATGCTCAATATCAGAAGGGAAGTCTTTTTTGGAAAGAATGGTGGCTTCGATCAGGCCAGTTGATGCTATATGCGACATACAATATGTTGCAAGATAAAAAAGAACTTGAAGAGCCCATAATAGAGAAGATTATTTGCTCTTTGCAGCCGATTGAGTAACCAATCGTCGCGGTGTACCGGAACGGCCGGCGTGTTCTATTACTTCTCTGACCACTTGAAGACCGCTTCGGTCATTACCGACTCTGCCGGGGTGATCAAGGCCGAGTCGGACTACTATCCCTGGGGCGGCGAGCTGAAGTTCGTCGACAACGACACCAACGATTACAAATTTACGGGCAAGAAGCGCGATCTTGAAACGGGCCTCGATTATTTTGGGGCGCGGTATTACTCGTACAAGGGCGGTGGTTTGCTATTACCAATATTTATGCCTCCAATCACTGCTCAATGGCTCTCCTGGGTAGAGGCTCAAGACCAACATCGGGCTGTATTTTCGAAATGAACAATTTGTTACGCACGCAAGACTCAAGATGGAGAAATTTTTCAATTCCAAGACGTGATAGACCGTGGTGGCCACAATACTTATCGTTTATTGCTCAGGAAAAAAGATCGCAACGACCCTGAATTCACTACTGGCAAGCTTCTCAAAAAGGGGCTAGGTATCGAGGAACAGTACGGTGATTTTTTTGCTATCGATGTTCCCCCAACAGTAGATCAGCCATGGGAAATCAAAGAAAGGGATATACAGATTTTGTGGTCGCGCGATGGTACAAAATGTGCTGTCGCGATTTGGGGCCGAATGCGTGGCGTCATAGATCTAGCCAACAACCGACAAGTGGCCGCACCCATGAATAATCCCGCGAGCCCAGCGATTGCCGATACTGACTGGTTGAGGAGTTTTGATAAATATATGGACCAAGAGAAGTTCATTCGGGCACGGCAAAGATTCTGGAAGGAAAAGGTAAAGGAATACGATCCGGATGCGCTACCACGACCGGAAGATGAGACTCCGATCGAGACAAATTTCATTGTCTTCGACAAGGGTCTCGACGATCTATTTGCTGTTTTCGAAGATGATGGAGATACGGGCTACTTGTATGTCTTTGCCGTAGCGGATCAACAGATACGCCAGCGAGTTCAGATTTATGATAAAGCCAAAATCCTGAATGTTGTGCCAGAAGATGTTCGGGTCGTGTGGAGCGCAGACGGCGCGAAGTGCGGGGTTATCATTTGGAACAAGATGCGCGGCATTATCGACCGGGTAAAGAATCAAGAGGGTCGAGTGAAGTTGGACGGCCGGGAGAGTCCGGGCATTGGTGACAAAGAATGGCTGAAGGGGTTTGACTTATTCCGCGAGTCCGACCACAGCATTCAGTAGCCAAGCTATCCGACTGCCCGCGCTGAATACTTTCCTACGATGAATGCAAAACAGGAGTCAGAAAGGCTGATGAATGCCATATTCCCCTTGGCAGAAAAGATGCTGAGGCAATACGGCGAATTTTATCCGTACGGGGGATATATGAAGCCGGACGGAACAATCGTTGACGTGTGGGCCGATGATCCCGATACGGATCGCCCAAAGTCCAAAGACTTGATCTACGTCTTGCGAAGTTCATTTCAAGAAATAGCACGGGCTAATAAATGCAAAGCAGTCACAATGGTTTTTGATGTGGTTGTGAATTTGCCTGAGTCTGATCAGAAAAGTGATGCTATTCAGGTTTGCGTTGAGCATATCGACGGTTATTCGGCGGAAGTCTTCTTTCCATACCAAATTGTCAACAAGGAAGTAGTTTATGGCGAGACTTTTGCCCAGCAAGGCAAGCGCGAAATTTTTGTGAGGGGTTGACAGGTGTCTAATGACCAGTTCGACGCTGTAAGCATCGACAAGAAAGCCGGGCACGTGATTCTTACAATAAGCGACCGTCTCGAACGGTTATGAGGCCTTAGAACAGAAATTCGATGTCACAAAATTAGAACTATCTTGATGTTTCTTGTTCCTCTGCAGTTTGACGAACCCTTCCGCAAGCCATCTTTGTCAAGATGGCCTAATTCTTGGTTGATTGCGTGATGAAAATGCTCTACCCTCTACCACCCGCCTCAGGGCCGGGCAGCGTGGTTCTTTGAAAAACAGCGGCTAGCAACGGCGGTAATAATATAGTTGACTGATGCCTTGGGATGCACCCCTCGCAACCCCACGCCAAGCTGGGATGGGTATGGGAGGGGGAGGGGAGGAAGAGATCGGGTGATCGCCCGTGATCGCGACATCGTGCATGATCGGAAAATCAAAAACCCTAACCTCTGACAGGGACAGATGGGCAAACGAATCGGAACCTAGGGATCGGCTGTCGTAACCCCGGGGTTGAATCGTGTAAGTCCATATTTTTCGGGGTTGAACGGGGAGGGGGCAAGGGCGGATCGTTCTCCGTGAGCGAGCGTTGCAGCGCGGGTCGCGGGCTACCGGCAGCGTGACCATCCAGGGAGCCGAGCAGAGCTGGCCGCAAGCCGGAGGCAGCGGAGGAACTTGCGATCCGGGGATGATCTGCGATGGCGGAGGGGCTGGCGGCAACTTTTATGATACGGGGACGGTGACGATCACCGTCAACGGTCATCCTTATACTTACAGCTACACGGCCGGCACGGTGGCTGCGGGGCTAGCGGCGGCGATCAATGGCGATGCCGCGGCGGTGGTGACGGACCGGCGCTTCCGGCAGTCGTTTCTCTGACGGCCAAAGCCCGAGGCCGGGTGGAAAACGCGCTGGCGTCTTCCTAAGAGGACTAGGATTCCTATCTGCATCATCTCTCCCGTTCTGGGAATGAAAATAAGAAAAATTTGGAGTGAAAGCATTGAAGCAGAGAACGATTCTTTTTAAGCTGATTTGATCTTGCGTCGATTCAGGTTTAGCGATTCAAGACAGTTGACATGTCTCAGCCAAAAACAGAACCGAATGTGGCAGCCAACAAGTTGGATAGTTGCCGCTCAACAGGTGGCAGAGGCGGAGATTACATCTGAAACAAATATGTGACTTAAATCAGCCAAAGGAGAGAAATCATGTCGACAAAACAGGATAATCGGTTGCTCGCTCGTCAGCTCGCTCGGGACTTAACACCGCAGGAGCTTGAGACTATCACTGGCGGATTTTTCACAAGTCCGCATAAAGACGTAACCACCACATTCTGTACCCTTGCCTCAGATGGTGACGATGACTAAACAACAGCCGGGCCGCTGGCTGTTGTCGGCGGCCCCTTTGCTCTTGCCAATGGGGTTGAGGCCACGCCAGCTTCCCAGATCCACGTTTGTGAACGAGGAGGACTCGAATGAAGGTCATCGTTTTCGCGTACGCAAAAGAAAACCACACAGCCCCCGTCAAATGGGCGCTGGAACAAGCTGGGTACCAAGTGGTTTGCTGGGGCGGACTTTCATGGACTGAGCAGCAACAAGCCTCTCTGTTCCTGGACGCACAGGCGAAGATGACGCTGGGTCCGTTCACAGTAGAACCGGGCGATGCAGTCTGGATCCGCCGGCCAGACGTACCGACGCACAATCCCAACGTCTCAGAAGCTGACAGGAAATTCGCCGAACAAGAGTATCGCTCCTTTTACCACTGCATTGCGTATACGCTGGAAACCCTTCCCGTCTGGTGCATCAACAAGTTTTCGGCGGCGCGTTTTATCCACAACAAGGCGGTGCAACTACATCTGGCCCGGGCCTGCGGCTTGCGAGTTCCTGGAACTTTGCTATCGAATTCCCCCGGCCGCATCCGGGCGTTTCTGGCCCACAATCCCAACAGGACCATCGGCAAGGGGTTCACACCTCATGTTTGGCAGCGTGAGAATGAAGGTGGCGTGTCAGTGACGGAGACTTTCGAGTTAACGCCTGAGCGGCTGCCGTCGGATGAAGTCCTCACCTATGCTCCCGGCATTTATCAGGAAATGGTAGTGAAGGAATTTGACATCCGCATGGTGCTCATGGGCCACAGGCTTTATTCGTTTGCCTTGCGCAATCCCAAGAAGGCCCTCGATTGGCGACAGGATGCAGGGTTGGGCAACGTCCAGGTGGAGATCGTTCCTACGCCGCCCGATGTTGAGAAAGGAATATTGGCGTTTGCCCAGAAGGCAAGGATTTGCTTCGGTTCGGTTGATTTTGCTGTGGACAAAAACGGGCAATGGTGGTTTCTGGAAATCAATGAGCAAGGACAGTTCCTGTGGCTGGACCAGTTCAATCCGCAAGCCAAAACTCTAGAGAAGTTCTGCGCTTTTATTACCGCACCGGAAGGTTCTGCTCGGCCGCTGGAAGAGCGCGAGGGACTGTTCCCTCCCTTTTCTGACTATATAAAGGTCTACAGGAGCCTTCCAGAAAACCAAGAACCAGTTGATATAGCCGCAGTCGTTGCGGCTTCGCCTTATATGTCGCGGGAAACAGGGAGAACCGGGTGATCCATCGAATCCTGCGCCTTTTTTCTTGTAGATCCATTAGCCGATCGTGTATTTGAGCCTTGGCTTCGAGTGGATGAAAGGCTGGCAGAGAGTTGGATCAGGGGCATTGGCGTAGGCCCTGGACGTGGAACAGCCCTTTTGCTCATGCTGAACGGAGCGTGCGCATTCTTGATGCAACGGGGTGCTATTTCAATCGCCACTTTTTGAATATGGAAGATGAATTGCCCGACGCAATGGTGATGTTGCTTTAAACGCTAACAGCAATTTCAGAAAAAACCCAGTTTCCCCATGTCCAATCCAACCGTGAGGGTCTTATGCCAGCCTAGGCTCCGGGATTCCGGAATCCGTTCAGACGCCAATCGTACGGTCCAAGAAGCAAACAGTACGCGTCGCCGCCGGCTTAATAGTGAGGGATATTCTGGGGGACTCCATAGCGATTATTCACTGGAAAAGGGAGACCGCTTGAGATTGGTGTGTATTTCCGGAGCACAGGATAGAGACGGAGGCCGCACTGGCTAAGGGCTTGGGCGGCGTCAGTCGCCATGTACCAGCGGTGAGCGCACCATGCAATAAAATCATGCCGAAAAAACTTGAAGGGGCCATCAGGGTCGGGTATATACTCCCCTCCTGTGTTTTAAAGACTTTTCTGATGAACTGGAGGAACCACCATGCCTCAAGCTGTCATCACCGTAGAGCAAGAGTGGGCCAGAGCCCTGGCAAGATTCGTAGCCAACCAACTACCTCAGGCTGTACGCCAAGTTCCTGACATCCAATTGAACGCCGACCAGGTTGCCGTGCTACAGAGTGCATTTGAGAATACGTTGGTCACCAACATGGGCTGCGAAGTCACTACCCCTTGAGCGGTCGCGGTGGATCGAGGGCTGGCCTGTGGTGAATCAACATCATTCAGCCGCAGACCAGTGCACCTATGAAAGTTGAGAGATAAACGTCAGTATCCTTCATTCCGGTTTGACAACCGGTAATTGAGGGACCAGGTTCCGTGGCCAAAAAATTTTGCTCAGGAGAGACGTAAATGTCAGAACCCAAAGATGCACCGAAAGGTCTTGATCGTCGAGACGTGATGCGTGGCGCGCTTGCACTAGGAGGGGCGTCAATCCTCGGTGGCGTCGCTGCGATGCCCCAAAACGCTGTCATTTCGGAAAGAGAATGGGCCAGAGTTCTCGCAAGACACATGGCCAATCAGCTGCAGGAGGCTGCACGCACAGTTCCTGAACTGGGGTTGACCCAGGTTCAGGTTGTAGAGCTCAGGGCAGCATTTGAGAATACGTTGGTCACCAACATGGGGTGCGACGTACCTGTCGACCAACCGCCCGCCTGATCGATCGTGCCTCACCAGGGCTGCGTGCGGCTAGCCTGTGGTGCGTCAATTCGCAAGCGATTCGCCAGACGTCCATACTCGAAAGTGGGTCATCTTGATGGAAAATGACCCACTTTCGTTCATACGCAGTCCAAATATGTGACAACCATGAAAGTTTGCCTTATCAGCGCGCCCACGGCTAACCAGTTCGATAGCCGTTCTGTGGGCGAAACAGAAGCGGCCCGCGTCATGGGCGAGCTTGCGCCTGTCGGCATCCTGAGCCTTGCCGCCGTGCTGGAAGCAAAGGGATTGCAGCCGGAAGTGGTGGACCTCAATCGCGTTTACTACAGCTGGCTGCAGGATTCGAATCGAAAGACAACCGATTTTTGCAGTTTTGCCGGAGAGTACTTCGCCGGCCGTGATTTTGATTTTTTTGGTTTCAGCACGGTTTGCAGCAGCTACCCGTTGACGCTGCGCATCGCTGCTGAGGTCAAGCGAGCGCATCCGGAGTCAGTGGTGGTGCTGGGCGGTCCCCAGGCGTCGGTCGTGGACGTATCCACCATGCGCGCCTTTCCATGGATTGACCTGGTGGTGCGCGGCGAAGCGGAGCAGACCCTTCCTGACCTTGTAGATGCCCTCACCCGGCGCGGCCCGCTCGCGGCAATTCCAGGCATCACGTTTCGCCGCGATGAAGACGGAGAAATCGTGCGCAACCCGGCTGCGCCCCTGGTCCAGGATCTGGACGCGTTGCCGTTTCCTGCTTTTCATCTCTTTCCCGACGTTCGTTTCTGCCGCCACTTTCCCCTGGAACTGGGGCGCGGCTGTCCCTTTTCCTGCACCTTCTGTTCCACCAACGATTTTTTCCGCCGCAGTTTCCGGCTGAAGAGTCCGGCGCAGATGATTGCCGATATGCGGCGGGTCAAGCAGACCTACGGCATCAACTCTTTTGAGCTGGTGCATGACATGTTCACGGTCGACCGCAAACGGGTGGTGGCCTTTTGTGAAGCCCTGCTGGAGAGCAAGGAAGAGTTTATCTGGGGCTGCAGCGCGCGCACGGACTGTATTGACGAAGAGCTGATCGCGCTTATGGCCAAAGCAGGCTGCCGCGGCATTTTCTTCGGCATTGAGACCGGCTCGCGACGAATGCAGAAGATCATCGACAAGGGCCTGGAATTGAACGATTCGGCGGAGCGTGTCCGTTCCTGCGATAAGTTCAAGATCAGTACAGCCGTCTCATTGATGGCGGGTTTTCCCGAAGAAACCATGAATGACCTACGCGATACGGCGGCGTTCTTTGTGGATTCACTGCGCTACGACCATGCGGACCCGCAGCTCAGCATCCTGGCGCCGCTGGCGGACACGCCCATCCAGAAGCAGCATAAAGATTCGCTTGTCCTGAACGACGATGTTGCCGATATGTCGTATCGTGGATGGCGGCAGGCGCCTGAAGACCATGCGATGATTGCCGGACATCCGGAAATCTTTTCCAGCTTTTACGCTGTTCCTCTGCCCCACCTCGAACGCGAATTCCTCAAGGAGCTGCGCGACTTTCTCCTGAACGGCATGAAGGCATTTCGGCGACTGCTTCTGGGGCTGCATCAGGACAGCGGCAACGTGGTGGATGTGTTCCAGCAGTGGCAGGAATGGCGCACAACGAGCGGAGTGCATTTTTCCGGCGGCGATCGCACCGCCTACTACGCTCAAGACGGCTTTCCGGCAGATTTTTTCCGGTTTGTGCGGCTGCATTACATCCCCGCTGCCAGCAAGGCGCCGCTTGCGATGACCGCGCTGGTGGAATACGAAGCGGCACTGCTTGGCCGCGATCATGAACCGGACGATACCCGCCACGATCAAGAACAAATCTCCAATGATATTTTTGATGATGACGGACTGCTTTCTCCAGACAGCCGTCCACAGTTGCTTCCGGGAGTACATGTCATCAAGGTCCCGGCTGACTATCAGGAGATCGTTCGGCGGCTCCGGCAGAGAAGCCCGTTGCATGACATACCTGTCCGGCAAGTGAAGCTCGCCATTCGCCGGATTCAGCCGGGGCCGGCGGAAGTCCGCCAGCTCACCCCGCTCTCCGCCGAACTGCTTGACCTTTGTGAAGGCAGTTTGACAATAAAAGAGATTGCAGCAGAATTCCTGCAACGCAAGATAGAAGTGCCGGGCATTCCCGCAGATAAACTATGTTTAGCAGGGATCGAGATACTGCGCCAGCAGCGTCTCATAGCTTTGATGTAGAAAATTGCTCCCCATTTAACTCCAATCCAGTTACTTTGCGTTCTGCTCGACCCATTCTGCCTGCCAGCATTATTAGTTATTCTCCTAACAAAGTGTTCCTGATCTAAGAATTAGATAGGAAGTATTTCTGCCACTATGAGTAGCTTATTTAAAAGTTTCCTTAGTTATTTCTAGTTATTAACGCTCCCCTGAGTGCCAAATCCGACAAAGGTGAGTGTCGTATCAATATGACGCTGGGAATCGCCTGACGCAAGTGGTGGACAGCTTGACGGGAACCATCACCCACGGCTATGACACTCTTAACCGCCTCACCTCTGAGGTCACGCCGCAAGGTTCGATTACTTATGGCTATGACGCCGCCGGAAGACGCACGAGCATGACCGTAGCGGGCCAGCCTTTGGTGTCATACGGTTATGACTCTGCCGATCGGTTAACTCAGATATCGCAGGGCGCTTCGATAGTCGGCTTTGGCTATGACGATGCCAATCGGCGTACCTCTGTGGCTTTGCCCAACGGGATCAGTATCTCTTACGCATATGACAGCAGCGCCCAGATCATCGGAATCACTTACAACTTTAGTGGCAGTCCACTGGGTAATTTGACCTATGTCTACGATCAGCTTGGCCGCCGGACGCAAATGGGTGGAAGTTTCGCTCGAACAAATCTGCCTTCGCCAGTTGGCGCGGCCGCATATGACGCTGCCAATGAGCTCACCAACTGGAATGGCATCGCGCTCAGCTATGACGCAAATGGAAACATGCTGTCCGACGGCGCCAATAATTTTGCCTGGGATACCAGGAACCACTTGTCTTTGCTGAACGGCAGCGGCGTGCAATATGACGCATTGGGCCGCCGCACCCAAAATTCGGCGGGACATCGTTCCTGTACGATCTGGCGAATCCCGTGCAGGAACTTTCGGGAGCAACCGTCACCGCGAACATGCTCAGCGGGAACGTGGACGAATTCTTCTCCCGTACCAGTTCGGCCGGCGCTTTTACGTTATTGCCGGATGCCCTGGGAAGCACGATTGCTGCCGCTGATGCATCGGGCGCGATCCAGGCGGCATATACCTATGGCCCGTTCGGAAGCACCAATATTACCGGCCTGGCAGGCATCAACGAATTTCAATTTACCGGTCGCGAGAACGATGGCAATGGCCTCTACTACTATCGCGCACGTTATTACAGCCCGGCTTTAGGACGGTTCATCAGCGAGGATCCCGCCGGCGTAGGGGGCGGCGACATCAACCTGTATGGCTATGTTCTTGATAACCCTATCAATTTCAGGGACCCAAGCGGTAAATGGCTTATCCCGGCGATCATTGGAGGCATCGGAGCCATAGCAGGAGGAATTGAATCCGGCATCCATGGCTATGAGTGTGGTGATCGAGGCTGGAATCTTGCCGGAGATATTGGCCGAGGCGCCTTGAGCGGAGGCGTGGGCGCGCTGGCGGGAGCTTTATTTGAGAATCCGTGGGCAGGAGGCGCCGCTTCAAGCCTGGTGAATGACGGCCTTAACTCGCTGATGGGTGAAAATGTCAGCCCGGGCGATGCTGTGACCAATGCCATCACGGGTGCAGCCACTGGAGGCCTGGCTCATGGTCTGGTTCCGAACGGCCCGGGCGGCTGGAATTTCAATAAGTGGACCAGCCCGCGAACGTTCGGGCCGAAGGCCATGCAAGAGTATGCCAGGGAGGCCCTCAGTGATGGAGCAAACACAGCCATCCATACAGCGGGAAGAAATTGCGGCTGCGATTAACATGAGTCAGTCGGGCCGTACCGAAGATCGCTAACAGCGCGGGCGTCTGCCCCGCTCCGTAGCTTGCGGTCTCGCGGCGACGCTCCCGGGACATTTTTTTTAATTACAAAGGCACAGCACGGTCGCGCTCAGAATTTATCTGCAATGCCCTGAATTGCCTGGTTTCCGCATAGAACGCCGGGATCAGTTGCGCTCCAATGACGGGTCGAATCCCGTTTCTCGGATTAAATCATTTTTGTAACGTTTGAGCGGGGTACGGCACTACCGATCCAAGGGCCGGTTTCTGCCGTGGCCTTTTCCGTTTCTGGTTTGAAACGGAAACTTGCCTTACGGCATGCCGCTTGCGTTCGCGAGGCTGCTCATGTAGAGTCGCGCGTCGAAGGTAATCCGCAAAAAGACCCGATACGTAATGGTACCTGGACGGCACGAGAGGACATTATGGGATCAACCGGACGCGGTGACATCGAAGAGAAGCTGGCGCAAGCGCGGCAGATATTGATGAGAATTCCGGGCGTAACGAGTGTCGCCTGGGGATACAAGGAAAAAGCGGGCCAGCCCACACAGGAATTGTGCTTCATCGTGATGGTCCGCGAGAAGAAGCCGCTCGAATCGCTGTCGCCGGCAGAGCAGGTGCCGCGCGAGTTGTTTGGAATTCCCACCGACGTAATCCGCGCTCCGCGGCTGCGTCCGCTGGCCTGCGAAAACATCGAAAAGTTTGACCCGCTGGTTGGCGGCATCATGATTTCCAAGCTGAAAGTGTTCCAGGCCACCGGGGATCTTACGGGCGAATCCGTAGGCACGCTGGGGTTCTTCGCGACCAACAATACTTCCAGTTCACGCGATAATGTGGTGCTGCTCAGCAATCGGCATGTTCTTGAATCGGGCGGCGGAATCGTGGGCGACGTTATTTATCAACCGCGGTTTACCGGTGGCTCGGGCTTTTATCATCTCGACCGCAATGACATGCATCCCATCGGAAGGATTGAAAACCTGGGGATGGAAGGCAATCGCAACTTCGCCTATCCGACTGAGTCCAGCCAATCGATGTACGTGGATTGCGCGACCGCGCATGTCAGCACCAGTTTTTCCAGTTGCTGTGGCAGTAACTGCGGCACCAAGTTCGCCAATATTCTTCACAATCTGAACCTGGCCCCGGGGCTCACTTCGAGCGAGGTTGCCGGTGTTGCCCGGGTGACCAATGCCGATCTGCCCTCGGGCGGAAGTTACGTCGTATATAAGGTCGGCCACAGGACCGGCTGGACCAAAGGCAAGGTAAGAATTGCAACGGCGGATAATGTTGATCCTGATGATGCAACCATCCATCAGGACAAATTCATGGTCATTGACGAACTTGGCCCGAATTGTGGCGGCGGGGCGCATTTTGCCGAGGAAGGCGATTCCGGCTCAGTGATTGTGAACGAGCAGCGCCAGATCATTGGGTTGCTCTTTGCTGCCTCTGATACCGGTTTTTACGCGGCGTGCCACATCCATCCGGTGATGGACCTTCTCGGCATCACCATGGTCTCCACGCAGAACACCGCCGGTGCGAGCGGCGGCGCCACGTCACTGGAAATGGCCCTCTCGCTCGATGAAAGCGAACACGATGTTCCCCGCGCCATGGCATTGCGCGAGCAAGTGCTGAATTCTGAACGTGGGCGCGCCTATCGTGCCTTGGTGGAAAAGCATTTGAACGAAGTGGTGCATCTGGTAAACCGCGTGCGGCCGGTCACTGTGGCATGGCACCGCCTCAATGGACCGGATTTTCTGGGACATGTGCTGCATGCTTCCCGGCATGCCGCGTACGCCGTGCCCCGAGAGCTGAAAGGACAAGGGCGGGATGACGCGTTGGCCAGGATGCTGGAAACCTTGTCCCGCCACGGCAGTGCCGGGCTGCGTACGGACATTGAACGCTATTCCGACGAAGTCCGGGATATGGCGCGAGAAATCGACGATATCGAGTCCCTGGCAGCGCAGCTGCACCTGCCACAAATGAGCATGAAATGAGGCATTCAAGCTTATCCATGGCGGCCATGCAGGAGCGCCTGGGGCGCGCGCGGCAAGTGCTGCTTCGCTTGCCCAATGTCACCGGGGTGGGTGTGGGCCGCAAAGAGACGCGCGGCCGGCTCACGGATGCTCCCGCTTGGCGCGTTTATGTCACCCACAAATTGTTGCCGAAAGAATTGAAGGCAGATCATTGCGTGCCTCCGCGGTTGGAAGGGATGGCCACGGATGTGCTCCCAGCCGGCTTCGCGCAACCTACTCTTGCGCTGACCGGCGTCGGCGTCTCGCCAGCGCCCGGCGATACCATCAGTAATCTTCGCGGACTGCCGCAACGCGGTCCGGTCGAAAGCCATGCTGCTGGTCTCGGCACCTTGGGGTTCTTTGCTTTGGTGAATGGTACGCGCGAACGAGAAGTGACTCTGGTTTCCAACCGGCATGTGTTGCTGGCGCACGGAGCCGGTCGCGGCGACCCGATTTACCGGCCTGTATTTTCGCATCGAGGTGAAACTGCCGCGGTCCGGGCTGACTCGCTGGATCCCGTAGCCGAAGTCATGCATGAAGGCGCTGAGTCGAACCACCGTTTCCAATATCCCGATGAAGCGGCGGCGGAATATTTTGTTGATTGCGCTACTGCCCGCATGTTGCGGCATCCGGCGCGGCTTGCCCCGGAGCATGGCGTAGACAGTGGCGTGTTACGCGGTGCGGCACGCATGCACGCGCTTGACGTGGTCGGTGGACGCGCTCCCAGGGTGCGTAAACTGGGCGGCGCAACCGGCGTTACCTACGGCCGGATCATTGATGCTGCTGCGCCTGTGGAAAATGCCGCCGGGCCGCAGCGGCTCAACAATCTTGCCGTGAAAGGAGACGGAGGCCCGTTTCTTGCCGCGGGCGATTCGGGGGCCGTGCTGCTCAACGAGCGCGATGAAGCCATTGGCCTGCTTTGGGGCAGGAATGACCGCGATCCGAACCTTGCGTATGCCTGCCATATTCATCCCGTGCTGGATTGCCTCAATGTCACCATGATGGCCGGAGGATTGGCATGAACGAAGAGGAGCTCTACCGTCTTTATTACGAAGCCCGCGAGGAGCTGGCCAAATATCCGGGCGTGGTTGGCGTGGGTCTTGGCTTGAAAGAACGCGGTGGTGCTCTCACCCGCGAGACCGCCTTCCGCGTCTATGTGAAGGAAAAGAAGAAATCGTCTGACCTGCCGCCATCAGCTCGGATTCCGGCAAGCTACAAAGGGGTGGCCACCGACGTTCTCAAAGTGCGAGAGGCGGTTCCGCGCTATGCTCATTCAGACCAGACTACGCACAGCCCGCTGGTCGGCGGCATTAGCATCACCAATGGAAGACGGGGTGCTCAGGGGTTTGCGATTGGTACGCTGGGTTTCTTTGCAACTATCGACGGCGTAGAGGGACCGGATAACATTGCCCTGGTCACGAACCGTCACGTTCTCGCGCGCAATGGAGGGCAGCTCAACGATGATGTTTACCAGCCGAACCTGCTGAACATCATGCCCAACAATGGGATTGGCAAGACGCATCGCATGCCGGAAATTGACAATCACCATTTTCAATATCCGCCGCCGCTTCGCCTCACGCCGGGCGAGCCCGCTGGTGACTTCTGGATCGATTGCGCCACCGCCAAACTCAACATCTGCATCTCGAGCTGCTGCCATACCAACTGCGGTGTATCGTTCGCCAAT
Organism: Terriglobia bacterium; assembly: GCA_041488515.1. Lineage (GTDB taxonomy): Bacteria > Acidobacteriota > Terriglobia > Terriglobales > Acidobacteriaceae > Angelobacter. Next base: position 188,794 of record JBGPPK010000011.1, on the reverse strand, counting down.
GAAATCATCGGCCTCAATGTTGCCGGAGGGAACGCTCTGGTGGACGTGGCGCGGGCGCGGCACGGGGAAACAGTGTTCAAGGTCGGACGCACCACAGGCCGCACCGAAGGCACGGTCAGTGACGTGGCCGCGGTGGTGAGTGGCGGCGGCCTCACCGCCAATGGAATTCTCGAGGTCACTTTCGTGCGGGCGACTGAACCCGATGTTTTCATGTTTTCCGATGAAGGCGACTCTGGATCGGCTATCGTCAATAATGACGGTAAGCTCGTAGGCCTTCACTATAGCGCGGCCTTGACTCCGGACAAGTCGCTCAACAGCCATATCCATCCCGTGCTCGATGCGCTGCAAGTCACGCCCATCACCACCGCCAATCCTGTGCATGACAACGCGGCGGCAGTGGGCATGATCGGGAACGTGCCGGTGCTCGTGGATGGGCGTCCCAGCCAGGCGCTGGCGTTGCGCGACCGGCTGCTTCAATCCCCGGAAGGGCCGCGTATTGCCGCCCTGATCGAAGCGCATCGTCAAGAGGTGGTTCATCTTGTGAACCACAATCGGCGGGTGACTGTTGTCTGGCATCGCCATCAAGGTCCCGCGTTTCTGAACCGGGCCATCCACAACGCCCGAGATCCGGAGCAAACGATCCCACGGGAAATCCGGGGGATCACCGGAGATATGTTGCTGGGCAGCATGGGAAACGTGCTCGCGGAGCAGGGCAGTCCGGCGCTGCGTGATGCAATCGGACAGTATCGCGAGGAAGTGCTGGCCCTGGCCGAAGGATGCGACAACCTGCACGAATTGGTGGATCGCTTGAGTGAAAGGCAACCGGCATGATGAAGCAGGACGAACTGGCGCGCCTTCACCGCGAAGTTGAGGCGGAACTCAAGCAGAAGTACCCTGGTGTGGTCGGGGTCGCATGGGGCCAGAAGCGCCGCGGCGGAAAACCCACGGGAGAGATCGGGTTCTGCGTCTACGTAGCGGAAAAGAAGGATCCCTCCCGTTTGAAGCCGGAGGAGATCCTTCCTCGCGAGTACCGAGGGTTTCCTATTGACGTGGACCAGGTCCCAGACGCAATCCGGGTTGTTGATTGCCCTGATGCAGACCACGCTGAACACTCGCCGCTCACAGGTGGAATCACGATCACGAACCTGCAGCTTGGTCCCGATGGCTATGGTCTAGGCACGCTGGGGTTCCTCGCCACCATTGACGGTGTTGCAGGGCCTGACAACGTCGTTCTCGTCACCAATCACCACGTCGCCATGGCGAATGGTGTGAGCGCAACCGCTACCCTTTATCAAGAGTCATTCATTCAGCAGCCGCCGGGTGGACCGTGGGTGGTCAACCAGCTGAAACCCAATCCAGTCGGCAAGATCCACAACGCTGGTGTTGAAGGAAACATTCGGTTTCACTACCAGAACGAGGCGGAAGACGACTATTTCGTCGACTGTTCATCCGCGAAACTGAACGTCTGCATTTCGAGCTGGTGCCATACCAACTGCGGCGTGTCGATCTCCGGGGACATTCGCCTGCTCGCCATCAACGGCAGCAACACGCTCGCCGGCGTCGATCGTGTCCAGCAGTCGAACATCAACCCCGCCAATCCATACCACGTGGTCAAGGTAGGCCGGGCGACAAATCGCAGCGAAGGGAACGTGACCCGCCTGAACGTGCCCATGCTGCATGGCGAGAAGAATGTGATTGAGATCACCGCGACTTCCATCAACTGCAACCATGCGCTTCAGTTCCTGGATCATGGCGATTCCGGATCGGCACTGGTCAACGCGCAGGGCAAACTGGTGGGGCTGTGCTTCGGTCTTGATAACGTCGACCCGACATTGAGCTATGCCTGCCACATTCACCCCGTGCTGCAGCAACTTGGCGGTATTACGCCAATCAGCACACAGAATCCGCCCGATTCACGCCTTACGAGTTCTGAAGTGGATACCTTCATCCAGGGCCGCCCTAACCAGACGCCCCGGCTGCGAGAACGCTTTCTGGCCTCTCCTGAAGGACAACGAATCGCCGCGCTGGTAGAGCAGCACCGCCATGAGGTAGTGCACCTTGTGAACCACAACCGGCGCGTGACCGTGCCCTGGCGCCGCAATCAGGGCCCCGCATTCCTCAACCGCGCAATCAACAATGCCCGTGATCCTGAGGAGAGAATCCCGCGCGAGATCGAAGGGGTCACGCGCGAGCTTTTACTCGGAAACATGGCGGATGCGTTGTCTGAGCATGGCAGCCTGGCGCTGCGGGGAGCCGTCATGGAGTATCGCGAAACAATCCTGAGCTTTGCAGAAGAATATGACAGCCTGCATGAGTTGGTTGACCGGCTGGCGGAGGGGCAACTGGTATGAGCGAGACCGCCAATACAGTCCAGACAGTGCTGCTGCAAATTGCGGACGCGCTGTCTCCCATTGAACGTGAGTTTGCTCCAGGGCGTGCCCGCATAGCTTTTCTGGAACTGGGCATTCCCATGAGCCCGGCGCAGGAATCTTCGATTGCCGCGCCGCTTTCGGCCGCCGTCGGCGATGCGCACGACATGCTGCAACTGGGCGCCGAGCTGACGGCTGCCATCGATGCGGACAACACCGGAACCATCATCGCCAAATCCGCCGGGCTGATCGAAAAAATCGTGGGCCTCATCCAGAGCATTGACGCCCTGGTAACAGGCATTCACGGACTGGGGCTGGCTATTCCTCCGGCGACGATTGATGCGATTCCTGAACGTCTCTTTAATCTGATGCTGGTGCGCGCGCTGGCCTCGGCGCGTGGCGTCAACGAACTGCTGGCTTTCTTCGGCATCCTGGAACAGCAGAACTTCAACACCGGGTCCGTTGATCCGGACAATCCGCCTTATACGATTTCCTCGTTTCACTTTGGCCGGCTAGCGGACTGGTTCCAATCGCCGGCAACGGTGCTGCGCACGCTGTACCATTGGGACGACCCGGGTTTCACCGGAGTAGAGATGCTCCAACGCATCTCTGATCTGCTGGCGGCCATTGGCGGCCCCGTCCATTTTGACGGCACGGCGGTCCCGCCGAAGCTTGATCTTGTTCTGCTGGAGATAACTCCCAAAACTGACATTTCTCCGAAGGGCCTGGTTGCGGCGCTCCGATCCGACTTCAATACCGGGCCCATCACCTTCGGCGCGGATGACTGGAAGATTGAAGTGAACCTGGGGTTCAAGCTGCCCTTTACCAGCTCTCTGATTATCCAGCCGACGGGGATTACGTTTGTTCCACCGGCGGCCAGCGGAACCTACGCCGGTGACGCCAAGGTCAAGTTTATTGCCGATCGCACCGGGGCGGCGAATGGTTACATTTTGCTGGGCCAGCCGGGGGGAAGCCGCCTGGAAGTTCGCAAGTTTGAGGTAGAGGTGGGCGGCGGCTTTACCTGGGACGGCTCCAAGGCGAACGGCTCATTTAGCATTGGCGGCGCAGTCACAGGCGGCAAGCTCGCGATTTCTTTTGACGAGGCGGATGGATTCATTGGCCAGCTGCTCTCGGGCGTTCATCTCAACTCCGACTTCGATTTCGGCGTGGGTTATTCCACCGATCACGGGCTCTACTTTACCGGCGCAAGCACGCTGGAGATCCAACTGCCTCTGCACCTCGACCTTGGTCCGGTTGAGATCAGTGCGCTCACTTTTTCTGTCGGCATTCAGGGCCAGAAGTTTCCCACCGGCATTGCCGTGGACATCAAGGCAGCGCTGGGTCCGCTGCAAGCCGTGGTGGAACAGATTGGTCTGGAGGTTGATTTTTCACTCAAGGACGACCGGAGTGGTAACGCCGGTCCGGTCGACATCAGCCTCGGTTTTAAGCCACCCAAGGGCGCGGGGTTGAGCATTGATACAGGGATCGTAAAGGGCGGCGGCTACCTTTATTTTGATCCCGATAAGGGCGAGTACGCCGGCGTGGCCGAGCTTTCGATCGCCGAGATCGTCACGGTGAAAGCCATTGGCTTGATCACCACCAAAATGCCCGATGGCTCGCAGGGTTTCTCGCTGCTGATCATTATCAGCGCCGAGTTCACGCCGATCCAGCTCGGTTTTGGCTTTACCCTCAACGGCGTTGGTGGGCTGCTGGGATTGAATCGCGCGGTGCTGCTCGACGTGCTGCGCGATGGCGTCCGTACCGGCGCCATCAACAGCATCATGTTCCCCACGGACGTAGTGGCCAACGCGCCTCGCATCATCAGTGATCTGAAAGCCATCTTTCCGCCGAAGCAAGATACCTTCCTTATCGGCCCGATGGCCAAATTCGGCTGGGGCACGCCTTCGCTGGTCACGCTCTCGCTGGGAATCATCGTGGAAATTCCGCCCGGGAACATTGCGATTCTTGGCGTGCTCAAGGTCGCGTTGCCCACGGAAGATGCGGCGCTCATCCAACTGCAGATCAACTTCGTCGGCATTCTCGACTTCGACCAGAAGCTTCTGTCTTTCGACGCCAGCCTGTTCGATTCGCATATTCTCTTCATCACCCTGGAAGGCGACATGGCCGTGCGCCTCAAGTGGGGAGACAATGCCGGCTTCCTGTTGTCTGTGGGCGGTTTTCATCCGTCCTTTCAGCCGCCGCCCTTGAATCTGCCCACGCTCCGTCGCCTGAGCATCACGATTCTCAACTATGATTGGGCACGCATCCGGGTCGAAGGCTATTTTGCCGTTACCTCTAACACCGTCCAGTTTGGCGCTCATCTCTATTTGTTCTTTGGCGTGGACGGCTGCAACATTTCAGGTCAATTCGGATTTGATGTTCTCTTCCAGTTTTCACCCTTCTATTTCAACGCGATGATCAGCGGATCGCTGAGCCTGGAAGTGGCCGGTTTTGACCTGCTCAGCATCGACCTGCGCTTTTCTCTCGAAGGCGTTTCTCCTTATCGCGCCAAGGGCACAGGCAGCATTTCCATTTTGTTTTTCAGCATCGATGTCAATTTCGACGTTACCTGGGGAGACCAGGCCAACACCACGTTGCCGCCGGTCCATGTAATGCCGGTCTTTTTGGATGAGGTGAACAAGCAGCAGAATTGGAGGGCCCTGCCTCCGCCGTCCACCAATCTGCTGGTGTCATTGCGTAAGCTAGACCCTGATCTGCTGGTGCTGCATCCGTTCGGCTCGCTCACGGTGAGCCAGCGAGCGCTGCCGCTGAATCTCACGCTGGACAAGCTGGGCACGCAAAAGCCCGATGACGTAAATCGCGTGGACATCACGGTCGCCATGAGCGGAACAAGCACGCTGCCGCTCACGCCGGTGAATGAATCTTTTGCCGCCGCCCAGTACCTGCAAATGAGCGACGCGGAGAAACTATCGCGGCCCTCTTATCAGGACATGAAAGGCGGCGTCATCATCGGCGCGGCGGGCGGTCCGCAGTCCAGCAAGATGACGCGGCGCAAGATCGAGTACCAGGTCACCATTATCGACAAGGAACCGGTGCGTCCGGTGCTCAAGCTCAAGGCGGCTGCGGGATTGTTCCACGCATTTTTATCCGGCGCATCAGTGGCCCGCTCGTCTATCTCATACCAGAGCAAGACTCAGCTCCAACCTTACCCTGACAAAGTTTCGGTTGGCTCTGAGGGTTACACCGTTGCCTCTACCAAAGACAACAAGCCGCACGACGCGCAATCCAAGTTCTCCAGCGAAGCCATGGCGGTTGACTACATGCGGTCCAAGGTGGCGGCTGACCCGTCTCTGGCCGGTAGCATCCACGTCCTGCCCAATCACGAGGTGAACCCGTGAGTCAGCAAACTCCTACATACTCGTTTCTTCCATGGTTGCGCACAGGCGTTGCCAACAGCATCACCCAGTCTGATGGCGACGCCGGCGTGCATGTGCGGGCGGCTTTGCCGCTGGACCTCACGCTAGCCGGCACGCAACTGGATGGGACTCTCGCCACGCAAGTCGTCCATCGTGATGTAAGCCTGTTTGGCCCGGGCGACATTATCGGCATCGATGCCCGCGCGATCGTGAAGGTGGACCCGCGAAACTGGATTACCAACTTCGAGCCGAATTATCTTCCTTATATCGAGTTTTATGACGAGGACTTTCCCTGGCGATACGTGCCCGCCGCCGCTGACGGCAGCAAGCACCGGCTCAGGCCATGGATCGCCCTCGTGGTCCTGAAAGAGACTGAATTCACTGACGGCAAAAACATGCAGGGCCGGCCGCTTGCCTACTTCGATCTCGCGGGCGGCGTGCAGGCAGCCAATGTTTTCCCCACTCCTGCGGAACTATGGGCCTGGTCCCACGTTCATGTAAATACTGACCTCTCCAACAATGGCGATGAGTCCATGCCCGGAGTGTTGCAGCGATATGCGCAGACCATCCAGGACAATCCTGATCGCGCGTATTCGCGCATCATGTGCCCACGGCGTCTGGAGCCGGACATTACCTATCACGCTTTCGTGATTCCCAGCTTTGAGACCGGACGTCTGGCTGGCCTGGGGCAGGACATTCCGGATGCCACAGTGGCCACGGCGTCTGCCTGGGCCAACAATCAGACGCAGTTTCCTTATTACTATCGCTGGCAATTCAAGACCGGCGCTTTCGGCGATTTCGAATATCTGGTCAAGCTGCTCAAACCGCGCCCTGTCGACAAAAAAGTTGGCGTGCGCGATATGGACGTGCTGCACCCGGGGGCAAATCTTCCCAAGATCGATGTACCGGCGGAACTGGGCGGTGTGCTGAAACTCGGCGGCGCGTTGCGTGTTCCCTTTGCTACGCTGCCTGCCCCCGATCAGGCGGAAGTCACCAAGTATGACCAGTGGGACCAGCCGTTTCCGCATCCGTTTGAAGTTGCCATGGCGGACAGGATCAACCTTGCCGACGACTACAGCAGCAATGTTCCATCCGCTGTGAACCCAGACGGTGACCCTGATCCTGTCGTTACATCTCCTCTTTATGGACGCTGGCATGCGCTGACCAATCGCCTGCTGAAAGCGGCGGATGGCTCTGCTTTGCCTAACACGCAGAACTGGGTGCATCGCCTGAATCTTGATCCGCGGTTCCGGGTCTCCGCCGGATTCGGCACGGAAGTTGTTCAGGAAAATGATGAGAAGTATATGAATGCCGCCTGGGAGCAGATTGGTGACGTCATTGAAGCCAATAACCGTATTCGCATGGCCCAGCTTGCGCAGGCGGCTTTGCTCTCATGGCACGCTCGCCACGTTGTCTCGCTGGAGAGCGAGCGAGCCTTCGTTCTCACCGCGCCCGTGCATAAGCGCGTCATTGCTGAAGGCCTTACGATTTCCGCGCATGTGAATGAGAGCGTGGTGCCCGCGGCTGTTACGTCGGCGCCATTCCGAAGAATTGTCCGCCCCGGTACAGCCCTCACAAAGCGGCTCGATCTCCCTCCCAACACGCCAGCGAAAATGGTCGTGCGCATCAATGCGGGAGAACTCCAGCCCGCGCCGCCCAAGGTAGCGCCGGCAGGGGCAATTAGCACAGGTGACGCGGTCAAAGCCGTGGTCCCCGCAAATGAACCGCCTGCAATCAAAAGCCTGCTGGATAAATATCCCTGGCTGCGCTTCCTGCCATTGCTTGTGCTGTTGATCGTCGCATTGCTGGTATTTCTGCTTGCGCCCGGATCCGCGCTTGTGGTCTTGGGCGTGGTCGCTCCAATCATGATTGGGTTATACGCGCTGCTGGCGCGCTGGTATCGCGCGGGGTCGCTGGCGAACTCGATCCAGGAAGAGAAGCAGACGCCTGCCTCGGTGGACAGCCTGCCGTCTGTTTCGAACTTCGTTATTTCGCGGCCTGGCTCAGGTTTTACCCCGTCTGCGGGCGCAAGTGACAGCGCTGAGGGCACACGCTTCAAGGCTGCCTTGCGCGACGCCTATACCTACACCTCGATCAAATTTCCGGAACCGATCAAGAAGCCGCTTAACATCCCGTTGCTCGCACATACCACGGTAGCGGCGCTCGATCCGGTCTTGACCGTTCCGCGCCGGGTGTTCTCCACCGTCATGCTGCCACAATGGGTCATCGATAATCTGGTGGAGCAGTTTACGCCGGTCATGGCATATCCGGTTTTTGACGTGCCGATGTACAAGCCGCTCGCGGATTTGTCATCGGAGCTTTTCCTGCCCCACATCAACCTGATCCCGCCCAATAGCATGACGCTGCTGGAATCGAATCAGCGCTTTATTGAAGCGTACATGGTTGGCCTGAACCATGAAATGGCGCGCGAGCTCTTGTGGCGCGAATATCTGACAGACCAGCGTGGCAGCTACTTCCGCCAGTTCTGGGACGTGAGCATGGTTCTGCCGCCCAAGCCCACGCCTGACGATCGCGAAAAATTGCGCGACATCCCCGAGCTGCACACGTGGTCTCTGCACTCCGGCCTGGGAGACCACAACCAGCGCGCCACGCATGGACAGGCGGCGCAACTGGTCCTGGTGATCAGGGGCGAGTTGCTCAAACGTTATCCCACCGCCGTCATTTATGCGCAGAAATCGCAGTGGCACAGGAAGCCAGACCATACCATCGATGTAAATGCCGAACGTGAACTGGTTGACCTCACGCCGGCGGAAGAAGACTCATTGCCGGCGGACAAGATCCGCATGCCGCTCTTCGAAGCCAAGGTGGACCCTGATATCTACTTCATCGGTTTTGACCTGACGGCTCTGGAAGCCCGCGGCGGTACGAAAGCTACGGACGATCCCGGCTGGTTTTTTGTCATCAAGGAGCGGCCGGGCGAGCCGCGGTTTGGTCTGGATGATGTTCCTGAAGGCGAGACGCCGCGGCTTATCAATTGGAATGACCTGGCCTGGAAGCACATTGACACCGCGCCCGGGCAGTTGATTCAACTCACCAAGACACTCAGCTTCACCCCTTATAGCGAGCCTCTGGATCAGGAAGACAAGCCGGTTCCGGAAGATGCTCAAGCCAAGTGGAATCCCAACACGAACGCGGCCGAACTGGCCTACATTCTTTACCGCGTGCCGGTCCTGGTGGCCGTGCACGCTTCCCGCATGCTGCCATGACAAATTTTGCCGATCTTCGCACTCAACTGGCCCAGAAACGGGCTGATAAAGACGCATCCGCGGCGAGGCTGGCCGTATTGCGGGAGCAACTGAGAAATCTGCAGCAGCAGATTGCTGACCTGCGCCGCGTTACCGACCCGCGCGAACGCCAGCGCCTGGCGGCGTTGGAGAAGCAGGCCGCGGCCCTGACGCAGGAAATTGACCGGCAGAGGAAAACCGTCGCCGGGCTCAAAGCCGGCGCGTCCGACCTGTTAGGCCAGTTGACCGCGTTCGCCGATCCCACAAAGCAGATCGAGCAATTGAGTGACGCATTTCCCATTCTGTTGTTCCCGGTGCGCCTTGAAACCCGCTTCCATCAGCCGGAAAATGCCGGCCGTGTCGGCGTTGTGGCAGCTGTCGCGGCACCGGCGCCACAGCTTTGGATTCGCATCTATCCGGACGATTGCCAGGTGGATTCCTTTGAAGAGTTGCTCTCGGCGACCGCGGTGACGAACGCGCGGGAATTCTGGGCCAGCATGTGGCGCGCCGGCGGAGTGGAAGCGCAGGAACGCGGAGCATGGCGGGCGCTGGTAGGCGGATCGGGATCAGGACGGGCGGCCTACATTATTAAGCAGTACATACCGGACAACCTGGCGGAAAAGCCGGTGAAAGTGGATCCGCAGGACGTGGTGCTGGTGATCGTGCCGCAGATCGATCTCACACCTATTCAACAAACCGCTGCGTTTACGTACTTCATGGCAGTTTGGGCGGCAGACGGCGATTCGCAGAAAGAGGGCGACGCGTTCACGGCGTTGCAAACGGCGGTAGGCAATGCGCTGGCCGCTGACATCAAGACCAAGTTCGCGCCGGAGGCAAACGGGCAGGACCCGCCAAAACCGTACACGCGCTCGCAAGTACGGGTGAGTTGTTCGGTGCTTAAACTGCCTGCTTCTCCTCCTACGAAAACGACTGCGTGGACCCAGGCCCCCAAAGCGTTTGCCATGCCCGACCGTTTCGTGGCCATTCTGTATAACGGCGGGGTTGAGGTCAAACGGATCGTAGGGAACCCCGTAACCGATGGCTTGGCCGTCGGCCCCGACCCGTCGCTGCCGCCGGACGAGCAAATCAAAAAATCAGGCGACGATCTTGTACTCAATGATGATTTGCTCTGGATGTCCGACTTTGAACGCGCCGTCGCTGTCGGCATGGGCATCAAGGTAAATTTGACTGCTGGCGAAGCAGCCAATGGCTTTGACCGGCTTGTGGTCCTGGGACTGCGCTTTTCCTCCGACGAAAAAGACAGCAAGAACCAGCTCGAGACGCTCATCGCGCACCATTACGCAAGCAAACATGGGTTCAGCCTGGTTCCGCAGGGCAGTCCTACCAACAACACTGAGTCTGATGGCGCCGCCTACACTTGGGCCGACGATGCCGATGCGTCGTACGCTGTGGTGTTTCAGGGCAAGGATGCTTACGCCGAATCCAACGACCCTCTCCAGCGCCGTGACGGTCAATGGCTGGCCGAAGCCCTGGGTATCGATGATGCTCTGATGAAACTCATTCCCAACGCCGCTTCCCGCGATCAGGGCGAAGCCCGAGCCATGAATATCGCTCTCTGGCAGGCCACCCTTGGCTACGCCATGGAAGAGATGATGACGCCGCTGTTTTCGCGAGCGGACATCGCTCTCACGCGGTGGTTTTTCACACGTTACGTATCGGGCCGCGGGCCATTGCCGGCGATGCGTGTAGGCAGGCAGCCCTATGGAATCTTGCCTGCATTGGCGTTCTCGCGCTATCGCTCCCGCGGCGATGACCGCGGAATTTTTCTCCGCCGGCTAGCCGGTGGGGATTATTTGCAGCGTTTGCATACACTGCTGACTCGGCTGGACACTGACTGGCGCAATATGTCAGCCGGAGTCGCCCATGTTGGCCAAACCGGAAAAGACGCGCACCAGACTTTACTCGATGTGGTCGGGCTGCATTCCGGCTCGGTGGAATATCACCAGCGTTACGCGGAAAGTTTTGATCAGCTCTACAACAAGCTGGTCCTGGAGTTGGGCCAGTTCTGGGGCGGGCTGGTCGCGGCATGGCTCAAGCAGCGTAGCCAGCAGATCCTCACACAGCTTGGCGCCGATCCCAATGCCCAACCTCCAATCCTGGAAAAGTTTTTCTATGGCGAAAGTGCGCTTCTGAACGGCCCGGTGGTTGACGACGTGCCCTTGTCGGAGACCAAAGCCATCCGCGGCTACACTCCGGACAAGAAAAACTACATCGAATGGCTGGCCTCTGCGTCGCTGGATACGATCCGGAAGCAGGATTTTGGCGGCAATGCGGCCCCGACAGCGTTGCTCTACTTATTTCTGCGGCATTCCATGATGCTGGGACACTGGGATGCCGGCATCCGCTTTCTGGAGAGCCACGCGCTGGTGGATTCAGCGGTGGAGCGGCGCGAGCCGGCTTTTGTGCACGTGGAGTCCGCGGCAGGAGCGGGGCAGAGCAAATTCAAGCATCTTTACTCGCCGCGTCCGGAAGTTACGGGGAGCAATACCACCACGCTGGCGGAATATGTTCTGCTTCCATCCGTGTTGCAGAATGCAACTGAGACCGTAGACCTGCGGGAAATCCTGGGCGCGCTGGACTTTTTGAAAGACGCGCCCACAGCGCGGCTGGAGCGGGCCTTTGCCGAGCACATCGATTGCTGTACCTATCGGCTCGATGCATGGAAGACCGGCATCACTGCCGCTCGATTGGAAGAAATGCGGGCCCAGGGCGGCGAGCAGGGCAACACGGGAATCTACCTGGGCGCGTTTGCCTGGCTGGAAGACCTGCGGCCGAACAAAACGGTTCCGGCGCCGGTGGCCCTGGATGCGGAATTGGCGGCGGTCTTTCAGCGTGCGAACGAGGCACCGCTCAAACACGATCCTGCCAACGCGGGATATATTCACGCGCCGTCGCTGAACCATGCAGCCACAGCGGCGATCCTGAAGAATGCTTACCGCGTCAATGCGTCGCCGGCGAATCCGGACGCCATGGCGGTGAACCTTTCTTCTGACCGCGTTCGCCGCGCAATGGACATATTGGAGGGCGTGCGCAACGGCCAGACCCTGCCTGCGCTCCTGGGCTACCGTTTCGAACGCGGCCTGCATGACGAACACACTTTGGCCGAGGTGGACAAATTCATTTATCCGCTGCGCCAGGCGTTTCCGCTTGTGGCCAAGAAACTAAAGAACACGAGGCCGGATGACAAGACGGACATCACATTATTGGAGGCGCGCAATGTCATCGACGGCGTCAAGCTGATCACGCAGATCAAGACAAGCGGCCAGAAATCATATCCATTCGGTTTGTCGATGGGCGCAAATCCCGGGCAGTTGCCCTTTGCCAGCGGTCCGGAGCGCCTGGCCATCGATACGGAAGCCGACGCTCTCATGAACCTCTATGATGCCGTAGCTGATCTGGTCATGGCGGAGAGCGTTTACCAGGTTGTGCTCGGCAATTTCGATCGTGCCGCTGCCAACACCACTGCATTCAGCAAAGGCAGCCGCCCGCCGGAAGTGGAGGTAGTGAACACGCCGCGCAACGGAATCACATTGACCCACCGTGTCGCTCTGCATCTTGATCCCAATGCAAACCCGGCCGTTTCACCTAGCGCCGTACCGATGACGCCGCGGGCCAAGGCGGAAGCCCCCTTGAACCTTTGGCTCGCTGGACGCCTGCCTGATCCCGCAAGTGTTTTCGTGAAGGTTACATACACCACTCCGGTGCTGCCGGGGCCCAAGACGGTTACGCTGTCGCAAGCCGACCTGAAATTGCAGCCTATCGACCTGCTTTACCTAATCAACCTGGACCTCGATCAGGCGCAGTCGGAACTCGACGACCGCATTCTCCAGGCTGTCCGTTATGGCGGGGACGCGCATCCCGACATGGCCGTCACTATCGAATACACGCAGCCGGACGGCAGCAACATTACGCTGCTGGCGGTAGCAGCGCTGGTACGCAGTTTGCGCACGTTGATCCTGAAGAGCCGCGTGGTCGGCCCGACCGACATGGCCATGCCTCTGGAAACCAAATCTGAAGAAGCCATCTGGGACGATGCCGAACTGAAGCTCAGGGTAAACCAGGCCATTCTCACGCTCACGAACCAGCGCGATGCGTTCGTGGCGCTCGCGGCGGACGGCTCTGATCTGGATACATACGCGCGGATGGTCTCGGAAGCGTTCCTGCAAACCGCGCTGTCCGGTATCCCGCAAACCGGGACGGGCCACATCCATGGCGATATCCGCATCATCTATGACGCCATTGCGGGCAAGATCAAAGAATTTGCGGATCGATGGGATGAAAAGAGCGCTGCGTACGCGGCGCTCATGGCGGGATATCCCGCGCTTACCACTGACGAAGACCGGCTAGCGCTGTTGCAGAAGGCCGAAGGGTTGATCGCCTCCAGCACCACCGCCCCGCTGCCCGCGGATCCCACCGTTTACAAGGGCTCCGTGGATACACTGAAGGGCCAGTTTGACACGCGGCTCGGGCAGCTCAAGAACCTGCTCAAGTTTGCCGGTAATAAGCTGGTGGATTTTGCCGCCGCTGCCGAGGCAATGAAGCCCGCCCTGGCTGTGCATGATGCCGTCCCGTTCGATATTACTGACCAGACAACCGCCATGCCAACGCTCCGTGACACGCTGGTGGCGCGGGTCACTGGCTTGGCTGATGAACTTACCAAGCGCATTGACGACGCTCAGGCCGACGTGACAGCCGCGGCGGCACTTACCTCGTCAGAGGCGCGTGTTCAGATGCTGCAGACCGCGGCCCGGCGCGTTCTTGGCGACGAAATGAAAATGGTGCCTCGCTTCATCCTCTCGGATACGCGCGGCATTGAATTCAGCAATTGCGTGGCCGGTTCCTCCGCTTTGCTCACCGACCTCAAAGCCGGCGGGCGCCGTTTCCCGGTGGATGACTGGCTCTATGGCCTGGCGCGTGTGCGTGAAAAACTGAACGCCTGGGAAAACGTGACGATCCTGAGCGAAGGATTTGGTTCCACGAGCGCCGATCTCAGCCCGGTGCAACTGCCGTTCACAGCGGACGATCGCTGGCTGGGATTGGAGTTTGATCCGGCGAAAGCGGTTTTGAACAATCGTCTTTTATATACAGCGCATTTTGCCGTACCCTTTGACCGAACGGCAGACCAATGTGCGCTGCTGCTCGATGAATGGCCGGAGTTGGTGCCGGGCACGGAAGTTACCTCCGGCGTCACGTTTCATTTTGACCGTCCCAGTTCTCAGCCGCCGCAAACGCTGCTGCTTGCGGTGCCAGCCGCGCTGAATGGACGATGGAACTGGAATGACCTGGTTGAAACCATCAACGAAACGCTGGACGCTGCAAAAGCGCGAGCCGTGGAGCCCGCCCAGGTAGATGCGTCCGCGTACGCGCAGTTCCTGCCCGCAACCTTGATGGCGGTAACGCTCTATCAGATCCAAATCGCTACCAACCTGGCGCTCAACAATCACATTTACGAAATGATTCGGAGCTGAGCATGGATGCCAAATACGTCGTCAATGACCTGAACGTCGCGCTCACACAGCAGTTGTTTCCCACGATAACGGTGTGGAACCGTCTGGAAGGGCGGCCGCGGCGCGCTGATTTTGATCGCGCGTTAAAAGCTGAAGTCCGCGACCCGCTTTGGATGCTGACCAAGCAGTGGCAAATCGGCGAATTCAAGGCAGACGACGCGGGTTCGCCGATCTTTACCAAAGTGCGCATGCGGGCCGCGCCGGTGACCAAGTACCAGCCCGGCGATGGTGCCACCGAACCATTTGAAACGAGCCTCCCTCTGGAAGCGAAAGTCGAGCAGCGCATTCTGCGGTGGGAGATGAACGGGCAGAAAATGCATCTAGACTTGCGGGCGCAATTCGGACGGCAATGGCGCAACATGCTTCGCGACGCCGGACTGGCCGCCTACCAGGGGCAGTATCTGGACCTGTATCCGATCAATTTGCCGGCACCTGACGAGACCACTGACTACGTGTTCGCGCACCGGCAGACATGGCAGCAATATGCCGCGCTGGCGACCCGATGCATGGATGGCGCTGACCTGCTGTTGCATCTTTCGGCCGGCCCGGGTAACCATGCGTCTGACGGAATTACTCTGGCTGTCCCAACAGACCAGGGAAAGCTGGATACGCTGGGAGACGAGTTCGCACATTGGTTTGCGATGCAGTATCAGCAGCCGGCGAGCGAGGCAGCGTGGAAGCCGCCCTATCTGGAATACCAGTTTGCCTGTTCTGCGCCAAAAAAAGGAGCGGAGCAGGTCCTGGCCGCTGAAGAATATGCCCAAGGGCACTTGGATTGGTATTCGTTTGATTTCGCGCCCGGCAATCTTGGCGGCCCACCCGACCCCGGCGAGCAGGTAGCTGCAAGCTCATTCCTGCCTACGCCTGTCACCTTCCAGGGAATGCCCGATCCGCGCTGGTGGGCACTGGAAGACAACAAGACGGATTTTGGCGCAGTGAAGCCCTCCACCACAGACCTGGCTCAACTCCTGCTCATGGAATTTGCTTTGGTCTATGCCGATGATTGGTTTCTGGTGCCGTTCCGTCTGCCCGCGGGAACGCTGGCACAAATTGACGGCATGGCGGTGACCAATACTTTCGGCGAGCGTTTCTGGATCACTGCGGCTGGCACCGGCAGCGAACAGAATTGGCATCGCTGGGCGATGTTCCAGATCAACTCTAAGGGCGCGCCCAAAGGCTTGGCCGACACGAGCCTCTTTATTCCTCCCGTCGTGGCAAAGACCCTGGATGGATCTCCTCTGGAAGAAGTGGAACTGGCGCGCGATGAAGTAGCCAACATGGTCTGGGCAATCGAGCGCACCATTCCAATCGTAAGCGGCTCAGGCCGCTCCGGCAAAGATGAGGCCCGGGAAACTCTGCAGTATCACCAGCGTCTGATTGCTGCGGGCAATCCGCCACCGCCGGCTTTTCAGGCAGGCATTGCTTACCTGGCCATGACTAGCGTGCCGGAGCACTTCATTCCCTTTGTTCCTGTGCATGTGCCCGGATCTCTGCGGGAAATACAGCTACAGCGCAGCCGCATGCTGCGAATCATAGAGGGCGATCCTTTGCCGCCGGAGAAGGTCCCACCGCGCACGATGTTAATGCGTGAAGGGCTTGATGCGCCGGTAAAGCTACCGTACTTCCTGCACGAGGAGGAAGTGCCGCGCGCCGGAGCGATTGTGAGCCAGTCCTTCCGCAGGACTCGCTGGACCAGCGGCGAGGCCTGTGTGTGGCTTGGAGTGCAAAAGCAGGCAGGACGCGGCGAACGCTCCAGTGGCCTGGCATTTGATACCATCGTAAATGCCAAACAGCCAGGATAAGTAGTGGTTTAGTCTGCCTATAATTAAGGATGTTGCAAAGAAGAAGCTGAGATCTCTGATCAATACTGATACGGCTCATGGAGTTACAGCGCCGTACAGTATTCACCAGCAGAGCATCGCCCGCTGGAATTCATTGACAAGCTCCCATTTTTTGTATATAAGTCTGCTGTTATATTTTTGTGTTGAGCCCTGATTTTTCGTTCCGATACTAAAGGTCGGCCCGACAGAAATTTGGCTCAGAGACCGTTTGGTCTCTGGGCCATTTGTTATTTTAGACATCCGGCGACTGCAAAGCTGCAACACCACAAGCGTCTGTCGCCACCATGCGAAAGAAGGTTTCGCCTGCGGTCGTAAAAGTGCGTGTGGGGGCGCTGCCGCAGTTTCCATGGCGGTACGAATCAGGCCGGCGATTTTGCCGGTACAAAATTCTGAAGAGCAAGAGGGCCCTGATTTCTGTCCCCGGATGGCCGGAACAGACAGGGAATTTGGCCCAGAGAGCAATGCCTCTCTGGGCCTTTCAGTTTTTTAGGCGAAGGGGGCCTGGTCACAAGTGAAGCTAGGTGTTCCTATTCTCGCGAGAGGGTTGCGCCGCTTGGCGCAACTAGTGCTGCTGCTGGTTGTGATTTCGGGTGCACTGCCGCTTGCCTGGGCCGGCGATGATGACTCCGGCGCGAGTGGAGCCAGATTTTCTCCTGAGGCAGCCGCCACATTCAATAAGCGATGCACTGCCTGCCATACCTACGGCAAAGGAATCAAAGTGGGACCGGACCTGAAGGGGGTTACGGAGCGGCGCAAGCGCGATTGGCTGGTGAAGTTCATCCACGCTTCTTCCAGCGTGATCAAATCGGGCGATGCCACAGCTGTTTCGTTGTTTGCTCAATTCAAGCAGCAGCGCATGCCTGACTGGACTGACCTTTCGGAAAAACAGATCAACGACATCCTCGATTATGTAGCTATTGGCGGTCCTGACATCAAACCAGCAGACGAACGCAATGCCGACCTGGCGGTGCCGGGCGACATCGAGATGGGTCGCCAGCTCTTCGCAGGCGAGCGGCGTTTGCAACACGGCGCTCAAGCTTGCGGTTCATGTCACGCAGTCCGGGGTGCAGGTTGGGGAGGCAGCCTGGGGCCTGACCTGACGCGAACCTATTTCAAATTCCAGGACCGCGCTCTCACTGAATTTCTGCGGCATCCTTGCTTTCAGTGGGAAGGCGCCGGCACCGGCGCTCACTACCTGACGGCCAAAGAGTCTTTTGCGTTGAAGGCGTTCCTGCGCCAGGCTGCTTTGCGTCAATCGGCCCACATGGATGCTCCGGCGCCGCCCCTCCATCCCACCAGCGCGCAGAAGTCGCCTTCCACCGCCAATCCTGCGGCCATGGCCCGGCAACAAAGCGCCCAGAAAGGAAACGAGCCATGAAGATAAATTTTCTTTTTGCCGCGTGGCCTTACATTGCGCTCTCTTTGCTGCTGGTGGGCATTAGCGTGCGCTATATCCTCGATCGCGGGCAGATGGGGGCGGTAGCAAGAGACATGGCAGAGGCCCGGGCCCTCTTTGGGGGAGGAAACATCTGGCGCGCGAGTCTGTTGCTTTTGTTCGCCGCACATCTTGCCGGAATGCTCTTTCCCCGCGCTATCTTGTGGTGGAACGGCAGCGTGAGCAGGCTCTACCTGTTGGAAGGCGCTGGTTTTATTGTTGGCAGCGCGGCACTGGCGTGTTTGTGCGTCCTGGCCTGGCGCCACCTGGGACGCTCCAACCGATCATTGATCACTGAATTGTCGGATACGGTGTTTCTGGCTCTGCTGCTCGTCGGTATCTTTTCCGGAGTGCTCACAGCCGTGCTTTACCGTTGGGGCTCCACATGGAGCGCTGTGACACTTGCTCCGTACATGGCTTCGCTGGTTCGCACAAGACCGGCGGCAGGCCTCGCAACTCAAATGCCGTTCCTGGTCAGGCTGCACGTCTTTTCGGCGTTCGCCGCGCTGGCAGTCTTTCCCCTGACTCGTCTCGCAGCATTCCTGGTCTTCGCCGTTGACTGGACGCTTGGAATGGTTGGCCGTCCGCTGGCATCAGCGGCCCGTGCCATGGAGTCATGGATGCGCAAACACAGCCCGGCCGCGTGGCTCTGGCCGGAGGAGGACTAGGACTCCATGCGACTTCAGTTGCTGCTGATGGGCCTTGTGGGCGCAGTACTTGCGCTCGGCGCCGGTGCATGGCAGCTTTCGCGGATCGGCATTCATCAGGGCTACTCGCCGGAGCAGCCAATCGCATTCCCCCACAAGGTGCATGCGGGAGACAACAAGATTGCATGCCTCTATTGTCACTATGCGGCGCGCACCAGCCGCCATGCAGGTATTCCTCCGGCCAGCGTTTGCATGAATTGCCACACCATCCTGGAAAAGCAAACGGTTGAGATCGAAAAACTCAAAGAGGCTGTGCAACAGCAGCGCCCTGTCCGCTGGGTAAAGGTGCATAACTTGCCTGACTTTGTGTATTTCAACCACAGCCAGCACGTGGTCTCCGGTGTCGCCTGCCAGAGCTGCCACGGACCGGTGGAAACCATGGATCGGGTAAGTCAATTTGCGCCCTTGACCATGGGCTGGTGCCTGCAATGCCATCGCGAGCACGCGAAGCTGCCGGTAGGAGATTTTGAGCGGGCTGCTCTCAGCTTGAAGCAGAAACAGAAACCGGCGGCCGGCCTGGATTGCGCGAGCTGTCACTACTGATGAGCAATTAGCAATCAGCCACGGCGAAAGAGATTCAAGAAGACGGAAATTACGAGAGCAATAAAAACAGAAGACGCGGACGGGTGAACAGCATTTTTTAGGAGCGCGGAGAATTCGATGAATCATTCAGGCGACGGAGACGGAGCCAGGGGCCCTTGCAAGGGCCCGAAGGAACAACTCGTCCAGATCGGCGGCCCGGCAATTCCCGCATATTGGAAGAGCGTGGAGGAGTTGCAGCACGGCCCACGGCAGCGGGGAGAATTTCCCGGGGGCCTTCCTTCTTCCGGCCGCGGGGAAACAACCCGCCGTGATTTTCTTGCTGCCATGGGATTTACTCTTGCGGCCGCGGGACTCGCGGGTTGCCGCGCACCCGTACAAAACGCGATTCCTCTTCTGGTGGGATCGGATGACATTATTCCCGGCGTCGCCAACTGGTACGCCACAACATGCGGCGGTTGCGCTTCGTCTTGCAGCCTGCTGGTCAAGCAGCGCGACGGCCGCCCCATCAAGATCGAGGGCAATGCTGAGTCAACCGTTTTTGGCGGCGGCACCTGCGCTACCGGCCAGGCCACGGTGCTCTCTCTTTATGACGATGAGCGCTTGCGCGGACCACTCTGGCATGCTCAGCCGGCCAACTGGGCTGAGATCGACCAACATGTGCTGTTTGCCCTGTCAGAGGCCGCGAGCAGCACGCGTGAAATCGTGCTCCTTTCCGGCACGATTACCAGCCCTTCCACGCGGAGCATCATTGCAAAGTGGCGGGCGCGCTATCCCAATTTCCGGCATGTTGAGTACGACTCTGTTTCTTTGAGCGCGCTCCGCGCGGCCAATGGTCAATCGTTCGGCCAGCCTGTTGTTCCACATTATGCTTTCGACAAAGCCCGCGTCATTGTCGGTCTGGAAGCGGACTTTCTGGGAACGTGGCTCTCGCCGGTGGAATTTGCACGCGAATATGCTGCGAACCGCAAGCCGGAAGGTGTCCCGGCGCTTCACATCCAGTTTGAGTCGGGAATGTCCGTCACCGGCAGTAACGCCGATGTTCGCATGGCCGTGCCACCATCGCAATTAGGACTGGTGGCGGTGGCGCTGCTTTGGCGTATCTCACGCAAGGCGGGCGCGCCGTTCGCGGCAGAGGTCCATGATCCCATCGACTCCCAGAAGTTGGATGCGGTGACGGAAGAACTCTGGAAACATCGCGGTGAGTCCCTGGTCGTGAGCGGATCGAATGACGTATCGGTCCAGGTGACGGTGAACGCGCTCAATGTTGCGTTGGGTAATTTCGGAAAGACCATCGATATTGCTCGGCCTTCCCGGCAGCGAAGCGGTGACGACATTGCCATGGCCGGCCTTGTCGAGAAGATGCAGCGTGGCGCTGTGCATACGCTGATGATGCTCGGAGTCAATCCTGCCTATGACTACCCTGACGCTGAGCAATTTCTTGCCGGGCTGGAAAAGGTCACGCTCTCGGTTTCGTTCTCCGATCGCCGTGACGAGACCAGCTCGCATGTCCACGCGATAACTCCCGACCATCATTTTCTTGAGGCCTGGGGCGATGCCGAGCCGGTGGAGTCGCACTTCAGTCTTGCTCAGCCTTTGATTGCCCCTCTCTTTGAAACGCGCCCGGCGCAGGAAACCCTGCTCAGGTGGCTGGGCCACGATGAAGCTGACCATTACACATACCTGCGTGAATTCTGGCGCACGGACATTTTCCCCCGCCAGAAAGAGCTGCATAGCTTTGACGCATTCTGGGAGCGCTCGCTCCAGGACGGTGTTGTTGCTGTGTCTCCTGGGTCCACCGCGGCCATGCCGAAGTTTCAGGGCGATTGGAAGGCTGCGGTGGGCAAAATTGCCGCCGAAGCGAGGGAGAGTCGCGCCGCTGCGACGGAGAATCGTTTCGAACTCCATTGCTATGAAACCGTGGCTTTGCGGGACGGCCGCCACGCCAACAATCCATGGCTCCAGGAGCTTCCTGACCCAATCACCAAGGTTACCTGGGGCAATTACGCGGCAATCGCCCCCAGCCTGGCACAGAAGATCGGCGTGAGCGATGGCGATGTAGTCAGAATCACTGTGGGAAAGAGACAGCTGGAAATTCCTGCATTCATCCAGCCTGGACAAGACGCCCGCACAATCTCGATCGCCCTGGGCTATGGAAGGAAGCAGGTCGGCCGCGCCGGACAGAACGTTGGCGTGAACGCTTATACGCTTACATCCATGGAGCAGGGACACCGGCGCTACTTTACCAAAAACGTCGTCCTGGAAAAGACCGGTCGCGCGGAAAAACTAGGCAGCACGCAGACACATTTCTCCATGGAAGGCCGGCCTATTGTGCTGGAAACGTCACTGGAGGAATTGCAGAAAGGCGCGGAACTCCGCGCGGAAACAGAAACACCGCCCACGCTCTGGACGGAGCGGCTCCATGGAGAGCACGCCTGGGGCATGGCCATCGACATGAATTCATGCACCGGCTGCTCGGCCTGCGTGGTGGCCTGCCAGGCGGAAAACAACGTGCCGGTTGTCGGCAAAGACCAGATCGAGCGTATCCGCATCATGCACTGGATCCGCATTGATCGTTACTATAGCGGGCCGGAAGAAGATCCCGTTAGCGTCCACCAGCCGATGATGTGCCAGCATTGCCAGAATGCTCCGTGCGAGACGGTTTGTCCGGTGGTTGCCACCACCACCAGCTCTGAAGGACTGAACCAGCAGGTGTACAACCGCTGCATTGGTACGCGCTATTGCGCGAACAACTGCCCCTACAAAGTGCGGCGATTCAACTGGTACAACTACACCGAGAACCCGCAGTTCGATTTCAACATGGAGAGCCCGCTCGGGCGCATGGTGTTGAACCCAGACGTCGCGGTACGCTCGCGCGGCGTGATGGAAAAATGCAGCCTCTGCGTGCAGCGCATCCAGTTGGCCAAGAACATCGCTCTGCAGGGGCGGCGTGAACTGGCCGACGGGGAAATTCAAACCGCGTGCCAGCAGGCATGTCCCCCTCAGGCCATTGTCTTCGGCGACCTTAAGGACCCGAACAGCCGCGTTTCACAAATGCAACTCAACCAGCGCCGTTACCAGGTCCTGGATGAATTGGGCACGCGTCCAAATATCAGTTATCTCAAGAAAGTCCGTAATCCCCTGGAGACCGCGTAAGGAGCCCCGATGAGTACGACTTCGATCAGAGTGAATGGAAAGGCGCCGGCTGCGGCGGTCGGCATCGAGACGCAGGTGCTGCCACCGCCGTCGTGGGTCGATGACAACCCTTCACTGCGTGACATTACCGATGACATCGCGCGGCCTTTGGAGGCCCGCCCCGGCAAGGGTTGGTGGATTTGTTTTGCAATCGCGTTTGCCGCGTTGCTCAATCTGGGCGGAATGGTCACATATCTTTTTGCCAAGGGCATTGGCATCTGGGGGCTGAACAATAGCGTTGGCTGGGCCTTTGATATCACCAACTTTGTTTTCTGGGTCGGCATTGGACATGCGGGAACGTTGATCTCGGCCATCTTGCTGCTCTTTCGCCAGCAATGGCGCACGTCAATCAACCGTTCGGCCGAGGCGATGACGATCTTTGCCGTGATGTGCGCGGGCATGTTTCCCGCAATCCACATGGGACGCCCATGGGACGCGTTTTTCATCTTTCCGTATTTTCCCAATCAGCGCGGGCCTCTCTGGGTCAATTTCCGCTCACCGCTCGTGTGGGACGTTTTTGCCATCAGCACGTACCTGACGATCTCGCTCGTCTTCTGGTATCTGGGAATGATTCCCGATCTGGCTACGCTGCGTGACCGCGCCGTTGGCGGGATCAAGAAGTTTGTTTTTCGTCTGCTGAGCCTGGGGTGGAATGGATCACACCGCACATGGGCGCGTTATGAGATTGTAAGCCTGGTGCTGGCCGGTCTGGCGACTCCTCTGGTCCTCTCCGTGCACTCCATCGTGAGCATGGATTTTGCTACGTCACTGCTGCCGGGATGGCACACCACAATTTTCCCGCCTTACTTCGTTGCCGGCGCCATCTACTCCGGCTTCGGCATGGTGCTGACGTTGCTGATCATCACGCGCTCCACTATGAATCTGCAGCGCTATATCACTCTGCGCCACCTGGACAAAATGGCCAAGGTGACCATGCTGACCGGCATGATTGTGAGCTATGCGTATCTCACGGAATTTTTTGCCGCCTGGTATGGCGGAAACCTGTATGAGCGATACCACTTCATCAATCGTGCCACCGGCCCGTATGCCTGGTGCTTTTATCTGATGGTGCTTTGCAACGTTGTCACCCCGCAGCTGCTGTGGTCTAAAAAAGCGCGGACGAATGTGGCCTTCCTGTTCATCGTCTCGATCATGGTGAATATCGGGATGTGGTTTGAGCGGTTCGTGATCATCGTGGTTTCGCTCCACCGCGCCTTTCTGCCCTCGGGCTGGGGAATGTTTTATCCCACCATCTTCGACGTCGGCATCCTGGTCGGCAGCTTCGGGCTTTTCTTCACCTGCTTCCTGCTGTTTATCCGCTTGCTCCCGATGATTGCCATGTGGGAGATCAAAGGCGTAGTCGGGCACGGCGCCCACAAGATGGCCCTCAGCAGTGAAGACCAGGAGGAGGTGCCGGTCAATGCCTAAGTCCTTTCTGGTAGCGACATTTTCCGATGCTGAAACGCTGCTCCAGGCTGTACGCGCGGTAACGCAGGATGACTTCAAGGTCTACGACGTGTATGCACCCTATCCGATCCACGGGCTCGATGCAGCCATGGGCGTGCGCAGAACGCGCCTGCCTTGGGTCACATTTGTTGTTGGATGCTGCGCCCTGACGCTGGCCCTGACTTTCCAGTTCTATACCACGGTGCTCGACTGGCCGCTCAACGTCGGCGGCAAGCCAGACAATTCCACTCTGGCGTTTGTCCCCATTTGTTTCGAGCTCACCGTGCTTCTTTCCGGGTTGGCGACGGTTGCTGCCCTTTTTCTCCGCGCCAAGCTGTATCCGGGAAAGAAAGAGCTGCTGCCCGCCGAGGGCGTGACCAACGATACCTTTGCGCTTGTGCTGCGGCGGCGCGAATCGCGCTTTGATCTTCATCGGGCCTGGACGTTGCTGCAGGAAAACGGCGCGGACCGGATCAGAGAAAAAGAGGTGGAGCAATGAGCCGGTTTCTCTGCGTGCTTCGGGTCATCGCGTTCATCGCTCTGCTTTCAGGTTGCGGAGCCACGCCGGAAAAGCGGGCTTATGAATACATGCCGGACATGGCCCATAGTCCGGCATACAAGGCATACGCGCCAAATTCTATAACGCGGGATGGACTCACGCTCCAGCGCCCTGTCGCCGGAACCATCCCGCGAGGCTTTCATCCATTTCACTATGGCCCGGGAGAAGACGAAGCTGCACGGGCCGGGCGTGAACTGGAAAATCCCTACCGGACCACGCCGCAGACTCTGGAAGAGGGCAAAGCGCTGTTTCGCATCTATTGCGCGGTCTGCCATGGAGAACAGGGAAAGGGCGATGGTCCAATTTCAGGAAAGATTCCTCCGCCGCCTTCCTACGTTTCTGACCGGTTGATGCAGTTTCCTCCGGGCCGAATTTTTCACGTGGTCACGATGGGAACAGGAAAGATGCCGTCTTATGCCGCGCAACTCAGCGCTGACGAACGGTGGAAAGTAGTCACTTATGTGCATGCTGTGTTGCAAGGGCTAAGCGATCGTCCGGCACAAAACGGAGGCAGCCAATGATGCAGACTCCATCATTCCAGATCTCGAATCGTGCTCGCACCGTCGCTGTTTTCTTGCTGGTCCTGGGATTCGCGGCGGCGATTTACGGCGTGCTGGCAAACCCTGAGCGCACGTGGCCCAATCTGCTGGTGGATGGGTTCTATGTAACGTCGCTCGGCGTATCGGCTATTTTCTTCCTGGCCGCGCAACGTGCAACTGGGGCGCGATGGTCAGCCAGCCTGCGTAGAATTCCAGAAGCATTCATGCCCATTCTTCCTGTGGCATCTGTCTTGATCGTGGCGCTTTTCTTCGGTCGGCACGTTCTCTACTCGTGGAGCAGGCCGGGAGCGATGGCCGGCGAACCGGCGATCGCCGGACGGGCGCACTATCTGCAACCGTCCTGGGTGTACATCCGCGCGGTCATCGTCTTTGCGGCATGGATCTTTTTTGCCTGGCTGTTTCGCAGAATCTCATTGCAGCAAGACCGCCACCCCGAGCTTGCACTGGCCCTTCACCGCAAACTGACGCGCTATGCCGTGATGTTTGTCCCGGTTTTTGCTTTCACGCTGACCGTGGGCGCATTTGACTGGCTGATCTCCGCCGACCCGCGCTGGTTCAGCACCATGTATGCCGTCTACGTGTTCGCGGGGACCTTCGTGCAGGGTATCGCAGCGGTGACGCTGGCCGTGGTCATTTTGAGAGAGCGCGGCCCCATGCGGGATTCTGTAAGCGACCACCAGCTTCATGATCTGGGCAAGATGCTCTTTGCCTTCAGCACATTCTGGGCCTACATATGGGTCTGCCAATACCTGCTGATCTGGTATGGAAACATTCCTGAAGAAGTCACGCACTATGTTTCCCGTACCAACGGCCCGTGGCTGTATCTCTTCGCGCTGAACCTGATCGCAAATTGGGTCGTGCCTTTTCTTGTGCTGCTCTCGGTCCGCACCAAGTGCACGGCAAAAACACTGAAGGCCATCGCGGTCCTGCTGCTGTGCGGCCACTGGCTCGATTTGTACCTGCTGGTGACGCCTTCCGTGTGGAGCGCGCCAAAGCTCGGGCTTCTTGAAATCACGATTGCGCTTGGTTATCTCGCGCTGCTGTTCCTTATATTCGTGCGCAGCGCGACCAGCGCGCCGTTGGTGCCGGCGCATGATCCGGTCCTGGCGTATGAGCGGTCCCATGTTTCGATTCACCACCCTGCAGTGCATCCCAAGCTCCGTGGAGTAGCGCAATGATCAATGGGAACGGCAAAGCTCTCAAATTCGCGGCGCTGGTGGTTACCGCTTTTGCAGCAAGCGCACTGGTTTACAATCAGCCGGACCAAAGCAAGCTGAACGATATCCCGAACCGGCTGCCTGAAGCAGCGCCCTATGTTGTGGCTGAAGCGCAGGCATTCCCGCCTCCGTACCACGATCACTGGGAACAGGAAGACAGTCCGGGGCAGTGCCAGACCTGCCATCAAAAGATCTTTGATGAGTGGAACGGCTCCATGATGTCGAATGCGTGGCGCGACCCGGTCTGGCGCGCGGCCTTCCTGGCGCTGGCGCGAGCGACCTCAGCCAACGGGGAATGCGATACACCAGAGCCGCCGGATGGCACCGCAAAGGCGGCCCATAATCCGTTCGCCAACAAAGGCGAATGTTCTTCGACCTTCGATATCGGTACGGGCAAGTACAAAGTTTCGCGACCTGGGTCGCTGCTGGACTTCTTCTGCTCGCGGTGCCACATGCCGACCGATTACGTGGACAACATCCCGCTCAAGAACGTGAAGCTCGATCCGCAGACCGGTCTTGAGCACGCCCCGGGCGATCCTAACTTCAATCCAACTTCGGACAACGGGACCGGCATCGCTTTTGCCACGCTGGCGCCACAGTATCGAAACACCGACTCAGGCAAGAGCGGGATCATCTGCGCGGTGTGCCACACGAACGCAGAGACGCGTGACACTCCCTTCCATAACTATGTTCACAGCGCCAGCGCTTACACGCCGGCTACCGGCAGCAAGCCGCGTTCCGAATTGCTGGCATCGGCGCAGCAGGATACGTTCAACGTGCCTGACTCCGCCAAACAGAATCTGGGTTACAGCATTGGCGCCGGCTCCTACCGGCTGTCGCCACATGCCATTGGATCGCCGGAACGGTTTGGCCCCCTGGCCGCGAACCTTCCGCCGGCCGGCAAAGATGTCTACACCAGCCAAATCTTTGGACAGGAGATTCCGTTCCAGAAGATCGATCCTGCAGAACATAAGGGTTACCACCAGGCCATGTTCGTGAGGGCGGAGATGTGCGCCGCATGTCATGATGTGACCAACGCATTGCCCATTAAGAATCCCATCGGCAAATGGGTAGGCGGGTTCCCGATTGAGCGAACGTACACGGAATGGGCCAATAGCGCCTACGCGGACCGTCCGGGCAACCAGAACTTTGATCCACGTTTCAAGCGTGATTGCCAAAGCTGCCATATGCAGCAGGACTATGGCCAGCCCGGCACGGCCCAGACCTTATATAAGGATGGCAAACCGCTACCGCCTCCGGTGGACCGGGTCGCCAATGAGGGAGGATCGCCGCATCCTTTCTTTACCCATCATTTTGTCGGCGGCAATGCCTATGTCACTGGGTTGATAGGAAAGGACGTTGACCAGAGCGGGAATATCGCACCCTATCCTGAGCTTTCCGCTTTCAGCTTCTCCTCGGCCGACGAGAAAAGCCTTTATTCTCGTGGGTTTTGGACCCATCTGGAACGCAAAGGAGCGTATTCGCAGCAGGCCCGTCTGGCCTGGGACCGTCTGCGCCATGTGCTGAGCATGGACGTGCGCGGCCCCTCAAGCGCTTCTGCAAATACCTCTGTTCCTCTTTCCATTTCGATAGCTAATACCGGCAGCGGTCACAATTTCCCCACCGGATTCCCCGAAGGCCGCACCGCATGGCTGGCCCTGCATGCATACGATCTAGCCACCGGCAAGGAATTGCCCATCCAGGACAATGTGTGGAAGCGCACATCAATCGGCGTGGGGAACCTGACGACGGAAGAAATGGTCGATCCTAACTTCCCAGGATGCAACTGGAAGATTCCAGCCGGATCGGCTGATCCTTATTCCATGCAGTTCAAGGCCGTGGCCTCGCTGGGCGACGGCTGTCCAACTCTGGACCTGCCTTATGCCACGCCGTTGAATCTTGTCACGGACAAGGCGGGCCTTCCTATCGATAAAGATGGACGAGTGATTGACCGTAACAACTCAACGGCCTTGCCGCAGTTTAAGGACAACGATAGCAACGCGGATTTCTTTGACGATTCTTTCCTTCGCGATACTCGTTTCAAGCCTAGAGGACGTCCTGAATACGAGAAGAAGATCGATCGCTATGCGGTAGTGATTCCGCCGGGAACACAAGGGCCGGTGGCGGTCACGGCCGCGGTCTATTATCAGTCGATTGAAGCTGTGGTGGCCCTGCATTTCCTTGGCAACCTGGCGGACACGAACAATAATTTTGTGCTCGAACCTTGCGTATTAGGCGGCTTGTGCGACGGCCGCAAAGCCACGAGCGAACCTGCGGTGGTGGAAGGTGCGCCGCCCGTGCCCATGGTGGTGCGCAATTGGGTGATCTCGATGGATGGTGTGCCGGCTGACAAAAATGCACCACGCGTGGCCGTTTATCCGGCTTCCGAAGCGCGAAACGCCTATCAGGATACAGTGGTGAAAGCGTTCTTTTCCAAGCCGGTCCGCGGCGTAAACAGCAACAGCTTTATGCTTACCGATTCTCATGGCAAGCGAGTTCCAGCCTGGGTTGACCAGATCGGCGACGGGGTCTGGGGCCTGTTCCCCGACCCTGTGCTCCTCAAACCTGGCGAGAGCTATACGGCTCGTCTGAGGGCTGGCGTCTGCGACCTCAACGGGGATTGTACAAAGCAAGACATTGTGTGGAAATTCACCGTGTGCAAAGAGGCAGGTCAGGGCACAGGCGATACCAGCATCCCCGCTGGGTTCGTGGTTCCCGATCTTCACTCCAAGGCTTTGCGGACTGCGGCCGTGCGTCAAGCATCAGGCGCGACCGTGCGAATGGCGAGCAAGTAGGCCTAGGCGCCGGACAATGCACGGAGGGCTCGGCACTTGCCCAGCGCATCCAGATTCCAGGCAGTTACGCCACATTACTCAATGATGCGGCACGCACGCGCATGGGTTCTTTGATCTCAAGAGTGCGCCGCCGCTGGTCTTCGGCAAAAACATTGTGCGCCAGCGCCATCAGGCCGCCGGCAAGGAAGCCGAAAGCGCCAAAGAATAGAGGAGCGGCCACAGCGAGGAGCATGCCATCGCTGGCGGCGGAAATCGCGCCTTTGAACTGCACCGGCGCGGCGCCCCAGCAAAGCATAAGAAACGACAAAAGTGGAAAAAAGAGCACGGCGGCGCCCGCGTGGAGCGCGGCCGAAACCGTGGCGACAAGCAATGCATTGATGGGTTGCGGTCTGGTCATTGGCATATTCTTTTCCTCGATTACGGGTTCTTGGTTGCTGCTGATGACAATCTTTTGGCGCGGTAATCGCATTCATTCCGCGTTCTAGAGTCTCAATTCCAAACAAAAAATGGCCCAGAGATCGCTTTCATCTCTGAGCCAAATCTTCGTTCCACACCGGAAACAGCTTACCGGCAGCGAAAATCGGGGCCCTTACGGAACTGGTCCGGAGTTCTCCCTGGACCAGTCAGGGTCAACTGTTGCGATAGGTTTTTTTGGCCACCGCTTCCACGCAAATGATTTCTCCGCGGCGGAACTGAATGGTGATGGAGCCGGGGCACTTTCGCGTCTTGATGAAATCGGAAAGAGCCACAAACAGTTCTTTAGGAATATTCAGCCTGGTACCGCTCGGGGACGAGGCAAAATGCTGGGATTCTTCGGTTGGCTCCGCGGTCTTGGAGATATTATCGTCACGCAAGACCTGGTGTTCGCGCGCAGCATCACTCTCCTTGGCGAGTTGAGCGGCGCCGCTGGCAAAATAGACTCTTGTATCGGGCATAAAAACCTGCACTCTTTCTTGTTCGGTCGTTCTTGAGATGGGGTGGCTAGCCGAGAAGAATGGCCCGGCAATCACAGTCAATCTCCATGCAGGTTGCAGTTCCACATTTTTGCATTGCACTCGATTCTGACCGGCGGCGGAAGGTGGCGCTCCGCGTGCTCACCTGCTGCGCCCGCTGCGACGCAGCAACGAGTAATCCGCGGGAAAATAAGCGTTGAAGTGCTCGAACATGGGCGGCAAGGGGGTTCCGTCTCATATTTAGTTCAACTCCTCGGGCGCAAAGCCCAAAATGGCAGAGCTAAATGTTGGCGCGAGCTGCAGCTTTTCGGTCCCGATGAGCTGGAACAAAAAAACAAGGCCCAGAGAGCAACTCACCTCTCTGAGCCAAATTTCTTGTCTGCTCCGGAAGATCCGGGAACCGAAATCGGGGCTCGCCCGCTCCTAACGTTATTCAACTTCTTTATCAAAAAACAACTAAAATTGCATAAAAAAAAATCCCTTGCCGCCAAATCTTGCTACTTATAAGTTTTCTTAATCACCGCTTCCAGCCCTGCAATTCCCCCATTCCTGAATTGGATGACCACGGAACCAGTCTGCTTACTCCCCTGAAGAAAATCCAGCAAAAGCCCAAACAACTCTTTAGGGATCTCAATGCGGCTGCCGTCAGGAGACACGACCAGATATTGCTGCGGACTCTGCTGAAATGAAACGACTGTTGGCAAAACGCACTCTCCCTGTGATTTTCTTTTCCAGGCCTTGCCGCGAGTTTCCATGAAACCCAAAATGGCGAACCAGAATTCTTACAAATTGAAGATCGAACCAGATTGCAAAAGATCCATACTTCAGCCCAAGATCTATTTTCCGGCCGAGATTATCACATAGCGATCAAGAAAAATGAGTATTTTTTAAGAATATTCCGGGTTTCGGAAAATCGGAGGATATGGTTCTTTTAGCCAATAGATTTAACCACTTAGCGAGGTGGCTAGGCAATTGGTCTGCAGCCCCTGTCCCAAGGGACATGTCTTATAGGGAGGTTTTTTTGAATTCTGGGTAAGCTGTTGGGTTATAAACAAGTTGGGCCGTCCCAGGGAGTGGCCGTGAACCCATATTCAAGGGATGAGAATTCCACAAACTTTCGCGAACCTCCGGGTCCACAAGAAGTAGAATTTTGGATCACGGCAAAAACTCGGGATGGAACAAGAAGATATCCCAATTCGGGACTTACTGCATCTTTGCTTAGGCTCAGAAAATGAAGAGCTGTGGCGAAAATTTGTGCGCAGGACCCAGCCACTTATCGCCAGTGTGATTATTAATACAATTCGCCGATGGCAAGAGCCAAGTCCCAGCCTGGTGGACGATTTGATCCAGGATACATTTCTGAAACTTTTTGCCAACGATCGGAAAGCCCTGCGCAGCATCAAAAACGAATATGAAAATACGATCTTCGGATATTTGAAAGTCGTAGCTTCAAATGTGGTGCGAGACCATTTCCGCCAGGCAGAAAATAAAGTAGAAGAAATTGAACTAACTGATCCAGTTTTGCCTCCGATCCCGGACGGCTGGGACCGGATTGAATTCGCGCGCCTGAAGGACAAGATTCAAACACGGCTGCAGAGCCTCTCATCCTCGGAAACATACCAGAGAGACGAAGCGATTTTCTGGCTCTATTACGAACAGGGCTACACCGCAAAAGAGATTTCACTGCTTCCCACCATAGGGCTGACCGTGAAAGGGGTGGAGAGCACATTACAGCGCCTCATGCGCTTTCTCCGTGAGGATGGATTTGCATCCACGGCGGGCGAGCATGACCATTGAAGGCGAGTATTCTCATCGCTTTAGGCGATGACAAAAGGTTTCAGAGCGGATTTTACGTCTTTAGGTTTTGAAAGGGAGTAAAGGTGCATCGGCCAGGAAACAATACTACTGAGATCCGGCACGCAGCGGCAATCGAAAAGCTGGGAGCGCCGGCCAGAACTCCAGGACGTATGAGAGGGTGTGTCCAGGGATTAGCTATTGTGCGCCGGTGGTTGACCTTGCCCGAAACTTCTTGTTGGAAGGCTGTTTTATGAACGCACCGCCACGTCAAAATTGTCCGGACCAAGAGGTGCTGCAGGAACTGGCTGCCGGGATCGGGTCTCCGGAGTTGGCCCGGCGAATCATGCAGCACGTTGCGCGGTGCGGAACATGCGGCGCGGAGTTACGCCGGTACATCAAAGAATTTTCCGAGGAACAGTCTCCTGAGAATGCCGCGGTGCTAAGGCAGCTCCAGAGTTCCAAGCCGCAATGGCAAAAGCGTCTGGTGCGCGAATTGATAGGCGGCGGGAAACGGTTTCCCTGGCTGAAGCTTGTGCCCGCGGCGGCAGCGCTGGCCGTGGCCGTCCTGGCGGTGGTACAAGGGCCGGCGCTTCTGGTTGAATTTAAACTGAAGCAGGCGCAAAAGCAGGCGGCGGCAGCGTTTGTGGAACGGCGCACAACAGAGATGCGTCTTACGTCCGTGGATTACGCGCCTTACAATCCGTTCCCGATTGTTTTGGGCGCGGAGAGCGGCCGCGGACTGGACGAAGTGCCAACGTCGCTGCACAATGCCAGCGGCGCAGCGAACAAGAATCTGCTGGCCAGCAATGCCGATCCGCGCTGGCTGCAAATCCAGGGCAGAGCTCTGCTATGGGAGTCGACGCCCAGCAGTCTCGAAAAAGCAGAAAAAGACTTTGAAAAGGCGCGGTCCGCCGGCCTTACCGATCCCAGCCTGGAGATTGACCTGGCGGCAAGCTACTTTGAGCGCGACAGCCGAGCTGAACATCCGAATTTGCAGCGCACGCTCAATCTGCTGAATGAGGTTCTGAGCAAGCCGAAGCTGAGCAGCGACGACCGCGCAAGCGCTCTTTATAACCTGGCCATCGCGTATGAAAAAACGCAATTCTGGGACCTGGCAGTCTCCACCTGGGAAGAGTATCTGAAGGTTGATTCCTCCAGCGGCTGGGCCAACGCAGCGCGGAAGCACCTGAAAGACGCGCAGGCAAAAATCCCGGACAAGCGGCAACAGAGCTACTCCGACCCCTCTTTTTTTTTGCAACAAAAAGCCCAAGGCAATCTGAGGCCTGAAGATCCGGAACAATACCAGCAAAAAGCATTGAGCCAGTGGCTCCCGGCCGCGGTGGAAGACAAGGAGAGCGACGCCTATCGGGCGGTCAACGGACTCGCCGAGGTGTTCGCAGAGCACCAGGATTACTGGTGGAGAGATTTTCTGGGGACCACAAAACAACGGGACATGCCTGCGGTGCGCGCTCTTAGCGCTGCGGCTCGGGCCAACGAGCAGGGCTTTCACAATCAGGCGAAAGATCATGCAGTGATCGCAGCGCATATTTTTGCGAAGAACCAGAACGCCCCCGGGCGCATGTTGGCTGCATTGCAAGAAGTGTATGCTTCGCGGAGCCTGCTACAGGGCGCCACCTGCCTTGCCCGCGCAGATCCTCTATGGGAAGAGCTTTCAGTTACGAGGTATGAATGGCTCCAGGCGCAACTAGCGCTTGAAAAAGCGCAGTGCCGGAACTTTCACGGTGATCTTGCCGAATCGGACAGCGATTCGCAAATAAGTTTTCAAATCGCACAGCGTTTCCAGTTCCCGGTGCTGGAGATGCGGATTCTCGGAATCTCCGCGAGCATGCACAGCCAGCAGGGCCGCTGCGATGGAGCTTGGGAGCAGGGAACACAAGGGCTGGGGCGTTTTTGGCAAGGCGGGTATCCCGGGGAACGGTTAGACCAGTTCTACGCGGTTCTGTGGCAATGTACGCAGCAGTCAGGAGCTTTGTACATTGCTGAAGCAATCCTCACGCACACTCTGCAACTCCGCCAGGATCCACTAAGCAACATCGCAAAGAACCCTATTCGTGAAGGCCTTCTCCACCTTCGTCTCCGAAACATGTTTCTGGCTCAGAGGCAATATGGCCTCGCGGATTCTGAAAATAAAAAAGCATCAGCATTGCTGGAGAATATTCCCGACGCCTACGCCAAAGAGTACCGGATGATCATTGAAATCGAGCCTGCGGAACTTCAATTGCAGCAAGGAGATCCAAATCAGGCATTGGCCACGCTCAAGCCGGTCGGCGAACACCTGAAGTCAATTCAAGACAACTTCATCACTGCAAGTTACTATCGCCTGCTGGGCGATGTTCATTGGGAATTGAAGCAACTGGATGAGGCCACAACCGCCTACCAGAAGGCCATTGACATCGCCGAGGCGCCCCTGGAGAGCCTCAAAGACCAAGGCGATCGGGTAGCATGGTTACGAGCGACGGATGACAGCTATCGCGGATTGATACGTGTCCTAATAGCCCAAAACAAAGCTGAATATGCACTGAACCGCTGGGAATGGTACAAAAGCAGGCCATTGCTGGGAGGCTTGCGTCCAGGCGAGGGCCACATTCCCGGCGCCAAAAGCCACGGCAAGCTTCAGGGAAAGACCGCGAATGACCTCCCTCCTTCGCCAGACACCCATCTGGTTTACGCGAATTTTAAGGACGGACTTCAGATCTGGACATCCAATCAACGAAGAAGAAGCAGTGCCTGGGTTAGTGTGCGGCAGCAGGAGTTTGAGCGGGTCGTTCGAAATTTCACCGAGCATTGTGCGACTCCAAATTCCAGCCTGAGTGAGGTGCAAGCGCAAGGGCAATGGCTTTACGGCAAGCTTCTACAGCCGGTTATTTCCGAGTTGTCGGAAGGGAATGCCGTAACCGTCGAGTTGGACCGCTCAGCAAACAATCTTGCTCTTGAGGCTTTGACGAATTCCTCGGGTGTTTATTTTGGCGAAAAATACTCCGTGGTTTATTCTCCCGGCATGTGGTTGGAGAAGGAGCTTCGGCGTCCTCAGCCCATTGCGATATCGATGTCCCTGTTTCTGCTGGATGCTTCCCGGGCTCCCGGAGCAGGCTATCTTCCCGGGATGGAGGCGCAAAGGAATACGATTGCGCGGCTCTTCCCCCAGACGAAACTTGTCGATTCCACAAAAACGGAATGGACCGACTTGCACACTCGCATGAGAGCGAGCGAACTATTCCATTACATGGGCCATGGCAGACTGGATGGCACGGGAACAAGTCTTGATTACAACGGGATCCGCTCCCTTCGCTCTAAGGATTTTGCTCCTGAATTCTTCAAACGCTCTCAACTGGTGGTCCTCGCGGCCTGTTCCACGGGCAAGGACCTTGGGCTGCTCGATACAAATGGCTTGGTGCATGCGTTTTTGGCCGCCGGGGTCCCGGCGGTGATCGCCAGTCATTGGAACGTTGATTCTGAAACCACTTCCGAAATCATGATTGCTCTGTACCAACATCTTGCCCAGGGTAAAGACGTTGCTCAAGCGATGTCCGAGGCACGTGAGGAAGTGCTAAAGTCTAAGCCGCATCCGTACTATTGGGCCGGTTTCAGCGTGGCGGGGAGAGCCAGCTGAAATTCAGGCTTGCCGTCAAAATTCTTGCCAGCAGCAGTACTATTTTGCTTTCCGCTGCAGGCGGAAGTTCTTCCATAGCGCGTTACAACAGGAGAAGGATAATGAAGAGACGGGACGTATTAAAAGCGATCGGTGTTCTGCCGATAGCGAGTGCACTCGGCGCCTGCCGTGACGAACATGCTGAATCTGTACCGCCAAAGACAGGTGGCAAAGTGCATACTTTGCAGGTATTGCTGGAAGGCGCTTTTGCGGTGGTATTGCGGAAAGACATTCACCGCCTTACGGCATTCGTGCCAAAGCCGGATCCGAAATCCACGGATCTCGCCCATTACTTTTACTTCAACGATCCAGAAAACAGAAAAGACCCTGCCAAGCAAGAGCCCAAGGGCTATCAATTTGAACTCGGCGAAGAGGGCCTGCGCAAATATCCAAAAGCAGATCCTGACACATACATCAATCCTGGGTTCAATGATTTTGTAGCCGCAACGGAAAAATGGAGACTTCCAGAAAGCCTGGTCACGATCAATCTGCCGCTTCCGCGCAGCATCAATTTCACCGGCCGGCCGCTCAAAGTCAAGTTTGGCCCGAATGCCCTGAAGCCTACGGGACTGATGCCGACCAACCACATACTGGAGTACGGAGTTGACGATGAAAGCAAAATTGGAATGAAATGTAATGATCGCGAAGGCCAGTGCACGAAATCGCCGTTCTGTCCTCCTGGAGTTATGCGCTTCTATTTCGCTATACGCCCTAAGATGGATGGTTCAACAGAACGGCAAAAACATGCCGTAGATTTCTTCAATTTCATGCTGGAGAGGGCCTTTCCAGAATTGCGGCAAAAGTACGGACTTGTTGAAATCGAGCACGCCGAAGATGAGCGCCAACCGCCTTACTCAACGCGTCCCACTGATTTCGATCATGCGGAACCATCCCCTGCTTTACTTCGTACGGTTTTAAGCTCAGCCGGCCCCCAACCCCGATTGCTACGGGTAGCCTCTATGGTGGACTGCCAGTCTGGCGGCTTTCTTGTGAATACGAACACCCCACCTACTTTGGGCTAAGCAATATGATCATAAGGTGAGCGGTGCGTTCTGGGCTGGCCTGCAAATAGTGCGGCCAGCCATATTTTCCCTTATCCCCATCCGCTGTGCATGCCAGGTTCGAAATTGCCCCCCCCCAAAAAAAGCGAAAACTGCCCCACAAATCCCAAAGGGAAATCCAGTTCCCATGCGTCTTATGTGACAAGCAACGGTCAGCGCTTATTGATGTCGTGCCTGGCAGGGAATGGGCGGAGAAACCCATGACCTGCGGGAAAAGCCGTTTGCGGACAGCGATGATCGAGCAACGAGCGCGCTGTAACAAGGAGAAGGAAAATGGGTACCGCACAATGCCTGGATTTCCATCAGTTCAATGAAACCTATCTGCACGGGCTCAGGGCGCAGGATGTTACGACTGAGGCCCATTTTGTCTCGTATTTCAGCAAGATTCTGCAGAACAAGCTGCGCCGGCGGCTGGCTTGTCCCGAGCATATCAAGGATGTCCAGCAAGAGACCTTGCTGCGGGCCTGGGCAGCGGTCCAAGCCGAAGGCGGCATTCGCCAGCCGGAACGTTTTGGCGCGTTTGTGAGTTCGGTATGCAACAACATTCTCCGGGAATCGTATCGCGCGCGCGCGCGGACCAGGGCGCTCGATGACCTGCAAGCCGATCCGACCGATCAGTCGCTGGCCCCGGACGGAGTGCTTCTGGCGGCGGAAACCAAGAAGCAAGTGCAACAGGTGCTGGCAAAACTTTCCGCCAAGGACCGCAACATATTGCACGCAGTCTTCTTCGAACAACGAGACAAAGACGAAGTGTGCTGCGAACTCGGCGTCAGCAGGGAATATCTCCGCGTGCTTCTCCATCGCGCCAAGCAGCAATTCGTGGCCGAATACAGGCAGCTAAGCGTGCAGCCCAAGAGCAAGGAAGCCACTTTCATCCGGCCGCAGCGCAAAGCCGCCGGGCAAACACGGGGTTTGCGGCCGGCGGCCCCTGCGGTTTTTTCGCAGTGTTGCTGACTCTTGGATGAGCCTAGCCGCAACATGAAGCCGGCGCTCTTAAACGCCGGCTTCGAACTTTTTGAATGTTGGGGCAACCGTGCGGCTGTAGAGTCAAAATCCGCTGCGTTCGTAGTGAATCAGGTTCTCCGGCCATCCCCGTTCGCCCAGCAACCGGCTAACGCCCTTTACCATTGCTGGGGGACCGCACAGATAAGCCCGCGTCGCCGCGCATGAGATGCCATCGAGATGATGCTGCACATATCCGCAGGCGCCGTTCCAGCCCGCCTGAGGGCGGCTCAGCACCGGAACGTAACGAAAATTCGGATGCCGTTCCGCAAGGTCCAGGAACTCAGCATGAAAGAAGAGTGACTCTGCATTTCTTGCGCCAAAGATCAAACATAGTGGACGCATGTCATTGTCGCGGACCAGCGAGTGAATCATGGAACGGATGGGAGCGATGCCCGTGCCGGCGGCCAGGAACAGAGAAGAGGCTACCGGTTGTTGGAGAACGAAACCGCCGTGCGGCCGGGAAATCCGCACCGGAGAGCCCGCGGGCAGCGCACAGAGATGGTCAGCAGGTGAGCCTTTCCTGCCCGGCTTCACGCAGAGCTCAATACAATTGTCGCCGCCCGGTGCAGAGGCAATCGAATAAGCCAGCGGGACCAGCTTTCCATTTAATTCCTGCTCAACGCGAACGGCCTGTCCGGCAAGGAATTCCAGGTGCGAATCGCCTTCCATCTGCAGAGTGAGAAGACACACCTCCGGAGAGAGCGGCTGAGATTTCAGCAGCTTCGCGGAAAGAAGACACAAGGGGTACTTTTCCGTGGCTGGCGCGGCAGAGCTCATGATCACAAGTTTTTGGTTTCTTTTTGCCCCGAACTTACGAACCCGCGGTGCGCAAGTTCGGGCCACCTAAACAAATTCGAAAACAGCCCGAATATAGCAGAAATTTCATGTTACCATTGCCGTTCCATTTATAAATATGGTTTCCCATAGACTGACCAGAAAGAGCTTGTCAGAAAGGCGGTTACACAGGCACAATCTTCAGTCTCTGTTCCACGCGGAGTTGTTGATCATTCGGAATTTACCCCTTAGCTCACGCCCCTTTTGCACCGTCAAAAGGGTGTGCGAAAGATGGCAAAATAACCGGTCCGAGCAGTTGACGGGCCGAGTCTATAGTTGCGGCACAGACCTCAGGAGTTTTTCATGAACGATGCTTCGGTCCCTCCACCGAGCGGCCTGCAATCCGAGCGCAAAGACATCTTTGAAAAATGTTGGAAGTTCAATCGCGCCCGCGCGTTGCAGGAAGCAGGGCTATACATCTACTTTGAAACCTTCGGTGGAAGGGCAGGTTGTGGTCCAAGCGAGATGATGCTGGGCCAGCGCAAGATCCTCATGTTCGGCTCCAACGATTATCTGGACCTGACCTGGGACCCCCGGGTCAAGGAAGCGGCGGCTGCCGCCATTCACAAGTACGGCACCGGATGCAGCGGTTCACGGCTTTTGAACGGGACGCTCCCCATCCATGTACAGCTGGAAGAAGAGCTGGCCGAATTCATGGGCAAGGAAGAAGCGATTGTTTTTGGCACGGGGTTCCAGGCCAACTACGCGGTAATTGCGGCGTTGGCCACCGAAGGCGAGCTGATCCTGTGTGAACACAATCTTCATGCCAGCCTGGTGGATGGCGCGCTGCGGTCCTCGGCCCGCACCATGCGGTACCGCCACAATGACATGCAGCACCTGGAAAGGCGGCTGCAACAGGCCAACGGGGAAGGTGTGCTGATCGTCAGCGAGAGCGTTTTCAGCATGGAAGGCGACGTTGCCGACCTGAAAGGTGTTACCGAGCTGGCCAGGAAGTATGGCGCAAGAACGTACGTCGACGAGGCGCACGGGCTGGGGATCTTTGGACCGACCGGCGCCGGAGTGGCCGAAGAGCAGGGTGTTTTGAAAGACGTGGATGTGGTGATGGGTACGTTCAGCAAATCGCTGGCGGCCGCGGGTGGATTTGTCGCGGCGACGGAGCCGGTGATCCATTACCTGAAGCATTTGTCCCAACCGTTCGTTTTTTCCGCCAGCGTTCCACCAGCTTCCGTGGAGGCGGTGCGGTGCGCGCTGCGCATACTGCGTGAAGAGCCGGAAAGACGGCATCGCTTGTTGCGGATCGCCGACCTGATTCGCCGCGAGCTAGCCGCGCTTGGATTCAGCGTTATCGACGGCAACAGCCCTGTGGTCGCCGTGGTCATCCCGGACGAGATACTCCTATTTCAAATGGCCAAAGAGTTGTTGGAAGAGGGGATTTACGTGAACGGGGTGGCGCGTCCTGCCGCCACGCAAAACCTGATCAGAATCTCCTGCACGGCCGCGCACACGGAGGCACATGCCTGGCAACTGATTGAAGTAATGGAACGTCTAGCAAAACGTCTAAACCTGGAGTTGGAAAAACCTGCGAAGGCGGCGAGGCTGGCCCTGTGACGTTAAAAGGAGCATAGCTTTGCGCTGCTGTGGCTACGAGCCCGACTCCACGACGACCCAAAGAACCCAAGAGTTTATTGCGAGGATGAATCGTTTATGCCGAATGCGTTGAATTTAACCGGGATCGCGCTCACCGTAGAGCAAGGCAGGTGGAAGCGGCTGGCCCGGAGTGTGGCCCAGAAATCTCTGGCTCCAAATGCTGTCCAAGTTGACCGGGATTCCATCTATCCGCGCGAGGGCTTGAAAGCAATCGCTGACGCGGGCCTAATGGCGCTGACGATACCCAAAGAGCAGGGCGGGCCTGGAGAGGGAATTTTGACCACGGCCATGGTCCTTGAAGAGCTGGCCCAGGGATGCGCTTCCACTGCAATGGTGTACTGCATGCACATGAGCACGCTGGCAATGATCGCGGCCCTGGCGGAAGACGGCCAGACGGAAGCGTTCGTGAAGCCGATCGTGGAAGGCAAGTGGATTGGCGCGCTGGCCATGAGCGAGCCTGGCTCGGGGAACCGGCTGTGGCATATGGATAGTTTTGCGCAGCGCAACGGTAACGGCTACCTCATCGACTCATTCAAGTCCTTCTGCACTAGTTGCGGCCAAGCCGATTTTTATATCGTGCCGGTGCGGGCCGATTCGACCCAGCCGCCAACCGAACTTAGTTTGTTTCTGATCGATGGCAAAGACCCGAACATCCTGCCCATCGGGAAATGGGACGGCATGGGGCTGCGCGGAAATTGCAGCATGCCCATCCACTTCAAAGGCTGTCACGTTCCGGAAATGGCCAGACTGGGTTCGCCTACCTGCGGGTTCTCCATGTTGTTTGCTTACTCGCTGCCCATCTACCAGGTCGGGCTTTCCACTGTCTATCTCGGGATTGCCCAGGCCGCGTATGATGCCGCGGTGGAGCACGTGAAGAAACGTGTCCACAGCGACACCAAGCAGACGCTTTCCCAGGTGGAGACCGTGCAGCGTTATATCGCGGAGATGAAGATGCGCGTGGATGAGGCGCGGTGCATGGTGTATCGCGTGGCGCAGATGTCCGACAACGCCATGGTGCTCTTCAATGAACTGAACTCGGCCGGCCTGCTGGACGAGGTCATTCGCGCCAATCCCGACGATCCGTTCTTCATCGAACTGGCGCAGCTCAAGTTTGCCGTGAGTGAAATTGCCATCGAAGTCGCGAACAAGGCCTTCCAGGTCTGCGGTGGCACAGCCTATAAACGCGGACATCCCGTGGAACGCCTGGTGCGCGACGCCAGGGCGGGGTCGGTGATGGCGCCCTCGGATGATTCGCTGAAACTGATTGTAGGACGACAGATTTTAGGCATTGCCCAGCCATGGGAGTAAATAAGGAGGAAAGAGAACCAGATGGCGACCACAGATGTAAGCGCGGTTCAAACCAGCAGCTTGCTCGCATCGCTGCATGATTTTCAGAACCGGTTCAACAATGACCAGCGCGTGAAGAAGCTGATCAAGGGCTGGAACCGGTTTCTCAAGGTCGACGGCACCGACACGGGGGAAATCTATACCTTGACCATCCAGGACTTTGCGGTCAATAAGATCGAGCCCGGCTGCCCCGTCGCAGAGGACAATGAAGACCTGATCACACTGCAAGCCGCGCAGGAGGCCCTGGTCCGCATCTTTACCGGCAAGTATAACCCTGCCCATGCGCTCATTGATGGCGCGCTGGCGGTTTTCTCCGGTGAGCGCGACAAGGTGAAATTGGAAGCCATTGCAATGATCATCTGGGGACTGTGAAGCGGGCGACGACTCTGAGGGGGCAATGAAAAAAGTATTTGAGCTGGGCTTTTATGTAACGTTCGGTGCCGGCATCGCTTTTGGCATCAGCTCGTTTACCATTCTTTCCGAGTTGTTCAAGGTGGCCAGCAGCTTCTGGCTGGTTGTTTCCATTTGCCTGGCCGGATTTGTATGTATGTTGCTTTCCAGTTCGATCGCGGAATTGGCGAGCATGTATCCTTCGGCTCCCGGCGTCCGCACTTATTTGAAAGTTGCCCTGCCGCCGCGCACCTCGCTTTTTCTTGTTTATCTTTATCTAATCTTTATGATCATGGTGGCGGGGATTGAAAGCTATCTCTTCGCTCTGGTGGTTCGACAGCTTTTTCCGCAGCTCCCTTCTCTGGCGGTGGTCTTAACGCTCCTGGCCTGTACAGTGATTGTCAATCTTCTGGGGCTGGAACTTCCACGCGGCGTTCAGATGTTCACCACGACGGCCTTGATTTTGAGTGTTTTGACTCTGGGTGCTGCCGGTGCGGCCTCACATCTGGGCAATCTGCATTGGGATTTCAGGGTATTGTCAGACCATCCTCTGTCCCAAATCGGCGACGCGCTCGGCTCGGCCGTTTACCTCTTTATTGGATTTGAATGGGTCACGATGATGGGTTTCAACGCCAAGGCCTACGAGCGCAAAATCCCAATCTCCATGCCGCTGGCGATTTTGACCAACATCGTTGCCTATTGCATCTTTGCCCTGGCGCTGGCCACGCGGATTCCCGTAGACACCATCAAAGCGACCGCGATTCCTCAGCTTCCATACTTCGTTCAAATCTTTGGTCCGCGCGGCAGTGTGGTAGGGCTCGTGTTATCCATCCTGGCTATTGTTTCGTGCTTCAACGCCGGTGTGATGGGCGGATCGCGCCTGATCTACGCGCTGGCGCGCGAAGGGAACTTCCCGAAATCTTGGGGCACGCTCTCACTACGGACGGGCGCTCCCATTGGCGGCGTGCTGGTGCTGGGAACGCTGGCCTCCATCGCTTCCGTGATTATTGTTTCATTTGAACTTGAAGAGATAGCGGCGGTAGTTGGATCGGCCATCGTGTGTTGTGTTTATGCCGCGTTCATGTGGGCCGTTCTTCGCTTGCGCAAGACGCACCCCAATGCGCGCCGGACGTTCCGCAGTCCGTTG
This sequence comes from Terriglobia bacterium, assembly GCA_041488515.1. Classification (GTDB taxonomy): domain Bacteria; phylum Acidobacteriota; class Terriglobia; order Terriglobales; family Acidobacteriaceae; genus Angelobacter. The sequence goes on along the minus strand of JBGPPK010000011.1, from coordinate 146,168 downwards.
CCGATCTGGCTCCACTGGGTCCTGATTGTTGGGATGCCGATTGCCGGGGTTTGTGCCTTGTTTGGAATTAAAGGCAAAACGATCCAAGTGCTGGCAACCACAATAGGCCTGGTGGTGATTTCTGCTGTTACCGTGCTGTGGTCCACGAAATACAGCAAGAATGAGGCGGCGATGCGCTTGCAGGCAAAGGCTACTTAGCAATTGGGCTCCTGGGAGGAGAACGACTGGATGCAATCTTCGAAGAATGGTTCAGCACCTGTTCCTCTGGGCACGGCGCCGGATGTCGTCGCCGACTATGCTCACTACTGCCGTCCGGAGCTGGCGCAGATGCTCGAATCGCTCAGCCTGGACGCAGTGTATGAGCGGGCCGAAGGCGATCATCTATGGCAGCGCCGCGGAGAGAATCTGGTCAAAGTGCTGGATCTGGTAGGAGGCTTCGGGACCAACCTGTTCGGGCATTATCATCCTGAACTTGTGGCGGAAGAACGCCGTCTCACCGATGAACGTGTGCCCTTTCTGGCACAGGGTTCCTGCCGTCCGGGCGCGGCGCGGCTGGCAAAGGCGCTCTGTGAGCGCGCCGGCGACTACCTGGTGATCTTCACCAACAGCGGCACGGAAACGGTTGAAGCCGCGCTGAAGCACGTGATGCTGGAACGGCCTAAGCCGCTCTTTTTGGCCGTGCGCGGCGCATTTCACGGCAAGACCACCGGTGCCATCCAATTCACCTATTCCTACCGTGAGCCGTATGCGCACATAGGCCCGAATGTCCGCTTTCTTGACATGGATGATCCCGCAGACTGGCAGGCGGCGGAAGCGAACCTGGAAGATGTTGCGGCGATTTTCATTGAACCGATCCTGGGAGAAGGCGGCGTCAGGCCGCTGCCGGCGGCGTTTGTCGAGTGGCTCAAAAAGGTGCAGGCCGAAACAGAGATTCCAATTGTCGCCGACGAAATCCAGACGGGCTTCTACCGCACAGGAAGCTTTCTGGCTTCGCAGCAGATGGGGATTGTCCCCGATTACATTTGCATGTCGAAGGCGCTGGGCGGCGGACTGGCAAAGATTGGCGCACTGCTGATCAGCCGCGAGCGTTTTGTGGAAGAGTTTTCCATCAAGCACAGCTCCACTTTCGCCGAAGACGACCGCGGCTGCTTCCTGGCCATCAAAGCCATGGAGATCGCGGAGCGTGATGGCCTCGGCGCGCGGGCGGAAGAGACCGGCAAATATCTCACGCAGCGGCTGAAAGAGATGCAGGCCCGCTTCCCGGCAATCATCAAGGACGTGCGCGGGCGCGGTCTGATGCTTGGATTTGAGCTGCATGACCTTTCCGACTCGCCCTCCAACGCGATACGGATGCTTTGCCAGCAGGAGTTCCTTGGTTATCTGGCGGCGGCTTATTTCCTGAATGTCCACTGTATCCGCGTGGCGCCGACTCTGAGCGAACGTTTTACGCTCCGGCTGCAACCATCGGCTTACGTCGAGCGAAAAGAGCTGGACCATTTCATTGACGCATTGCAAATGTTCTGCCAGGCGCTTGAAGCCGCGGATGTGCCTCACCTCACCGGCTACCAGGTGGGATGCCAGGCCAAGCCGGTCGTGGACTACAGCGCGCGACGCCTGAGCCGGCGCGAGCCGCCGCGGACCGACAATCGCGTGGCCTTCATCGGACATCTGCTCCAGCCGGAACATGCGATCCTGTGGGACGCTTCGTTGATCGCCCTGGCGCCCCACCTGCTTGAGTTCATGGAAAAGCCCTCCGGCATCCTGCAAGGCAGCATCTATGACCAGCTCCATGTGCAATCGATCACGGGACAGGAAGTGCACCTGAGCTACATTGGGCTGGACCTGACGCCCAAGCAGATCATGGAGGGAATCTACGCGCGCGAGACGCAGTGGATGATGGATAAGATCGAAAACGCGGTGGAGCAGGCGCGCGACCATGGCTGCCGTGTGGTTGGCCTGGGCGCTTATACATCCATCCTGTCAGGCAACTGCAAACGTATCAAAACACCTGGGACGATTCTGACATCGGGCAATTCTTTAACCGTGGGCATGGCGATGGAAGCAATGAAGCAGGCTGCTCGGGACAGCGGAATCGAGCTGCGGAAATCCCGGCTTGCGGTGCTCGGCGCGACCGGCAACATCGGCGCAACGCTGGCATTGATGATGGCGCCGCAGGTTGAAAGCACGCTCTTGATTGTGCGCGACCCTCAGTCTCCACGGGTGAAGAGCATGCTGGAAGAAATTGGACGCGTGACCACCCGGCTTGAGGTCACCGACGACTTGCACGCCTTGCGCCAATGCAACCTGATCGCGGCTGCCTCAAACAGCCCCGAACCGCTGATTTGCGCGGAACATCTTTCCGAGGAGCCGGTGATCGTGTGCGATGTGGCGGTGCCCGCCGATGTGAGCGCAGACGTCACCTTCGAACGGCCGCTCACAACCGTGATACGTGGCGGGTTGGTCCGCCTGCCCCGCAATGCGGATTTTGTGATTGCCGGTCTCGATCTGGAACCGGGATTTGCCTTTGCCTGCATGGCGGAGACGCTGCTGATGGGTCTTGAAGGCGTGACGGATTCCGTATCGTTTGGTCCGATCAGAACGGAAGGCGTCAACTGGGCGCTGCAAGCGGCGCAAAAGCACGGCTTTGCCCTGGGTAAGTTTGAACGTGTTGGTATCCCGGCAAATGGCATCAAGGACATGAAGGTCGCTCATGCCTGAACGGCTGCAAGAAGCGTTTGGCGCGTCGCGGGAACTCCGTCCGCAGGCGGAGTTTCAGAGTTTTGTCGCTCTGCTGCGCCATCGTGCCACGATGCAGCCGAGACAGACAGGGTTCCTTTTTCTGCGCGACAATAATCCCGAAAACGACCTTGACCATCTTTCTTATGCGGAATTAGATGAGAAGGCGCGCGCGATTGCCGCGGTGTTGCAACAAAGCGGCGAGCCTGGCCAGAGAGTGCTTTTGCTGCACCAGCCGGGAGAAGATTTTGTCGCGGCGTTCTATGGCTGCCTTTACGCCGGTGCAATCGCGGTGACCACGTACCCCGCTCATCGCGGGCGCTTGAAGCAGTCACTCCCCAAGGTCTGCGATTTACTCAGAGACGCAGAGTGCAGCACAATATTGACCTCTTCCGATATCGCGCCGATTTTTACCGCAGCCTGGAAAGAAGTGATCGGAGGTGAATCGCCCCTGGTGCTAGCGAGTGACGCGATCTTACCAGCGGAGGCGGACAATTGGAGGCACCCTGAGTCGGGCCGCGATACCGTGGCTTTCCTGCAGTACACGTCGGGTTCCACCAGTCGGCCGCGCGGCGTTGCCGTTACCCACGGCAATCTGCTGCACAACTCTGAGGCGATTGCTCGCGGATTTGAAAGCAACAGCAACAGCATGGGAATTTCCTGGCTGCCGCCTTACCACGATATGGGGCTGATTGGCGGCGTGGTCAAGCCGCCGTATGTCGGTTTCCCGGTAGTAATTCTGTCGCCATATACCTTTTTGCAGCAGCCATTCCGCTGGCTGCAGACCATCACCAAGGTCCGCGCCACGGTCACCGGCGGGCCAAACTTTGCCTATGATCTGTGCGTTCGCAAGGTTACGCCGGAGCAGCGAGCGAGGTTGGATCTGAGCAGTTGGAAGGTGGCCTTCAATGGAGCCGAGCCAATTCATCCTGAAACCATGGAACGCTTTTGCGCGATGTTTGCGCCCTGCGGTTTTAATTCCAAGGCTTTTTACCCGTGTTATGGCCTGGCAGAGTCCACACTTTACGTGACGGGCGGCAAAGCGCTGGCCGGACCAAAGGTCGCATGGGTTGATCGGAGCGAACTGGAAGCAGGCAAAGCTGTTCCGGTTGCCGCGGAGCAGGAAGACTCCAAGGCCGTTGTAGGATGTGGTCATGCTGCCGCGGGCCATCGAGTAGTGATCGTGGATCCGAAGAGCCGGCAGGCATGTCCCGATGGCCGCGTGGGTGAGATCTGGACTTGCGGTCCGAGCGTTGCAGCCGGATATTGGAACCGTCCGGAAGAGAGTAACAAAATGTTTTGCGGCCGTCTGGCGGACAGGGGAGAGGGCCCATTCCTGCGTACGGGCGACCTGGGCTACCTGATGAAAGGCGAGTTGTTTGTTACCGGCAGGATTAAGGACTTGATCATTATCAATGGAAGAAATCTGTATCCTCAGGACGTGGAAGTCACGGTCCAGTCGAGCCATCCCGGGCTGCAACCGTTTGGGGGCGTTGCTTTCTCCGTTGAGCATGATGGGCAGGAGCGGCTGGTGATTGCACAGGAAGTGCAGCGCGAATTTCTGCGGGCGGATTCCGCCGAGATGATAGCCGCGATTCGCCATGCCATTGTGCGTGATTACGATGTGCAAGCATACGCGATTGCGCTTTTGAAGCCCGGCCAGGTCCCCAGGACTTCCAGCGGAAAGGTCCGGCGGTCGTTGTGCCGCACATCATTGATGTCGCGGACGCTTGAAACCGTCAGTCTCCATCCCGGTCTGGAAAGCCCTTTTTGGAGTTAGGATGCAGACGTAATATGCAAAACGTAATATGCAAACTCAGGTGAAAGAAAATACGCTGCCAAAGCCCTCCGGAGAGAATTCTCCGTCGCGCGGGGTCCGTCCGCTGAACGAACGCGCGCGCCGACTGGAGCGCCGGATTACCCTGGCAACCGTGCTGCTTCCCTACGTGGGACTTGCAAGCGGCATTCTCTTGTTCTGGAACCGTGGCGTCAACCGGCTTGATCTGGCAGTGTTCGGCGTCATGTATTCGCTTACGGTGCTGGGCATTGGCATGGGCTTTCATCGGCTGGTCGCCCATCGCGCCTACCAGGCCACGACGTTCCTGAGGACGGCGCTCGTGATAGCCGGTTCCATGGCTGCGCAGGGCCCCGTCATTTTTTGGACCGCCGTGCACCGGCGCCATCACTCTTACAGCGATCGTGACGGCGATCCCCATTCACCGCACCTGCATGGCGAAGGCGCAGTTGAGATCCTGAAAGGGCTCTGGCACTCACACATGGGATGGTTGTTCAACCATGAACTCACCGATTGGGGAACTTACGTTCGCGATCTGCTCCATGACCGCCTGATTTTCAAGCTGAACCGCATGTACTTTCTCTGGATCGCGCTGGGCCTGCTTTTGCCCGCGGTTGCTGAAGGTCTGATTACCATGAGCTGGCAGGGTTGTGCCCGCGGGTTCTTGTGGGGCGGCTTGATCAGGGTCCTGGTGGTGCACCATACCACATGGAGCATCAATTCGGTCTGCCATGTTTTTGGCAGCCGGCCGTATCAGGTGAAGGATCACAGCACCAACAATGTTGTGCTGGCGATCCCGACGTTCGGTGAATCCTGGCACAACAATCATCATGCATTTCCCAGTTCAGCAGTGCACGGGCTGGAATGGTGGCAAGTGGACATCACCGGTTCCATGATCAAGCTGTGCGCCAAAGTGGGACTGGCTTCGGCCGTCAAGATCGCCAAGAAAAAACAACCTGAGGATGATTTCAACCAGAAGTCGGCATAAAAGGGGCTGAAGGAATTCTGAATGTTGAAGAAGAGGAAAATCGCACCGAGCACCGAACCTCCCACAGAGGACGCCATTCGCGTCTGGCTGATCACGAATATCGCCAGCGTGGTGAACATGGATCCCTCGCGCATTGATATTCGACAAACTTTTGATAATTACGGACTGGATTCACTGCAAGCGGTTTCTCTTTCCGGCGATCTCGAGACCTGGCTGGACCGTGAGATCTCTCCCACCGTAGTTTGGGACTATCCGACGGTTGAGCAACTGGCGCGGTATTTATCTGAAAACCACACGAACGGCGACCGGCCGGCCGCTTCCCAGGCGGAGAGTGGAACGGACTGACCCTTGCCCAGCCCAACACAATCCATGGAGAAGACCCAGAAGCCATCAGCCAACGGTAAGAGCGGCGGAGGGAAAGTCGTACTGATTACCGGCGCGTCTTCAGGAATCGGCAAGACATGCGGCGAGCATCTGGCGGGCCTGGGGATGACCGTCTTTGGGGCAAGCCGCAGTTTATCCGGCGGCGATGGCGGCCAGTTTCACACGCTGCGCATGAACGTGACCGACGGTGCTTCAGTTCGCGACGGTATAAAGCAGATTCAAGAGCGTCACGGGCGCCTCGATGTGGTGATCAACTGTGCCGGATATGGGATCGCCGGCGCCGTAGAGGAAACAGACCCGCAGGAGGCGATGGCGCAGTTCGACACGAATTTTTTTGGCGTCCATCGCGTGTGCCGTGCCGTGCTGCCCATCATGCGGCAGCAAAAGAGCGGCGTCATCATCAACGTGAGTTCGCTGGCGGGTTTGCTGGCTGTTCCTTTTCAAGCGTTCTATAGCGCCAGCAAGTTTGCCATGGAGGGGATGACGGAGGCCCTCAGAATGGAGGTCCGTCCCTTCGGCATTCGCGTGGCGCTGATCGAGCCGGGAGATTTCAAGAGCGAATTTCCCGCCAACCGGGTGAGCACCGCGGATTCTCTCAAGAGCGAAGTCTATCGCGAGTTGCTGGAACGGTGCGTGGGTGTGATGCGGGAAGAAGAGAAGAACGGCAAAGTGCCATACCCGGTGGCCCGGCTGGTGGAGCGAATTATCAATGATCCTTCTCCGCGCCTGCGCTACACCGTGGGGCCGTTCGGGGAAAGATTGGGCCCCAAGTTGAAGAGTATTCTCCCCTATCGCGTATACGAATATCTCTTCATGAAACACTACAAGCTTGCCTAGCTTCCGGCGATGAAAGTGGCGACACCTCAACCAGAGTTGCGGCCCGGCACACTGTGGCCCATTGACAGGCTTTTCATTGCGTATGCCGCGGTCATGGTTTGCCTGCTCGCGCTGGCCGCGCGGCATGATTCATTTGCGCTGCTTCTGATTCTGGGGCACACGACGGCAATCAGCCTGCTGCTTGTGCTCGCAAAGAGCCCATCACCGGTCGCTCAGTTTCTGCGCCACTGGTACCTGTTGGCCTACGTGCCGTTCTGTTACAAGCAAGTCCCCTATCTCGTCTCTGCCTTGAATCTTTGCGCGGCCGACGTAACGCTGGCGCGTTGGGACCTGGCGATGTGGAAAGTCGATCCCGTGTTTTGGCTGAGTTCGATGCAGAACCGCTTTCTGGTGGAATTTCTCCAGGCGATCTATACGATGTTTATTCCCGGGACGCTTGTTCTGGGTATCATTCTTTGGGTCCGCCGGCCGAGACAGGAATTTCGTTACGGCACATTCCTGATTGCCCTGACATTCTTGCTTTCCTATCTTGGCTACATCCTTATGCCCGCGCGGGGGCCGCGCTTCATGGATTACGCACTGCAGCATCCGCCGTTGCAGGGATTGTGGACATTTCATCTCTTTCAGAATGTCCTGGATAAGCTTGAAGGAGCGCAATACGATTGCTTTCCCAGCGGACACGTGGCCGTGGTGGCGGTGGGATGCTACGTGGCCCGAAGAGTTTCAGCGCCGGTCTTCTACGTATTCTCCGCGTTTGCCGCGTTGATCACATTTTCCACGGTTTACTTGCGGTACCACTATGTCATCGATGTAATTGCCGGACTGCTGTTGGCGATCGCCGTGATTGCGGCCGCGCCCTTCCTTTACCGCAGGGCTGGAAGCTGACAATCCTCCTTCGGCCTAGGCGAATCCTGTAGGCGATTCGAGCCGCGGAGTGCCATCGTCAACCATGCCGGCAAACGTGCTCCGGACTTCTCCAACCATACCGGCGCCATTGCTGCGTGACCAGGAGAGAGATGCAAGGCTTATTTCCACAAGAATGAGTTGCGGGAGCCCGTAAGAGAAGCTAACGTTAACCGCTTTGTTTCCCTTGAGCCAACCGGGCTCCCTCCACAGGAAAGTTACACTTTCTTGCGGTACTCGATCTGCTTAGACACATGCCGCCGAGACGGCGGAACAACAATCAAACGATCTGGGATTTTTTCGTCACCGCAAACACCAAGCCATTTTTAATTGGTTACTTTTTTCGAGCTGAACCGGTCTTCAACGAATGAGCTGTTACTTGACGGTGTGCGACCCTCGGTAACACTCTTTGCGCAGCTCCTATATTTTTTTTCGAAACACCCGCCACCAAGTAGATGAGAGCGTAAGTTTCAGAGTTCCGGTTAAAGCCAAGACTTGTTTCCGTGGAATGCGGATCCCGGCAATGAGTCATGGCGATCCCGGAACTTCTTTTTTTGAAATACTCCTGCTTGCAGAGAAGCTCCTCTCTTTGCAGCTGATTCTGTCTGAGCGTCTTCGCGCGCACCCTTTCGAGAAATGAAACTTCATCGTGGCTGAATTCGCCGCATGCCGGCGAGCAGCCTGTGGCATTTATCGGAAAAAGGATTACAAAGAAATCCATGACCGGAAGTGCCGGAACAAAATAAAATCAATGAGGGGAGTTGCGGTGAAGGAAAGCGAGATTGGGCTCTTACTCTCCTTCGAGCCAATCCGTGCTCCCCGCTTTACGGAAAACATTCCACCCAAACAGTTGGAGCAGCTTGAGTTGGGTGGCGCTCGTTCATGTTGAGAGCGCTTGCTCCGTGAATGACAACTTTCGCAAAATGAGACGACCGTCCACAAAAAAATTCAGACTCACATCAAAAATGTGTTGACATCGATTTAAATCGTGCTACTCTGCTTTTGCTCTCTCTACGAATAGCTGCTGGTTTTTCGCCAGGGAAGATAAAGGCGCAGATGCACACCAGACGCCTCCTCCTTGCAACTTAGATAGTTTTTTGGGTCTGGCCCAACAGGCCGGTTGCAGGTTACTTCTTCCTAGGATCCGCAAAACAATAACAAACCACAACTAAGACTTGCCCTGTTGCAAGTTCCGGAGGAGCTATGTCGCTAATTGGCTCGCGACACACTCTTCGGCTTTGGCTTAGCGTGTTGCTGATCGCAATGATGTTGCCGCTGCTGGCAACCGCGCAAGCCCCACCGCCGACGACGTGTCAACGTCAGACAACTGCACAAGTAGTGGCCCTGGACCAGCAGTTTTTCCTGAATCGTCTGGGAGCACTCGAAGCCACGGGAATGATGTTCGCGCTGAAGCGCGACGTTGTACCCATCAGTGGGACCACCCTCACAGCCGGCAACGTTCAACTGCGTTCGGACAAGCGGCCGCGGCCGCTGGTGCTGCGCATGAACGTAGGCGACTGCCTGACCATTACATTCACCAACCTTTTGGCAAAGCCGCGCAAAGATCCTGACCAGGTGAATACGCGCAATGCTTCAATCCATGTCATGGGCTTGGGATTGACCACGAGCATTGCGGACGATGGATCCAACGTGGGCAAGAACAACACGCCATTCGTGGCCCCGGGCGGAACAGCGATCTATCACCTGTTTGCGCAGCATGAAGGCGGATACGTGATGTACAGCACCGACACGATCGGTGGCGAAGGCGACGGCGGCCAGCAAAGCGCTGGTCTGTTAGGCGCCATCAACGTGGAACCGCCGAACGCGCGCTGGTACCGCAGCCAGGTCACGCAGAACGAAATGCAGCTGGCAACGACCGGCCTGTCGGCGGACGGCGTCCACCCCAACATCAACTATGACGCTGTTTATCCTTCGGGGCCGCTGGTTGGGCAGCCGATCCTAAACATGCTGTGGAACAACGAAATCATCAAGTCAGACTTAACCGCCCTGATTACCGGTCCGCTGACCGTGATCAACGGGAAGAGCACACCGGGACGTTTTGCAGCCGGCACGTTCTTCGTCAATCCTCAGTTGCCGGACCGGGAACAGCCGTTCCGTGAGTTCACCATCATTTATCACGACGAAATCGGGGCCGTGCAGGCCTTCCCCGAGTTCTTCGATCCTTTGAACAATCCTCCGCCTCCGGGCGAGGGTCCGATCGCTACCGGTATCGGTTTCACGCTGCATAGCGCGGTGGACGGGTTTGCCATCAACTACGGGACCGGCGGTATCGGTTCTGAAGTGATTGCCAACCGTCTTGGCGTTGGTCCGCAGTGGAATTGCACCGAGTGCAAATATGAAGAAGCCTTCCTGAGTTCATGGGCCGTGGGCGAGCCGGCAATGGTCGTAGACATTCCCGCCAACACCCGCGATGCTCTGGGCAACGTAATCAAAGGGCCCAAGGCCACCAAGGCGCTTTATCCCGATGATCCTTCGAACGTCTATCACAGCTACATTGGAGACCATACAAAGTTCCGTATTCTCCACGGCGGCGTGAAGGAGCACCACATCCATCACCAGCATGCTCACCAGTGGGTGCACACGCCCAACAGTGACAACTCCAGTTATGATGACAGCCAGGCCATTGGCCCCGGCGCTGCCTTCACGCTGGAGATGACCTACAACGGCGGCGGCAATCGCAACCAGACCGTTGGGGATTCCATCTTCCACTGCCACTTCTATCCGCACTTTGCCCAGGGCATGTGGAGCTTGTGGCGCACGCACGATGTGTTCGAAGCGGGCACCAAGCTGGATGCCAACGGCCGTCCGGCCCCTGGCTCGCGCGCGTTGCCTGATGGCGAGATCAAAGTGGGCACGCCGATTCCGGCGCTCATCCCGATTCCGACCATCGCCATGGCGCCGATGCCTGGCCCAGCGCAGGTAAACAATGCCACGGGACAGGTCCTGCTGCCCAACCCGGTCACGGTCAACCCCGGATACCCGTTCTTCGTAGCCGCGGTCGCCGGACACCGTCCTCCGAAGCCACCGTGGTTCACGGAATTCGATGGCGGTCTGCCACGGCACATCATCACGGGCGGAACGTTCAACGAAGCCCATAACCGTCTGGACTTCCACAAGAGGCTTGTCACGGCCAACGCAACGCAGGTTGCTGAAAAAGGGTCGCCTGCGGAACTTGTGGCCATTGCCTACCACGCGGTACGCAACCATCCCAGCGTGACGCCGGAAGGTGTTGCGAAGCCTTACGTCACCAACGGACTGCCTGCTCAGATGGGCGCTCCGTATGCTGACCCGTGCGTGGATGACAACGGACTAGCCACGGGCGTGCCCCGCACGTACCAGAGCGCGGACATTGAACTGCCCGTCACCTACAACAAGGCCGGCTGGTACTTCAAGCAGCACCGCATGGCAGCGCTGTGGCAGGATGTTGCTCCCACACGCAACCATACGCGTCCGCCCCAGCCGCTGTTCTTCCGTGCCAACAGCAATGACTGCATCACGTTCAAGTTCACGAACCTGGTACCGAACGAGATGCAGCAGGACGACTTCCAGGTGCTCACGCCGACCGATGTCATCGGCCAGCACATTCACCTGGTGAAGTTCGACGTAACCGCCTCTGACGGCGCGGGCAACGGCTGGAACTACGAAGAAGGCGCGTTCAGCCCCGGCGAAGTGATTGAGCGCATCAACGCGATCAATAAACTTGGCGGGTCCTGGACACCACTTCCTGGACAACCGACAACCGTGGCTGTCAAGCAGCATCCGTTCTTCCTTGGGCCGGAGGGTCTGGGAGCGCAAATTGTGGTCGAGCGCTGGTACGCGGACCGGACGATCAACAACGTCCCCGCGCCCAATACGCAGGACCGCACGCTGCGCACAGTCTTCACGCATGATCACTTTGGCCCTTCGAGCCACCAGCAGGCCGGGCTGTATGCCGGATTGCTGATTGAGCCGGAGAAGTCGACCTGGAAAGACTCGGAGTCGGGTGTGGCCTATGCCACCCGGACCGATGGCGGGCCGACGGGCTGGGAAACGATCATTACCGATACAGTGCATCCCAACCTCAGCTTCCGTGAGTTCATGATGGAGTTCCAGGACTACCAACTGGCTTACACGGCGAACAACATTCCCATTAACCCGCCGGCGCGCGACGAGGTGCCGATTAACCCGGCAGTGCCGGACGGAACCGTGCTGCTCTTGCCGGCGGTAAAGTGCCCGCAGACAGGGGCGGTCATCATTCCTCCACCGTGTCCGGAAGCGCTCTCCGCGGCCGATGTGGGAACTTTTACGGTCAACTATCGCAACGAACCGATCCCGTTGCGTATTCTTCAACCAGGGACAACGAGCCAGGCTGCTGGAGCTGCCGGCGATCTGGCGCAGGTCTACCGTTCCAACGTGACCCGTGCCGATCCCGCCTTCAACGTGCAGCCGGCAACCTATCCTCCGCTGACCAACGATCTGCGTGGCGGTGATCCTTATACGCCGCTGTTCAGGACGTATCAGGATGACCAGCTTCAGGTACGCATGCTGGTGGGCGCGCACGAAGAAGGCCACAACTTCCACGTGCATGGCACCAGGTGGCTGCGTGAGGCGAGCGATGCACGCTCCGGCTGGCGCGATAGCCAGATGACGGGCATCTCCGAGCACATGGAGTTCGATCTGCCGCCATTGTCCAACTATGTAAAGGTCAATGGCGTGGCCGATTTCCTCTATGAACCCGGCGCATCAGAAGACGACCAGTGGAACGGCCTGTGGGGACTCATCCGCGCTTATAACGGGGTGCGGGCTGACCTCCAGGTTCTGCCCAACAACACCAATGGCGGGAAGCAGAACACCGCGACCAACATTGAGGACTTCAACACCACTACCGATACGACCAGTGCGAAAACTGTTTCATCGTTCACCAGCTTGTCACTGGATTCCGGGATCACCACCGTCGATTCGACGCTGGAAGTACCGACCGACCAAGCTGTGGATGACACATTGACGACAACGACTGTATGTGATCTGTGCCTGGCAACGACAGCTGTCATCACCGATCCGAACTTCGTTGATACCAGCGTGGTTTCGACCGATCTCACGGGATCCTTCATCACTGCAAACTCCATTCCGGCCCCGGGCAGCAAATACAGCGTTTGCCCCAGGGGAGCACCGAAGCGGAATTTTGACGTGACGGCAATTTCCGCCAGTGACCTGCCGGGTGGAACGCTGACCTACAACTCGCGTACCCCAACACTCAAGGGTGAATTGGGTACAACGGAAGCAGGGCCGCTGACAGACCCGACGGCGATCATTTACGTTCGCACTCAGGACCTTGATTCGACCACGCACAAGCTGAAAGCTGGTGTGCCGGTTGAGCCGCTGGTCCTCCGCGCGGCAGCGGGTGATTGCATCAACCTTACGTTGCGCAACCACCTGCCAGACGTTGTTTTCGATCTGCCGGGATACAACACCCTGCCCATGATCGTGAACAAATTCAACTCCAACCAGTTGGCGGTGCCGAACCTCGTTGGACTGCATCCTGAACTGCTGTCCGTCAACGTGCTCAACAGCGATGGCTTCAACGTTGGCTTGAACCCTGTGCAGACCGTCAGCCCTGGTCACAAGAGAAGTTACCAGTGGTATGCGGGTATTGCCTGGATCAATCCCAACACCAACGCCATCGTCCACACGCCGGTTGAGTTCGGCTCAGTAGCGCTCATGCCTGCTGATCTGATCAAACAGGCGTCCAAGGGAGCAATCGGGGCTCTGATCATCGAGCCGCAAGGTTCCAACTGGACCGTGGACCTGGGTACCAGGGCGTCGGCCGACGTAACCAAGGCAGATGGCATCACGAAGTTCCGCGAATTCGTGTTGTTGCTGCAGAACAACGTGAATATGCGTTACAAGAGCGGCAATCCGGTGAAGACACTGGCCCATGAAGAGGACCCGGAAGACACGGGAGCGGCGGGATTCAACTACCGCACCGAGCCTCACTGGTTCCGCAAGGGCTATGCAGCCGAGGCACCGTTTACGCCCGTCAACGGCGTTTGCGATCCTATCTGCACCAAGGACGTGGACTTCAGCAACGTGTTGAACAACACCTTCACCAACCACTTCACCGGCCTGGCGACGACTGCCGAGCCGCAAACGCCGATCTTTACAGCCACTCCCGGCCAGGCCATTCGCTTGCATCTGGTCCAGCCGGTAGGCCATCCGCGTAACAACATCTTCCAACTCCACGGACACGTGTGGGAGGAATTGCCTTATACCACGCCAGTCGCGTTCACAGGCGCCACGTACAGCGGCCGCACCGTTCTCGGTGTGCCGGTGCTGGGCTCCACGATCATTGCGGACAATCCAACGTCCCCCAGTGATTTTGTGAACAACCGGTTCTCGGAGTGGGAAGGCGCGCAGATGGGCGTAGGGCCTTCGAGTCACTTTGACATCATCCCCTCCGGCGGAGCCGGCGGGCCATTCCATGTGACGGGTGACTTCCTGTACCGGACGCACCAGAGTTCCCAGTTCGATAAGGGAGTCTGGGGCATCCTGCGGGTGCAGCCGCCGCCGCCGGTCAAGCCACCGCCGGATCCGACGCTGCTGCAGTTGGTGCCGTAAATCAACCTGTGGGAGCGGCCTAACCGGGCTGCTCCCACACTTTCTAATTTTTTAAAAAATTTCACGAGATGCGGGTGCAAATCATGATTCGACAAAAGTTTTTCGCCAGAATAATTTTCTTCGCTCTTCTCTTTTCCGGACTGTACGCATGGGCGGGCATGCAGCAGCAGACAGTCCCACTGCCGGACGACGATCCGCTTCATCCCAAGGTTGCAGCCCCTGAACAAAAGTCGCAGGAAGCACCCGCAACTGCGGCTTCAGGGGCTGCGGCAGTTTCCGACGGCTGGAAACAAAGCACCAAAATTTCCGGCGTGAAGGTGGACTTCCGCGTAGTGCCGTCCTTGAAAGACGTGATCATCAAACACGGTCCCATGGATGTGAGCCTGAACGAAGTTGGTTCCGCCGAGATGGTGGAGGGCCAGCAGGCGGTCGTCCAGTTCAGGTTTACCGATGGCACCGGCAATGTGATGCGGGGCGTGCGAGTGGCGTCATGGCTAGACGCCAACGCGGCGGAAAAGCCCGCCGACAAGAAAACCTGCCACGACAAGATCCAGTCATTCCTGCAAATGCAGATGTCGGCCAGGCCTGAGGTGGATCTGAACACGTACTACGTGCTGGCTCTGACGCAGGAGCCCGGCATCCAGGTTATCGATCCGCGCATTGGCTTCGGCAACAGCAAACTTTACACTTACGTGGACCTGGCTGCTGTGGGAAGTGACTGGGTGCTGACTCCCGGCGGAGACCGCCTTTTCGTGAGCATGCCGTCGATCAACCGTATTGCCGCGATTGACACGTTGACGTTCCGGCACATGGGGGACCTGGAAGCCGGCGTCAAGCCGGGCCGCGTCCTGATGCAGGCGGACGGCAAGTATCTGTGGGTCGGGAACGACTCCAGCGAGGCATCCGAGAGCGGTGTTACGGTAGTTGATCCAATGACGTTTGCCGTCGCCGGTCACATCGCTACCGGCAAGGGCCACCACGAGATCTCTTTCGATGAAAACCAGAACGTCTACGTCACCAACGAAGGCGAAGGCACGGTTTCCATCATCAGCATTCAGAAGCTGGTGAAGATCAAAGACGTGGCGATCGGCAAGACTCCTGTCGCGATGGTTTACTCTCCACAATCGAAGAGCGTATACATCGCCAGCCGCGAAGGCAGCGTGAGCGTAATTTCCGCCGACAAGCGCGAGGTGACGGCCACCTTGACGAGCAAGCCCGGAATCACAGCGCTCCAGATCACGCGGGACGGGCGTTGGGGATTTGTGGCCAACGGCAAGGAAGGCAAGGTGCTGTTGTTTGATGTTTCCGTCAACAAGTTCGTGCAGGAGTACGAGGTCGGGAAGTCACCGGATTCCCTGGCGTTCACCGATTCTTACTTGTACGTCAGGTCGCGCGAGTACGCGGAAGTAAGACTGATTCCGCTGGCCAATCTCGGCAGCGCCGTCAGTTCAGCCGAGTTCCCCGGGGGACAACTGGCTCCCGGCGCCCCGGCTGACACGCTGGCCTCGCCGACGGTGGCGGCTCTTGATGGAGCGGCCGCCTTCGTCGTCAATCCTGCCGATCGCCGCATTTATTACTACCAGGAAGGCATGGCTGCGCCCATGTTCAGCATTGAAGGCTATGGACGGACACCCAAGGCCGCCATGGTCCTGGATCGCAGCATCCATGAAACTTCACCGGGCATTTACTCTGTAGGTCTGCGGCTGCCCAAGCCAGGTTTTTACGATGTGCCGGTTTACACCGATGCGCCGTCCATGTCGCACTGCTTTGAATTCACGGTTCATGTGAACCCATTGCTCAAGAAAAAGAGCGATCTGCCGGTAGCATTGCGAGCGTTGAAAACCAATCTACAGGTGCGCCCCGGAGAGGCTGCTACGGTCGCGTTCCGGCTCATCGATCCGGCTACCGACAAGCCGCGCGAGGGCCTGAACGACGTGGAGATTTCCGTGCTTCTGGCGGAAGGGCTACGCCAGATGCGCTTCAGCGCTGAGCCCGCGGGCGATGGCGTGTATCAATTCACCTTTACGCCGCCGAAGGAGGGCGTGTATTACGCGACGGTGCAAATTCCGTCCCTCCGCATCAGGGCCAACCAACTGCCTTACATGATGATTCGAGCAACCGGCGAGGCAAATGCCGAAGCCAAATTGCCCGAGGAAGCGGGCAAAGACCGACCCAAGGCACAGTGAGGAGTGCGTCATGAAGAATTTGCCAACAGCGCGCAGTGGTTTGTCGCTGGCGGCGGTTGCATGTCTGCTCCTGGGTTCGGCTGGCGCATTCCAGGACGGGCAGCAGGCGCGGCCTGTTACGCAAGACCATCAACATAAGCAAACGGCGAATGATAGTACCCCATCCAGCCCCACCAAAGTCGCTATACCTGACGCGGTGGTGCTGGACCAGAACAACCAGAAAGTGCGTTTCTATAGCGATCTGGTCAAGGGAAAAATCGTCGCCGTAAATTTCATGTTCACTTCGTGCACCACGATTTGTTCGCCGATGACCGCCAATATAGCCAGAGTGCAGAAGAAGCTTCTGGCCCGGGGCGAGAAGAACGTCCATTTCATCTCTGTCAGCGTTGATCCTGAGGGTGACACACCGGAGAAGCTGAAGAGTTATGCCGCGATGTTTCACGTGCAGCCGGGATGGACGTTCGTCACCGGAACCAGGGCGCAATTGGAGCCGATTTGGCGCGCGTTTGGCGTGCCGATGGGCGCCAAAGAGGAACATACGGCAACCGTCGTGATCGGCAACGAAGGCCGGCACGAATGGACCTATGGATCGGGGCTCACGTCGGCGGACAAATTGCTGGCGGTCATTCAATCGGTCGCGGAGAGCAAGAACTCCAGGGCGACTGCCAACGGCAACTAGCACCAGGCCCAGCCGCAATGCTGGCTTACATGCCTAACATAGGGCGAGACTCTCTGTGATCAACATCACAGAACAATGTGAGCAGGAAATATAAGGTTGGCCTTATGCCAAGACCGTGGAACTGCAACATTACCGCGTTCGTGTGGATGGTGCTCGTCTGCTGCCTGCTGCCGGTATCCGGCGCCGCGCAGCTGACTCCCGCCCAGACGGCGGGAAAGCAGATTTATAACGAAGGCGCCAGTCCGTCGGGACGGCCGATAGAAGCGGTCCTGGGCGAAGGCTCGACCCGTGTGCCGGGAAAACTCATGCTGTGCGCGAGTTGCCATGGGTTTGACGGCAAAGGAAGACCTGAAGGTGGGGTGACGCCCTCCATCGTCACCTGGGATGCCCTCTTCGCACCTCTGCGAAGCAAAGATGTATTAGGGCACCGGCGCCCGGCTTACAACCTGCTTTCTTTGCGACGCGCCATCACGCACGGCGTGGACCCTCTGGGCAAGAGTCTGGGTGTTGCCATGCCGCGTTACCAGATATCACCGCGAGACCTGAGTAATCTGATTGAATATTTGAAAGTGTTGGGCAGAGAGTCTGAGCCCGGCCTGACAGCTACCAGCATCCGGCTGGGCACCATTGTTCCGGGGGGCGCACCTTTCGCTATTTCCGGTCAGCATTCTGTCGCGCTCCTTAAAGCGTACTTCGACGAACTAAACCAGCAAGGTGGCATTTACGGCCGTCGCCTGGAGTTGCTGGTACTGCAAGTTTCAGGTTCGCAGCAGGAAATTGAACGCCAGGCGGAACAGTTTGTGCGCAACAGCAACCTCTTTGCCATGGTGGGAATTCTGGCCCCAGGCGCGGAGACCGGCCTGGCGGACCTGATGGAACGCCTTGGCGTACCCACGATTGGCGCGTTCGCATTGAATTCAGAAGAGGACGCCGCCAGCAGGTCAAAGAGTTTCTATCTTCTTTCCGGCCTGTCCCAACAGGCGCGAGTGCTGGTAAAGTTTGCCGGCGACCACACCAGGGACCTCGCGGAAAAAATTGCTGTGGTCTACCCGGAGAGCATGGCGGACCTGGCCGGACAGGTGATGGACCAGTGCCGGACCGTCTCTATGGGGAATGTGACGCCGCTCAAGTACTCAAAGTTTGAGGCCGCACAGTTTGCCGAATCTCTTTCCGGCCAGAATGTGCGCACGGTTTTTTTCCTCGGCCGCGGCAGCGAATTGACGGAGATGCTGGACAGCGCTCCCAGCCTGCACTGGAATCCCACGGTGTTTCAACCCGGGCCTCTTGCCGGAGAAGATGTGCTCAGGATTGCAGCGGCATTTGACGACCACGTGTTCTTGTCTTTCCCAACGTTGCCGTCTGACCTGGAACCCGAGGCCGTGGGTGAATACAACTCCCTGGCGGAGAAACACAAGCTGGGCCGTGCGCAGCCGGCGCGTTCGCTGGCGATACTGGCCTCCGCGAAGGTTTTGACGGAAGGATTGAGACGGTCAGGACAACAATTGGGCCGGGAAAAATTTATTGCCACTCTTGCAGCGATGTACGGTTTTCAAACCGGCTTGACGCCGCCTATCAGCTTTGGCGCGACCAAACGCATTGGCGCGCTGGGAGCTTACGTAGTCAAGCTGGACCTTAAGAACAAGACATTTGTTCCGGTTGAATCCTGGGTGTCGCCGTAAATTCCCAGGCAGTG
The DNA here is from genome assembly GCA_041488515.1 of Terriglobia bacterium. Lineage (GTDB taxonomy): Bacteria > Acidobacteriota > Terriglobia > Terriglobales > Acidobacteriaceae > Angelobacter. The sequence goes on along the minus strand of JBGPPK010000011.1, from coordinate 127,352 downwards.
ACCGGCAATAAGATTTGAGGCGTATTGCAATGAGACACCAAACAGGAAGATTCGGCGTGGCGGCCCTTGGCGTGGCCCTGGTCCTGGCGGGATGTCATAAGGGGCCGCAGGCTTACCAAAACGCGGCCAAGACTGAGACGGTGCCGTCCTACGATGAGTCCGTCCGGAACTCCAGCCAGGCACTGAAACAAAATCCGCAGGACGCGCGCTACAAGCTGAAGGACTACCAGGTGCGTTTTGAGGCCTCACAACTCCACGTGAAGAGAGGCATCGATTTCCTGGGGCAACAGCAGAACCAGCAGGCGCTCGCTGAATTCCAGACAGCCCTGGCCATCGATCCTTCCAGCATGGTGGCGCGGCAGGAGATTGAATACACGCAGCGGCTTCTCGCAGCCGCGCCGCCGCAAACGCAGCCGGCACAACCAGCCCAGGACGCGGCGCCGCCCGCCACCTCAGCCCCGCAACCCGCGGCAAATGCGTCGCAACCCGTGATCAATGCGTCGCAGCCCACGGTCCTTGCTCCGCAAGGCGGAACCGGACTGATGGAAGCTCCCCCGGCGCTGGCGCCACTGTCAAGAGATCCTGTGAGTTTGAAGATGAGCGCAGACGCCCGCATGGTCTTTAAGACCGTTGGGAAGCTTGCCGGCGTGAACGTAATTTTCGACCCTGACTTTCAGGACAAGAAGATCAATGTCGACCTGATCAACGTGACTATCCAACAGGCTTTGAATGTGGCGTGCGTGGAAGGCAAGGCGTTCTGGAAGCCGATTTCCAGCAACATTATTCTTGTGTTGCCTGATACTCCAGGCAAGCGCAAGGAGCAGGAAGAGCAGGTGCTTAAGAAGATTTACCTGCAGCACACACAGACGCCGCAGGAGATCACGGAGATTACGACCAGCTTGCAACAGATGCTGGAGTTGCGCCACGTGCAGGCCGTGCCCCGGGACAACGCCATTCTGATTCGAGACACACCGGCCAAAATATTGCTGGCGACAAAGTTGATCGCAGACAGCGATCGCGGCAAGCCCGAGGTGGTGATCCAGATATCCGTGCTGCAGGTGCGGCGCGACCGGGCGCGCAGCCTGGGCATTCAGCCGGGCAGCCGGACCACGCTGGCTTTCAATCCCGTAAGCCCGCTGGGGCCTCTGGGAAGCGTAGCGCTGGACAAGCTGGGGCAGATTTCCTCGGGAGACTTCACGCTATCCATTCCCAGCGTGGTGGCGGCGGCGCTGATGAGCGACAGCAGCACCAGGATCATCCAGAACCCGGAGGTACGCGTCAGCGATGGCGAATCGGCCCGTCTGCGGGTGGGCGACCGCATCCCGGTTGCCACGGGCTCGTTTTCAGTGGCGAGCGGAGCGGGGCCGGTGGTCAATACGCAGTTTCAGTACATCGATGTTGGAGTGAACATCGATCTGCTGCCCCATGTCCACCCTGACCACTCGGTCAGCATGAAATTAGGAGTGGAAGTTTCTTCGCTCAACGGGCAAGTCAACATCGGGGGCGTCTTGCAGCCGATCATCAGCCAGAGGCGCATCGACCACGAAATTCGCCTGCAAGAAGGCGAGGTCAGCATTCTGGGCGGCCTGGCGGAACGGTCCCAGAGCAAGTCTGTTACAGGATGGCCGGGCCTTTCCCGCCTGCCCCTGCTGCGCTATCTTTTTTCGGGAGAAGACATAACCAACGCCGAGAACGAGGTCTTAATCGTGGTTTATCCCAGGCAGGTACGGATGCGCGAGCTTACCAGCGAGAGCTTGCAGGCGCTCAGCGTAGGAACGGACCAGGATATGACCTTGCGGCAAAGAGAGGACGTTCTGTCACCGCCTCCGGTTCCAGCCGCCCCGGGCAAAAAAGCCCAGGCAGAAGAAATCGTGACAAGCGGAGGCGGAGACGCCCAGTCTGACAACGCGCAGGCAACGCTGACACTGGATCCGGAAAACGCGAAGGTCAAACCAAACGACACTACCGTGGTGCAGGTGAAGCTGGAAAAAGTTGACGATCTGTTTTCTGCATCGCTCATTCTTAAATATGACCCGCAGGTGCTTGCGGTGGAAGATGTGCGCAACGGCGACTTCCTTTCCGGCGGCACGCAAGAAGTCGCCATTATTCAGCGGATCGACAAGGATAGCGGGCTCGCCACGATCTTCACCACCCGCCAGCCTAATACAGCAGGAGTGGACGGCAAGGGAATCCTGCTCAACGTGATTGTGCGGCATCTCACAGGCGCTCCGGCAACGCTGCGCGTGACCGATGCAGGCTTGCGGAACTCACGGCAGAAAGCGATTCCGGTGAACGTGGGCCACAGCGCGGTCAATATCGAATAGGCGGCGGGCGATGGCAACCGGCAGTTAGCGGAGCGCGTCAGGAACGGGTGTAGAGCTGGAGAGTCGCCCAATAATATGGAGTGGCGTGGTAGCCGCCGGCGTGAAGCATGGCAAGCTTGGCGTAGCGCAGAGCATCGGCAGCGCTCCTGCCCTTTTTGAGTTGCCCATAAAAGTCATCCATCAAACCTGGCGTGACCGCATCATCCATGTCCCACAGGGCCGCGACTACCTGGTGCGCACCGGCGCGCATAAATGCCCACTCCAGACCGAGCAGCCCTTCCAGTGACTGGACGCTGGTTCCGGCGCCTTCACAAGCGGATATGGTCACCAGGTCCGCGTTCAAGGCCAGTTTACTGTCGATGATGTCTCCTGCCAGGAGTTTGAATGTGCCCCGGCCATCGGCGGACAGAATGATTGCCGACTGCAGAGGCGCGACAGCATTCGGCGTTCCATGCGTGGCCATGTGGATGAACTTGTACCGGCCGGGAGTGCTTTTCGTATACGAATCAGGGGTTGCGTCGCGCCCGGAAAAACTCGTTACCTCGCCGGGCGAAAAGTGCTTGCGTACACTTTCCATTTCCTCCTGGGCATGAGGCAGCTCGGCGAAATGCGGATCGGCCTGTGCCGGAGCGCCTATCAGCAGAAGGCCTCTGGTAGGAGAACGTTTCGGGCCTGCGCTGACCAGCAGATCGATTGAGTTCGTGTTCTGTATGTCCACATCCTCAATCCAGTAGTGATCGGCGCCCTGGGAAGAAATCAGGGTCTCAAAGTTGACGGTGTAAATTTTGCTGTCCGCCACGATGATAACGTGGGGCCGTCTGGCTATGAGATCGCTAGCCGGCTGGACCAGGATCTGAAAAAGCTTTTTTGCCGCGTTGCTGGCATCAAGCGGCAAATGCTGCTGGATCTCCTGCTGATAAGAGTCGATGAGGTTATCGAGATTTGGCTGCGATATGCCGAGTGGGTAGAGCCGCAATTGATCGGCCGTGATCGCCCACAAATAGCATTCTTTCTCAGTGGCGAAATAAGAGAGGAGCATCGAGTTATTACGGCGCAGATAGCTCTGAATTTTCGCGAGCCAGACCTTGGTGCTCTCGGGACGCCGTGCGCCATTCATATCCTGCACAAGCGTTCTGGCGCGGCCTGACTGCGCAACTTGCAGTGCTTCATCGTCCCGTTTTTGCTCGATCAGAAACCTAACGTATTCATCGTAGACTGGCGTGTTATCCCGAATGGCAGTCCTGAAGTCTTCCCGTTTCATCGTCTTGGCGGCTTCGTCCATGGTGACGATGCTGCGCTGAAACCACTTCTCGGCTTCATCTGCTTCATGCTGGGCAGCATAGTTGCGGGCCAATTGTGCCTGAATGACCCACTTGAGCCGGTAGTGGACCTTGCCGCTTTGCTGGTCTTCGTTCTCCAGTTCTTTAAGCAGATCCTGCAGTTCAAGAACTGCTCCGGCGTGGTCAGCGTGGGCCGCTGATAGGGCTGTCTTGTCCAACCGCCATAACTTCAGATTATCTGATTTCAAACCAAGATTGAACCCGTCTTGATGGTATTTTTCCGCCAGCGCTATCTGGCCCTGGCTGAGCTTGAGTGCAGTCAGGTTATGCAGGCATTTCGCGATCATGTCCGCATCCTCAAGCTTGACTGCAATAGCGAAGGCTCGTTTGTAAGATTCTTCTGCTGCGCCCGACTGTCCCTGAGCCGCCTGGGCGTGGCCAATATCGAAGAGCCACTTTTGTTCGTCGGACAGAATCTTCCACTGTGAAGCTATCTTCTCCGCTTCCTCAGAGTTCTTCTTCGCGTTGGGAAAGTCCCGCAACTCAGCATAGAGGAAACCCAGGTTCCCCAGCACTTGCTGCTCGAGAAAAGGCGCCCGCAAGGACCGGACGATTGGAAGACATTGGCTGTACCAGTCGATGGCTTCCTCATAGCGCAGGTTTTCCACCGTCGACCAGCCCAGGTTGGCCAAAGCGTAAGCCTTGAGAAAAGGGTCCAGGGCTTCGCCCGATTCGAGAGTCGAGCGGAGGTAATTTTCCGCCTTCGTCCACCCCTCCCTGGACATTTCGCATCGTCCGCGGATATATGCTAGCTCGGCCTTTTCATTGGCGGCATGTCCAAGCGCTGCTGCCTGGCCGAAGCGTTCTTCGGCTTCCCCCTTTTTCGACAGACAGAGAGAAAAAGCCTGGATCAATCTCCTGCGCCAGAATATTTCCGCGGGAGCATTGGCAGGGGGCTCGGGTCGAAGAAGTTCCAGTGCCTGGTCAAAATGCCTTTTTCGGATGTGGGTTTCCGCCGTCAGGATCCGAAATTTCCAATTCAGATCCGGGTAACGTAAGGAATCCGTGAACCCAGTCTCCGCCAGTTGCAGCGGTTCGTCCGTGAAGCCCTGCAGAAATTGAAGACGGGCCTCCCCGTATTTTTTTTCCAATGAGGCCCGTCGATTTCCTTCGCAGCCAGAAATGCTCAGGAAAGCCAGTAAGACTATGATCGAGGTTAGAGCGGCGGAGCAGAGCCTCCGCTGCCTCCGCTGGTAGTCCCGCCGTCGGAGCCGCCATGACCGGACGAGCACATCTGTACACGGAACATCCTCAAAGTGCGGGAATGCTTGTGCACAATCATTTCCGCCAGACGGATTACCCCGAATTTGGGAATGCAGATGATCGAGCCAAATCCCTGGAGTTCGGATGAACCGATTTGTTTTTCTACATCGAGATCGTTGGCCGGCGAGAACCAGTAGCTTCCCCGATCTTCCGATCGCTTCGTTTTCTTCTTGCATTCTTTGACCAGCCCAGACATGCCGTGCAGAGCGTGATAAGTATTTTCCAGGTGTTCCAGGTCCTTGTCCTTGAGATGTCCCATTTTGCTTCCCACCAGCCAGTCGTCAGTCGTACCGCCCTGGTGGGCCTTGGCCACTTTCGAATAGGTGTCGTGGTCGTGGAAAACGTGGGTGGCCAATTTTACATCGATTTTGTGACCGGCGATCCTCAGATTCTCAAAATAGCTGCCGGTGATGTCGTAACTGGCCTCGCTCGTGTTGTCAGCGGAATAATAGATGGCCATGCGGGCAACCACACGGTCCGCAGTCAGCATGTCCGCCACATTCAGGCCCTCAACCACGGACCAGGCATGGGTAGTGTGGATGCCGTGGCAATCATCGAAACTGCCGCCTACTTCGGAGTAGGCGTCCTTAAAAGCAATGAGACCGTCAACTTTGTGGCCGGGAACGTGGTTCGATCCGTGCCCCCCATGTCCGGCAAGGACAACGGATGCTTGAGGAGAGAGGCTGTGTTTTTTGGGTCTTTCGAATTCAGCGGCGACTGCATAGGCCGATGCGTGATACACGTATTGAGAATGGTGGCGCGAACACGTCATAGTTTATCTCCGCAAAATCACCTGGGATGAATTGTCGATTGGGTATAGGCAAACATAGACAGTCAAAATGCATGACGTCTTGTCCGGCCCGAATACCACGATTGTACTACGGGCATTGCGGCAAAGAGATGCGCAGTCTGAAGGAGGTAACAGTTAAGATCTATATGCCGGATGGCAAGCCTTGAATGGCTTTCGAACTTATTTGTCTGTAAACTGCAATTCAAATACTCCGCGACCTACTTTCTCCTGAGTGCCATCACTCCTGCGTCCCAAGACCACAATGGAGTACTGCCCGGCATCCAAGGCTTCGGCAGGCATGGCGATGAACGCCATGGTGCCAGCCTGATCTGGGGGCAGCATGACCGGGTACATGTTTTTCCCTGACCCAGATAGAATCTGGGCCTGGTAAGAGATGAATTCACCTTTCGGCATATATTCCACGCTGAGACTAAGCCTGGAGTTCTTTGTGGCCTTCACTACTTTCACCGCGCTCTCACCGTGAGCAACACCCGTTAATGTAGAACGTATTTCCGGGCCGGGCCCCTTCAGCCGGGAAATCACTGCGTTCTGGTGAATGGCGATGCCCGATACGAATAGAAAGAGCCCTAATGCCGTGATCGTGGCCGGAGGGCGTAAATGGGCGATGAGCCTGGCCGCAAAACCTGGCACGAACGCGGGATGTGGCTCGGTAACGCCAATCCGTCGCAACTGCCCCACGAACTCCATGCCCGCTTTGACCTGCTCGAAGCAGGCAGAACAAGAGAACAAGTGCTCCTCATAAGCCTCACGCTCACTCTCCGCCAGTTCGCCGAGCAAATAGCGTTCTGCTGCAAGGCTTTTGATTGCTTCTTCGTGTTCCATGATTCTTGCGGTCATACTCTTACCCCTGTCTGATTGGGCGTTATTGTCTATTGAAACCGCTAGTTGCTTCTTTTCCTGTAAAGGTCCCCAAACCTGTTAATGGCCCGGTGCAGCAGAACGCGAAGATAGTCGCGGTCCACTCCAAAATCGTCGCAAACGTCGTCATTATCGCGCTCTTCAAAAAACCGCGCGTGCAAGATGTGGCGATCTCGTTCAGGCAGTTCGGCCAGTATCGCCCGCACCAGCGCGCCATCTTCCCGGCGCTCAATGATCTCTTCCAGGCCCAGCTTTCCATCGGCAACGTCTGTGGATTCGAGAGGATCATGCTGGTTGCGATAGTCGTCTCGCCGGATTTCCGACAGAACATTCTTGCCCACGGAATGGACATAAGCGCCGAAACCGCGGGGATTGTTGACGCTGCCTGAGCGGACAGCCACTAATACACGGCAGAATGTCTCCTGGCGCACATCTTCAATGGTGTGCGTGTCAACGCCACGCGAGCGCAATGTGATTCTCAGGCGCTCACTGAAGTAGGCAACAAAGTGGGCCTCGGTCACGGGATCACAAGCCCCGAGGCGGCGAAGATACTCTTCATCGAAGGAGTAGAAGTCCACTGGCGTTCTTTCCAACCAGTATACTTCAGGCTTTGCGCTGGGCCGCTGTTTTCTGGCGCGAACCGGCACGGCAAAAGAAGTTGTCAGCAGCGACGACCTGGCCCGCCTCTTTCTGTCAGCCCGGGACTGCATAGACACGCCTTTCACTCCAGAAACTCCCAAAATGGCGGAACGTGGCCCCCAACCAAAAAACCGGTGAATACTTCGGACAAGAACTGCTAGCGTTACCAGCCTTTCTGCGACGCCGCTGTCGGTACGGCCAGCGTCATTTTCGGCAGAACCTGCCGCTCACTAAATAGCTAGTGTCAAAGCTGGCCCGAGCGTTTCATCCTTATTGGAAGAAATGATGAGGTGTCATTGGAAGAAATGATGAGGTGTCGCTGGCGTTGCCAACAACCCTTTTTGTTTGTGTGGTTTATGGGTTAGTCCGATGTGGTTCATTTGAAGGTTACGGAGAGGGAAAATGTGAGGGAGCAGACTCAAACAGAGCTTCACACGTAAAAAAGGGTCACCATTGGAAGGCGGTCTGACAACCTTGATGACATCGCCTGAGATAGCAAGTGAATTCTTAGAATTTTTTATAATTGGCCTAAAGTCGCGTTTTGCCTTTGCGCAACGTGTTGCAGCTCCGAAAAAAGTGTGCAGCGCACAAAATTGCTAAATGGAAGCAGCGTCCCGATTGGCACGGGTTTTCTTAACTGCAAGTGGTTTCTAAAGCGATTTCGTAAGCGGAGCAAAAACTACAAAGACTCGGGAAGATTAATTTTTCTAATTTTGTAGCCAGCCCATATTTTCTCGGCTAGGTTGTACGCGCTGTCAGCCCCTTCCGGGACCAGCAAAGGCTGAAGACAAAAACTAAGGCGCTACTTCAAAGCTCTGTTAGCGACTGACGGAACACATCCCCTCTGTGCGCATCACGCCCGAAGTGTGCCCTCCCCTTTAGGAGACGTCAAATGAAAAAGAGTCGAAGAGACATCTTGAAACTCGGCGTTATGGCAGGCGCCGGCACGGTCATGCCGAACCTGCTCTCGGGCCAAACACCCAACACCCGAGTGCCGGTACAAGGCGGCATCACTTTCCATGGACACGTATCGCATCGCACGGCTGCGCAAAAAGCCGCCGCTGCGGCAATCGTTAACGGATTGCAGCAGTTTGTGGACCCGCTCCCCATCATGCCCACACTGCATCCGAGCCCGAACGGCGTCACACATATCCGTATGCAGCCGGCGTTGCAAAAAGTCCATCGCGATCTTCCTCCCACGCCGGTCTGGGGTTACAACGGCATATGGCCTGGGCCCACGATTGAAGTTCGCAGCGGCGTTCCGGTAAAGATCAAATACCATAATGACGCGCTGCCAACCACGCACCCGCTGCCGGTCGATTTCACGCTGCATGGTTCTGAAGCGGACAAGCCGCAGGTGCGGAATGTTGTTCACTTGCACGGCGCCAAGATCCTTCCTGAAAGCGACGGATACCCTGAGGCCTGGATTTCGCCGGACGGAGTAACGGGTCCGGTGCTGTTCAACCCCGATGCCTTCGTTTATCCCAACGATCAACAGTCCACCATGCTGTGGTACCACGATCACACGCTGGGAATCACCCGTTTGAACATGATCATGGGACTGGCCGGGGCCTACCTGATTCGAGACACGGTGGAAGACTCGCTGAATATTCCCAAAGGCCAGTTTGAAATTCCGCTGATCATCCAGGACCGCTTGTTCAACTCCGACGGAACCTTGCTGTATCCGGTGGCTGACGGCGGCACGCACCAGTTTTGGATCCCCGAATTCTTCGGCGACACCATGTGCGTGAACGGGAAAGCATGGCCGGTGCTGGACGTGGAGCCGCGGCGGTATCGCTTCCGCATGCTCAACGGAAGCAACGCACGCTTCCTGAACATGACCGTGGTGCGCACGGACAGCGCGGGTAACCCACATGGCATGGCGGGTCCGCTCTTCCACGTGATCGGGACTGACGGAGGCTTGTTGCCTGCTCCGGTGGCCCTGACCACACTGCTTCAGGCGCCGGCTGAGCGCTTTGACGTGATCCTTGATTTCACCGGCAAGGCGGGACAGTTCTTTGTGTTGAAGAACGACGGCCCAGCGCCCTTTCCAGGCGGCGGTGAAGTTGTGCCCACAGAGATCATGATGTTCCGCGTCTCCAAGCCGCTTTCTTCCCGCGACACAACAACCATCCCGCAGGTACTCAACCCCGCCTCGCTGAACTTCAATCCCAACCATGTGGACCGGACACGGGACGTTGTGCTCACCGAACTTGATCGCGCGTCTGACGGTTTCCCCATCATCGGACTACTCGACAACAAGAACTGGGACGACCCGGTCACGGAAGATCCAAAGGCGGGATCGACCGAAGTCTGGAACATGATCAACGACACCGGCGATGCTCATCCGAAGCACATTCACCTGGTGCAGTTCCAGGTCATCAGCCGGCAGCCGTTCGATCAAGATACCTTCGACAATACCGGACAGCTCGTATTCACGGCGCCGCCACAAGCACCCGCGCCGGAGGAAAAGACCGCCTTCAAGGACGTGGTGAAGTCATTCCCCGGTACGGTAACCAAGCTGGCGATGAAGTTTGATCTGCCAACCGGGACAAAGGTAGTGCGCGGACAAAGATATAAGTTTGTCTGGCATTGCCACATCCTGGAACATGAGGACAACGAGATGATGCGCCCCATGGACATCATCGGCTAGACGTTTTTGCACTGCTTCGTCGTGCGGCTTCAGGCTTTGTTCTGAGGCCGCTTTTTTGTTTTCTGTCCCATTTTGGCACTATGTGACCCAGACGCTGTATTGGATATCTTCTTGAATTTAAAGGGTATTTTCCGAGGATCTAAAATCCGCCAATAAATGATTTGAACTTTTTAATCTTTTGGGCTAAAGTTTCCCCGCTTCGGTCTCTTCCGGACGCATTTGGGCCGAAGTCCCGCCTGGTTTCAACTCCTTGCCGCTGGCTGAGTATGCCCCGGCACGTCAATTCTCGACATGTCTACTCAAGGAGAAATTTATGAAAAGAAGTCGACGCGATATTTTAATAGGCGCGATGGCATGCGTGATCGTTCTCACGCTTGCGCAAATGTGCGCCTTTGCTCAGACGGCCATTCCGGCCGCCGCTGCCACCACCAGCATGTTGCTTGCTCCCGAAGGACCTGCTGCCAACATGCATGCACATAACGCAACCAGCGCTACATCAGCTATGGCGCAGGCCACGCCCCAGCACATGCGCAGAGGCATGTCGATGCACAAGCCGGACTGGTCGAAGATGCCCACCGGATCTGCCAACACGGCCGTGCAACCTCTGGATGCCAGCACCATTCCGAAATTCGTGAATCAGTTGACCAGGCCTGCAACCTTCGTGCCTAGCGGGACGAAATTCGATAGGCAGCTGGGCAAGAACGTTCCTCTCTATCAGGTCACGGAAAGTACAATTTTCCAGCAGATTTTGCCGCCGGGATTTCCGAAGACGAAGATGTATGCTTATGGCGGTTCGGCGAACGTCGCCGCGCCCGGCCAGCCGCAGAACATCCAGACGGTATTCTCATCGCCTGGACCGACCTTTGAGGCAACGAAAGACCAGCGCATTTTCGTGAACTATACCAATAACCTCTCTGGTGCTCACATGTTCCCCGTCGATCCCACGATCATGGCGGCCAACCCCAACAACGCGCCGATACCCACGGCTCCGTTCGCACCCTTCCCTCCGGGTTACGCGCAATTCCAGAGCCCGATTGTGACCGTGGCCCACTTGCATGGCGGCGTTACGCCATCTGATTCAGACGGGTTTCCGCTGTCCTGGTTCTCCAAGGGCCAGACCAGGACGGGTCCGACATTCGATGGCAGCACCTTCGAATATTTCAACGGGCAGTTGCCGACCATGCTCTGGTATCACGACCACGCTCTGGGCATGACGCGCCTCAATCTGGCCGCGGGTCTGGAAGGTATGTACATCATCCGCGATCCCGCGCACGATGCCGTTGCGCCTCTCCTCCCCTCAGGACAGTTTGAAATGCCTCTCATGCTGACGGATAGGGCGTTCAACACTGATGGCTCAATCCAATTCAACATAGATGGCGACAACCCTGATCTCCACCCGTATTGGGTCCCTGAGTATTTTGGCGACGTCATCATGGTCAACGGCAAGGCGTGGCCGAACATGAACGTGCAGCGGCACCAGTACCGGTTCCGCATCGTCGATGGTTCCAATGCGCGTTTCTACAATTTGCAGCTTGTGAATCAGAGCACCCACAAGCCTGTGCCCTTCATCCAAGTCGGCGCAGACGGCAGCTACTTGCCCGCACCCGTCACGTTGACCTCGATATTTATGGCAATCTGCGAGCGCGTGGACATCCTGGTCGACTTCTCAAACCTGCCGGCCGGTACGAAGGTCGTCATGACGAACTCCGCCAATGCGCCCTTCCCCGGCGGCGATCCGGTCGATGGAAATGACGGTGTGGTCATGCAGTTCACGGTGCAGAACACGACGGCCGTGCATCCGAAACCGCTGCCTGCTACGCTGATCACCGTTCCCACGCTGGTTGAAACCCCGAATATCGGGAATCCAAAGATCTTCACTTTGAACGAGCAGGAAGCCGATGGCGGCCCCGTAGCGGTGCTCATTGACGGACGGCATTTCGATGAAGCTGTCACTGAGCTACCGAGAGTCGGCACCACCGAGGCTTGGTACTTCCAGAACCTGACGGAAGATGCCCACCCCATTCACATTCACCTGGTCGAGTTTCAGTTGGAGGACCGGCAGATTATCGACCGGGACCGCTTCAAGGACTACTGGGAGCGGAAGAACTTGAACGCCGATGGCATACAGGGAGAACTTCCTCTGGATCATCCACCAGTCAGAATTAATGTCGAGACGGTAACGGATACCGGGGACGGGCGGCCACGTGATTTCCTGTTCGACCCGACCGACACCACCAGTTGCACACACCCAGACCCAACCAGCGGTTGTCCTACTCAACCGGTTCCGCCTTCGCCGAGTGAGGCCGGGTGGAAAGATGTCTTCCTTGCCCCGCCGTTTTCGGTTACTCGAATCCGGATCCGCCTCGCACCGCAGGAAGTGAAGGAGGCGAATCTGTTCCCCGGGAAGAACACATTCCCGTTTGACCCAACCCAGGGCCCGGGTTACGTATGGCACTGCCATATTCTCGACCACGAAGACAACGACATGATGCGGCCGATGACGATTGTGAAAGATCTCGAACCGTGTCTCAACTGCGAGACCTTGCTCAACAACGCGCCCGGAAGCAAAGATGCTGGAACCCCAGCAGCGCGCTACTCAACGCCGGGCACTACGCCGGCCCACAATCACAACGGGTCTACACCCACAACCGAGCAGAAGGGGTCTATGCCTGCCCCCATGCCGATGCCGATGCCCGAGCAGCAGCCATTGAAATAAATGGGTAGATAACTTTGAGGAGGTGGAGGAGGAAGGACAAAAAAGCCCGACTCTTCCGCCTCCTTGAAGGCCATTCACCAAAGTACGGATAGATCTACGCGGAATGGAGCTGCTGGCCGATCGGCAGCTTTCCGCTTTTTCTGGCTCGCCGCTCAACCCTTCTGTGTGCAATGTTGATTTGGCGTGTAAAAAACCCGATTCGAGACGTCAGATGTTCAGGTCGCAAAACATACCAACCATGATCACAACACCGCGAGCGACAGAACGATTGCCCAACCTCTAAAATGGTGTGTTTTTTGCGTATTTGGGGAGTTTTATGAGGTTCCACCGTTTACAAGCCCTTATTCTCATGCCGCTCCTGGGCATCGTTGCCACACTGTCCTGCGCGCAGGAGCACACCCACACTCACACCCCGCCCGCTCACACGCAAGGGGATGCAGCCTACCAGGCCAAGCGCAAGCAAGCAATGCAGCTCTTCGATCAAGGCAAGCGACTGGAAGCTCTGCCGCTGCTGGAAGAACTAGTGCAGGAGGACCCGGGAGACGAAGAAGTTGTGGTGGCCATGGCAGCATCATTGGTTCGCCATGCAGCCACTTTGGCGGACCAGCAGGCGGCGGCCAAGGAACGCTTACGTGCCAAAGACCTCCTGGAAAAATCGGGAAGCTTTAGCCCTCTGGCGCAAAACCTCCTGCAGCTTTTGCGGGAAATGCCGGAAAGCGGCGACATTCAATTCTCAGAGAATCCGGCAGTGGAACAAGCCATGCGTGCCGGAGAAGCCGCTTTCTCGCGGCGTGATTTTGACGAAGCAATCAAGAACTATTCCAAGGCGGCGGAACTGGAGCCCAGGAACTACGCTGCCGTTCTCTTCATTGGAAACACTTTTCATAAGAAGAACGACTTCGCCAAGGCCGGAGAGTGGTATGAGAAAGCCATTCGTCTTGACCCCAATATCGAGACTGCCTATCGCTACTATGCTGAGATGCTGGCCAAAGAAGATGACATGGCCAGGGCCCGCACTATGATGATTCACGCTGCGGTTGCCGAACCGTATAACCGAATGGTTTGGCGCGATCTGAGGGCCTGGGCCAACGTCAATCACGTTCCGCTTGACTTTACATCAGTCAACATCCCAGATCCTGAGCCAAATCCTAAGAAAGGCGAATCGGTATTCGATTTCAAGCTCTTTCCGGAACGTCCTAAAGACCTCTCCGATGCCTGGAGGGCCTATCACTCGGTTCGCGCGGACTGGAAACAGGGCGGCAAGTTCAAACAACACTTCCCCAAGGAATCCGAATACAGGCATAGCCTTGCGGAGGAAACCGAAGCCCTCACTGCCGCGATCAACGTCCTGGAGAAACTGAGACGTGACATAGATACGGCTGAACAGGTGACGGAGGACCATTCTCTGCTCCTGCTGCTGAGGTTGCACCAGACCGGACTCCTGGAATCCTATGTTCTGTTCAGGCTGGGCGATGATGGTATCGCCAAGGACTATTCCTCCTATCGCGACAAGAACCGAAATAAGCTGGAAGAATACATGGACAAGTTCGTTGTTCCGCCCGCTCCAACCAAAGCAGATTCCGGGCCGAAGAAGACAAAGCCGGACGTGGAAAAGAGTTCTGGGACGGCGAAACCTGGGGGCGGGCAAACGCTCAAATAGTCTGCACCCAGCTGTTTGAACCTTCGCCCATCCGCTACTATCACCCTTCGCTCAGAGACGACGCCGGCCGGGCTGTTACAGTAGAATGCCTTTTAATCCTGCGCAAGCGCGCGCAATCCACAAGTCTGGAAAAATATGCGTACCTTTGAAAGCCTTACAGAACAGGAAGTACTTGCCCTGGCAATCGCGCTGGAGGAAGAAGATGAGCGTGTCTACAGCGACTTTGTCGAGAACTTTCGCAAAGATTTTCCCGCTACAGCGGCCATGTTTGACGGCATGCGGGAAGAAGAATCCACGCATCGGCGCAAGCTGATCGAGCTGTATCGCAGCAAGTTCGGCGAGCATATCCCGCTGATCCGGCGTGGAGACGTAAAAGGCCTGGTCAGCCGGCGGCCGATCTGGCTGACGCCTACACTGCGTCCGGAAGCGGCGCGACGGCAGGCTGCGACGCTGGAAGTGGAGACGCGTATTTTCTATGAAAAAGCCGCTTCCCGCACGCGGGATGCGAGTATTCGGCAGCTGCTCAACGATCTGGCGCAGGAAGAGCGGGCGCATGAGCACAAGGCGGAAGAGCTGGACAAACTGGATGCCGGGACCCGCGGCGAAGAAGATGAAGCCAGCCGCCGGCTCTTCGTTCTGCAAATTGTGCAGCCAGGACTTGCCGGGCTGATGGATGGCTCGGTGTCAACGCTGGCTCCGGTCTTTGCCGCCGCGTTTGCCCGGCATGAATCGCACTTTGCCTTCCTGGTGGGCCTGGCGGCCTCCTTGGGCGCCGGCATCAGCATGGGATTTGCCGAAGCCCTTTCCGACGACGGCAGCCTGACCGGGCGCGGGCATCCTTGGGTGCGCGGATTGGTTTGCGGATTGATGACGATGCTGGGCGGGATCGGGCACACGCTTCCGTTTTTGATACCGTCTTTCCGGATCGCTACGGCCATCGCCGTAATTGTGGTGATCGCTGAACTTGCTGCCATTGCCTGGGTGCGCCATCGCTACATGGAGTCACCCTGGGTCTCTGCTACGTTGCAGGTAGTGCTGGGAGGGACCTTGGTTTTTGTGGCCGGCGTGCTGATCGGAAGTTCGTAGACAGAAAAGGACAGGACAGAACGAATGCCAGGTGGTCCGAACATGCCGTATTCGCTGGGTCATTCGGAACGTGAACGGCAGAGGTTGAAGCGGCAGGCGCTGCTTTATGAGAGCGCCACATTAAACGTTTTTCGCCGGGCAGGGATCGCCAGCGGGATGCGCGTGCTTGACGTGGGCTGCGGGGTTGGAGACGTGAGTTTTGCCGCCAGGCAATTGGTAGGCGATGCCGGACAGATTGTGGGAATCGACCGTGGCGGAGATGCCATCCAAGAGGGCAGGGAGCGCGCCCGCGAAGCCGGATGGACAAATATCAGCTTTGAGGTTGCCGACTGCGACGCTTTTTCCTGTGGCGAGAAATTTGACGCGGTGGTCGGACGCCTGGTGTTGATGTATCTCCCGGACCCCGGGAAAACGCTGCGTTCATTCAAGCGCTTGCTCAAGGACCGCGGACGCATCGCTTTTCTTGAGTACGATATGGGCCTGTCGCCGTTTTCGTATCCACGCAATGAGCTTTTCGAGCAGACGTGTAATGCGATCCGGTCCGCCTTCGCCAGGACCGGCGGAAGAGTTCGCATGGGAGCGGAACTTTATTCCACTTTTGTAGCCGCGGAGCTGCCCGCGCCTGAATTGCACGTCGAGATTCCCGCCGGTGGCGGTCCTGACTGGATTGCGTATGAGATGGTCACGGAAGTCGCCCGCACGCTGCTGCCGGTCATGGAAAAATTTGGCATTACAACCGCCCGGGAGTTGGAGATCGATACGCTGGCAGAGCGTTTGCGGAGTCAATGCGTTCGCGATGGGACAGTCGTCTTTGCTCCGGCGATTGTGGGCGCCTGGACTGCCATCGCGGCTTGACGGCGTCTGCGGAGAGATCGCGGATGGCCCGCTAGGCTCTCATCTCCACGTCCCATCCGTCTTTTTTCATTTCTGCGCGCAGCCAGCGTTGCAGGCTTGTGCGCAGTGACGGGGGAAGATCGCCGAACTGGATTCCGTATTGCCCGCCCTTGTTGGTCCAGGTGATGCGTCCAGGAAATTCGTCGGCGCGTTCGCTGACGCCGGGAATGGGAAAAATCAGGGCAACGGGAGCGCCGGACTTCAGGGGTTTGTCCGTCTTGGTGCCCGCTCCTCCGGCGCTGATGTTGAGCAGGACGGCATCAAATTGCTCGCCGGCATATTTCATCTTAATCGGCAGTTCGAGCTGGGCGCGGTAGTAACGCTGCTGGCTCTGGCTCAGCGTTCCGGATGAATCTTCCAGACCTGCCTCGCGGTAGGCCTTCAGCTTGCGAATCAAGGTGCGGCGGGAAATGCCAAGAGCTTCAGCGGCCCTGCCTTGATTGCCGCCGCTTTTCTCGAGCGCTTGCAGGATGGCCATTTTTTCCACCTGGTCCAGGTCCGCCTCCGGGTGGCTGCGGCGGCTGGCGCTGACCGAATCCGGGAAACGCAGGTCGGCAGCGGTGATTTCAAGGTGCGCGTCTTTGGCCTGCAGCACCGCGCCGAAGACCACGTTCTTCAACTCGCGCACATTGCCGGGCCAGGCATAGGAAAGCAGCGCATCCACGGCATCGCGGCTAAAGCGAGACTCGGGATAGTGCTGGTGCAATACCTGTTCTGCGATTCCCAGCACATCTTCCGGGCGCTCGCGCAGCGGAGGGACTTCAAGCTTAAACTGCGCCAGGCGGTGATAGAGGTCGCTGCGAAAGCGCCCGGCCCGCACCAATTCTTCCAGATCGTGATTGGTGGCGGCCACCACGCGCACATCCACGCTGACTTTTTTGCTGCCGCCCAGCCGGTAGTAAGGCACGCCGTCCAGAACGCGCAGAAGCTTGACCTGGATTTTCAAATCCAGGTCGCCGATTTCGTCCAGGAAAAGAGTTCCCTTGTTGGCCATTTCGAAAAAGCCGGGCTTCATGGCGTCGGCGCCGCTGAAAGCGCCTTTCTCGTATCCAAACAACTCGCTCTCCACCAGATGCTCAGGGATGGCCGCGCAATTCACATCCACCCACGGATTGTTGCAGCGCAACGAATGGTTGTGGATGGAGCGCGCAATCATTTCCTTGCCTGTGCCGGTTTCGCCCACAATGAGAACGGCAGCCGGATGGCGTGCCACCTTTTCCGCCAGTTTCATCACCCGCTGCAAAAAGGGGCTGCGGATGACCAGATCAGCCTGGTCGCCTCTGGCAGAAGCGCTGCTGGGCACATCCTCGTCGTCAGACACGCGCGTCGACGGGGGGCTTTTAGGTGGATAGGGCATCGGGGTTGGGGTTAATAGTGTAGCAACTTGGTTTCCCAAGCAATAGGGAAATCCCTCCGCGTCAATTACCTTAGTCGCCCAGCCCCCTTTGCTGCTGGTTTTCGCTCTGTTCTGTACAGGCCGCGCAATTCGGCATACACTTTCCAGTCTTGAGAAATTCATCTACGGGGGGAACAATGTTTTGGAGGAGAGTTTTAGCGTTTATTTTCCTGGGAGTAGTGGCCGCCGCGGCGCAAACTGGGAGCGCTCCCGGGAAGAAGTCCACGAAAGGGCCCGCTGCCGCCGCAGTCGAAAAAGCCGCGGTAACCACCGCCACAGCTTCCGGCGAAAAGACCATTGCCCGGCCGAAGTCTTATGATCTGAGCGCCATGGACAAGAGCGTGGATCCGTGCGAAGACTTTTATCAGTATGCTTGCGGCACGTGGCGCAAGAACAACCCTCTTCCTTCAGACCAGTCACGCTGGGGCCGCTTCAACGAGCTGGGCGATTACAATCGCCAGTTCCTGCACAACATTCTGGAGAAGGCGTCCGCCAACGATCCTAAGCGCACGCCGGTGATGCAGAAAATCGGCGACATGTACCAGTCCTGCATGGACGAAGCCACCGTTAACGCCCAGGGCAGCGCACCGTTGAAGCCGGAGATGGATCGCATAGCAGCGATCACCAACAAGGACCAGCTCATTGAGACGATTGCTTATCTGCATTCCCTCGGCGTCCCGGCGCTGTTTGGGTTTACTTCAGGCCCTGACTTGCATAATGCCAGCATGCTGATTGCCAATGTAGGCCAGGGCGGACTCGGCCTGCCCGATCGCGACTACTACTTCGATTCAGATCCCAAGTCCCAGGAGACGCGGCAGAAATATCAGGAGCACGTAGCCAAAATGTTTGTGCTTCTCGGAGACGAGGAGGCCGTGGCGCAAAAAGAGGCGCAGGCCATCATGGACATCGAGACCAAACTGGCCGACGCGGCTTTTAAGCGCGTAATGATGCGTGATCCCAAAAACCGCGACCACAAGATGAAGGTGGCGGAGCTGGCGGCGCTGGCCCCCAATTTCCGTTTCGAACGCTTCTTTGCCTCAACCGGCGCGCCCGCATTTTCTGAAGTCAACGTGGTCCCGCCGGACTTCTTTCAGAAGGTCAACGGCGTGGTGGACTCGGTGTCGCTGGATGACTGGAAAACCTACTTGCGCTGGCATACGGTCAGGAACGCGGCGCAAACGCTCTCTGAACCGTTTGTAAAAGAGAATTTCAGCTTTTTCGGACAGTACCTCAGCGGGCAAAAAGAGATGCAGCCCCGGTGGAAACGCTGTGTCCAGTTCACGGACGGCCTGCTGGGAGAAGCGCTGGGCAAGCCCTATGTGGACGAAACCTTCGGTCCGGAAGGCAAGCAGCGCATGCTCAAGATGGTGAATGCGCTGGAAGAAGCGCTGGGACAAGACATCCAGGCATTGGATTGGATGACCCCGGAAACCAAGAAACAGGCCGCCGTCAAGCTGCACGCGATTACCAATAAGATCGGCTACCCGGATACTTGGCGCGACTACGGGACGGTAAAGATCGTGCACGGCGATTTTCGTGGCAATGTACAAAGAGCTCGGGCGTTTGAAATCAAGCGTAACCTCAACAAGATCGGCAAGCCGCTGGACAAGAAAGAGTGGGGTATGACGCCGCCAACGGTCAATGCCTACTATAGCCCCCCTAACAATGACATCAACTTCCCCGCCGGCATTTTGCAGCCGCCTTTCTTTGACCGGGATGCGGATGACGCCGTAAATTTCGGCGGCATCGGCGTGGTCATCGGCCATGAACTTACGCATGGCTTTGACGACCAGGGCAGCAAATTCGATGCTCAGGGAAACCTCACCAACTGGTGGACCCAAACCGACCGCGACGAGTTCGAGAAGCGCACCGGCTGCATCGCCGATGAGTACAGCTCGTTTGTGGCGGTTGACGACGTCCATCTCAACGGACGCCTCACGTTGGGCGAAAATACCGCCGACAACGGCGGATTGCGCATCGCCCTGGCGGCATTGCGCAACGCCATAGCCAAGGACAAAAAGATCGCCCAGGCAAAAGACGGTTTTACGGCGGAGCAGCGTTTCTTTCTCGGCTTTGCCCAAGTCTGGTGCCAGAACTCCACGCCGGAAAACTCGCGGCTGCTGGCCAAGACGGACCCGCACTCTCCCGGCCAATACCGTGTAAACGGTACATTGCAGAACAGTGAGGACTTTGCCAAAGCGTTTAGCTGCAAAGCCGGCCAGAAAATGGTCAGCGCCAACGCTTGCCACGTCTGGTAAACGGTTTCAAACCAACCAAGGCTGCCGCATCTTTCCGGGTGCGGCAGTTTTTTGTGCAGCTGAAACTTTTTGCACACTGTTGCCTGCGCTTTCAAGAAAAGCCTGGTTATTCGAGTAAAGTTACCCGCGGAACGGCAGCTTACCTTCGTAACGTACCTGCATATATCAATTGAGGATATAACCACACCATTGGTAGCTGCTCCGTCGGAATAGGAATGGGACCCCTCACGTCCCTTAAGTTGTGCAGTTATGGATGATAAAAAGCACGTAAAAGTGCAAGGAATCCGCTTCGCGCGGTCGTTGCAGACGCTCGTCAAGATGGTCAACATGTTTTCTGCTGACCACAAGAGCGCCGCGGGGCTGCTGCAGCGGAGCTATGATTTTCTCAATCCACTGGTGAAGCAATCGCGGCACCTCACGCTCGGTTTTGTGGACCAGCGTGTTCTGCTGAACAACATACTTACCGCTGAGGACAGCCTCAAGCCTCTGGAAAATGAATTCCTGAAGCGAGGCATCGGCGCGGTGACGTTTGAAGCGGGTATCACCCTCGCGGCCTATCGGAACGCTGTTGGAGCCATTTCCGCCAATCTCAAGTTGATTGAAGAGAGTGGCGGCTTGCTGCCATTTTTGGAACAGAGGCAGCTCGAGTTCGTGCGGATCTTTCCGGCAACCAAAACGGAAACCCGCAATCAGGACGGCGACACCGTGCTCGATATGGGGTCGGAAGAGTATCTGATTTCCAAAGCGCTCAGCAGCATGAATTCCGGGCTTCCTCACGGCATTGAAACACTGCTGACGCAAATGCAGGTTGCCGACACGCATGGGGGCAGCGGCTTCGGCCAGAGTGACGGTGGATTTGCTGGCGGTGGAGGAAGCGGCGCTAGTGGCGGACACGGCAGCGGAAGTCATACCGGCGGCGTCGCCAGCGGCAGCGTGGCCGTATACACTGGCGGCGGAAGCGGGGGCGGGCAGGGCTATAACGGCTACTTAACGGAAATGCAGCGCGTGGTTGAGCAGAAGTTCGAGGCGTCACTCAACAACCCCGAAGAAGACCCGCACAAAGCTTATGTCGAGCTGGCCAAAATGCTGCGCAACACGCGTCCGGATTTTGTCGTCTCCAATCTAATGACGGGCAAAACCGGTGCAGTGGAATCGAACCAGGAAGAAGTGACGGCCGAGGTTTTCGAGGATACCGCGTTGCGTTGGGCCCTGCGCAGGCTGGCCGCGACTCCCAGCGGGGAAGAAGCGATCATCGTGGAGGAGCAGGTTTTTCGCGTGCTCATGCGCAGCCTTCAGGCCACGCATTCGGCCGCGCGTCTGGCGCAAAAGCTGGCGCAGTTTGCCCAGGAATACGCCCTGCCCAAACAGATCTACGAGCGTATTCAGGAAGAAATACGCTGGATCACGCTCATGCCGAAACAGAAGCTGCGTGAACTGCTCGCCATCAACCATTTTACGGCGGCACAATTCCGCCGCTGCCTGGACCTGGTCAAAGAGCTGGTCCGCCTGGGCAAGCCGGAGGACGCGGTCGCCCTGGGCGTCCAGTATTTTTCTATCTTTGATGACCACCTGTCATTGGAGATCGCTGAAGTTGGCCGCATCCCTGAGCTGTTGCGAAACCTGGCGGGCACACAGGGTGAATTCTGGAATTTCGCCGCCGACTGCCTGGTGCAGGCGCTTGCCTCGCGCAAACTGAACCAGTTGGTCCATGTGCAGGTGGTCAATGCGCTGGTTGCGCTGGCCAAGATCGCAGCCACCTATGAGGATTTTTCGCTGGTTCGGAAAGTGGGTACTGCGCTGGAAGAGTGCGCTGCACACGACCAGACCTCACATACCAAGTGCTGCAGCGCCAGCATTTCCAATCTGCTCCAGCCTTCGGCAGTGGACCGGATTGCGGAAATTTTTCTTGATAAGAAGAATGAACCGGCCTGGGTTCGGACCGTGACCGGAATCCTGCGCTGGGCTGGGACAGGGTCCATCGAGCGTCTCTTCGTGGCCCTGGACAAGGAATTGATCGCAGGGAACCGGCTGGCGCTGATGCGGCTGCTCGGCCGGGTTGGCCCGGCATGTCTGCCTGCGGCCCGCGAGCGGCTGAAGCACAAGGACTGGTTCGTGGTCCGGAACGCATGCAAGCTGCTGGGCGAGCTGAAGGACCCGGAACTTATGGAGCACATTGCTCCGGTGCTTGAAGGCCGCGATGAGCGGGTACAGAAGGCCGCATTGCACGCGGTGATTGAGAGCAAGCTGCCCAAGCGCGCCGCGGTGATCGCGAATGCGCTTCCATTTCTTCCTCCGCAGTTGCTGCAAGACGCCCTGTGCGAACTGATGCACCAGGCCGATGCGGAAAGCCTGCTTGGGCTGGAAAAATACTTCAACTCTTTCGCGGCCAAGAGCGGCAAAACGTTGCTGCTGGTTATCAACGTGATTGCTGCCATCCCGCAGGAGCAGGCCGTTCATGTTCTGTCCAAGATCTCCTATGATGAAAGCGTTGACGCCAGCCTGCGCAAGGCCGCGCAAGAAGCGCTTTCGGCGTGCGCGGCGCGGAAGGCCCGCAGGTTTTTGGACTCCGATATAGACGGTCTCGATCTGACCCGGCGGTGGGCAACACTGGGGCGCTCTTCCTAGGATATTACCCGGGCCTTGTTGACGGCATCAGACACAAGGGCGTTACATCGCACGCAGGGCCGGTGCGACGGGACGCCGTGCCGCACGCAACGCCGGGAAAAACCCACCAAGGACCCCCATCAATAAAGCAAAAACAAGTCCCAGCCCCAGAAGAAGAGGCGTGATGCGGAAGGCAAACGCCAAGTGGGAGAATGTCTGCCAGTTCATGGCGCCGGTGGTAAGCCCGTTCAAGGGCAGCACTGCCACCGCCCCAAGCAGTCCGCCCACCAGAGAAATGAGCAGCGCTTCAACCATGAAAGAAAACACAACACTGCCGGCGCCGAAACCCAGAGCGCGCAACGTGGCGATTTCACGGGAGCGTTCGGCCACGGCGGAATACATCGTGTTCAACGCGCCGAACACGGCGCCGATTCCCATCACCACCGCCACAATCCCGCCGAGGACAACGATGAGCGTGGTCAGCGTCCGGGATTGCTTGGCGTAATATTCAATCTCCGGGCTTACGTCGACGGTGAGACGCGGGTCAGCTGTTACGGCGTCCTTGAACTGCTGGAGCGAGCCAGGGGAATTCAGATGCACGGTCAGAGATTGGTAGATATTCTCAGGACGGTGGTAAATCTGGTTGAGCACATGGGCGTCGCACCAGACTTCGGAATCAAAGGCCGATCCGCCGGCATCAAACACGCCGACGACGCGCCAGGTCCCGCCGCCGAATTTCACGGAATCTCCCATGCCAAGACCGGCGTATGTCTTGTCCACATTGCGCCCAACCACCAGTTCAGCGAGGCCTGGCTGAAAGAACCGTCCCTCGATCATCTTGATCTTGGCGCGGACATCGAGCGCGCGCGGCGAGACACCGCGCACCTGCACGTTGGCGTCAGTTCCCGTGGACCGCAAAGGGAACGGCGCAATCACAACGACTTCCGGCGTGACTAACGAGCCCGCGCTGGAATGGGCCACTCCCGGAAATTCCTCCATGATCTTTACCTGATCGAGAGAGATACTGCTATCCATCTCCGAGGTTGAGCCGGCGCGCCGGACCATGGCGTTGTCGTTCGATCCTGAGGAAACCAGCGTCGCTTTGAATCCGAAAGCGAGTGACAGCATGGCAATAAAGACGCCAACAGTCCCGGCGATGCCCAGCACGGCAACCACGGCCGATGTCCAGCGCTCTTTTACGCTGCGCAGGTTGTAAACAACAGGGATGGCCATATCAAACCCTCCTCAGCGCGTCGACCACGCGCATCCGCATCGCCCCGATGGCGGGCAAGATGCCGCTCGCCGCGCCCACGGCCAGCGTCACGGCCAGTCCGGCCAGGACTGCTTTGCCGGGCAGGAAGAAGAACGGCAAAAGCCCGCGCGTGGGGTCGCCGCCAAGGGTAAAAAGTTTGGCCAGGCCAAGGCCCAACGCGCCGCCAATCAAGGCGATCAGCAACGATTCGAAAAGCACAAAGAGGAGTACAAACCGGTCCGAATACCCAACGGCTTTCAGCACGGCCAGTTCTGCGGTGCGCTCGCGTACGGCGATGGCCATGGTGTTGCCGGTGACCAGCAGCAGGGTGAAAAAGACGACCCCGCCGATTGCCATGATAAGGAACTGGATATTGCCAAACTGCTTGACCCATCCGGCAGCGAAGGCTTTCTCGGTGTCAGTGTGCGTTTCAAACGGCGAGTTGGCGAACTCGGTATCGATTGCCTTGGAAACGCGCAATGAATCGTCCGGATGTTCAACTTTTACGGTGTACCATCCCACGTGTCCTTTGTATTGGGCCGGCACCTGTTCCTCAAAACGCTTCCACTGGAACCAGAACTGGGTCTCATCGTCCGCCTGCCGGGTGCCGTGGTAGATGCCGTCAAGATTGAATTCCCACACGCCGCCAAGGAAAGTCCCTTTGATGGGAATACGGTCGCCAACTTTCCAGCCAAAACGCTTGGCCGTGGCTGCCCCGGCAATGGCTCCTTGCCGGTCTTTCACAAAGTTCTGCCATTGATCTTCCGAAATATCAAATTCCGGATACACTTTGCGCCAGTTGTCGACGTCCATCGCGAACTGGGGAAAGAAATTTCTTTCGTCCTGATAGACCCCGCCGAACCAATTGGCGTAGGTGATCTCCTTGACGCCGGGTATTCGCTTGATCTTGTCAGCGTAAGCGAGCGGCAGAGGCTGAATAATGGAAGTGCGGTTGATCACCACCAGGCGGTCGGCGCCGGCGATGTCAACGCCACCGCTGAAAGCGCCCCGCACCACGGCCAGCACGCCAAACAGGAAGAGCGCAACGGCAAACGATCCAATCGTAAGGACGAAGCGCATCTTCTTGCGGAATAGATTCGCCCGAATGAGTCCGAGAAATTTCATCGCACACCTCCGCCGGAAACGTTTTGCAGGCGATCGGCTTCCACCAGCACGCCTTTCTCCAGGTGAAGTGTCACATCAGCCCGCTCGGCGACCACCGGATCGTGCGTCACCATCAAGACCGTTTTTTTGTATTCCTTCACCAGGCGCAGGATCAGTTCCATGATTTCGTCGGCGCTTTTGCGGTCAAGATCGCCGGTGGGCTCGTCGCAAAGAAGAAATGTCGGATCGGAGACGATGGCGCGGGCGATGGTCACGCGCTGTTCCTGGCCGCCGGAGAGCTGACGCGGAAAATGGTGCATGCGGTCGCTCAAGCCCACCATGCCGAGCGCTGTTTCCACGTGTTGCCGCCGCTGCGCCTTGGATAATTTCGTCAGCAGCAGCGGAAGTTCCACGTTCTGAAACGCCGTGAGCACTGGGATCAGGTTATACATCTGGAAGACGAAACCGACGTGCCGCGCGCGCCATTCCGTAAGCCGGCTGCGCGACATATTGGTGATCTCGTCCCCGGCAACGGTGATGCTTCCAGCGGAAGGCACATCGAGCCCGCCCAGCAGGTTCAGCAGCGTGGTTTTACCGGAGCCGCTGGGGCCCATGAAAGCCACGAATTCACCCTGTTCAACGTCAAGGTTCAATGCCTGCAGCACGTGAATCTGCTCGCCGCCACGAGAATAGATTTTGCCCAAACCACGCGCCTGTATCAGGCTGTTGGAACTGCCACGTCCATCGACACGCACCATCTGTCCGCCTCCTGCTGCCTGGCTTTTATTGCTTAACTTCCACTGTTTGTCCGTCGCGCAATTTTTCCGCGCCGCCCACCACCAGCCTGTCGCCGGGAACAATGCCGGCCACGATCTCCACGTCACCGCCCCGTTCCGCGCCCAGGCTCACGGCACGTCGTTCGAGTTTCTGGTCACGCACCAGATAAACTATTTGCTTTCCGCCGTCGCTGTGCACCGCAGCCTTCGGCACCAGGGCCCTGGCCTCGCTGCCATCGCTCTTTCCCGGCGGGGGAGCGGCGCTAAGAAATGCCACCTTCACCCCCATATCCGGCAGGATGGTGTCATCGAGCTGGTCAAACGTGATGCGCACCTTGACTGTGGCCTTTTGCCGGTCCGCTGTGGGAATGACTGTTCGGACTTTTGCGGGAAGCTCGCGGTCAGGATAAGCGTCCAGGGTCGCATTCACGCGTTGCCCCTGCTTCACGCGGGCGATGTAAGACTCGTTGACATCGACTTCAATCTCGAGCGACTTCATGTCAACCAGCGTGGCGATTCCGGTCCGGGTGAAGCCGCCGCCGGCGGAAACCGGCGAGACCATCTCACCGCGTTGCGCGTCTTTGGAAACCACAATTCCGTCAAACGGGGCCCGCACGGTGCAGTTGTCCACGTCCTGTTGTGAAACGCCGATCCTGGCTTCGGCCGCGCGGATCTGCTCCCTGGTCAATGCGATCTTGGAATGTAGGCTGTCAGACGCGGTTTTCGCGGTATCGAGCGCTTGCGGGCTGGTGACACCGGCAGCGCGCAGGCCCTGCGCGCGTTGGAGTTCGCGGTCCGCGTTGGCTGATTGCACCTGCAGGTCAGCCAGGGCAGCGGCAGTGGCATCGCGGTCGGTTCTGGCTGAGGTCAGCGCGGCATTGGGCTGCGAGCAATCAAGCGTGGCAAGAATCTGCCCTGATTTCACGTGCAGCCCCTCTTCGGCATAAATCTGCTCCACGCGGCCAGTGACCTTAGCGGCGACTGTGGCCCGGCGGCGTGGCGTAACGTAACCGCTGGCGTTCAGAAGGGCTTCAGCCTTGGCCCCTGCCACAGACCGAGCGGCAGCTACCTCGACCAGCGGTTTCTGGGTCCTGAAGGCGAGCAACAGGCTGCCCAGAAGGACAAGCGCTCCTAAAGCGGCAGCAAAGAGTCCCAGACGTTTGCCCATCTTGCCACCACCGCTGCGGGAGCGGTCGTCAATGCGCAACGAACCAAGGTCGTGCCGGGGAGGCATTGGGGTACTCATAAGGGAACGTTATGAATCCTTATTATGAATGTGCCGCATTTCACTCGGCGTTTTGGGACCCTGAAAGCGGAAATTAATTCGCTTCCGATAGAAGGCGCTTACCAGCGCCTGGCGTTACCGGGACCACCTGGGTGATTCAAGCCGCCACTTTTTCCTTGTGGTTTAATGATAACGTATCATCCCGCGCGATGCTTATCGGTCCTTGCTTTTCTTGGCGCCGCGCAGAAGAGCGGTCCGACCCTTGCGCAAATCACGGCCGCTGCGTTCCGCAGGATAAGGCTGTCCTTCCCCTTTGAGTCCGTTCCATAGCACCAGGTTGAAACGTTCCGAATCCAGTTTGTCTTCCTCGCTGAAATCGAAACCGCTGGTCTTGTCCGCCCAATAAGCGGCGCTGTGGACAGGTGCAAACGTATTTGGGGCGGCGGCTACTTCCGCGGAGGTTGGAGAGGGGATCGGCAGCTTTGTGGTTCGCAGGATGGAAGGCACGCGGGCTTTGTAGCTCCAGCTTGCCTGTTGCATGGAAAAGACCTCTGCCATGGGCGGCTGTAAAGCGTCGTTCAGTCCCAGCGGTTTTATTCCCAGGACCTCTTCTATGGTGCGCAGCATCGTGACCGTATTGAAACGCTTCGCAATCACCGCATGCTGCTTCACATAGGGCCCCACGACAAAGGCGAGACTGCGGTGCGCATCCACGTGGTCCGGGCCATTCTGCGCATCGTCCTCAACGACGAAGATCAGCGTGTCTTTGGCGTACTTGCTGTGCGCCACTTTTTCCACCAGCAGGCCCAGTGCGTAATCGTTGTCAGCGATCATGGTTTCCACGGTGTTAACGCTGTCAATGGCTTCGTTGAACAAACCAAGATGATCGTGGGGCAGGCGCACCAGCTCCAGGCTGGGAAGGTTCCCGCTTGCTACGTAGCCATCGAATTCACGCTCCCACTCCTTGAACCGCCAATAGTCAGGGAAGCGCTGATCAAAACCGCGGAAGTACGGATCCGTGACCGCCTGCAAAGGGGCCTTGGTGGCCACCGCGACGCGCGTGCCGCTGGAGGCCGGATCGTGCAGCAGGGGAATGGGAGGATCAGAGCCAGGGATGATGCTGTAGTGACTGAGGTCGACGAAGAAACCATAGTTGCGTACAGTCAGCTCGGCGCGCAAGGCTGCGTCCCAAAGATAGCCGGCGCCGCTCTCATCTTCGGGGCTGTCCGGCGCCGCCACATCGACGTGACCAGGCAGTTGGTCGGCGGCGTCCTCAAGTTTTTCGGTATTGCGGTCGCGAGCCGAATCCGCGCCAACATTGATGTTCCGGTTCATGCCTTCCACGTCATACGTCATGCCGCGCGAGGCATAGTTGAGCGGGATGGTGAGCTCCACTACGTCAGTGGTGCGAGCGGCCGTGCTCCAGTTCCAGCCCACGCCGCTGACTTCGCCGCTGTCAAAGAAATTGTCAAGCGTTACAAAACGCCGCGCCAGATCGTGATGGTTGGGAGTCATGGCGTCAGGAAAGAGAGTGAGGGAAGGATCGCCGTTGCCTTTTTCCAGGTCACCCAGCACCTGATCGTACGACCTGTTCTCCTTCACGACATAAATCACGTGCTTGATGCGCTGGCGCAGAAATTCGAACAGCTGGTGGCTCTTCGCATCTTGCACGGGCAAGGAGAAGCGATTGTTCCGCGCTACCTGCTGGGTAAGTTCGTGCAGTTCCGTGGTGTCCGGCCGCGGAACCACGGAAAAGCCGCCTTTTTCAAGCTGCAGAATATATTGCCCCGCGGCAGCGCACGGGCGATCGTCAGAAACCGTGGTAAAGGTCTTGCGGCATGCCTCCCGGTTCGGGCCGGGATTGGATTTGCCATTCACGATATAAAGAGTTGCACCGCTCCTGCTAACGCTGACAGAAGTTGGATACCAGCCGGTTGGAACCAGTCCCACGACGCGGTTGTCGTCGGGGTCTTTATCCAGCGCGATCACAGCCACGGAGTTTGTGCCGCCGTTGGTTACATAGAGCGTCTTCTCGTCCGGCGCGAGCGCGAGACTATTGGGATTGCTGCCTTTGAAGCCACCACGATTGGCAAATATGCCGGCTGGAGCCGTGGTCTTGATCTCCGCCACCAACCGGTCTTTTGCAGTATCGATCATAACGACCGAGTCGCTGTTGTCGGCCACGGCAAAGAGCAAAGCGCCCACCCGATTGACGATCAATTTTCCCGGCTGGCCGCGTGTCTTGATCCTGCCGCTGACGGCGAGTGCAGGTTTCACATTGAGCACGACAATCTCGCGGTCGCGCAGGCTGGAAACGTAGGCTTTGTCATTGCCGGCGAAGACAACGCCGTATGGGTACTCGCCGCCGGGCACGCCCTGCTGCGCCGGATTGATTTTTCCCGGACGCAAATCAAGTTCGGCAATCACCTGCTTCGCGTCCGTGTCCACCAGAGAGACCGAATCATTCTGATAGTTGGCGGCAAGCAGAAGCTTACCGTTGGGACTCACCGCCAGCCCCGCTACCATGGGGCGCAGCGGAGTCACTTTGGTTTCCATGCGGTCGGGAATGCCCAGACCGGTCTTATGGCCCAGCGCGATGGGCGGGCCGGATTCAGCCCAACGGCCGTTCTCTTGCGTGAAAACGTGAATGTTATCGTCTTGTCCGCCGCCTACGTAGAACTGCTTTCCGTCGGACGCCCACGCCATGCCAACAAAGGCGTTGGGGACGCGCAGCACTTGCTGCTTCACAGGAGATGGCCGACGAATATCAAAGACAAAAATATATTCATTGGTCTGGGACGGAATCGCTTTGGCCTTGGCGTCATTATTGCGGTTGTAGCCGCTGGTGAGAATAAGCAGCGTGCCGCCATCAGGGCTGACAGCGGTTGTAACCGGGTGGTCCACCGTGAATTGAGGGAGGTCGGGCAAATCCGGGTTCAGCAACTGGAAGGTGGAGCCACGTGCGGCGGCGGGAGTGATCCGCATGCCGGTGGGCAAGTCTTCCGCAGCCGGCCGCGCCCTGGTTTTCTCAGTACCGGTTTTCTTTTGCTCGCTGCCGGCGGGCAGGGCCAGCCAGACAACCATGAAGAAGCACCCCAGCACACAACAAAAGTCCCGAGCTCCGGGGCCGATGAATCGCGCGCTACGCAGCCTGTTCAATGGACGCGTCTTCAATTGATGTGTCCTGGGGGCTTGCTCAAGGCGCTGCTGGACCTGGAGTTTTTCCCCAGCGTGTCATTGAGCAACGCAGCCAGCCGCAATCCGGCGAGCGCAAGTTTTTCGTTTACCAGGTCGATATTCGCCTGATAGTAAGTCTCGTCGATGGCAGCGGGCCTGGGGTCGACAAGATGACGCGCCTGAAGATGAGATTCATTGGCCCATTCCACAGGAGTCCCGGCGGCCTGTTTTTCCAGGTGCTTCTGCGCGATCAATTCATTCAGGCGCTTGACGTAGTCTTCCTGCGAAAGTCCCGTATGCTCGAGCAAAAGGCTGTCCCACGTCCAGTGCAGATTGCAGTCGTAATCCCCGCACTTGGCGGAGCCGAAAACCGGCAGCTTGATATCGTTGCCGCCGCGGGCTTCTTCAATCGCGTGCAGCGGCTGATGCAGGTCGCCGACAAAGTGCACAATCCACTTGAGAGCCTCCAGGCGGTTCTCTTTGGATGCGCTTTCGTCGCCCAGGACCTTTCGGAACATTTCAATGCGGTCGACCACACAGTTATGGCGGTCGGTAAGAGCGTCCTTGTGCTTGTCCTGCGGGCGGAAGCAATCACGCTCCTGGGAAAACCCCTGAGCATCTTTCGGAATATCGACAAAGTGCCAGCCGAAGCTTTCGTCGCGCTCCTTACGCACCTGGTCGGCCCAGTTTGCAATGGACGCAAGGCTGTCATTGCCAAGCAGAAGCAGGAGGTTCTTTCTTGTTTCGGGTGTCAGGCGGGATTGGGCGATGTCGGCGACGATCGCATGGCCCTTAGGGCCCCAGGCGGAAAGCTGCGTGGGTACCAGAGTTGCCAGGAGCAGAAGAGCAATGATTTTTTTCACGAAACCTCAGGCAAAGCGATTGAAGTATCTCCGCCCGGACGAGCCGGATCAATCGCGGCGACAAAATTTCCCGATGATTGTAGCCACCTGCCACCGGGCACGCAATCACGATCAAGCGCAGCAGAAGCTATTTAACGAGAAGTTAATCATGTCTGCTTTCGAGCGAAGGACTAAGAAAAAAACGCGGCAGCCGAAGCTGCCGCGCTGGTTAAGAACGATGATCTAGAACTTTACCCTCACGCCCAGTTGCAGCTGCCGGGGTGAGTAGGTGAAGTTGCTGTTTGCGCTGTTCGGAACACCAAAGCTCGTGCCGTTGAAGTTGAGGCAGGGAGCTGCGGCGCTGCAGCCTGTGCCCGTGGTTGCCACGCTGTATCCAGTGGTGGAGACGCCGGTGACGTTGGTGTGATTGGCCAGGTTGAACGCGTCGGCCAGCATTTCCACGTTGTAGCGCTCCCGGAACTTGATGGTCTTGGAGAGGCGCAGGTCCTGCACGTAGGTGCTGGGGAAGCGGAAGGTGTTGCGTCCGATGGCATCGATACGGAACGCGCCGCCGGAGCCGTTCACGCCGCCGCCGCCAGGCACGCCGCCAGGGGCATTGCCGCTGGTGGTCAGCGAGAAGGGCAGGCCGGTCTGGAACTGGAAGATCGGAGCCAGAGTCCAGTCATTGGTGATATAGCCCAGCCATCCGCTCTTCTTCCAGGGCGAGTTGGCGACCGCATTGATGACGAAGCGATGACGCACGTCATAAATCGAGTTGCCATAGTCGGCCTGAAGGTTGACGGGCGAGAACAGGTCATTGGTGTCAGAGAAGGTGCTCTCGTTCTGGCCAAAGTCCAGGGCGTGCGCCCAGGTGTAGTTGGCGCCGAACTGGATGTTATGGCTCATGCGGTGGTTGAGTTGCACCGAGAGCGCCTGGTAATTGCTGTTGGCGCCGCTGAAGATCGCGGTCTCCGCGCCGAAAGCGCTGGTGAGCCGGGAACTGAAGAGCGCCGTGGTGTAGGTTGGTCCAATCGCGGCGAGCGGTCCGCCATTCACGGTGTAAGTGATGTTCTTGGTGGAGCCGGCGATGTTGGTGTCCACAAAGTTAGGCAGTTCGCGACCCAGGCTGCCCAGGTAGCTGACCGAAAGCACCGTGCCCCATCCCATATCGCGTTCCACTGTCAGGTCCATCTGATGGATTTGCGGGTTCTGGAAGTTAGGCGTGAAGAAGGTGACGTTCGGGGTGACCGATCCCGGAGGGCCCGCCAGAATTGTCGGGAACACAGGTGAGGTAGCGGTGGCGCCGAAGCTGAACGTCCGCTGGGCGGTCGTCAGCCCGGTGTTGGTCAAGGCGTTGAAAATCGTGGAATTGATGATACGGCCATAGTAGATGCCGTATCCGCCACGGACCACCGTCTTGCCGCTGCCGGTGATGTCATAGGCAAAGCCGAGCCGCGGGCCGAAGTTGTTCTTGTCCTGCGGCATCTTGCTTGTTAGCGGCAACGCCGGATTGACCAGAGTGGCGAAGGGATCAGGCAATACCTCGCGCTCATACCGGATTCCCAGCGAGAGACTCAGGCGAGGGAGGATCTTCCAGTCATCGGCGGCAAAGAACGAGATATCCGAGGTATCGAATTCGAAGCCGATAGGACCGAAGGCCTGGCTGAAGTTGCTATAGCACGGGAGAGGGGTAACGGCGGTGCCGCAACCGCGTCCCAACGTCGCGTCCAGAATGTAGTTGGTCACACTGCTGTAGCTGTAGCTGCCGAACTGGGTGCGCAGGTTCTGCGAATTATCGTGCACGCGGCGGAAGTCCGTGCCGAATTTCAAGCTGTGCTTTCCCACCGTCCAGTTGACCGTGTCGGCCACCTGGTGCTGGCTCTCATCCGGGAATGAAGGCCGCTGCAGGAAGGTGGGCACGCCGAAGGTGAAGCCGTTGGTGATGGAAATCTGCGGCGGCAGCCCCAAGGGATTGGTAAACGCCGGGGCGTGAACGAGCCGGCTGTTTTCGTAGGGCGTGGGCTGCTGGGCAAACTCATATTCAAAATCGCGGCCGTACTGATACCGCAACTCATTGCCCAGGCTAGCGGTGAAGAAAGTATTGAGCTTAGCAATGCCCCAGGTATCCTTCACGAAGTCGTCGCCAAAGCTGTGCGTTCCGAATGTATTGGTGGCCTGGGTCTGGATGCCCGCGGGCGAAGCCCAACGCATGCGGTTGAAGGTGAAAGACGCGCGGTTCTTCTGGTTGATGTTCCAGTCGATCTTGGGGAAGATGATGAACTGCTCGCCCTCACGCGGAGTCGGGCCCGTCATGCTGACGAGGCCATTGAACTCGTTGGTATAGAGGGCCTGCGCCGCCGCCGTGCTGATGGCGAGCCTGCTGGCTATGGTGGCTACCGTAGGCGCCGATGTGGACTGGCCGAAGAAAACGGTGGCGTTGCCGGGAATCGCCGTGCCGGGGAAGTTGCGCTTGTACCAGTCAAACGTCAGGTTCCAGAACAGCTTATCTTTGATGGCGGGGCCACCAACGCCGAATCCTGACATCTTGCGCCAGTCGGTGGGCTTGTAAGGGACTTGCGTGAAGCTAGTCGGACCGCTCGGGACGCTCAGCTTGGTGAACGGATTGATCGCGCCCCAGACGTTGTCACGGTCGTAGAAGTAGGCCTCACCGTGGATGGTGTTGGTGCCGCTCTTGGTCACGGTGTTGACCACGCCGCCAGCCGAACGCCCGTATTCGGCAGAGTAGTTCGAAGTGTTTACCTGAAATTCTTCAATCGCCGTCTTGGGAGTTGAGTAGCCTGCGCGTGTGCGGCCGCGTTCTTCCGAGAAAAACGCCTGATTGTTGTCAGCTCCGTCCACTGTATTGTTGTTCAGCAGCGTGCTGATTCCGCGGAAGCTCAGGAGCCCGAAGCCGCTCGAGTTGGCTACCACGCCCGGTGTCAACACGGCAAAACTGGACCAGCGTCCGCCATTGATGGGCAGGTTTGAAATCGCGACCTGATTCAGCGTAGGAGCGAATTCCGGCGTGGCGGTATTGATCTGCGGCGCAGCCGCGCTCACTTCCACTGTCTCGGTGCTGCTGCCGATCGCCAGATGGGGCGAGAGTTCGGTCATGCTGCCGACTTGAACAATGACTTGCTCTGACTTGAACGGTGCGAATCCCTGCTCGCTGATCGCGACCGTATAAGCCCCGGGCTGCAGTTTGTTGACGCGGAAGTAGCCCGACGCATCCGTTGTTATGGTGGTTTCGGCGTTCGTGCCATTGTTCCGCACGACTACTTTTGCGTTTGCGACCACAGCGCCGTTGGTGTCATAAACAGTTCCGCCGATGGCGCCATCGGTCGTGGACTGTGCATAGAGCAGTGCGCCGCAGCTCGCGACGAGGAACGCTACTGCGACTAGCCGTTGAATTGAACTCCAAAAGCGTAACGTCATTGCTTTCTCTCCTGTGAGGGACTTCACCTGGCGGGATAACCGGGGAAACCTTTTCGGGCACCCATGATAACCGTCAGCCTAGGAAATGCAACCTAGAAATTTGGTTTTTCCCGCGTGATTGCTGATCAATCCTATCCAACAAATGTTGAGTTCTTATGAAACGTCCGGCAAAAAATTGTGGAACTCCTGTGGACGGCTGTGTAAAAGCTCCACAGGGTTTGGGGAAATATGGAATTTGGTAATTTTGCTGTGTTTGCTGGTTGCAAAATGACACAAAGTGGCGTGTTGCGCGCCGGCCATCATGTAGGCTACCTTCATGAAGAAAGTCCAACTTAATGACGGGGTGTCTCCGGTGACTTGGACCGAAACTTTTAATTGCGATATCTGCGGCAAGCAAAAAGGCACGGTAGACCACTGGTGGCTCGCCTGGAGCGAGCCTTACAGCCCCCATCCTGACGCGCCTGAACGCCACATGTTCAAGATCTATCCTTGGGAAAACATGCTTGCGCATGACGCTTCGGCCAAACACCTTTGTGGCCAGGCCTGCCTGCAAAAACTGGTCGACCGGTGGCTCAACGTGGAAATGGGCACGGCGCATAGCCCCGCTCCGCATACCAGCAAATAACACACCAGCAAAGAGAAGCGAGCTTCAGAAACTTTTCCAAGATCTGATTTCGAACGGCCGCGTTCGGCCACGTTTCATCCGCTGCGATCACCGACGAGGCGTTCCATTCCGGGCCGTCACCAAAAAAATGTTTCAGCGGAAGGCTCCTGGAAACACGGAGTTCCATTTCGGAACGGAAACTGTGCGAATAGCATGTTCGGGAATGCCGGGTAGATAGGAGGAAACGGCCTATTCTGCGCCCTTGGGCATAAGGTCGGACTGGCAAAGTTCTGTGCAGCGCTTGTTTTTGCAGCAGACCAGCAGGGCGGAAACAGAGTGCTTGAAGATGAGTTGCTCCTGGGTTGTGGTCTCCAGGACGATGGAATATTTGTCGAACGAGCGCACATTTCCTGAAACTTTAGCGCCGTTCAGCAGATGAACAGTAATGTGCTTGCCGCCCGCAAGCGCTACGTTGAGAAACGATTCCTGAACATTGATTACAGACATGATTCAGCCATGGGCCGAGGCCCTGCCTGAGCGACGGCGCCCCTTGCCGAAGCCCCTGGAAGGTATATGTCAGCGCACCTCAAAATAGTGGTGAATCATCCATCTGTCCAATATATAATTGGACTGTCTTTAATAGGATTTGACTATGGAAGTGCATCAGCTCCGGTATTTCTGCGCGGTCTCGGAAACGGGAAGTTTTACGCGCGCCGCGGAAAGGGAGCAAGTGGCGCAGCCCTCGTTGTCGCAGCAGATTATGAAGCTGGAGGAAGAACTCGGCGTCCGCCTGTTTGACCGCCTGGGCCGCACGGTCCGGCTCACAGGCTTCGGACAGGTTTTTCTGCCCCGTGCCCGCGCTATCCTGGGCGAATTGAAGGCCGCCAAGGACGAGGTGGCGGAGCGGCAATCCTCGGTCTCCGGACCGGTCAGCATTGGCGTGATTCCCACCATCGCGCCGTATTTCCTGCCTCTGCCGCTGGCGTTGTTTTCCCGCAAGTATCCGCAGGCCTCCATCACCGTTGTGGAAGACGTGACGGCGCGGCTGATGGACCGGCTGCGCGCCGGACAGATTGACCTGGCCATCTTGGCGATGCCCTTGCGCGGTCATGACGTGGAATCGTTTAACTTGCGCACCGAACGGCTGTTTGCCACCCTGCCGCGGACGCATCGCCTGGCCAAAAAGCGCAAGCTCATGCTCAAGGAGCTGCGCGACCAGCCGTTTCTTTTGCTGCGTGAAGACCACTGCTTTCGCGATACCGCGATCGAAGTCTGCAAGCGCGCGCGTGTGATGCCCCGCGTGGTGTTTGAGAGCGGCCAGTTCAGCAGTATCCTGGCCATGGTAAGCGCAGGGCTGGGCATCTCCATTGTGCCGGAGATGGCGGTGGAGCAGCGCCCCGATTGCGCCTTCGTCTCCGTAGCCGATGACCGGGCTTTGCGCACCGTTGGCGTGGTCACGCTGAAAGGCCGCTATCTCAGCCGCGTGCAGCGGGCTTTCCTGGCGCACCTGCAGACCTTCGCACAAAACGACAATTGATGGCTTGCGTGTTTCCGCCTGGTTGCGTTGCTTCACGGCAGTAGCGCCCCGCCCGTCGTTCCTAGTAGCATTTCTTGTTGTGCGTAACTTTCAGGTCTTGTTTGATAACGCCGAGCCCTCTCTCATCGAGCACGTTGGGTATGCGGCGTATGGAAAGCTGGGCTTTCCCGGGGCGCACAACGAGCGTCCCTGGACCTACGCTAACTTCGTCCAATCGATTGACGGCATAGCCTCATTCAAAGGCCGCCATGCCAGCGGAGCGGACATCTCACAGTCCGCGGAAGATCGCTGGCTCATGGACCTGCTGCGCGCCCACGCTGACGCCATCATCATGGGCGTAAAAACACTGATAGAAGAAACGCTGAGTTTACCGCAGGTGAACGGCGGCCGCGGGCCTGTGTACCGCATTGAAGACGAATCTCTGGGAGATTTGCGCACCAAGCTCAGGCGCGGGCGAGAGACGGTGATCTTTGTTACCGCGTCCGGCAGCGTCGATCCCGGCGCATACCGGGTGTTTGACGGCGATCTGATGGACGCGCTGGTTCTCACTACTGCTGCCGGCGCCACGCGCCTGCAAGCCCGGAGCGCCAAAACCCGGTTGATCGTTGCCGGCCAGGACAAAACGATCGACCTGCCTTATGCCATGCGCCTGTTGCGCCAGGAGATGGGGATCGAGCATCTGTTGTGCGAAGGCGGCCCCACGCTGTACGGAAGCATATCGCGAGCGGGGTTGATCGACGAGAAGTTTGTTACGGTCTCACCGATTGAAATCGGACTTCTGGCGCCGCCGGAACAGGAGATGTCCCCGGCGACGGAGGGCAGTCAGCCAAGCGTGCGGCCAACCACATTCATGTATCCCGGCTTTACCAAAGAGAATGCTCCATGGTGGCAATGGATGAGCTGCCGCCGTGTTGGCGACCATCAGTTCAATCGTTATCGCCGGAAATGATCTTTACCGATGGCTGCCAGCGGCTACTTTCTGCCTGCCGCTTCCACGCTGCGCGTGGGGTCCGCACCTTGCCAGGTGACATCGGCCGTTGGTCCGTAACTTGAGGGGACCGGCTTGCCCAGAAGCCGCAGGTACACGCTGAGCTGCGTGCGATGGTGTGTGGTATGCAGCACTCGCCGCCAGAAGACCCATATGCGCTGCCGCTGGACGTCGAAGAACGGCACCACTTCCAGCCACCATTTCTGGTCGCGGCCGGCCATGCGCTCCAGGCGTGGGCGGCACAGCTCTTCATTGCGGCGGCTAAAACCGGCGGGCGTGAGTTCTTGCGGCATGACTGCAGCAGCTTCCGGTTCGTCGCCCAGACCGATGAACTCGGCGAAGAAGCGCCGTTCGGAGAGCAACTGGTGCTTCATAACGTCGAGCACGCTGCTAGAGCGTTCCGTGGGCTTGAACGCCATATCGCCGGGACCGAACTGCCGCCACAAGCTCACTACCTTGCTGGTCTCGCTGGCGTAAGTATCAAGCAGATGTTGAAACACTGGGTCGGCAGCGCGCGGCACCTGCGCTTCGGGAATCGCGGTGTATTCGTATTGCATGGGCATGTTTCACCTGCCTAACGCGACCAGTAAATTCTACGCTCCTGCCTTGAACCACGTCGCCCCGGCTTAAGAGGTGTGGAGCGCCAGTGACATAAATTAAGGCGGTTTGACGCTGCGAGGCCGGCTTGCGCGCCAAGCAGCGTGCCTCAGGAGCGGAAGGATGCTTGCGTGGGAGGTCTCTCGGAGCGGTGCGGAGCCAGCGACATAAATTAAGAAGCCGGTCGTCAATCGTTGTAATCTAGTAAGAACCCGTTCCGGATTGGAGTATCCTGTGGCGCCTCAGACTGATACGAAGAAGAAGAAATCCGCAGCCCAGCAACTGAGGGTCGTATGGCCCATGATTTGGGAGCTGGTGCGTCCGCGCCGCTGGCTCCTCGGCTTGAGTTTCCTGCTGTTGCTAATCGGCCGCCTGTGCGGGCTGGTATTACCGGCTTCCCCGAAATTCCTGATCGATGATGTGATTGGAAAGAACCGGGCCGACCTGCTTCTGCCGCTGGTCCTGGTGGTAACGTCGGCGACCTTGATCCAGGGACTCACATCTTTCTCCCTGACGCAGTTGCTTTCCAAGGAAGGTCAGCGTTTGATTTCCGAGCTGCGGCGTAGAGTTCAGACCCATGTGGGACGGCTCTCCCTGAACTACTATGATGCCAACAAGACTGGCGCGCTGGTTTCACGCATCATGAGCGACGTGGAAGGCGTGCGTAACCTGATCGGCACCGGGCTGGTCGAGTTCTGTGGCGGCGTGCTTACAGCGTTGCTCTCGCTGGGGTTCCTGCTGAAATTCAATGCCCAGATGACCGGGATCGCCATTGGTTTCCTGGTTGTATTGATGGCGGCCCTGGGGCGCGCATTTAAAACCATTCGACCGATTTTCCGCGAGCGGGCGAAAATCAACGCTGAGGTCACCGGACGGCTGACCGAGTCGCTGGGCGGCGTACGCGTGGTGAAGGGCTACCACGCGGAAGAGCGTGAAGCGAATGTTTTCAGCCGCGGCGTGCAACGCCTCCTGGACAACGTGCTCAAGACCCTCACGGCTACCTCACTCATGGGACTGGTTTCCACGGCAGTTCTGGGAGTGGTGAGTTCCATCATCATGTATCTGGGCGCGCGGCAAATACTCGCCCACCACATGACGGTGGGCCAACTCTTCAGCTACACCATGTTCATGGGCTTTCTGATTGCTCCAGTGGCACAGATTGCCAGCATCGGCACGCAGATTACGGAAGCCCTGGCCGGGCTGGACCGCACCCGCGAAGTGCTGGCAGAGCGCCGTGAAGACCAGGACCCGGAACGCACCATAGTGCTCCCTGAGATCGTCGGGCAGATCGCGTTTGAGCATGTTGATTTTTCTTACGAGCCGGGCAAGCCGGTGCTGGAAGACATCAGCTTTGAATCACAGCCGGGAACGGTGACGGCGCTAGTAGGCTCGTCGGGCTCAGGGAAATCGACCATCATTGGACTGACCGCGGCGTTCTATAAGCCAACCTCAGGCCGGGTTTTGATCGATGGGATCGATCTGAGCAAGGTGCGGCTGGATTCATATCGCAGCGAGCTGGGCGTGGTATTGCAGGATTCGTTTCTGTTTGACGGCTCCATTCGCGAAAATATTGCGTTCTCCCACCCCGACGCGACAGAGCAGGAGATTCTTGAGGCCTGCCGTATCGCCCACGTGGATGAGTTCACGGAACGCTTTGCCGACAAATACGACACCATCATCGGCGAGCGTGGCGTGAAGCTTTCCGGCGGCCAGCGGCAGCGGGTCTCGATTGCCCGCGCCGTGCTGGCCAATCCGAAAATCCTGATTCTGGATGAAGCCACGTCGAGCCTGGACTCTGAGTCGGAGGCTTACATCCAGCAGGGCCTGAAATATCTGATGGCGGGCCGCACCACGTTTGTGATCGCGCACCGCCTCTCCACCATCCGCCAGGCCGACCAGATTCTGGTGGTGGAAGCGGGCAAGATCGTGGAACGCGGCCAGCATGCCGAACTGCTGGCGCTTCAGGGCCGCTATCACGACCTCTATACGCGCCAGCATGGACTGGAAGAAAACCTGTTCCTGGCGCCGGGCGAAGGCGACAAGGTCGAGGAAAAGGCCACCGGCGCGCGGGCAGGAGGCGCAGCTGTGCCCGATGCCGTGAGCCTGATTCGAGGTCAGGGCTTTTAAGAATCGGGTGATCGGGAGATCGCGCGTGATCCGGTGATCGGAACAGCTTCTAACTGCAAACGGCACGAAAAAACACCGAGGGAGAAGAGTAGAATTCTCTGGCCTTCGTGAACCTTTGTGTCCTTTGTGGTGAAAAATGATGAAACTCAACTTCGTCAAAGCTGCTTTGTTCTTTCTTTTCGCTCTGCCTGCTCTTGCCCAGAACGCTCCGGCTCCCAAACCGATTGACCTGCTCAAGCAGAAGCTGGAGCAGATTTCGGCCGGTGTGAGCGCCGACTGGGGCATTTACATCAAGTCGCTCGATACGGGCGAAGAGATCGCCATCAATGCCGACAAAGTCATGGACACCATGTCCGCCATCAAGATACCGCTGCTGGTGGATGTGTACCGGCAGGTGGACGGGGGCAAAATCAATACAGCCGATCGCATCGTGATGAAGACCGCCGACAAGCGCTTTGGCACCGGCGTGCTGCGCACGCTGGATGCGGGCCTGAACCTGAGCTTTCGCGATGCGCTGGAGCTGATGATTATTCAGAGCGACAACTCCGGCACTGACATGGCGTTTGCCCGCGCCGGCGGCCCGGCGCATGTTACCCAGACCATGCACGAACTGGGGCTCAACTCCATTACGGCCACCGGCACGTCCTTCGACTGGTTGCGCGCTCTGGCCGAGGCCGGAGATCCCGCCTATGCGAAATTTGGTCCTGAAGAACTCTTCACCAAGGGCTTTCCGGAAAAGCTGACCGACGCAGATGTGGAGCGCTTCCATTTTGAGGGCAAGCACCCCTACGGGCTTTCCAGCGCGCGCGACATGGGTACGCTGCTTGTGATGATGGTGAACAACAAAGCCGCCAGCGAAAAATCCTGCAAGGAGATGCTGCGCATGATGGGGCAGCAGCAGTTCCGCACGCGCATCCCACGATTCATGATGGACGATGCGTCCACGCCGCACAAGACCGGCGACTTCCCGCCCTATATCGCCAACGACGTCGGCTTGATCCAGACGCCTTCCGCGCGCGTGGTGGTAGTGTTCTTCTCGGCGCACCATCGCGGCTTTTACAGCGAACTGGAAGACGCGATCGGACGCATGAGCGAGCAAGTGTGGGGATATTTTAATTATCGGGAGAAGCGGGTTGCGCCGTTACAGTAAAAATCTACTGGCCATGAAAATGTACGCTTGCGAACCCCATGTTCCAAAAGGCGCCGACAGCCTCACTGAGACTTCGGCTTTTGATTCAACGATTCCAGCAGACTCTTGACCTTACTGAGCTCCAGAAAACCCTTCAGGCTGGCATTAGTAAACGTGGGGGACGTCAAGCCCTTTTTCGCTGCAGCAAGCAGCTCTTCAAGCGGCTTGGGCTTCAATTTGAGGTTCCCGCCTTCCGTCAATAAGCCTTCAAAATGCCAGGCCTGGACCAAAGATATAAACGAATTATGATGATAACAATTGAGCCACTGGTGGTTTCGGTCTTCTGGGCTGAGCAATCTTTCCATCCAGATAAATCTTCCCAGTTCATCGATCACCATGTAATTGAGGTCGCTGCCCGCGTCCACATGAAATACTAATTGGTCGAAGGAGCGGCGCGATGGCGCCCCTTCAGGCCGGACCATGCGTTTGAGCATGTTTTGTGCGTTGTCATCGAGCGCTCCTAAAGACAGGCTTCCTCCATGCTTTTCAAGAACGGTGATAACAACTGCCTTGTTCGTCCCGCCGGCGTCGCGAGTTTCCGCGTTGCAAAACGCGTCGGCGCGAATTCCCTCGCCAACATGATCCAGGAAGGACTGGAGAGCAACCGGGGTTCCGGCAGATCCCACCTGAATGCATTTTTGTGTAAATAAATGTTCTTCCAGGGCGGCAAGCTGTTCCAGCGTATGTTCTCCGGTGATGCGAATACTGACCCATGTCGACCATCCGAAGGGATAGATCAGAACAGATGGAGCAGGTCCGATCTTAGCGGTGAAGCCAGCCGGCGGCGTCACTTCAATGCGCTCGGAAATGGTGGCGTGCAGCGGCAATGCCGCACGCCATATATTCGCGGTGAAAGGGTCACAGTTCAGATACCTCTTCCAGTACTTTGTGTTTTTATATATGGGAAGAAGTTTTGCTAGAATTTTTCCGGCACTGCCGAACTGGGATGCATAGTCCAGTCCGTTCGCCTCGTCCTTAGCGTCGCCTTTCGCCGCCGCTTTATCGTACAGGCCGTTATAGCCATCAGAATTCCCAAGCATCATTACCCGTTTTGTCTTTTTTCCGGCCGTGAAGTGGCACAGGGTGGTGTGCCGATCGGCGATTTCGATGCGTGTCTCAGTCAATGTTGCCATTGGTAAATTCTTTCTGTTATGTTTATTGTGACTCAAATCGAAGGTGCCATCACAGGCACTAGATTTGCGAGGCCGCATGTGCATGCGGCCTCATTTATTTTATGTCGTAGGTGTAACAATTTGTTCTGATGTGGGTTGCGAGGATTTGAAGTTTGCCAGGCCCTCGCTGGCCACTGCCTGTTCCAAGACCTGGCCGCCACGCTTAATTTTTTTTACGCACTTAACAGTTACGGATTTATCGCGTACCCACTCGATCAGTTGTTTGCGATTGAGGATTTTGCCTGTCTTTTCAACTACCGCCAGCAAATCCTCCCACTTTAATTTTGTTTTGTCCGTTGGGCTGACCTCGACGCAGGCTCCAAGCACCTTGGTTGTATCGGGCTGTTCCAGTTCCAGCCCTTCCCAATCTTCATCGTTAGCAGTTCCCTTGACCCAGGATAGTTTGTTTCTATTCTTATATTTTGAGAGGACCTTGATCAAATACTGGTCCGGCGTATCGTCGGGTGTGAATGCCTGCTTTTTCCAGCGCAGGTTTTGGTTAACCCACCGGGCCAATGGAATGAGAGAACCCAGTAGTGCTGAAATAGCCGTTAAAATGGCAAAAGTAACTGGATTCGAGTAAGCCACGCTGACATCCAGTTTTGCAGCTATCAGCAAAACGGCGGCGAGAATGACTGCCAGCAAGAACGAGGGCAGGATGTACTCGGGTTTGAATTGCGGTATCTTCCAGCCCTGTTTCCTACGCCTCGAATCCAACAATTCGTATACCAGGATGGCTGGAATGACCGGAAGTATCAAGTAAAGAAGCGCAGCAGTCCCGCCGGGAAGCCCCTTGGCCTCCTCTTCAAACTCACGCTTTACCAGCACGTTTAAGGTGGCGGATTGAGAAGATGAAAACTTTTTATTTGCGCACTGCCACTGGTAATCGAGGGCAAATAACAGCTTGTGTTGAATGAACTCGGCATTTTTATCTACTTTAAACGAGGCCGTTGCCGTTTCGCTGCCAAAGGGCGGCACGCTGGCTAATGCCAGCGGTAGAGAGAGCGGTTCATTCGGCTTCGGGGGCGCAATTGAACCCGAATTGATTAATCTTATCTTCACGTCCTTCAAGTCTGTTTTGCTTTTATTCAGCACGAAAAACAATACCGTCACTGCTTCTCCGCGCTTGAAATTGTCTTTTTCGCTCATGACCTGAAAGTCCAGGGTGGGCTGAGCGGGATCGGGTTGTTTGTCTTTTGCTGCCGAAGCATCAGCGTGCAGAACCGCGAATGCACAACAAACCATCAACGTCTGAGCTATGGAACGAAGCCCATTCCGGGTATGGAGGGCATGAAGCAGATTGCGCCAGATTGGACTCATCGGGAAACTCCGGTGGCTGTTACAGATAAACGTCCGGGGACAGGCCGATCTGAGCTGCAGCCGTCAAGGGGGTAGACGAGCGGTGAAAAGCAGAACAATCAGCGGCTCATGGTATCAGAGAACAATATGACCCGCAATCATGCGAAGAGCTACGAAATCCCGAGTGCTTTCTCTCGCACCAGATCCAGCGCCTCTTCCTTCGTACTGATCGATCCCTCCAGTTGCGCGTCTTCCACTGCCGTGAGCAGCTCTTTGAACATCGGTCCGGGCTGGTAGCCGGCGGCAATCAGGTCGGCGCCGGTGATCAGCGGCGCGGGACGGATCTGTTCGGCAGGCAGCGAATGGAATTTTTCTTTTGCGAATTCATACAGGCTTAGGTCGCGATGGCTGCTCTGGCAATCCAGACGGTGGAGGTCCAGATGCTCTTCAAACTTCGGAAGGCGGAAGAATCGCTTGAGCGTGG
Organism: Terriglobia bacterium; assembly: GCA_041488515.1. Classification (GTDB taxonomy): domain Bacteria; phylum Acidobacteriota; class Terriglobia; order Terriglobales; family Acidobacteriaceae; genus Angelobacter. Next base: position 83,042 of record JBGPPK010000011.1, on the reverse strand, counting down.
AGGGCTTCATGCGCGTGACGTCGGCAAAGCGCATATGGTTCGCGACCAATGACAAGACCTGTTCCGTGTCGTCATTGGAGAGACGGAAGCGGCGGCAGATTTCTTCCGCCATCTTTGTGCCGACTTCGGCGTGCTGGTCAAAGCGGATGCGGTCTGGAGCCACGCGAAACGTGGGCGGCTTGCCGACGTCATGCAGCAGCGCGCCCAGGGCCAGAGTTTTTGAACAGCCGGCGGGCAGGCCTTCCAGCAGCATGAGCGTGTGAACCCAGACATCGCCTTCAGGATGATATTGCGGCGGCTGCTCCACGCCCTGCATCTTCTTGATTTCCGGCAGCACCTGTTCCAGCAGGTTTGTCTGGTCCAGCAGTTCGAAGGCGCGGCGGGCGCGGCCTTCGGTGAGCATTTTCAGAATCTCGTCGCGCACGCGCTCATGGCTGACCTGGTGGATTTGCGGGGCCAGTTCGCGGATGGCGGCAAAAGTCTTTTCATCGATGGTGTAGCCAAAGCGGGCAGCGAAACGCACGGCGCGCAGCATGCGCAGCTTGTCTTCCGCAAACCGCTGATGAGGACTGCCGATGGTGCGGACAATGCCGCGCTGAAGGTCTTCGCGGCCGCCGACGTAGTCCAGTACTTCAGAGGTCTCGGGATCGAGCAGCAGGCCGTTGATGGTGAAGTCGCGGCGCTGCACATCAAGGCGCGCTTCGTTGGAAAACTGCACCTCGTCGGGATGCCGGCCGTCAGAGTAAGCGCCGTCACTGCGGTAGGTTGCAACCTCGATGGCGTAGTTGTCGCGCTCGCCTGCAGCCGTGTCACGCAGCACGGGCACCAGCACCACGCCGAACTGAGCGCCCACGGCGTAGGTCAGTGGGAAAAGCTGCATGACCTGTTCAGGTGTGGCTGAAGTGGCAACGTCAAAGTCGGCGGGTTCACGGCCGAGCAGCAGATCGCGCACGCAGCCGCCGACGAGGTAAGCGGAGTGCGAATGTTCACGCAGGGTGCGCGCGATGCGCGTGGCTGCAAGCGCTTTTTCAGAGGAGAGGTTCAAAGTTGTGTGTCACCCTAAAAGGCTTGTCAATTTTGCGAATTGCCAACCCAGCGCTTACGCGCTGGGCTCAATAATTTCGCGCCTGCCGTGCTTGAGTCGCGCTGGTCGTACAAATCCCATAATATTAGATATATGCCTGAGAGTTACATTCTGGGGATTGAGACCTCGTGCGATGAGACCGCGGCCGCGGTGGTTTGCGATGGCGAGCGGCTGCTTTCGAACGTGGTGTCGTCACAGATTGCCACACACCAGCCTTATGGCGGCGTGGTGCCGGAATTGGCGTCGCGCGAGCACCTGCGCGCGATCGTTCCGGTGGTCCGCCAGGCGCTCAAAGAAGCGGGCAAGACTTACGAATCAATTGACGCCATTGCGGTCACGCAGGGGCCGGGACTGGCCGGAGCGTTGCTGGTGGGTATCAGCTATGCCAAGGCGCTGGCTTTTGCTCTGGAGAAGCCGCTGATCACGGTGAACCATCTGGAAGGGCATATTCACGCGGTGCTGTTGGAAGAGAAGCAGAAAGGAAACTTTCAGATCGATTTTCCGCTGCTGGCGCTGGTGGTTTCCGGCGGGCACACGCACTTGTTTCTGGCGGAGCAGCGCGAGAGCGGCTGGACGTACGCGAACATCGGCCGCACACGCGATGACGCCGCGGGCGAGGCCTATGACAAAGTGGCCAAACTGCTGGGGTTGGGATACCCGGGAGGGCCGGTCATCGACGCTCTGGCACGGCATGGCAACCCGCGAGCGGTGAAGTTTGGCCCGTCACAGATCAAGCACCGCAACCGGGGCACGCCAAAGGGCGAGCAGACGCCTTACGACTTTTCCTTCAGCGGAATCAAGACGGCGGTGCTGCGTTACGTGGAACTCGAGGGAATGCGTGAATCCATTGCCGCGCGCCAGCAAGCCCTGGCGGGTATGGCCAAGCCGGGCGTGGAAAACGTCCTGGCGTACTGCGACAAAAAAACTCTGGACCTGGTGGCGTCATTTCAGCGGGCCGTGGTGGAAGACCTGGTGGGCAAAACGTTGCAGGCGGCCCGAGAACGCGAAGCGAGCACTTTGTTCGTGACCGGAGGCGTGGCGGCAAACAGCGAACTGCGGGAAAGGTTCACACTGGAGGCCGCAAAGGCGGGGCTGCCGGTGTATTTCCCTTCGCGCAAACTTTCCACGGACAATGCGGCCATGATCGCCGCCGCGGCCCTTCCCAGGCTGCGGGCGGGAGACTTTGCCGGGGCAGACTTTTCCGCGGAGGCGTCATTGGCGCTGCGGTGAACTGGGTTCGCGACAACATGAGATGGCGGTGCGGGAAGCTGATGCGCCCGGCAATTTCCCGCGAGCGCGCGCGAGCGGTTTCTTTCTCGCAGACTGCGCAAGATCAAAAATTCATTAGAATTCTTCGTGCGGGCAAGACACTGCCTTGGGTCCGTGCAACCTCATGGAGCCGCCAGTGCTCCTGGAGGCTCAGGCCTCGTCAGGCCTGATGTTCTCTTCAATGGCCATGTCTTTGAACTCGCTGGATTCAAAAACATCGCCACATTCCTGGCATTCAACGAATTCAGCATCTTCTTCGCGCGCGACAACGCGCACGCGAGGATGCCTGCAGGGTTTCTCCATAGGTACTGGTTCGGGAGGCCGCTTCGAGATAGGTGAATTCTGACTGGAGTTCATATTCGGATCAAGGCGTACTTCTGCCGATGCCTGTTCACGAATTGCGGGTATTTTAAGCCTGTCCTGCCGGTTGTCAAGTGTTTCTGCTCTTTGCCGAAGTGCCATATAGGACAGAATGGATGAAAAAAGCAGGAGCGAGGTTGCTGAAAAATCAAGGCATAGGATAGATGCCGGCGGACCGTGCTTTTTCCACCATTACCTGGGTAACCGTGGAGGGCGGATGGCTGGCCATCCCATTTTGGGCCGAGGCCACGGCAGCTTCAAAAGTGCTTCCTCCGGTCCGGGCCACGTCAATGAACAGGAATTTCGGCGAGCCTTCGGCGACCCGGACGCCCACATAGGCGTGACCGGGAACGATCACGATGCTGGCGCCCATGCCCAGGTTCTCAAACAGTGAAGCGTACATGACCACCGCATCGATGCAGTTTGCGCTGCTATGGGTCAGGCTCACGCGCGGCATGCGCACGCGCTCGCTCACACCCTTGTGGTCGCCCAGCGTGGCTGAACTCTTCACATAGGAAAGCCCCATGCGCTGTAATGCGGTGAAAATGGCCCTGGCTTCTCGGTAGGTTTCCTGTTCCTGCTGGGCAGCAGTCTTCCAATGTTCGTATCCCGGCAAACGATGGTCGGGCATGAATTGCTTGGCGCGGGACAGCACGGCTTCCACCTGGCGATCATGCGGCGTTACCCATGACGCGATGAAAGACGCGTCCTTGAAGCCGTTGCCCCAGAACATGTCTTCCGCGGAGCGAAGCCGTACCGGAACGGTGGTCTCGTAGGCACTGTTGGACGCGGTATCGCTGATGACTACGTGCGCCGTGGCGGCAATGATCTCGCGGTTCTGGTAGAAGCGAGGCAAGAAGGCTGGAGCAAAAACAAGTGTGCGTGTCGCTGCGGGAGCAAGCTCAACGGTTTGGATTTCGTCGTCACTCCAACCGGGGATCCTGACGTTCACGCGGCGCACCATGGCCGTGTCGGATGGGTTGGCCAGGGTCACGGAGACCACGCCAAAGGTCCGGTCGCCCTGGCGCTGCAGGGAAGCGTAGTTGGCAAAGACGGGATAAATCTCGCCGTCGATGCCGGCTTGGATTTTATAGGTGGCAGCAGGCTGCCGAACCGGCGCTGGAGGACGGAGATCGCCACGGTCCGCGGCGGTGTCTCCGGCAAAAGACAGGGGCACGAAAAAGAGACTCATCAAAAATGCCGCAAGGGTCGTCAGTTTTCCCAAAGAACGCATGCATATCCGAGGATAGTGGCATGGTTCGAAAAGGCAATCGAGCGTATGCCTTAAAAAGCAAATTTTGAGGCGGCGATGCCTGCAGAAGTGCATTAGGTTGTACGGGCTCGAGCGGAATATTCCAAATTTTGGAACTGAGTTTCTTAAAAATCCGTAATTGAGTATTTAATTCTAACTAAGTTCTTGTAAGCTATTGATTCAAAGCCACATATATATGGAACTACGATTGCGCTCTGAAATGCCAGGGACAGCAGTGGGGGCACTGGGGTCTGGTATAGGGGCGCTACGGCCTTCCTGTTGTCATTTTCACCAACCAAAATGGAGAGAAGAGGAATGAATACAAAACTGCGCTACATCGCGATGTTTTTCGCGATTACGCTGGCATTGGTATTGTGCATCCCCTCTGTGGGTCAGGTCGGCAAAGGCTCGATTTCCGGGTCTGTGGTCGATCCGCAGGGCGCGGTTGTATCCGGTGCACAGGTAAAAGCAAAGAGCATTGAAACTGGAGTCGTATTTACCTCCACAACAGACAGTGCGGGTCTTTACCGTTTGAACCTGTTGCCCATCGGGACCTATAACGTAGAAATCACGGCCCAGGGCTTCAAAACAACGACACAGTCGAATGTGCAGGTGGGAGCGGGACGCGATTCAGGTCTAGGAGCAATTCACCTTTCCGTGGGTGAAACTTCAACCACGATTGAAGTTACCGGCGAAGCTCCGCTGATCGAAACCACACAATCACAAATCACCAGCACCTTCTCCGGTCAAACGCTGAGCACGTTCGCGGGCATTCAGGAGAACCAGGGCCTGGACCGGCTGGCGTTGTTTGTACCCGGCGTGGTAGCCACGCGCAGCGACAACTTCTCCAACACGAACGGCGGCGGCTTCTCCAGCAACGGTCTGCGCGGCCGCAACAATGACCAGGAAATTGACGGGCAGAACAACAACGACAACAGCGTCGGCGGCCCATCACTTTTCGTGAGCGACACGAACTTCGTGCAGCAATATGTGATCGTCACCAACAACTTCGGTCCGGAATACGGCCGCAACGCCGGTTCGGTGGTGAACATCATCACCAAGTCCGGAACCAACGCCTGGCACGGTTCGGTGTTTGGAACGGAATACAGCAACTTCCTGAATGCATTGAGCAACACCCAAAGGCATGCCAATAAGCCGGGAACGAACTCCGGCAGGCCTGGAACGATCACCTGCACTGACCTGAACAATCCACAGTGCAACCCGCAAACCGGTCCTCTTCGCAGCAACGAAGAATTCAGCGGCGGGACCATCGGCGGACCGATCCTGAAAAACAAGTGGTTCATCTTCGGCGGCTTTGACAGCGACCTGTTCTCCGGGCAAAGCACCTATTCCACCAACACCAACACGCCGACTCCGACCGGACTGGCTACGCTGTCTGCTTGCTTCCCGACCGGTATCCAGGCGCAACAAATTGCGACCCTGGCTAAGTTCGGCGCGTACGGGTTCAGTTTCGGTAATCCGGTAGCCAACGGCACCGTATCCAACGTAACTGTGGCCACCACTTGTACTGGTGTTCAGGTGGCCGGAGTCAGCCGTACTCTCGCCACGCCATTCCACGGTTTCGATTTCCCGGTAAGAATAGATGGCCAGATCGGCTCGGACACATTGATGGGCCGCTATCTCTTCAACCGCGGGAACTCATTCAACGGGTCTGACAATGGCGCCGCAGGGTGGGTAAACAATGTGACCGCACTGAGCCAGGCCGTACTGCTCAGTGAAACGCACAACTTCTCGTCTCACATGGTCAATGAAACCCGCGTCGGCTTTGACCGTTTGAACGTGAATTTCGGCGGCAACTCCGTCGGTAATGCCTTTGAACCTGACCAGGGTGGCATCCTGAACGCGCTGACCAACGTTTCCATCGGCGGTTCGGTGGGCTTTGGCCCGGCGACGAACCTGCCTCAGGGCCGGCTCGTGAACACCTGGCAGGCGCAGGACAACTGGAACTACGTCCGGGGCAAGCACAATTACAAGGCAGGTGTGAACTGGACTTATCAGCGTTCACCGAACACCTTCTTGCCCAACGTCAACGGCCAGTTTGCTTATGGAAGCCTTAGCAACTACGTCAATGGCATCCTCACGAGCGTCACCATTGCACAAGGCAATCCGGTACTCGATTTCCGCGAGTACGATACCTTCCTTTATGGCGGCGACGACTGGAAGATCAGTCAGAACCTGACATTGAATCTGGGATTGACCTGGACGTATTATGGCAACCCGGCGCAACTGTTCACAGATGTAACCAACAAGCGGGAAGCCAACGCGTCGACGGCCTTCTGGCTGCAGAGCCTGCCGTTGTCCGCCAGAACCAATCCTCCCAATCCGACGGTCAAGAACAGCTTTGGCCCGAGCGCGGGATTTGCCTATACTCCGCAGTGGGGCGGATCCATTACCGGACATGGAAAGACCACTTTCCGCGGCGGCTATCGTTTGCTGTATGACCCGCCGTTCTACAACATCTTCCTGAACACCTCAACTTCGGCGCCGTTTGGCTTCCTGCAGACGTTGAGCGCCACCAGCACCCCGGCCCTGCCGCCTAGCGTGGCTTTGCCGGCGTTCCCAATTGGTCCGAACGTGCGCACTGCCATGGCTGCCTTTATCGCCAGCAACACCTTCGATCCACGCACCCAGAGTGAGACCATTCTCGGTACGCCCACGAAGGGTCTTGGTCCGGACAAAGTACACACCTGGAGCTTCGGCTTCGAGCGTGAACTAAACAAGAACGCCGTGGTGGAAGCTCGCTACGTCGGCAACCTCGGGCACGACTTGTACCAGACAGTGGATGGCAACCCGTATCTGGGCACCACCGCTCCTGGAAAGAACGGCCTGTTGCAGGACTTCCCGAACCTGGTCCCGAACGCTTCCGCACTCACGCCTTGTGCCACCACCGCGCAAGTGGGTCCGGGCGCCGGCTCGGATGTGGGACGCGTCAACTGCGGTCTGGGCGTCGTCCGCGCTCGCACCAATGGCGGGTTCTCTTCTTATCACGCGGTCCAAACAGAGTTCCGCGCCAACAACCTGTTCAAGCAGCTGCAACTGCGGGTCGGTTACACGTTTAGCAAGAACCTGGACAACGTGAGCGAGATCTTCGCTACCGGCAGCGCGGGCAACACCCTGTTTGCGGCGCAGAACCCGTTCCAGACTGGATCTGCGGAACGTTCCATCTCCGGTTTGAACATTCCTAATGCCTTCACCGTGTCGGTCACGGAGAACATCCCGTTCTTCAAGGAGCAACACGGGTTGATGGGTCACATTCTGGGCGGCTGGGCGCTTGCCGGCTCCTATGTGTATGGCTCCGGACAACCGTTTACTCCCCGTCAGGGCGGCGTTTTTGGTGGCGTCAATTCCAGGCTCTCCGCTAACGGGAACTACTTTGATACCAACTATGTGAATGCGTTCGTCGGCGATGCGGCGCGGCCGTTCTATGGCAACCGGAGCGCTGATCCAGGCAAGGTGGGCATCTTCTGCGGCGATCTGGTCTCGTTGCTTGGTGCCACCGCTGTTCCGTGCGCTACCCTCGGCGGAAACACGCAGCTGCTGAGCTTCAACGCGTTGAACGCTCCGCAAGCCTGCGACCCGCGCGGGTTCCTGCGTGGTTCAGCTTGCACGGTACTTAACCTTGTACCGATCACAACTAACGACGTTCGCTTTATCATCAACATGCACACGGCGCAGACGGTTTTTGGCAACCCATTCGGCAACGTCGCGCGCAATCCGCTGGTTGATGCTCCCTCAAACCGGTTGGACGCTTCCATCTTCAAGAACATCAAGATGGGTGAGCGTGGCAACTTTGAAATGCGCATGACCGCAACCAACGCCCTGAACCATTTCAACTACATCAGCATCGATCCGAACATGGAAGATGCCGGCCTGGGCACGGCTCCGAGCCTGTTTGGCGTGGGCTTCAGTAACCCCGCCCAGTCAACTGCGAACGGCCGCGTGGTTAGCATCAGCGGACGCGTTACCTTCTAACCAGGATCGCTTTTGGATCTGGCCCGCCGGCCTGAAAACCGGCGGGTTTTCCTTTGGGAGAAAAACTTATTGCGATGTGAACGAAGCAGCGGAAGCAGCCTTGTCCTCTCTTATATCCCGGGAGAACGCTCCTCCGGCCAGCGCCAGCAGCGCAGGAAAGCATTCCAGCACATAACGCGGTTCGGGATTTTCGAGAGTGCCAAGAAAGATCGAGCGCAGCAGGACAAAGCCGATCAGAAACACTCCGGCGGTTCCCAGTCGCCAGCGGAGCAATCCTCGCCATGCCGCCGCAATGTAGAACAGGTTCAACCCCGCCCAAAGCAAGGCGAACCGGCTCTCTGCTTCATGCCGCGAGAATTCCCACCAGCGGGTCTCGATGTCCAGGAGTTCGGTGCGCGGGCGCAGCCACATATCCGACGTTCGCAAAAACGGCAGCCAGATGGTATAGCGCAACGGATTGTGCTCCACTCGTAAACGGGCAATCTCTTCGAACTCAGCGTCCATCTGCGGGTCAATGTAGAGTTGCTGGTTGTAGCGCGAGATCAGCTCCAGCGTCCTGTCATATTCCGGACGGCTGTCAAATGCGCGCTCCGGCAGCTCTTGCGGGTTGAGTGGCTCTCCCGATACCCGCCAATAGACCTCTTCTACCGACACATAGTCCACCATCCAGGTCTTGACCCAGTGGTTGAAGCCGCGCGGAACAAATTCTCCCGGGTCATTTGCATATCTTGAAGCCAGCGGCTGCCACACATGGAAGACGCGCCAATTGCGAACAGCCCAGGGCGCCAGCGGGCCCAGGCTGGTTGCGGCAAGCAATACGCCCGCGAAGACGACCTGCCGTTTGTTTGGCTTGCGGAAAAGCACGATGAGTATCGCCAGGCCAAGGGCCGGCAAAATCAATCCGTTATCAGGACGCATCAAGATTCCCGCCGCGCTCCACAAACCTGCCAGGACCCAAAGATGTTTCACAAACGCACCATCTTCAAGGGCTTTCAGTCCACGAACGCCATAGTAGAGCGTATGCGCGACGCAGCAGATGGCCAGGGTCTCGGAGAGCGGAGCAGCAACATAGCTCGCGGTGAAAGGGCAGAGTGCGGCCAGAAGGTAAGCAGCTCTTGCCGTCTTGGCGGTCATCAGTTCCAGGGCTAGCGCAGCGATCACCAGGCAGGTGTTGGTATCGATCAGAGCCTGTGCAATCATCACGGCCGTGTAATGTTCCCGGCCGAAGATAGCGAACATGGCCGCCAGGAATCCCGGATATCCGGGCAGGCGGATAAGGGTGGGGCGCACTACGCCATTGTCGGTCAGGCCGAAGACGCCATGGTCCAGCCAGTTCTTGGCGATATCGCCATAGACCCAAGTGTCCCCGGCCACATGGGGAAATCGGAAAACAAAAAAAAGCCGCAGCGCCAGCCCAGCGATGGTCGCCAGCAGGAAGAAGACCCAGTTGCGCCGCACCAGTTCAATGAGTTTGGTCATCAATAGGAATGCTCAGTGTAATGGCGTATGCCCAGCCATTCAACCGCTGATACGCGGCAGCAGGTCAATCTTTAGACTGACCCACGCCCGGGCTTCCGCCTGATTGACCTGCCGGGCCCTGCCGCTTACGATGGTTGTTAACAGATCCGCAATGTCAAAATCCATTTTTTATGATCCCGAACGGAAGCGATGGGGGCGCTTGCGCATCCTGTTTACTGTTCTGGGAGCGATCATCAGCGGCCTGGTGCTGTTTTTCATCGTGACCGTGTTTGTGCAGTCGGACCCGCTGCCTCACGTTCTCATGCCGGAACAAAAACGCAACCTGCGCGCGATCAAGGAGCGCGAGCGCCGGCGCAAGACCAAGGCGAAAAACACACATCGCAAGACCAAGGCGCCGCCGTCGCAGGTCGTCCTGAACACCGATGAAGGCATTCGCGCCGCATATTATGTGAATTGGGACGCGGCCAGCTTTGTTTCCCTGAAGGAATACTATCCGCAGATCGACATTCTCTTTCCCGAATGGCTCCACGTGCTCACGCCGGACGGGCACTTGCAGGGGTTCGACATCCTCAATCACCCGTTTCAGGTGATCGATAACGGAAGCGTACATTCCACTGACGACAAGGTGATGCCCTTTCTGCGGACGGAGAAGGCTGAGGTCGAAGTCTTTCCTCTGATCAACAACTTTGAGCCGGTACGCAAAGAATGGTTGTCGAACATCGGCGATTTCCTGATGGACCCGGCGGCGCGGAAGAATTTCCGCTCGCAGCTTCTGCTTTTCCTGAGCAGCGACCACTTCAAGGGAGCGGCGCTCGATTTCGAGGAAATTCCGCTGAAAGCGCAGCCCGGTTATCTTGCCCTGGTGCAGGAGCTGGGGCAGGACCTGCATGCGCGCGGGCTCAGGCTCTATTTGAACGTCCCCGTCGCGGATGAGGACTACGACTATGCGCGTCTGGCCGCCAGCGCTGACGGCCTGGTGGTAATGAACTATGACCAGCATCAGGTCACCAGCACGCCCGGCCCGGTGGCCGCGCAGGACTGGTTCACAGCCAACCTCAAACAGGCCATCCATGACATTCCCAAGACCAAAATCATCTGCGCCATCGGCGGTTACGGTTACGACTGGGGGATCTCTCCCAAGACCAAGCGCGTTGTAAACGTAGACACCAACAGCGCGCAGGAAGCGTGGCTGCACGCGCGAGAATCGGGCTCGGAGATCGAGCTGGATCCTGACTCGCTGAATCCGCACTTTGCTTACGAGGAAGAAAATGGCGTGCGCCACCAGGTCTGGTACCTGGATGCGGTCACCGCGCTGAACCAGATGCGCGCGGCCCGCGATGTCGGCATTCGCACCTTTGCTCTTTGGCGGCTTGGCTCGGAAGACCGCTCGCTATGGAAAATCTGGGACAATCCCACAGAAGCAGGCGCGGAAGCGAAGCTAAAAGCCGTCCCCTCCGGCGAAGACGTTGACCGTGAAGGCAACGGCGAGATTCTGGTCATTCAGCACCAGCCTAGCCCGGGCGAGCGCGAGCTTGTCCTGGACCCGGACACGAAACTTGTCACCTTGGAAAAAATGACAGTGTTGCCGGAGCCGTATCAGATCAGGCAATACGGCTGGAAGGAAAAGCAGGTCGCCATCACCTTCGACGACGGACCCGATCCCGCCTACACCGGAAAGATCCTGGACATTCTGAAACAGGAAAAAGCCCCGGCCACGTTTTTCCTGATCGGATTGCAGACGCAGAAATTTCCCGCGCTGGCGAAGCGCATTTACGATGAGGGCCACGGCATCGGCAATCATACTTTTACCCATCCTGACATCAGCGATGTCTCCTCGTGGTACATGAAGCGCGTGGAGCTGCAACTGACGGAGAAGTTGTTCGCCAGCAAGATGGGCGTGAAGCCGCTCTATTTTCGCCCTCCGTATTCCATTGACCAGGAGCCTGACGTTGCCGACCAGGTGCGCCCGCTGGAACTGGTCCAGAGCGAAGGCTACATCACGGTCGGGTCGAAGATCGATCCCAACGACTGGAAAAAAGGGCAAACCGCCGATGAGATCGTTGCCGGCGTGATGGACCAGGTGGAGCGCGAAGCGACCAAGGGCTGTGAGACCCGCGCCCCGCTCTATTGCGGAAACATCATTTTGCTGCATGATGGTGGCGGCGACCGTACTGCCACGGTCCAGGCGCTGCCCGGCATCATCCAGGGGCTGCGAGCGCGCGGCTACAAGATCGTGAGCGTGGAAGAGCTGCTGGGCAAAACGCGGGCCGAAGTGATGCCTCGCCTGTCTCCCAATGAAGTGCTGGGCGCGCGGCTGGATGGCTATGTCTTCCTGCTGGGACAGTGGCTGGCGCAGTTTATTGTCTTCGTATTTTTCATCGGTGACGTTCTCATGAGCGGGCGACTTCTCGGCATTGGCGCCCTGGCCACCTATGATCGCCTGCGGAAACCCGCGCCCGTGGGTGGCCCGGACTTCAAGCCCGCGGTCACGGTGATCATTCCCGCATTCAATGAAGAGAAGGTGATTGAGAACACCGTTCGTTCCGCGCTGGCATCGGATTATTCGAACCTGCGGACGATTGTGGTGGATGATGGCTCAAAAGATGCAACGTCGGCGGTGGTACGGGAAAAATTTGCCAAAGAGATTGCGGAAGGCCGCGTTTTACTCTTGACCAAAGCGAATGCGGGCAAAGCGGAAGCGCTGAACGACGCGCTGAAACACACGCAGGATGAGATATACGTCGGCATTGATGCGGACACGGTCATTTCTCCCACCGCTATTTCCATCCTGGTCCCGCATTTTGCCGATCCCGGAGTGGGTGCGGTCGCCGGCAACGCCAAAGTGGGGAACCGGGTGAACCTCTGGACCCGCTGGCAGGCACTGGAGTACATCACCAGCCAGAATTTCGAACGGCGTGCGCTCAACGTGTTCGGGGCTGTTAGCGTGGTGCCGGGAGCCATCGGCGCGTGGCGCGTGGCCGCAGTCCGCGAGGCCGGCGGCTACCACACGGATACTGTAGCCGAGGACGCCGACCTGACCATGTCACTGCTTGAAAATGGCTGGCGCGTCGTGAATGAAGATCGTGCACTGGCCTTTACCGAGGCGCCCACTAATGCGCGCGGGCTCATGCGCCAGCGTTTTCGCTGGTCGTTCGGCATTCTTCAGGCCGTCTGGAAGCATGGCGCCGCTATCCGCCAGCGCAGCCGCCTGGGCTGGATTGCCCTGCCCAACATTATTATTTTTCAGATCCTGCTGCCCCTGGTGTCGCCATTCATCGATATCATGTTTTTGTTCGGCACACTGCAATACCTGGCCGCCCGCTATTTCCACCCGGAGAGCACCGATTCCAGCAATTTTCAGCGCCTGGCTTTCTATTTCGTCATCTTCCTGGCCATCGATTTTGTCGCGTCGGCGCTGGCCTTCTTGCTGGAGCGCCGCGTGGAGGGCACCGGTGAGGACGCGCAACTCCTGCTTCACCTCTGGCTGCAGCGGTTCTCATACCGCCAGCTGTTTTCCGCCGTGCTGGCCAAGACGGTCAAGCGGGCCATTGACGGCAAGCCCTTTGCCTGGGACAAGCTCGAGCGCACCGCCGCCGTTTCAAAGAGCCACGCACCGGGCAAAGCGTAGCGGACGTATTCCCACTGCGGCCGTCATTGCAAGGTCATGAAGACGAGTTGCTTCCCGCCTAGTGTCCCGCGGCTTGCGGCTTGATGATTTCATCCAGCAGGTTCGGCTGTCCTTCCGAGCGGACCAGATGGGGATAGCGATCGCCTTCGTGGTAATTCACCTGGAATGTATTGTAGTACTCGCCGTTCTCCGCCAGTAGTGACAGGGGCTGCTGGCTGTGCAGCCCGCCTCGCAATGCCGCGCGAACCACGTCTTTTGACCACTTGCGTCCGTTGACCGCAATGAGCTTCATCCCCGGCCCGAGCCCGGCAGCATACGCCGGAGAGCCCGGTATCACGTCGCGCACGTCGCCTTGCTTGCTGGCAATCAATCCCAGGGAAAAACTCAGATCAATGTTTTCGCTGCTCTTTTCCCGCGCCTCCATGGTCATGTTCTTTTTTTCGGTATAGACCAGTTTCCATCCGCCGTTGGTAATGCCCTCCATGGGAGCGTGCGGTGACTTTGCGTCCAGGCGTTCGCGCAGCAGCTTGGCCCAGTCATGGGGCGTCACCTGATTCAGGGCCGCGACAACGTCTTCAAATTTGTAAGCCACCACGGCTGGCGGTCCGCTTTGGCCTCCGTAAAAGATGCGGCAAAAATCGTTCAAAGATTTTTGCCCGTTCGTCTTCTGCCGGATCAGCGCGTCCACCTCCAGCCAGATGAGATAGCCTTCAGGATAATAGTCGGCGGTGCGGCGCCAGTTGGTCCATTCCATGGGCGCGGCAAACAAACTTTGCACGCTGGTGGCGGTATCCTGGAGCGGGCGCCAGGTTCGTCCCGTGCGATGGTCCAGCATGGCCGCGGTGTAAGCCAGGTTCTCGCGGAACTGGTCCGGCGAGCGCAGGCCTGTGCGCGCCGCCAGAATGTTGCCCAGGTAATCGGTGAGCCCTTCATAGACCCACAGCAGGTCGCCGTGCATAGGCTCCTGGTAGTTAGGCGTGACCAGCCCCGCAGGCCGCCGATACTTGCCGTTCCAGGAGTGCACGAACTCGTGCGGCAGCAGATCGGCTTCGAGATCATGGGAGTCGGTATCGCTGAACATGTCTTCCGCGGCGCCGTTATCGCTGGATTCATGATGTTCCAGGCCGTGATGCGCCGTCTGATCGCCCAGAGTCAGAAGGAAGGCATACTTGGTGTAATGCCTCGCGCCAAAGAGCTTGCCCGTCTCCGCCACCAGTTGCTTCAGGCTCGCCACGTCCTTGTCTGTGATCTGGATGGCTTCTTCACTCTCGCCCACCATGTCGACAACGTGCTTCAGTGACTCACCCGGCGGGTTGATTTCGACCTGGCGGTAGATTGCGCCCGCGATCAGCGGCGAATCCACCAGCGTGGTGAGTGAAACCGTCTGAAACTCAACTGAATTGCCGCTTTGCTGTGTGGGTGTAAGCGCCGTTCCAAATTTCCATCCTTCGGGCAGGCGCACGAACGCCGCTACCTGCACCGCGTTCATCGCCGCGCCCTTGGGATAGAGCACTACCTGGTTCCACAGCAAGTCCAGCACCTTGCTCGATGCCAGTGAACTCTTTCCGTTATAGGTGATCGTGTCATACGCCGCCTGCAGCTCGCTCACCCCCGCGGGAATCTGCAAGTGGAAGGCGTACATATCTTCCAGGTCGCGCTGCCATTCCAGCTCTTTGCCCCCAGCTTTGAGGTGGAGTCCGGTAAAATTCTGGATGGGGCCGGTGGGACGGTGGTTTCCGGGAATCCACTTGGGATACACCAGCGTGAGCGCCCCTGGCGCCACGGGAATGGTGAGTGTGGCATGCAGGATGTTGCGCGGCGCATCGGTGGCATCGACGTTGAGTCGTTCCACAATGCCCGTTTGCGCGACTGCCACAAAGCTCCAAAGAATCAAAGCGGTTGCCAGCGTGCACCTTTGTGCGGTCATCGATTGGCTCCTGTCCGAATAGAAGGGTGGTTCAAATGATGGAACAGAAAACCCGCTATGGTACCTTTTTGCAGATGCGCTTGGCGAGGCAATTTCACGCGCGTACGCCGAGGCCATCATGATGCAGGATCGCTTTTCCCGCATGGTTTTTCTGGTGGCCGGCATTTATGGGGTTGTTGTGCTGCTGCCGGGATACTTCGGAGAAAAGATACTGGCGGAAAAGATGCCACCGGCAATCACCCATCCCGAGTTCTACTACGGCTTTTTTGGCGTTGGCCTGGCGTGGCAAGCGGCTTTTCTGATTATCGCCCGCGATCCGCGGCGGTTCCGCCCGATTATTCCCGCGGCCATCCTGGAAAAGCTGACCTACGCCGTGGCATGCGCTGTGCTGTTCATGCTCGGGCGCATTCCGCTGATGGTCGCGCTCGGCGGCGGGGGTGATTTTGTCCTGGGCGCTCTTTTTACTGTTTCATACTTTCGGCTCAAGCCGGCGCAACCGGCCGGCTAGTTGCAAATCCAGCACCAGGAGATTGATTTTGCCTACTTACATCGAACAACCCACACGCATCCAGGCGGCAGGCAACATGCCCAAGCTCATCGACGAATACATTGGCCGCGTGAACCTGCCTCGCACTCCGGAAGATCAGCGCGTGAGCGTGGCCCACATGCGCAGTCCCGCGGGATGGCAGGAGCCCGGGCAAACGCCGGAATTTGAGGAGTACACCATCGTTCTTCGCGGATGCCTGCGCGTCCGCCACAAGGGCGGAACACTCGATGTCTCAGCGGGCCAGGCCGTGATCGCCCACCCGGGCGAGTGGGTGCAGTATTCGACGCCTGACGAAGCTACCGAATACATCGCCATCTGCCTGCCAGCGTTCTCTCCGCAGACGGTCCATCGCGACGATTCCCCGATAACGACCATGCCGCATTAAAAAGGCGGCCCTTTACGGACCGCCTGATTTGCTCTGTGTGGTTGCACTAGAGTTTAGGATTGCTCATATCACTCTTGGGTTTGTCTGGCGTGGACTCAGAGGCAGAAGCAACTTTCAGGTGGTTCTTTACTTTCAGCCCGCCTGAATTTTCTTTTGCGATGCGCTCAGCCGTGTCCTTCGCATCCTTGTTCGGGACCGTTCCGGTCAGTTCGACCGACTTGCCGTTCTTGACGTCTACGGTCACGTTAGCGGTTGCCAGGGTCGGGTCCTTTTGGATCGCCGACTGAATGTTGCTCTGAACGTCGCCGGTGGCGGCAGGAGCAGCGTCACTCTGCGGCATCTTTTGCGTATCGTCCGGTTTTTTCTGGTCGGTGTTGGGCAGAGTTTCCGGCGCATTGGCAGGATTCTTGCCCTGGTCCGGCGCCGTGGAAGGCTGCTGCTGGTCCGACGGTTGTGTTTGCGGCGTACTCGGCGATGAACCTTGCGGTGTTGCCGGCTGTTGCGGCGAGCTTTGCGCCAGAGCAAAACCGCTGCCCAGTACCACGATCAATGCAAGCTTATGAAAATGTTGTCTCACGATTGTCCTCCGTTTTCCTCTTGTTTCGTTGATTCAGGCCCCTCGGCAACAGATACGCGTGACCAAGGTTTGAGTTTTGACGAAGCTCGCGTAATCGGGGCCGTTATGATCGCTACAGGAGAATTAGATGCCCTGCTCAACGAGGAGTTGGCCGCTCGAGTAGGAATCGAGAGCTGCACAAATCCATCGCGAACCCGATTCGATCTGGCGAATCCCCGGCGAATCATTTGATGGTCGTATGAATGAATGGTTATTCAGCCGAGCTGCGTTGCCTGATATAGTTATCGCCCGTGAACCCTCTGCGCTCTTTGGTTGACCGCCAGTCAAGCGGGTATCAGGCAAACTATGCCGCTATGCAATCGGCGGTGGAGCGCCTGCGTGCCGAGCTAAGACGTTCCACAGAGGGCGGCGGCGAAAAGTATGTGAAACGCCACGTGGATCGCGGCAAGCTGCTGCCGCGCGACCGCGTGGAGACGCTGCTCGACGAGGGCTCCTTCTTCCTGGAAATCGCGCCCCTGGCCGGCCATGGTATGGAGAACGAGTCGCCCGGAGCGGGTGTGGTCGGCGGCGTGGGGCTAGTCTGCGGACGTGAATGCCTGGTCACCGCGAATGAAGCGACCGTAAAGGGCGGCGCCACAGGCGAAGCAGGTTTGTGGAAGAATGCCCGCCTGGCGGACATCGCGCGGGAAAACCATCTGCCCAGCATTTTACTGGTGGAGTCCGCCGGCGCCGATCTGCCGCAGCAGAGTAAGATTTTTGTCGCCGGCGGCCGCGGCTTCCGCGAAATTACCCGTCGCTCCAAAGAACGCATTCCCACTATCTCCGTGGTGTTCGGCAGCTCTACAGCGGGCGGCGCTTATCTCCCCGGCATGTCGGATTACGTGGTGATGGTGAAGAAGCAGGCACAAGTTTTCCTCGCCGGTCCACCACTGGTAAAGATGGCGACGGGAGAGGTCAGCGATGAAGAGTCTCTCGGCGGCGCGGAGATGCACTCGCGCGTTTCCGGGCTCTCCGACTACCTGGCGGAGGACGAACTCGATGCGATCCGCATCGCACGTGAGATCGTCAGCCATTTCAATGTGAAGAAACCTGATCTGCTGCAAATGTCCGCGGTAACCGAACCTGCATATGATCCCGACGAACTGCTGGGCATCGCCTCGTCCGACGTGCGCGTGCCGTTCGAGATTCGCGATGTGATTGCCCGCATCGTCGATGGCAGCGAGTTCGCCGAGTTCAAGCCGGAGTACGGCCCCACGCTGGTGACGGGCTTCGCCCGCATCCATGGTTTCCCCGTGGGCATTCTCGGCAACAACGGCGTGTTGATGTCGGAATCGTCGGGCAAGGGCGCGCAGTTCATCCAGCTGTGCAATCAGCAGGACATCCCTCTGGTGTTTCTGCAAAACATCACCGGCTTTATGGTGGGCCGCAGCTACGAAGAAGATGGAATCATCCGCAATGGCGCCAAGCTGATCAACGCCGTTTCCAACTCAACCGTGCCGGCCATCACCGTGATGGTGGGGGGCTCGTATGGAGCCGGGAATTATGCGATGTGCGGCCGCGCCTACGCGCCGCGCTTCCTTTTCACCTGGCCCAATCACCGCATTGCCGTGATGGGGGAGAAGCAGCTCTCCGGCGTCATGGACATCATCAAGCGTGAAGCCGCCGCCAAAACCGGCCAGCCGATCGACGAAGCCAGAATGGCCATGGGGCGGAAAATGCTCGAAGACCAGATCGCGAAGGAGTCGGATTGCTATTTCGCCACCGCGCGCCTCTGGGATGACGGCATCATCGATCCGCGGGACACGCGGACCGTGGTGGCCATTGCGTTGTCGGCCGCGTATAACGCGCCGGTAAAGGGCACCATGGAGTGGGGGGTGTTCAGGCACTGAAGCAATTGTTTCTGAAATCCCGAGCGGAGCGCGGGATCGCTATCATCGGGCACTGTTTGAGGGATTGTTACCAGTCCAATGGAAAGTTTATGTCTGTAGGGGTCTCTCACTGCTCTCGAGATTTCAGAAGAAAGCTAATTTGCCAGCTGTTTAGACCATGAAAACTTTTTCCAAAATGCTCATTGCCAATCGCGGCGAGATCGCCGTGCGCATCATGCGCACCTGCCGCACAATGGGTATTGAAATTGTGGCGGTCTATTCGGATTTCGACCGCGATGCGCTGCACGTCCGCCTGGCCGACCAGGCCGTGCCACTTGGCCCTGCGCCCGCGCGCGATTCGTACCTGAACATTGAGAAGATCATCTCGGCGGCGCGCCTCACCCGCGCAGACGCAATCCATCCTGGGTACGGATTCCTCTCCGAAAATGCGGGCTTCGCGTCCGCCTGTGAAGAGGCTGGTATTGCATTCATCGGTCCGAGTGCAAGTGTGATCCGCGCTCTGGGGTCAAAGAACGAAGCCCGCAAGCTGGCGCAAGCGGCGGGAGTTCCCATTGTCCCCGCGCCGGCGGAGAATGAATTTCCCAAGCTGATCAAAGCTTCTCTGGGTGGAGGAGGCCGCGGCATGCGCATTGTTCGCAACGCCGCCGAGTTCCAGGAAGCCTTCACTGCCGCGCGGGGAGAAGCGGAACGCGCTTTTGGCGACGGCGCGCTGCTGGTGGAAAAATACATCGAGGGTGCGCGCCACGTAGAGGTGCAAATCTTCGGCGATCACCATGGCAACGTGATGCACCTGTTCGAGCGCGACTGCTCCATTCAGCGCCGCTACCAGAAGATCCTGGAAGAGAGTCCTTCACCCGCGGTCACCGAAGAAATCCGTCGCCGCATGACTGACGCTGCTGTGTCGCTCGCGCGAAAGAGCGGCTATACCAACGCCGGAACGGTGGAATTCTTGCTGGGGCCCTCAGGTGACTTCTATTTCATTGAGGTCAACACACGCATACAGGTGGAGCATCCGGTCACCGAGATGGTTACGGGCCTGGACTTGATTCGTCTCCAGATTGAGGTTGCGCAAGGCGCTAAATTGTCGCCCGCACAGACTGAACAAAAGGGCCATGCGATCGAAGCTCGTCTCTACGCGGAAGATCCCGCAAACGATTTTCTGCCTTCCACGGGAAAGTTACACGTGTGGGAGCCCCCCGGCCCGTCGATAGGCTTGCGCGTTGACAGCGGCGTGGAAGAGGGAAATGAGATCGGCGTTTATTACGATCCGCTGCTGGCCAAGATCATTGCTCATGCCGAAGATCGCAAATCCGCAATCAGAAAACTGATCCACGCTTTGCGGAGCCTGGCGGCGCAAGGCCTTCAGACCAACCGTGAATTCCTGATCGCCCTGCTGGAGAGCGAGGAGTTTCAGGCGGGGTACGCGCATACCGGCTTCCAGTTCGCGATTCCCTCCATCGTCAATGAGGCGACGGACCGTATTTTCTGCTCCGTGACGCGTTCTTACATCGAGCGCTCGGAGCATGCGCAGCGGACCGTGCTTCCCTCGATACCGCTGCGCTTCCGCAACAATCCCACGACGGCGCCGGCCATGAAATTTAAGGTCGGCGGCCGAGAATACCCGACCAACTCGACTCACTCGGCGCTCGAAGCTCTTTCCGTCGAGCATGACCACGTCGATGCTCTGGTCAACGGTGTGCGCTATCGGTTCCATATCCGGCAGCATGGCGCCGACTACTATGTGCGCTCCGCGTTGGGCCAGCGCCAGGTTACGCGCCTGCCGCGGTTTCCCGAAAAAACCGCCAGCGGCCAGCACCAGAGTGCCAACTCGCCCATGCCGGGACAGGTATTGAGGATACTGGTGGCGGAAGGCCAGAGCGTGAAGCCGGGCGATGCATTAATCGTGCTGGAAGCCATGAAAATGGAGCAAACTATAAAGGCCACAATTCATGGCGTGGTCCGCGCGGTGCTGGTCAAGGCCGCGGATGTGGTTGCGCCGGGCCAGATGCTGGTTGAGATTGAATCCGTGGAGGACGCCAATGAGCACGCAAGCAGTTCAGCAGCAAAGCACTGAGTATCCTTATTTCACTGAAGAGCATGAGCTCATCCGGCAGACCGTCTCGCGTTTTTGCAAAGAAGAGATTGCGCCCTACGCGGCTGAGTGGGACGAAGAGGGCATCTTTCCCCGCGAACTGTTTCCCAAGGCCGGCGCCCTAGGCATGTTTGGCATCCGCATCGATCCGCG
Source organism: Terriglobia bacterium (assembly GCA_041488515.1). GTDB lineage: Bacteria > Acidobacteriota > Terriglobia > Terriglobales > Acidobacteriaceae > Angelobacter. Next base: position 62,407 of record JBGPPK010000011.1, on the reverse strand, counting down.
GTGGGGCGGCAGCGGGCAGGATTGGTGGGCCACTGCGGCTTACGTTGAGGCCATGGCGCACTCTGACAGCGGCAGTATCAACATGGCGTTCCTGGTGCAATCCGATATGGCCTTGCCGGTGATTCAGGAATTGGGCACCGAGGAGCAGAAAGCCGAATTCATTCCCCGGGCTGTGAGCGGAGAATGGATCGGCGCGCTGGGCATCAGCGAACCCGGCGGCGGCTCTGACGTGGCCGCCATCAAGACCCGCGCCCGCATCGAAGGCAATGACCTCATCATATCCGGGCAGAAGCTCTGGATTACGAATGGCACGCGGGCTGACTACATCGTTCTTGCAGTCCGTACCGGCGGCGAAGGCCACAAGGGCATATCGCTGGTGCTGTTTCCGACGAAGACCAAAGGTTTCTCGGTCGGCAAGAAGCTGAAGAAGATCGGCAACCTGGCTTCAGACACGGCTGAACTCTTCTTCGATGAATGCCGCGTTCCCGTCCGTTACATCCTTGGCGAGCGAGACCGAGGCTTCTACTACATCATGGAGAATTTCCAGGGTGAGCGGCTGGTGGCTTCGCTGGGAGCGCTTGCCGCCATGGACAAAGGCCTGCGCTGGGCCATCGATTATGGGCATGGACGCAGCGCCTTCGGACAGCCGATCGGGAAATTTCAGGTGTGGCGGCACCGCTTTGCCGAGCACCTGACTGCCGTGGAAGCGGGGCGCTGGCTCACTTACCGCGCGCTTGACCTGGTGAACCACGGTAAACGCGCCGTCCGCGAAATTACCATGGCCAAGCTTTACACCACGGAGCTCTCGCAGAAAATTGCATATGACTGCATGCAGATCTTCGGCGGTTTCGCCTACACCACGGAATATCCCATCGGGCGCATGTGGCGCGACCTGCGATTGAACACGATCGGCGCGGGCGCTTCGGAGATCATGAAAGAGATCATCGCCAAAGAAGAGAAGCTGTGATGGCTGGCCAGGACCTTGAGTTCAACCTGATCCACCGTTTCAACGTGGGCGACGCGTTGCGCCGGAGCGCCGCGCGCTCTCCGCAGCAGCAGGCCATTCATTTCCTGGGCCGCGAACTGACGTATGCCGAACTGGACGCGCTGGCCAACCGCATGGCGCGGAAACTCATGGCCAGCGGCGTGGGCCGTGGCGATTCGGTCGCCATCTTTGCCACCAATTCACCGGAATACGTGGCTGCATTCTTCGGCTGTGCGCGCATTGGGGCCGCGCTGGTCCCCATCAACCTGATGTTTACCGCCGAGGACGTGACTTATGTCCTGGAGAAAACCCGGGTCAAGACGCTGCTGGTTGAGCCGATGTTTCAAGCCAAGGTCAGCGCGCCTCCGGCGAACTGCTTTGTGCTGGATGACAAATTTCGCGAGTCGCTGAACGAGTGTGATTCCGCGCCGGTTGAGCAGTTCGTGGAGAGCGAAGCGACGCACCTGATCATCTTTACCAGCGGTACCACGGCCAAGCCGAAAGGCGTGGTGCTGACGCACTTGAATTTTTATGCTTACCTGATGGCCAGCTACGCTGACTATGGCCGCGATCGCACGATGAAATACCTGCTGGCGCTGCCTATGTTTCATGTGGCTGGACTGGTGATGACCTTCGGATGTTTTGCGTCGGGTTGTGAAAGCGTGATCATTCCGCTGCCCAAGCCAGAGCAGATCATTCACGCCATCGCGGTGCAAAAAGTGAACTCGCTCTCTTTGCCGGCGACCGTCTGGGTTGGACTGATCAGCATGCCGCTGATTGAAGCCGTGGATCTTTCCAGCCTGAAGCGTCTCTTTGTGTTCCAGTATTTGCCTACGCCGGTTTTTCAGCGCTGGCGCCGCATTGCCCCGCAGGCGGAGTGGATCAACTGCTGGGGGCAGACGGAAACCACGGCGCTGGGGTCAACCACGCCTCCGGCTGAACTGGGGCGTATGTTGGCGGCGCCCGATCCCATCGGCGTGCAGCACGTTCCGCTCGAGCTGCGCATCGTCGACGAAGAAATGAAAGATGTGGAGCCGGGGAAGCCGGGAGAGATCGTCTTGCGCGGGCCCTGCGTCTCGCCGGGTTATTTTGAAGATCCGGCTGCGAACGAAGCTCTCTTCCGCGGCGGCTGGCACCATACCGGCGACGTGGCGCGCGTGGACGAGCACGGGTGGCTTTATTTTCTCGATCGCAAGAAAGACATGATCAAGAGCGGCGGAGAAAACGTTTCCAGCCAGGAGGTGGAAGAAGCCATTGCGCAACATCCAAGCGTGGCGGAGGTCGCTGTCATCGGGCTGCACGATCCTTACTGGATCGAGAAGGTTGTCGCCTGCGTTGTCCCCATGCCGGGCCGCGACGTGAATGAAGATGAGCTGATGGCGCATGCGCGGTCGCGGCTGGCCAGCTTCAAAGTTCCGAAGCAGATCCACATCATGAACGAGTTTCCCAAGAATCCCACGGGCAAAGTGCTGAAACGCGTGCTGCGGGAGCGGCTCAACGGCGATGCAGCCGGGGCGGCAACATGATAAGAATCGCCAACGGCTCGGCTTTCTGGGGCGACTCACAGGAAGCGCCGCTGGACCTGCTGCGCGGCGGCCCGCTCGACTATCTCACGCTCGATTACCTGGCTGAGATCACGATGTCCATCCTGCAGAAGCTGAAGGCGCGCGATCCGCGTACCGGCTACGCGCACGATTTTGTCGGGGTGATCAAACGCGGCGCGCGAGACATTGTGGAGCGCGGCGTGAAGGTTGTAACCAACGCGGGTGGCATGAATCCCATGGGCTGCCGCGACGCGGTTGCTGCCGTGCTGCAAGCGGCTGGTTACGGCGGACGACTGAAGATTGGCGTGGTCACCGGCGACGACATCATGCCGCAGCTTGACCAGATGCTGGAACGCGGCATCCCGTTCACCAGCATGGATACGGGAGAGCCGCTCAGCGCGGTCCGCTCGCGAGTGCAAAGCGCCAACGTGTATTTTGGCGCGTTTCCCATCGCCGACGCTCTCTGCCGTGGCGCAGGCATCGTGATCACCGGTCGCTGCAATGACGCCGCGCTGGCGCTTGGCCCCATGGTCCGCGAGTTTGGCTGGAAGGCCGGCGATTGGGACCGGATCTCGGCAGGAACGATTGCCGGGCACGTGATTGAATGCGGCGCACAGTGCACCGGAGGGAACTGCCAGGCGGACTGGGAATCGATTCCCGACTTCGCCGGCATTGGCTACCCGATGATTGAAGCCGAAAGCGACGGCACGTTTGTGATCACCAAACATGCAGGCACCGGCGGACGCGTCAACGTGGCCGGCGTGACCGAGCAGCTGCTGTACGAAATTGGCGATCCAAAGAACTACATCACGCCGGACGGCATTGCTGACTTTACTACGATCCGGCTGGAGCAGCAGGGGCCTGACCGGGTGCGATTCTCTGGCATCAAGGGCCGTGCGGCGACGGACTTCTACAAAGTTTCCATCAGTTACTCTGCCGGCTTCAAAGCCGTGGGCACGCTAACGTACTCGTGGCCTGATGCATACAAGAAAGCCCTCGCCGCAGACCAGATCCTGCGCCAGCGCCTGGAGCGCCTGGGGCTCAAACTGGATGCCATCCAATCCGAGTTTATTGGGGTGAATGCCTGCCATGGCGCGATGTCCGGCGAGCCGGCCGGTGATATTGCTGAAGTTGTGCTGCGCATCGGCGCGCGCGCCATGGAGAAGACGCCGGTGGAGCGTTTCCTGAAAGAGATCGTTCCCATCGCTCTGAATGGGCCTCCCTCGGTTACCGGATTGAACGCAGGCCGCAGCAAAGTGGATGAGATCATTGCATACTGGCCGGCCCTGATTCCCAAAACAGCCGTCACGCCGCAAGTCGAGGTGGTGAGCGCTTAGAGTGGTCTGAAGAGAGATTTTCAAGGAGCTGAAAAAAAATGAGAAGCATACTGCAAATAAAAAGCTTGTTCCTTCTGCTCTTCATGAGCGCCCCGGCTTTGTTCGCACAGAAGACACCTGAAGGCATCTGGCAGGGCTATGACGGCGAATGGAAACACGTCTCCAGCCAGCTCATCGCGCTGGCTGAGGCGACGCCGGAAAACAAATTCGCATGGCGGCCGGCAAAGGGAGTGCGCTCCACCAGCGAAGTCTATATGCATATTGTGATGGCTAATTTCTATCTGCTGAGCGTCACCGGCCCCAAGATGCCCGAAGACATGAAAGAGAACCTGGACAAGACCGTTACTTCGAAAGCGGAAGTAATCAAATGGCTGAAACGCTCGCTGGAAGCAGTGAGAGCCGCGCATACGGCGGTAAAGCCCGGAGATCTGGAACGCAAGGTCAAGATTACGGACCAGGAAGCGACGGTGGACGGAATGTATCTGCGCATCATCATTCATGCGAACGAGCATATGGGACAGCTCATTGCCTACGCGCGGATGACGGGCGTGGTCCCGCCGTGGTCAGAGAAGTAGTCTGGCGATCGAGGAGAGCAGAGATGAGAGTGCAGCTTCGGCAAATTGCCCATGCCCGCTCCGGCGACAAGGGCGACGACGCCAACATCGGGCTGATCGCGCTCAAGCGGGAACACTACGAAGTACTGGTCCGCGAGGTTACAGCCGAGCGGGTGAAGCGACACTTTGCCGGGATCTGCCACGGTGATGTCGAGCGATATGAGCTGCCGAACCTGAACGCGCTGAACTTCGTGTTGCACCATGCCCTGGATGGCGGCGGGCTGGTTTCCCTGCGCATGGACAACCAGGGCAAGACCTACGGCGCAGCCCTGCTGCGAATGGAGATCGATGTACCGTAAAATCCTGTACGAACCGCGGGACGGAGTGGCGCGGATCACGCTGAACCGTCCCGAGAAACGCAACGCGCTTGATGGCGAACTGGTCGCCGAGCTGAAGTCGGCGTTCAGCGAGTCCGCGTCTGACGCCGCGTGCCGCGTGGTCCTGCTAACAGGAGCGGGAACGGATTTCTGTTCCGGCGCCGACCTGGCAAGCCTTGAAAAGACCGCGCAGGCCAGCGTGCTGGAGAACATGGCCGACGCTCGCTCCACGGCCGATCTTTTTCTGATGATGCGCAACCATCCGCGGCCCGTGATTGCGGCCGTGCAGGGAAGAGCGCTGGCGGGCGGATGCGGCGTCGCCACCGCCTGCGACATTATTCTGGCCGCGCAGTCGGCGCAGTTCGGCTATCCCGAGGTGAATATCGGCTTTGTTCCGGCCATGGTGATGGCGATTTTGCGGCGCTCGGTTTCGGAGAAGGCCGCGTTTGAGTTGGTGGTTATGGGCGAATTGGCGCCGGCGGCGCGCGCGCAGGAGCTCGGCCTGGTCCATCGCGTATTTCAGGACGAACAGTTTTCTGCGGAAGTGGAAGCGTACGTGGCCAAGCTGGCGGCGAAGTCCGCATCGGCGGTGATGCTCTGCAAACGGCTTTTGTACAACATGGATTCCATGTCGTTTGAAGCCGCGCTCGAAGCGGGTGTTGAGATCAACGCCATTGCCCGGCAGACGGAGGATTGCCGCAAGGGCGTGCAGAAGTTCCTGAAGAAGAACAGGGGCTGAAGCCGAGCTCTTATTTCGGGGCCATGCGAATCGCGCCATCAAGCCGGATGGTCTCGCCATTCAGCATGTTGTTTTCAACGATGTGCTGCACCAGCGCGGCGAATTCCGGCGGCTTGCCCAGCCTGTGGGGAAAGGGGACCTGTTCGGCGAGCGAAGCCTGGGCGGCTTCCGGCAGTGCGCCGAGCAGCGGCGTGTGGAAAATTCCCGGCGCAATGGTGCAGACGCGGATGCCCGAGCGCGCCAGCTCGCGCGCGAGCGGCAAGGTCATGCCCACGATCGCGCCTTTTGAAGCCGAGTATGCCACCTGCCCGATCTGCCCTTCGTAGGCCGCGACTGAAGCCGTGGTCACAATCACGCCGCGGCCGCCGTCTTCATCCGGCTGGTTGGCGGTCATGGCATTGGCTCCGTGGCGGACCACGTCAAAGGTTCCAATCAGGTTGACCTGGATGGTGCGGACAAATTTTCCAAGGTCATGCATGCCGTTTTTGCCCAGCAGTTTTTCGGCGATGCCAATGCCCGCCGTCGCCACCACAATATGCAAGCCGTCGTGGGCTTTCACGGCGGCCTCAACGGCGGCGGCAACCTGGGCGTCGTCGGTCACGTCAGTTTTCACGAACTTGACGCCGGCGCCAAGCTCCTGCGCCAGTTCGTTGCCGCCTTTTTCGTTCACGTCGGCGATGACAACCCTGGCGCCCTGCGCCGCCAGCATGCGGACTGTGGCCGCGCCCAGTCCCGATGCGCCTCCGGTGACCAGCGCGCTTTTGCCTTTGATATTCATAAGAAAGTTTTTTCTCCGCGATTCTATATCTGCCCGGATGAGTCACTGAGCAGGCAGCAAAAAAAATGTTTGAAGCTGCGCTCCGGCTTCAGCCCCGGAAAAGAAAAATGTGAAGAACGCGCTTAACAATCTTCACCCGCTGCTTAACTTTATGCGTTTCTTCAGGGCAATTCGCTTTTTTGTTGCTTAGCGCTCCTGCGTGTGTTTATAAAAGCCGTGTGGCCCAAAAAGTCGGGCAACGCCGGTGGTTGCACACCGGCGCGCCCTAACCACAAATCACCTTTGGATTAGAAAGGCGACCCATGGCTGACAACGATTCTAGCAGCGTACCCAATTCTACCAGCGTACCCAAACCGCAGGTCTACGACCTCCTCCACCGTCTCAACGCATCCTTCGCCCGCGTCCATCACAACATGGCAGCATTGGAACGGGTCGGCATTTTTGACCCGCTCATGATGCAGCTCCTGAACCGCCAGCATGAGAAGCTTCGGGCCGGCGCCAATTACCATCTGCTCGGAACCATGCGCGGCATCGAAGAACGCGACCGGGAGAAATTCTCGCAGCCACCTACTGAGTGAAACCCCAAACCCCTAACCAGAGCCCGCCGCAAGGCGGGCTTTGTCGTCTGGAAAGAGAGCACGGCACGAAACGTCATCGATAAGGTTGCAACAAACCCTTGACCAGTTCGTAAACCGGTTCGTATCAGGCAAGGCTTCAGCCCGTGCCGTTACGGGTTTAAATGGGCTTTAGCCGCTGCGGGCTTTCTTCTTGAGATCCTTCTCCAGTTCCTTTTGCAATTCCTGGTAGTGAACGGCCAGCAGCCCGCGCATTACCTTGTCGAATTGCTCAAATTCGGCTATCTGCTTTTCATCCTTCATTTAGATTTCTCTTCTTTGGCAAGGCTCGTCTGTTTTTTGTATGGTCGCAGCGCTAACCCCATACTCGACTTCACTATCATTGCGCCACTATCAATCTCATTAACGGCCTGAAAGAATTTGTCTTCATCTAAATCTTCAATCGGAACAGCCTTCTGTATCACTATTCCGAGTTGCACCCCAAAAGGAGAAATTGTGGCTCCCTGTATAAGAGGAGTTGCAGTCGATATCGTATGGCCTATTTTCGCTAATCCCAAGTCGCGTGTTACTTCTTGGAGAACTTGACTAGCATCATCTTTGCTTAAAGCATTTAATATCCTTTGATCTTCCTCAGATGGCTGCAGATAAAGCTGAAAATCTAAGCGCCGGGAATTGTTTTTCGCTCGCCCTACCATTACTTGATTGTTGTTTTTTAACGTGAGCATATAAGCGAAATAAGTGTCCGGAATTGGAGTTGTAGGTCTAGTAATTCCAACACCATTTATTTCCACCCATTTTTTGATCTGGCTTTCTACATTGTCTGGCGTGGTTTTCGGCTTTGGTGATGGAATGGCCATGAAACCCACAATAGCTATGACCAATGCAGCCAGAAGTACGGCTGCTCCCAACCCGTACATCACAGGGACAACCCATGGAGCGCCTTTCTTCTTGAAATATCCAATCACAAAGCCACCTCCTGCGACCAAGAGCGTGGCAATAATACTGGTAACAACACCGTGAGTAAGCCAGCTGTTATCTTCCATAGCGCATCCCTCCAACTTGGCAGAATGCCAAAGGCAAGATTACGCTTGCAAAGGTTGATTTCGGCAAGTTTATTGTTGCCATTGCTAGTTGCTAACCGCTTCTTCCTCCCACTCAAACTCTTCCTGCTCCGCCTCCAGGCACATCCATACCGGCGCAAACGACAGCCGATGCAGCGGCGTTGGCCCTAGCTCTTTCAGTGCGGCCAGGTGTTTGGGCGAGCGGTAGCCCTTGTTCGACGCCAGATCGTATTGCGGATAGACGGGGGCCCAGCGGCGAATCATCTCGTCGCGATGCACCTTGGCGATGATGGAAGCGGCGGCAATGGAAATGGAAAGCGCGTCGCCGTGGATGATGTTGGTCTGAGGACACTCCCAGTCCACGCGCACGGCGTCCACCAGCAAATGGTCAGGGGCGGGAGCGAGCTGGGCCACGGCTTCACGCATGGCCAGAAGCGATGCCCAATAGATGTTGAGCTGGTCGATTCGCGCCACGTCAACGGCCGCCACAGCGTAGGCGATGGCATGCTGCTTGATCCGTTCCGCCAGTTTCTCGCGCGTCTCCCGGTCGATCAACTTGGAGTCGCGCAGGCCTTTGATGCGGTAGCCCGGCTCAAGAATCACCGCCGCGGCCACCACCGGCCCGAACAGGCAGCCTCGCCCGACCTCATCCACGCCGGCCACCAGCCGCGCACCGGAAGCCCAGGCCAGCTTTTCAAATTTCTGCGTGCATTTCAGGCGCTTGAGCAGCCGCATCTTCATGGTGCCCGCGGAAAAAGGCAGGCCCGTTTCCGGGTTGATGGGGATGGCGCGTTTCTTGCGTTTCACGCGGACGGGTTGAGGCGCGGCAGTCATAACTCATAGCTCAGGAATTCATAGCTCATAATTCAAGGCTCAGAATTCAAGCAAGCTTCTATCGGCGCTCTCTTTCCAGAAATTGTAACCGTAGAGTTCCTCAGGTTTCACCTCAGCATAGGTCAGGAACATGGGCTGGTGCTCCATGAAGGCCGTCAGCCGCAGGGGCACGTGTGCCATACCGAAGCCGTCCTCGTCATGAATGGTCCCGAGTGTGAGAGCGCCGGGATCGATGGAGCGTGGTCTCTGGAGGAAAAGCTGTTTGTAGAGCCTGATGTGGACCGTTTCCTCTTCAAGCTTCAATACCTTGGCGACACTGAAGGTCTCGCCGTCCACGATGGAGTAATACCCGCCCTCAAAGAGCGCTGACTGGTCGTGACTGGAAACGGAACCGGGCATGGGAGAACGCAAGAAGCGGTCAAAAAGACCTGCTGCCTCCATTATGCCCCAAGCGGCGGTCCCCTAAAAAGAAGCGCCAAAAAGAAAGCCGCAAAAAAGCCGGGCATCGCAGGTCTTCTCCGGCTAAGCCTCGGTGGTCGCTTCGGCGGGCTTCGCCGCTTCCTGGCGATGGTCCACTTCGCGCAGGCGGGCAGCCTTGCCTTTCAGAGCGCGCAGGTAGAACAGCTTGGCGCGGCGGACCTGGTTCGAACGCACGACCTCGACTTTATCGAGCACCTTGGAGTTGAAGGGGAAGATGCGCTCCACGCCCTGGCCAAAGCTGACCTTGCGGACGGTAAAGCTGCCCTGCGGGCCGCTGCGCATGGAAATCACAGTGCCTTCAAAGGCCTGGATGCGCTCTTTGTCGCCTTCTTTGATCTTGACCTGGACGCGGACGCTGTCGCCCGGCTTGATGTCAGGAATGTCCTTGCGCTGCAGCCTGGCAGCGAGTTTTTCCATAATAGGGTGCTGTGACATGACTTTATTTCCTCTTCAATTCAAGGACGTTCCACGTCCAAAGATTTTAAATTTAAAATTTCAAATTTGAAATTTTCAATCTCTCTTTTCCGATCTCAACTCATTGAGCAACTTCCTGTCTTCCTTGCTCAGCGGCTGCCGCTCCAGCAGGTCCGGCCGGTTGCGCAAAGTCTTTTCCAGCGCTTTGCCGCGGCGCCACTTGCGTATCTGCTCATGGTTGCCGCCTACCAGCACTTCCGGCACCGCCATGCCGCGAAACTCCGCCGGCCGCGTGTAATGCGGATAATCCAGCAGTCCGCCGGAACCGCACGTGCTGTCGGGCCCGTCCGCGCCGGCTTTTTGGTCTGCGGTAAAAGCCACGCCTGAAGCCGCGCTAAAACTTTCCTGCCGTGCCGAGGCTTCATTGCCCAGCGCTCCCGGAACCAGCCGCGTGATGGCATCGATCATCACCGCAGCGCCCAGTTCGCCGCCGCTCAGCACGTAGTCGCCAATCGAAATCTCGCGATCGGCCAGGCCCTCGGACACTCGTTCGTCCACGCCTTCATAGCGCCCGCAGATCAGCACGATCCGTTCCAGCCGCGCCATCTCTTCGGCCACGCTCTGCGTGAACATCCCCCCTTGCGGGGAAAGCAGGACCACGGTCTCTTTCGCCTCGCCCGCCAGCCGCGCCTCGCGCGACGCCAGTCCCAGCGACTCAATGCAGGCAAACAGCGGTTCCGGCTTCAACACCATGCCCTCGCCGCCGCCAAAAGGACGGTCATCCACCGTCTTGTGCCGGTCCGTGGTGAAGGCCCGCAGGTCGTGAATCAGGATTTCAATGAACACGGCCTCGCGCGCCCTGCGCACAATGCCGTAATCCAGCGGCCCGCGAAAAAAGTCCGGAAAAATAGTTACGATCTCGAACTTCATTGGTCGGACCTGAATCAAGACTTCTTATGCTGCCGCTGCTTCTCTTCCTGGTTCAACGGTGCATCCAGCTCCAGCAGTCCTTCGGGGAGTTTCATCTCCACGCGCTTCTGCTCCAGAGCAATCTTCTCAATATAAGCGGCGGCAAACGGAACCAGGTATTCCTTGTTGCCCGAAATTGTGCCGCCCGGAATTACGCCGCCTTCGATCACCAGCAGCGGCGCTTCTCCGCTGCCGAACCGCACATCTTTAATCCGGCCAATCTCGCGTCCGGAGTCCGTTACCATGCAGCCCGCCAGATCGCTTACGTAAAACTCGCCGTTGCCCAGTTCGGCGCGCTCGCTGCGCGGAATCTGGAGTTCGCTTCCCACCAGCGTCTCCGCGTCGCTGATCGAACCCACGCCGGCAAACTTCAACACCACCATGCCCTTGTGGAACCAGTGCTCTTCCACATCCAGCGCCCGCCGCGAAAGCCCGCTCTGCTTTGGGCCGCCGCTGAGCGCAAAGAGCTTCTTGCGCGTTGCAAACAGCTCGGGAAAGCCGGTAAGCACGATTGCTGCTACTTCGCCGCGGCGTCCCTGTGTTTTGGCCACCCGGGCAATCGTGACGAACTCAGCGTCATCAGTCATGAGCGTGGTCGGGCAGATTTCAGGCCAAAGCTATTCCGCCGGCCCTTCCTCTTCGTCTTCGATGATCTCCAGCATGTAGCGCTTCTTGAACTTCATGCTGGCCGCGCCCAGTATGGTGCGGATGGATTTGGCAGTGCGTCCCTGCCGGCCGATCACTTTGCCCAGGTCCGTTGGCGCCACGCGCAATTCCAAGATCGTGGCATCGCCATCCTCAACCGGGGTCACATGAACTTCTTCTGGAGCGTCCACAAGAGCCTGAGCAATTTGCTCCACGAGCATACGCATATCGCCGCCCGTCTCCGTCATAGGGGAGTCCTTCACCTTGCTATGCTTGGGGCCTGAATTCCCTGATTGCCTGTCCCGGGAAAAGAACTAACTCCTTGCTTGGCTTTCCTAGGCCGCTGGCGCTGCGGGTGCTTGTGACTTGGCCAGCAGGCGGCCCACGGTCTCAGAAAGCTGCGCGCCCTTGGAAACCCAGTAATCAATACGGTCACGCTTCAGGTCGATGGTGGTTGGGTTGGTGCGAGGGTTGTAAAGTCCCACGACTTCCACGGAACGTCCGTTGCGGGCACGCTCCTTGTCAATGACCACCACCCGATAGTAAGGCTGCTTGCGCGCACCAATACGCGCCAATCGTATCATTAGCACAGTTGCACTGAATCCTTTCCTGTTGAGGCCCAGCCAAGCCGGGCAAGTTGTTATTATCGCGTAAGTTGCGGGGATTGGCAAGACTTCCCGGTTGAAGCCTGGACCTGGTGGCTCGCAAGCTCATAAGCCTCTGGCGAATAAGGAATGCCGGGCGATAAACCCGCTATCCCCTTTGGCATCACTTCTTTCCGTGACCGCCGTCATATCCGCTTTGTGCATGCGCAGTTCAGTGTGAAGCTAGCGAACTCATTTCCATGTTCAGGGCCATTGTGGAATCGTCTGTTGTAAGCATGGCGGAACCCACGCCTCGTCAAGACGAGGAGCGGTTTCGCCGTCTGCTGGAAGCTGCGCCCGATGCCATTCTGGAAGTGGATGCGGACGGGTGCATCATCCTGGCCAACGCTGCCGCGGAACGAATGTTTGGCTACGCGCGCAGTGAACTGGTTGGCCTTAGCGTGGAGATGCTGGTTCCAGAAGCCGGAAGAGCCGGCCACGCGCGGCACCGTGAAGCCTACACCGCCAGTCCCAGGAGCCGTCCGATGGGCGTGGGCCTGAACCTGCAAGCGCAAAAAAAAGACGGCGCCACTTTCCCCGTTGAAATCAGCCTGAGTCCTAACCGCTCTCACGATACGGCGAATGTGATCGTGATTGTTCGCGATGTCAGCCAGCGCAACCAGATGGAAGCGATGCTGCGCCGTTCCGAGGAGCGGCTGCGGCAGGCGGAGAAGCTTGAAGCTCTGGGAAGACTCGCCGGCGGCCTGGCGCATGAATTCAATAATCTTCTCGCCATGGTCCTGGGCTATGCGGAACTGCTGCTGCCGGCGGTGGCCGGCGATGAAATGGCCAGAAAGCACGTGGAAAAAATATCCTCTTTAGCCAGGCGTGCCGCCAGTTTGACGCGGCAGCTGCTGGCCTTTGGCCGTCGCCAGGTGTTGCTGCCTCGCGTGCTGGACCTCAATACTGTGGTCGTGGAGAGCTGCCATATCGTCTCGCGGTTGCTGGGAGACAACATTGAGACCGTGGTGTTGCCCGCGCTTGAACCCGCCTGGATCATGGCCGATCCGGCACAGATCGACCAGATCATGGGGAACCTGGCCACGAATGCGCATGCCGCAATGCCTGGCGGCGGCAAATTCAAAGTCGCCGTCTCCGCGGTCGCAGTCGACGAACGGAATATTCGTCAACACCCCGGCCTGGCGCCCGGCAACTACGCCGTGCTCTCCGTTAGCGATACCGGGAGCGGCATGCCACCGGAGGTAAAGGCCAGGCTGTTCGAGCCCTTCTTCAGCACCAGCGAATTCGGGCAGGGAAGCGGACTGGGTCTGGCATCCATTTATGGGATCGTAGTCCAGAGCGGCGGAGGCATTACCGTCCAGAGCGAGCCGGACGCTGGGACCACTTTTGAAATCTATCTACCCAGCGTCCAACCGGATGAGGCTGCGGCGCCTCCCGTAGAAAAGAAGCCTGCGAAATCTCTTCGCGGCACGGAAACCATCCTGCTGGTGGAAGACCAGGAACCCCTGCTGGACCTGGCGCGCGAGTTTCTGGGGCGGATGGGATACCGCGTTCTGGCGGCAAACCTTCCCCGCGAAGCCATGCGGATCTCCCGCGAATTCGCGGGACCAATTGACCTTCTTCTCACAGACGTGGTGATGCCCGGAGTGAACGGCCGCGAACTGGCCCGCGAACTGAGCGTGCAACGGCCGGAAATAAAGGTCCTTTATGTCTCCGGCTTCGCTGATCGGGCGTTCGAAGGCTCCGGTGCGCCCGGCCCGGAAGAAGCTTTTCTGGAAAAGCCATACGGGTTCGAGGAACTGGGAAAGAAAATCCGCGACATCCTGAAGGCCCCTAAAGCGCCTGCCGCGTGAGATTCGGCCGGCTCTCCCGGTCTACATGCTGGAGACTTCTTCCAGGATCCTGGCCAGCGCGTGCCGTATGCTCTCCGCTGAGCGGACCTTGATGGCATGCACCCGCAGCGGCTTCAGCATGTTGCGAACGTTGCCCACGGCGCCATCGGCATACAGCGTGTTAAGCAGCTCAAATTGCAGATAATAGACTACGCACTTTTCTTCCGATCCGGGAGGCATGTGCGGGAGATTGCGGAAGGAATAGAAATCCATGGGGCTGCCGATCACCACAAAAACGTGAAAAGGTTCCCCGGAGGGCTGAGCATTCAGCCGGCGCAGCAACTCGTCCTGCAAAAACGCGGGGCTTTCGCGATGCTGCTCCAGCGCCGTGATGTCAATGGTCGCCGGTCCATTCTCCGGGGCCAGCACAGCCCGGGCGCGCGGCCAATCCAGATCTTTCACTTCGTCCTGTTCAAAGGTGACGCGGCGGCGGCGCAGGTCGAGCATGGCCACGCTCAGGGAGCCGCTTTCCAGTTTGATCTGGCTCAAAGCTTTCAACAGGGGAAGAGCCACGGAGAGATAGCGATTGTAAAACCGCGTGGATCCCCGGAAGAGATCGGAGGCGGTTACATCCGCCAGTAATTCCAGCCGCACCGGGCGCTTCGTCGCCAGCGGCAGGTTCAGCTTGCCCGCAATATCCGGCCGAAACAGGCTGTCCGGCCCTTCCATCCCCGCCGCCAGGAACTCTACCGCAGGAAGGCCGCTCCATGAGCCGCGGAGGGGATCATCCTTGAGTGGTCCGACGTTCAGGGACGACTCCATCAGGTTATGCTCGCCTGTCAGCCCATCAACCAGCACTATCGTGACTTTGTATTCGCCGGGCAGAACGAAGAAATCGGAGTTCAGCGTCACTTTCAGCTTCTTGAGTTGCGGTGGCAGCTCTTTTAGAAGAACGAAACTGTAGTCGCGAAATGGATGGCCCGCGGCGTCGCTCACCTGCACTAACGCGACCAGCCGGTCTCCTTGCGGGCGGTTCACCAGGTCTTTTCCCGCCAATTCAACTTCCACATGGGCAAGCAATCGCTGGTGTAGGGAAAGCCCGTAGGATTGGATGCGGACTTTCCATGGCACCGGGGCTTGCGCCCCTTGCCTGACCCATTGCGCGAACGGCACGGTGGCAAACACTCTTTCGACGGGAACGTCTTGCGACTGAGACTGGGGGCCGGCTTGAAGCGCCGCGCAAACCGTGGGAAGACAGAACATGACAACCGCGAAACAACCTGCCAATGGGGACGGAAATCTTCTCATGCGGCGCTACTTGAAAAATTAAACTCACATCATAGGTGCGCGAAGTGGCTTGCACAAGCTGGAACTAGAAGCGCCCGGCTGAGCATGCGCGCGGCATACCCCAGCGTGAGAGCAGCCGTGAAGAATACGCAGAATTCGCTTAGTCGCGTGCTGGCCTATTCGATGGCCGGCAATTCAGAGGGTTTCACGCCACACATATAAGAAATTGCCATCGGCAGCGGTCGCGATTGGCAGGTTGCGTTTTTTGCTCTCGCGGCTCAGGGCGGCGCGCACGTTTTCCTTCGTGTCAGCCAAAGCTGAAAAGGGGACCTTCACGGCTTCGCCCGCGGCAAGCGCTTCCACGTCCGCCAGGATCGCAGTCACGATCTTGCGATGTTTGCCGTTACGGCTTTGCGGCACGTCGATCTGATGCATGGTTGCAAATGTCGATTTGCGTGCTAGCAAGTTTTTTTTCGGCATGGGGAACGGCCTTTTCGTAAACGTATAGTAAACGTATAGTAAACGAATACTAACATCGAAAAAAGTATGATTGCAAGTCCCTGGCAAAGTTATTTTTGCGTCTGTTAACAAGCTGAAAAGACGTGGCTTAAAGATTTTCCCCATATTCGATGGCGTCCCATACTCTTGCAAGTAGGTTGGAAAGCAGGGAAATCAAATGAGTACAAGAAAAACCACGTTCGAGGTCGTTCCACTGAGCGCTATCGCTCCATTGCTCGGCGAAACACAAGAAGCCGGTGTTCATTCGGCGCTACAACCGGCAAGGATCCTGTCTGTGACGTATGACCGCAGCCTGGGGACTACCCGCGAGATGCTCTTCGCCAGCGCGGGCTTTCAGGTTTCTTCGGCCTGGACCCTCGACCAGGCAATTCGGTTGTGCGCCGCTGCCCATTTTGATCTCATTGTCATCGGCCACAGCATACCCATACAAGAAAGAGAATTGCTGCTGCAAGAGTTGCGTAGCCGGTGCAGCGCACCCGCTCTTGCGCTTTACCGCCTGGGTGAGCCGCCATTGACGAACGCGAATTACTTGTTCGATTCGGCGGAGAGTCCCGCGCGCCTGCTGGAGGCCGTGGTCAATATTCTGAAACCGAAAACCAGCCCCGGCGGCAAGCCGATCCAGTGAGATTTTCTGCCACGATGCGAAAAAGGCCGAATAACAATAAAAAGGGCGCTCTATCGAAAGAGCTTTGGATTGCTCCACGCTACAGCCTGAAAGGGCCGGCAGGCGAACGCGCGTGGGAAAACCGTCCCGGCGGCGTTCCCAATAGCTCTCGCTTCCTGGAACTCGCCGATATTGCGCTTGGCCTGAAGAAGCCGGGCCCGCACAAAAAGAAGACCGCAACGACACCAGCCCATGACCCAAACAAGACCGAGCCTTACTCGAAATAAGTAAGAGCGGTGGCCGGCTTGAGCGCAAGCGGTGCTTCAAAGCGATTGCGACCTCGTATCATACAGAGCAGGGAATGGAATCTGCGTCCGCTGAAATATGCCTTGACCGATCACGGTTTGCCCTAAGTCGCGTCTAACAGCGACAATGGTCGCCATGCGTTTTCACCAAAAGGCATATAGACGCGGGCTTGCTCTCGCGGTCATTGTTTTGTTGTCGGTCCGGAACCTTCACTCGGACACCCGTCCGCTGCCGGAAGACTTAGGCGCGGTCCATCTTGCCCAGTTGCTGACCAAACTCAAGACCACCGCCCGCATCATGCAAGTCGTAGCCCACCCAGATGATGAAGATGGCGGCATGCTCACGCTGCAAGCGCGCGGCAAGGGCGCGAAGGTATTGCTCTTTACGGTCACGCGCGGCGAGGGCGGCCAGAACAAGTTTGGCACGGAGAGCTCGGATGAACTGGGCATCCTGCGCACGCTGGAGCTGCTGGAAGCCGACAAATATTATGGCGTGGAGCAGCGCTTCAGCCGCGTGGTGGACTTCGGATTTTCCAAGACCGCCGAAGAGACCTTCAACAAATGGCACGGGCACGACGTAGCCCTGGGCGACCTGGTGCGCGCTATCCGCATTTTCCGGCCGGACGTGCTGACCAGCCGCTTCAGCGGCACCAAGCGCGATGGTCACGGCAACCATGAAGCTTCCGGCGTTCTTACCCGCGAAGCTTTTCGCGCGGCCGCCGATCCCAGCAAGTTTCCCGAGCAAATCAAAGAAGGGTTGCTGCCCTGGCAGGCGAAAAAGCTTTATCTGGGAAATCCCCCCGGTATGTTTCAGCGTGGCGCCGTGGCCGACGAAGATTACACGGTAAAGCTGAACATCGGCGAATACAGCCCGCTTCTGGGAATGTCTTACACGCAATTCGCGCTGGAAGGACTGGCCCACCAGACGTCGCAAGGGACAGGCGGTATCCGCGTTCCTCCGGGCCCACGCTATACCTACTACAAGCTGACAGACTCGGAATTACCTAAACCGGCTGCGGCGCATGAAGCTGATTTTTTTGACGGCCTTGATACCTCGCTCGTCGGCTTGGCGGGGCGACTGGGCGCGGAAGAGTCAAGGGTCCCATTCTTGCGGCCGGCGCTGGAGTCTTTGCAAAAGCACATCGATGCCGCCAGCAAAGCGTTCTCGTTGCAAGATCCATCGGCCTGTGCGCCGGAATTGCTCGCGGGGAAAGCAGAAACGGTGCGGCTGATCAATGACATTCAAGGGAAGCAGTTATCGTCCGGGGCCTTGCTTGAGCTCGAGCTTGCGCTAAAAACCAAAGAAAAACAGTTTCGCGACGCCGCGAATGAAGCGCTTGGAATTTTCTTTGAAGCCACGGTGGACCCGCCCGGCCCGTCGCCTGGGCCATCCTATTTCCCCCGCATGGAACAGACCTTGAGCATCGCGGTGCCGGGACAGACCTTCACCATAACGGCACGGCTTTACAATCGTGGGAAGGTCCCCATTACACCGAAAGATATTCGCGTTCAGACGCCGGAAGGCTGGGTCGCCACGAGCGTAGCGCCGGAACAGGACCTGAAACCTCTTGCCAGCGGCGACGTGGGTGCGATGCAGTTCAAGATTACCATTCCGGGAAACGCGCGCTACACTCAACCTTACTTTTTCCGTAACAATCCTGAGACCGAGACCGTGTACAACATCAGCGATCCCAGGTTAACGACCGCCGCATGGCCGCCGTACCCGGTACATGCGGAAGCTGCTTTTTCCGCTGGGCAACTGCCAGATGAAGCGTCCGCCGTTGCCAAAATCAAATTTGTCGATCCCACACTCGGCCAGTCCGAGCGACCGCTGGCGATCGGCCCGCCGATCTCCATTCTGCTCACTTCGCCCGTCGTGGTAGCGCCGGTCGGCGGCACGGGCAAATCGCAGATAGGCGTGAGCGTCCGCAGCAATGTGCAAAGCCCGGTCCATGCCAAGCTAAAGCTGGAAACACCGCCGGGATGGAAGGTGGAGCCTGCGGAAATCGCCGTTGAGTTGGATCACGATGGCGACGTGAACAACTACGCGTTCCAGATTACGCCGCAAAATCTGCATGAGGGCACATATAAGGTCACGGCCCGCGCCGAATACAACGGCAAGCAGTACGCCGAAGGCTTCAAGGTAATTACGCGGCCCGACCTTGATTCCTATTACGCCTACCGCCCGGCGACGGAGAACGTGCAGGCCGTGGACGTGAAGCTGCCGGCGCAGCTCAAGGTCGGTTACATCATGGGGGCGGGCGATGAAATTCCTTCGGTGCTGCAAAGTGTCGGTCTGAACACCAGCATCCTCACGGTGCAGGAACTGGCTTCGGGCGATCTCAGCCGCTATGGGACCATCGTCGTCGGCATCCGCGCGTATGACACGCGGACTGACGTGCGGGAATACAATCGCCGGTTGCTTGATTACGTGAATCGCGGCGGGACCCTGATTGTCCAGTACAACCAGAGCACTAACGCCTTTAACGACGGACACTACACACCATACCCAGCCACGGAGGCGAATGTGCGCGTCTCTGTGGAAGAACAGCCGGTAGAGGTCCTTGCGCCGGAAGAGCAGGTCTTCAACTGGCCGAACAAGATCACGCAAAAAGATTTTGACGGCTGGGTGCAGGAGCGCGGTCTCTACTTCATGTCGCAATGGGACCCGCAGTTCAAACCGCTGCTTGCCTGCAACGATCCGGGCGAACCGCCGCAAAAGGGCGGACTCCTGCTGGCCCACTACGGCAAGGGAATCTACATCTTCTCCGCGTACGGATTTTCCCGGCAGCTTCCGGCAGGAGTTCCCGGGGCCATCCGCCTGTTCGTGAACCTGGTAAGCGCGGGACATCAATGACCTGGGTTTGGCAAATGACCGAGGTCTCGCAATGACAGAGGTCCCGCAAATCCCGCTGCCGGGTCTGGCGCGCGAAGTCGGCCTGCGCGAAGCCACCGCGCTCAACATCATTGACATGATCGGCGTAGGACCGTTTGTCACGATTCCGCTGATCGTCCATGCCATGCACGGGCCGCAGGCCATGCTGGGCTGGGTGCTGGGCGCAGGGCTGGCCATGTGCGACGGCCTGGTGTGGGCGGAACTGGGCGCCTCCATACCGCAAGCCGGAGGCTCTTACCAGTATTTAAAAGAAAGCTACGGCGCAAAACGGCTGGGGCGCCTGATGTCGTTCTTGTTTGTGTGGCAATTGATTTTCAGCGCGCCGCTCTCCATTGCGTCCGGCTGCCTGGGCATTGCCCGTTACGCAGAGTATGTCTGGCCGACCCTCAGTCACGTGATTGTGGAACGCACGGTGTCATTGGGACTTGGGTTCCTGGGCGCGCTTGAATTCCGGTTGTTTATCACCAACGGCACGTTTGTGGCGATGGCCAGCTGCCTGCTCGCTCTGTGGCTGCTCTATCGCCGTGTTTCCGTGATTGGGCAGATGGCGCGCTATCTCTCTGTAGGCGTGCTGGGCGCGATCTTGCTCGTGATCGTCGCCGGCCTGAGCCACTTCAGCACGGCGCGGGCATTTACCTTTCCGCCCGGAGCGTTTCACTTCTCCGCCGGCTTTATCACCGGACTGGGTGCGGCCATGCTGGTGGCAACCTACGATTATTGGGGTTATTACAACGTCTGCTTCCTGGGCGCGGAGATCAAACGGCCGGAACGAAACATCCCCCGGGCGATCCTGCTCTCCATCGTCATCGTCGGCGTGCTTTATCTCCTGATGAACGTCAGCATCCTGGGCGTGCTGCCGTGGCAGGAACTGGACCAAGCGGCCGCCAGCGAATCGCGCTTTTATGTGGCTTCAACCCTGCTGCAACGCACCTTCGGAAGCTGGTGGGGAATGTTTGGCGCGTTCCTGATCATGTGGACAGCGTTCGCTTCCGTGTTTTCCCTCATGCTTGGCTACTCCCGCGTTCCCTACGCGGCGGCGCAGGATGGAAATTACTTCCGCTTCTATGCCAAACTGCATCCCAAGCACCAGTTCCCGCACCGTTCCCTGCTCACGCTGGGAATTGTGACCGCCGCTTTCTGCACATTGCGCCTGCAAGACCTGATCGCGGCCCTGGTGGTGATCCGCATCATGGTGCAATTTCTCATGCAGGTGTTCGGGCTGCTGCTCCTGCGGGCGCGGCGGCCGGACTTCCCCCGGCCTTTCCGCATGTATCTCTATCCGATCCCGGCACTGCTGGCCGCGCTCGGATTCATTTATATTCTTTACGCCCGTCCGAACCTGAAAGAGATCAGGTTTGGCGCGGCCATCGCCCTGGTTGGCATCGTTCTCTTCCTGGCGCGCTCGTGGCGGCGCAAAGAGTGGCCGTTTTCCGGACAGTCCGCTCACGATCCTGTGGGGGAGGCAGTCCAATGATTTGTCATGTCCGCAACTGTCCCCTCGAGGCCCGCTAGACCCATGGAGACCCCGGCTTCGGCCCAGTTCGCACCGGCACATCACTCCGCTCTCTCGCCCTTGCGCGAGCCGCTGTTCCGCAGCCTGTGGATCGCCGCCGTGATCTCGTACACCGGGAGCTGGATGCAGAACGTGGCCACCGGCTGGCTTATGACTTCGCTCACCAGTTCGCCGATGTGGGTGGCGTTGGTGCAGGTGGCGGTAAGCCTGCCCGTGCTCCTGATCGCGCTGCCGGCGGGCGCTCTGGCGGACATTGTGGACCGGCGCAAATTCCTGCTTTTTACGCAAGCATCCATGGTGGCAGCGGCCAGCGTGCTCGGCGTGATGACCCTTACGCGGACGGTGACGCCGGAAATCCTGCTGGTGTTTACTTTCCTGCTCGGCGTGGGCGCGGTGATGAACGATCCCGCATGGCAGGCGCTGACGCCCGATCTTGTTCCGCCGGCGAAGCTGGCGGCCGCCGTGGCCTTGAATTCCGCCGGGTTCAACATCGCCCGCGCCGTCGGTCCGGCACTGGGCGGCCTGGTGATAGCCGCCCTCGGTTCTAGGACCACTGCCGGATCGGGATGGGCGTTCCTGATGAATGCTGTTTCCTTCTTCGGCGTGATCCTTTTTCTCTACCACTGGAAACCCGCAGAGCCCGGGCGGCGGAATGGGAGTGAAACGTTTACCGGCGCTATCGCGATTGGCTTGCGCTATGCCCGCCAGGAACCGAAGATCCGCACCGTGCTGGTGCGTACGCTGGTATTTTCCCTTTTTGCCAGCGCATTCTGGGCGTTGCTGCCGCTGATCGCCAGCAAATTCGGCGCGGAAGGCTTTGGCGCCATGCTGGCTTTCTTCGGCCTGGGCGCGCTGGGCGGGGCAGGGGTTTTGTCCTTGGCGCGGCGGCGACTGTCGCCGGATGCTGTGATCGCTTCCGCCACCCTGATCTTTGCCGTGTCGCTCTGCGGCCTGGTGCGCTCCCACTCGCTTGCGGTGGCCTCGACTTTCTGCGCCGCCGCGGGACTAGCTTGGATCGGCATCCTGGCCACATTGAACGTGGCCGCGCAGACGGCGGCCCCGGGATGGGTGCGCGCGCGCGTGATTTCCATGTACGTGCTCGTCCTGCAGGGCGGGCTGGCGTTAGGCAGCGCGGTGTGGGGCGTGGTTGCGTCCTGTTCCAGCGTCCAGTTCACGCTCACATTCGCGGCAATGTTGCTTGCGGCTGGCCTGTTGCTGGCGCCGTGGTATCGCTTAAGACCATCCACCAATCCATGAATGTTTGCACCATGATATGGTTTACAGAATCAACCGAAGGAAATAGGGAATGAAGAGGAGACCGATGAAACATTTGAGAATATTTTGCCTGTTAGCGGTGACATGCTTCGCCGTAGCGGCACGTCCGCAGGACGCCGCCAAACCTGCCACTACGCCCGCCCCGCCCAAGGCCCCGCCGACGATTGCCTCCATCATTGAGCAACAGGTCGGCATTCTCGAAAGAGAATTTGTCGGCGCGGCTGAAGCCATGCCGGAAGACAAGTACAATTTCGCGCCCAGCAGCCTCAACATCCAGGGCAGCGAATTTAAGGGCGTCCGCACTTTTGCCGACCAGGTAAAGCACGTGGCGGCAACCAACTATCTGTTGTGGGGAGCGATCACAGGTGACAAATCGCCTGTCGAAGTCAAGGACGATAACGGTCCCGCGTCTCTGAAAACCAAAGCTGAGATCGTAAAGTATTTGAAAGATTCTTACGCGCTTGGTCACAAGGCAGCGAAGGCGATCACCGCGGAAAGCGCGGTCGCCATGGTACCCAGCCCGTTCGGCCCGGGACAGCAGGTGTCCAAGCTGTTCTGCGCCACATTCTCCGTGGCCCATGGCTTTGACCATTACGGGCAGATGGTGGAATACCTGCGCATGAACGGCATCGTTCCGCCAGCCAGCCGCGGCGGCAATTAGACCCTTACCACAAAGGCACCGCAGAACACGGGGATGAAATCCCCGTGTTTTTTCTGAGAAGCATGCCGGGTAGTGCGGATCGGGCGTCCGTGATATCTTTCTCCGTTACCCGATTCAAACGAGGAGAGTCCACAATGAAACATTTGAAAATGCTGTGCCTGTTGGCCACGCTGAGCCTGTCCGCCAGCGCATTCGCGCAGGGCGGAACCAAGCCTGCCGCGCCCGCTCCGTCACCGGCAGCATCGCCTGCAGCGGCATCGCCCCAGGCCCAGCCCGCACCCGCGCCGCTCACGACCATCGCTGCCATCGTTGATCGCCAAGTGAGCCAATATGAGAAGAACGTGGTGGAAGCTGCTGAAGCCATGCCGGCGGAAAAATTTGACTTCACCCCGGCCAGCCTCAATATTCCCGGCAGCGCCTACAAAGACGTGCGCACTTTCGGGCAACTGGTAAAGCATACGGCCACCGCCAACTATCGCTTCTGGACTACGCTGACGGGCGAGAAAATGCCGGAGAACATCAAAGGCAGCAATGGTCCTGACGAACTGAAGACCAAGGCGGAGATCATCCAGTTCCTCAAGGACTCTTTCGCCGTCGGGCATCGCGCCGCCAAGACTGTGACTGCTGAAAACGCGGCGGAACAGGTTCCTTTTTTCAATCGTACAGCAGCCCGCCTCTACATCGCCTCAGGCGCGGTGATTCACGACGCCGACGAGTACGGACAGATGGTGGAATACCTGCGCATGAATGGCATCGTCCCCCCGGCCAGCCGGGGCAACTAGCTTTCACGGCAGAGAACAAAGAGCGCGGAGAAGATGGAACCTCCGCGTTTTCTTTTGCGTAGTGAATTTTGGGGACTTGCTGTGCCCCGGAAGCACGCGCGCGGCGCATGCCTGCGCTGCGCTGTAATATGTTTACGCCGACGCCACTTGAGAACAGGAGATCGCACATGAAACATCTACGGGTATTCTGCCTGCTGGTCATGCTCAGCGTCGCTATCGCTGCCCTGAGCCAGGGAACCAGTCCTGCACCAGCCAAACCGGCAACTCCAGCGCCGCAGGCGCAAACTTCGCCGCAGCCGGCACAACCCGCACCCACGCTTGCCCGCCTGGTTGATCGCCAGGTCGGCGCCAGTGAAAAGCAGGTGGTCGAAGCAGCTGAAGCCATGCCGGAAGACAAGTACAACTTCAGTCCTGAATCGCTTAACATACCGGGAAGTGACTACAAGGGTGTCCGTACCTTTGCGCTTGAGGTGCGCCACATTGCCACCGCGAATTACGCTTTCTGGTCCGCATTGACCGGCGATCCGATGCCGGCCGGCATTAAAGGTCCCAACGGCCCGGAAGAGTTGAAGACCAAGGCGGAGATCGTTAAGTTCCTCAAAGACTCTTACGCGCTGGGCCACAAGGCCGCCGCCACTCTGACAAATGAGAACATGCTGGACGTGGTCGCATTCCCCATGGGCAAGAGTCCCCGGCTCTACCTGGCGACGAACGCCGTAGTCCACGCCAACGACCACTATGGGCAGATGGTGGAATACCTGCGCATGAATGGGTTAGTTCCGCCAGCCAGCCGGGGCAACTAAGTCATAAACAGAGGACGCAGAGAAACACGGAGGCAGGCTGCTTCCGTGTTTTCCTCTGAATCTTCGCTAGAACGAGATAACAAAGCTGGGTTTGCGGGAAACTTGCCGGCTATTTCTGTTCCCGATCCAGGGTTTCGTTGTAAAGATACACGCAAACTCTTTCCTGTTAACCACCCCGATACTGAGACCTTTCTCATTGGGAGTTAAGCTGTTACGCTAAGGTGCTCTGGAGTTCGCGCCGCTCGCAAAATTGGCCGACTCTTTTTTTACTAGCAGGCCTCCGCTGCTCGCCTCCCAGGTCCTGGCCGAACTGGGTCCCGTGCTTACGGGTGAGCGAGACCTTTCCCAAACCGCCAACGGCGCTTTGGAAGTAGTGCTGGCTGCCATACGCGCCGGCTCCGGCGCTCTCTTTCGCTTCCAGGAAAAACCGGCCATGCTGGCCTCGATTGCCGCCCAGGGCTTTGTTGTGTTCCCCCAGACCGCGGTCTTCCCGCTTCTGCCCAAACACGTGCATGCCCTGACCAACACGCCTGGGCCGCAAAAAATTTCGCGCGACCGCTGTGACACTTTCTTAAGCTCCACTGGGAACATCTCCAGCGTGTGGTTCCGCTGCATTGCGCCGTTGCGCGTGCGCGGCAAGCTGATCGGCGCGCTGCTGCTGGGTGAGCGCGAAGAAGGCGCGGAATATACGCCGGAGATACTGAAGCAGGTGGGCGACCTGGCTCCGTTCATCGCGCTGGCAATTTATAACCACCAGCTGATGATGTCGCTGGAAGAGCGCATCGCAGAAAACCTGAAGCTGATCACCTCGGTCCACTCCTTCTGGGACGACGCTCTCGCCGCCTTCGCCGCCACCATAGATGTGAAGTCCATCCTGATGCAGGGCCATTCGCTGCGGGTAGGGCGATACGCCGCGGGCATGGCGGAGTCGCTGGGCATGAACGCCACGGAGGCCAGCGAGATGCGCGCCGCCGGCTACCTGCACAATATCGGCATGGTTGCCATTGACAAGCACCTTTTCACCAAGCCCGGCCCGCTGGAGCCCGTGGAGTTTCAGGAGATGGCCGAGCATACGGTGCTGGGACATCGCATCGTCTCTACCGTGCAGTTCCCATGGCCCAAGATTCCTGAGGTGGTGCGCTCCCATCACGAGCGCGCCGACGGCTCCGGCTATCCTGACCGTCTGCACAATGACGAAGTTTCTCTGCCGGTCAAGGTCGTGGCCGTGGCGGACACCTTTGATGCCATGCTCAGCGAGCGTCCTTACCGCAAAAAGCTTTCATTGGGAGAGGCCGCAGCGCAACTGAGCTGGCTGGCGCCGGCCAAGCTGGATGGCGAAGTTGTGCATGCCCTCCTGGTGCAGTTGCGGCGTGACGCCGTTAGTCACGTTTCGCCGCCGCGCCCCTGGTCCTCCGCCCCGGACAAATCGCGCAAGATGTTTCTTGACCCCAGCGTGGGCTGCAATATCTCTCCTACGGACATCGATCATATGGTTTCAGAACTGAACCGCCGCATGACGCGCGGTCGTGTAACCCTGGCCTAATCCGTTTTCTCCACAACTTTTACCCAGCTTGGGGTTAATATGCTCGAATAGAGAAGAGTTCCTGGAGCGTCTATGCCCGATGCGCGTAAGCCACTGATTCTGCTGGGCCTCATCTTGCTGGTCTCCACCGCCGTGCTGGTTGCCGGAGACAAAAAATCCAAATCAAAAGCCGCTGATGCAAGCACTGCCGCGCAGCCAGTGGCGCAAATGGAAGATGATAAGCGCATCGTCCACGCGCTGAACCGCTTTACCTTTGGCGTTCGCCCTGGAGACGTAGACCGCGTCCGTTCAATGGGGCTCGACCAGTGGTTTGACGAGCAGCTTCATCCGGAAAAGATCAATGATAATGCCATCGAAGCCCGCCTTACGCCCTTTCGCACGCTCAAGATGAGCACGCGCGAGATGGTGGAAAACTTTCCGCCGCCGCAGGTGCTGAGGGCCATTGAGAATGGGCGCATGTCCATGCCCTCCGATCCGGGCAAAAGGGCGGTTTATGAGTCGCGCATGGCCGCCTACCAGCGCCAGCAGAATAATAAAGAAGACAAAGGCGCAGCCGGAGCCAACACCGGACTCAACAACATGGATCAACCTGCCGCGGACACAAAGACGACCTCAGGCGCCCAGGCCGCCGCCGGAGCACCGGCCGCCGCAGGCACAAAAGATGCGCCGGCACAAATGCGCCTTGGCCCCGACGATCCTCCGCTCACCCCGGGGCAGCGCCGTCAGCAAAAGCGCCGCGAAGACGCCATGTATGCCGATATTGAAGGCGATTTCTTGCTGCAAATGCCTCCCGACGCGCGTTACAAAGCCATCTTGAAGATGTCGGCGGAAGAGCGTCTTGATCTGGCGCGGACCTACAAAGGCCCACGCGCTCTGCAATTGGTTGACGGCATGAAGCCGGAGCAGCGCGAGACCGTGGAGGCGATCGTGCAGCCGCAGGCCGTGGTCGGCGGAGAAATCTCCCAGGCCAAGCTGCTGCGCGCCATCTATAGCGATCGCCAGCTGGAAGAAGTACTGTCTGACTTCTGGTTCAATCACTTCAACGTCTTCATCGGCAAAGGCCCGGACCGTTACATGCTCAATACCTATGAGCGTGACGTGATCCGTCCGCACGCGCTGGGCAAGTTCAAAGACATTTTGTCGGCAACCGCCAAAAGCCCCGCCATGCTCTTCTATCTCGATAACTGGCAGAGCGTGGGCCCTGACTCTGACTTGGCCAAGTACGGTCCGCAGCGGCGCATGGGCCGGCGCGGACGTTTTGCCCGGCAAAGGGCGCAACAGCAGGCCAAAAACCGTCCCAGCGGCCTGAATGAAAATTACGCGCGCGAAATCATGGAGCTGCACACGCTCGGCGTGGACGGCGGCTACACGCAGAAGGACGTAACCGAGCTGGCCAAAGTGCTCACCGGCTGGAGCATCGACCAGCCGCAGCTGGGCGGCAGCTTCCACTTCAACGAACGTGCCCACGAGCCGGGAAACAAGTACGTTCTGGGGCACAAGGTCGGCAACCACGGCGAGAAGGAAGGCGAGGAGATGCTGGACGTGCTGGCCCACCATCCTTCTACAGCGAAATTCATCTCGCGCAAGCTGGCGATGCGCTTTGTCTCCGACAATCCGCCGCAGACCCTGGTGGACCGCATGGCGGACACGTTCCAGAAAAAAGATGGCGACATCCGCGAGGTCCTGCGCACCATGTTCCATTCGCCTGAGTTCTGGTCCGCCGACGCTTACCGCGCCAAGATGAAAACGCCGTTTGAGTTTGTCGCCTCGGCGGTGCGGGTCTCCGGCGCGGATATTCAGAACGCGCTGCCGCTGGTGGCCACTCTGAACCGCATGGGCATGCCGCTTTACGCCATGCAGCCGCCTACTGGCTATTCCATGAAAGCGGAGGCCTGGGTCAACTCCTCCGCGCTGCTGAACCGCATGAACTTCGCTCTGGCGCTCGGCTCCGGCAAACTGCCGGGCGCGTCGCTTGATCCGCAGGCCCTGCTGCGCGGCCCTGCGCCGGCCGATGCCGACGCCGCGTTGGCCGCTCTGGAGCAGTCCATCCTGGCCGGCGACGTTTCTCCGCAGACCCATGCCGTGATGCAGAAGCAATTGAGCGATCCCCAGATCTCACAGCGCAAGCTGGACGACATGGACAAGAAACCAAATTATGGCGCGATTGCCGGCCTGATTATGGGCTCACCGGAATTTCAAAGAAGGTGATTTTGAGACAAGTATCAGGGCGCGACTTTTAGTCGGGCCCGCTAGGAATCTGCTCATCAAACGCAAGGTCCCTCGCCGCTACTCCAGCGCTGAAGAAAACGCGCCGTCGCAAAACGCGGCTCGGGATGACGATAAGAAAGGGAAAAGATGTCGATTACCCGAAGAGTATTTCTGAAAAACGGTGCGCTGGCCATCGTAGGCACCAGCGCCATTCCCAGCTTTCTTACGCGCGCGGTTTACGCTGCTGAAACCGCCGCGCCGGGCAAGAAACGCCTGATCGTCCTTTTTCAGCGTGGCGCGGCCGACGGCCTTAACATTGTTGTGCCCCACGGCGAGCAGGCGTATTACGGCATGCGTCCCAGCATCGCCATCCCGCGCCAGAGCGTGATCGATCTGGATGGCTTTTTCGGGCTGCACCCATCGATGACCGCTTTCAAACCGCTCTGGGACCAGAAGCATCTCGCCATCGTGCATGCCGCGGGCTCGCCCGACAATACGCGTTCACATTTTGACGCGCAGGATTACATGGAATCAGGCACGCCGGGCATCAAGTCTACCGAAGATGGCTGGCTGAACCGCGCTATTGCCGGTGTGAAGGAGCCGGACGCCTCTCCTTTCCGCGCCGTGGCCATGGGCGGAGCGCTGCCGCGCACGCTGGCCGGTTCGGTGCCCGCGGTGGCGATGGCTGACATCCGCGGCTTTGCCGTAGGAGGACGCGGCTCCGGCGCCGGCGCGAATATTGCCAGCAACACTTTTGAAGCCATGTATGAGAAATCGGTCGACACAGTCCTTCACGGCACCGGCAATGAGACCTTTGAAGCGGTCAAGATGCTTAAGTCCGCTGACCCGGAGAAATACGCTCCCGCCGCCGGCGCCAACTACCCGCGGGGACGCTTTGGTGACAGCCTTCGCCAGGTGGCGCAACTGGTGAAAGCGAACCTCGGCGTTGAAGTTGCGTTCGCCGACATCGGAGGCTGGGACCACCATGTGAACGAAGGCAGCGTGCAAGGGCAGATCGCCAATCTTACGCGGGAGTTCTCGCAGTCGATTGCAGCCTTCTGGACCGACCTGGGCGACCTGGCGGAGAATACCGTGATCGTTACCATGTCAGAGTTCGGCCGCACTGCGCGTGAGAACGGCAATCGCGGCACGGACCACGGGCACGCCAACGTAATGTTTGTTCTGGGCGGCCCGGTCAAAGGCGGTAGGATGTATGGCCGCTGGCCCGGGCTTCAGACCGAGCATTTGTATGAAGGCCGCGACCTGGCCGTGACCACTGATTTTCGACAGGTACTCAGTGAAGCTGTCGCTAATCATCTCGGCAATAAGGACCTGACCAAGGTGTTTCCCGGGTTCGACAAGAGCACGCCGAAAGATTTTCTGAAATACCTGGGATAGCCGGCTCTGCAGATACCATCTCGAAAGCGCGACGGAAAACCCGTTGCGTTTTTTCTTTGGCAGAATCAAATTCCATCCCAACGTGCTAACCTATTAGCACTTCGCCAGTCAGATAGACGGATAGGACTGTGCCCAAAACTCCTCCTGGGAGAAAAAGATATGCCCATCGCCGCATGGACAGAGACCTTGCTCAAAGACCTGCGCTACGCCGCGCGCCAGTTTTCCCGCAATCCCGTTTTCACTTTGGTGGCGGTGGCATCGCTGGCCATTGGCATTGGCGCCAACACCGCTATTTTCAGCGTGATGAACGTGGTGATGCTCAAATCGCTGCCGGTGCGCGACCCCCAGGGGCTGGTAATGCTCACGGACCCGAATACCTCAGGCGTTTCTTCCGGGCTCAACTCAGGCGAGCGAGGCATGCTGACCTATGCCGAGTTTGCCCAACTGCGCGACCACGCCACCACCCTCGATGGACTATGCGCCGCGCAAGCGGAGATGAACCGCTGGCAGGTGCGGATCGCCGGAGGCCAGCCGGAAGACGCTCGCGGCCGGCTGGTGTCAGAAGAGTATTTTTCGGTACTTGGCGTCGATCCGGCGATCGGGCGCTTCTTCAACCGGGACGAAGCCAAAAGCCCGGGGCAAGATCCGTACGCGGTCATCAGTTATGACTATTGGCAGAAGCGCTTTGGCGGCAACGTGTCCGTGGTGGGCACGCCCGTCAAGATTCTGGGCGCCACGCTTACCGTAATCGGCGTGGCCGCGCCGGGCTTTACCGGGGAAAGCGTCGGCGACAAGCCCGATTTCTGGATGCCCATGATGATGCAGCCGCTGGTCATGCCCGGCCGCGACTGGCTGCATGAAGACCTGAGCAAGAGCATTGAGAAGGTGATGTGGCTGCATGCGTTTGGTCGCCTCAAGCCCGGCGTAGCGCAGGCCCGCGCACAGACGGAGATCGATGTACTCTTCCGCGGCATCATCGAGAATGGCTACCCGACCACGCTCGATCCGGAAACCCGCAAGCAAGCGATGGACCAGCACATCAAGCTGCATGACGCCCGCACCGGAGCCTTTGGCGGACGAGAGGATTTCGCGCAGCAATTGAAAGTTTTGTTGTGGGCTTCGGTCGTGGTCTTGCTGATTGCGTGCATCAACGTGGCCAATCTGCTCCTGGCCCGCGCTACAGCTCGCACCAAGGAAGTGGGCGTGCGTCTCTCCATCGGAGCTTCAAGGTTCCGTCTGGTGCGGCAATTTCTTACCGAGAGCATGGTGCTCTCCCTGATGGGTGGCGCGGCAGGCCTGCTGCTGGCCTGGGGCGCGTCGCGCGCACTGGTGCTGCTGCTTTCCGAGCGCAGAGAAGATTTCGCTCTCGCTCCCAGCCTTGACTGGAGGGTTCTGAGCTTTACCGTGGGCGTGACGCTGGTGACCGGGATCCTGTTTGGGCTTGTCCCCGCCCTGCGCGGCACGCGCGTGAACCTGAATGACAGCCTGCGCGATAGTGGCCGCGCCACGGCTTCTGGAAGCAAGTTGAACCTGGCGAAAGGGCTGGTCATCGTGCAGGTGGCGCTGTCTCTCCTGCTGGTGGCCGGAGCGGGACTCTTCCTGCGCACGCTGTGGAACTTGCAGTCGGTCGGTCTGGGGTATCCCAAAGAGCATCTGCTCCTGGTAAGCGCCGATGGCGTAACCGCCGGCTACAAAGATGCACGTCTCTCCTTTCTCTGGCGCGATCTCACGGAGCGTCTGCGCGCGCTGCCCGGCGTGCAGGGAGCAACGTACTCCATTAACGGTCTGTTCAGCGGCTCTGAATCAGCCGATGAAATCGACGTCGAGGGCTTCACGCCGGCAAAAGACAACGAAAAATTCTCGCGCTTTGACATGGTGGGTCCACAGTATTTTTCCACGGTCGGCATTCCTCTGCTTCTGGGACGAGAACTGGGGCAGCAGGACACAGCTGCTTCGCCGCACGTCTGCGTGATCAATGAGGCATTCGCCAAACTCTTTTTCAACGGACGCAACCCTATTGGCCGCCACATCACACAAAAGTTCGGGGACAAGAAGAGCGTCATGGAGATTGTGGGTGTGGCCAAAAACGCGCGTGACCATCGCCTGCGCGGCGACGTTCCGCCACGCTTTTACATTCCCGGCGACCAGGGAATGCAGGGACCGAATGAGTGGGCCATTTTTGAGATCCGCACGGCCGGCGATCCGGAACAGATGATCTCCTCGGTGCGAAAGGCCATTCTGGCCGTGAATGAAGATCTGCCGGTGGAGGGTGCACGTCCGGTTGCCGTGTCTGTGGACCGCACCAATGCGCAGCCGCGCATGGTCGCCCGCCTCTGCTCTATCTTCGGGATCATGGCGCTGCTGCTGGCCTCGACTGGACTCTACGGCGTGCTCTCGTACGGCGTGGCGCGACGGACCAACGAAATCGGCATTCGCATGGCGCTGGGAGCGGGCCGCGGCCGCGTGGTCAATATGATCCTGCGCGAAACTGGGATCATGATCATGATCGGCGTGGTGGCGGGCGTGGGCTTTACCGCCGGCGGCGTGCAGTTGATCAAATCGCGGCTTTATGGGCTGGGTGCGCTTGATCCCCTGGCGGTGCTGAGCGCCGTCGCCATTCTGGGCGTGGTCGCTCTGATTGCCGGCTACATTCCCGCGGCCCGCGCCGCGCGCGTAAATCCCACGCAGGCGCTGCGGCATGAATGAACAACAGCGTCCCGAATGCTAACATGCTGCTATGGACATGACTTGGGTGACCGACCGGATCGCGGTCGGCGGTGGCATCTGGAATGAAGAAAATCTGAAAGAACTGTTACGGCACGACGTCACGCATATCATCGATATGCAGATCGAGTTTGACGACCGTCCTTTAGCCGAGCCTTATCCGGTGAAAGTGCTCTTCAACCCCACCGACGATGACTTCCTGCCCAAGCCGCCGCAGCTTTTCCAAGCAGGCGTGGAGTTTGCCTTGGCCGCCCTGGATGAAGCGGAGAGCAAGATTTACATACACTGCGCCGCCGGAGTGCACCGCGCGCCTATGATGACCCTGGCCATCCTGCGCGTGCTCGGCTGGCCGCTGGAGCAGGCCAAAACCGTGATCCAGGAGCGACGCTACGTGGTGGACTTTGCCGATGTCTATGTGGAGAGCGTAGAAGAGTTTGTGAAGGTTTACGAGGCCACCAACGCCAATCCAAGTCGAGGTAACGTCAGTCTCTGAAACAATTTGCTTGCGGAGCGTGTATGAGTCCTGTTGTCAGCGAAGAGGCTTTGCAGCGGATACGCAGGTTTGTGGAGAAGTATTGCGCGAAATCCGGCACCAGCACACATCCTGACAGAGACGTGACTGAAGCCGTGGTACTGGGGCTGGCCCGCCACATGGATACGCTCGGCAAGCCGCTCTGTCCGTGCCGCTTCTATCCCGACAAGAAAGAGGAAGCCGGGCATCGTACATGGATCTGTGCGTGTGATGACATGCAAATTTACAAGTACTGCCATTGCCTGCTGTTTGTCGATGAGCAAGGACGTCCGATTACTGAATACCTGCCGGAAGACCATGTAGGCCGCAAGACCTATGGGCTGGTCAAAGATCCAACTCCCATTCAAGGCCGCGCTCTGCGGCACATGGCGGCGGACCGGGAGAAAGAGCGGAAAGAACGGCCGTCGTAAGTGCGGATCCGGCAAGCTGAAGCCAAACCATTTCTTGCCGGAATTGCTAGTACAATCTTCAGCCATGCCGGTGGAGGCAGTCCAGCACGTGCGGAGGATGCGCGGTGGAGCGCAGGCGCATTTGATGCGCGCTGACGACGGCCACTTCTACGTGGTCAAGTTCCAGAACAATCCGCAGCACCTGCGCGTGCTGGCCAATGAGTTGTTGGCAACACGCCTGGCGGAAAGCGTCGGACTGCCGGTCCCGGTGACGGAGATCGTCGAAGTCAGGGAATGGCTGGTGGAAAACACACTAGAGCTGCGCACGGACCAGTCGGGACTTTCTTCGCGCTGCAAACCCGGCCTGCAGTTCGGCGCGCGTTACGTATGCGATCCCGCGCAGGGCCAGGTCTTCGATTACCTGCCCGAAAGCATGATGCCGAAGGTGAGAAATCTTGCGACATTCGCCGGCATGTTGGTGGTGGATAAATGGCTGGGCAACGCAAACGGACGCCAGGCCGTCTTCTGGAAGAAGGCGCACGAACGGAAATACACGGCCACGTTCATCGACCAGGGCTATTGTTTCAATGCAGGTGAATGGAACTTTCCCGATTCTGCGCTGCGCGGCGTCTACGCGCGCAACCTTGTATATCAGCACGTCAGTGGATGGGAATCATTTGAGCCCTGGCTGGCCCGGGTGGAGAATTTTGCTCCCGCTGCCATCCGTGAAATCGCGGGCACGGTACCGCCAATGTGGGCGGGCAATGACTGGGAAGAGATGGAAGGATTGGTGGAGAAGATCGTGGAGCGGAGGAGCAAGGTGCGGGAGCTGATCACGGCATTTCGCAATTCGACGCGCCAGCCGTTTCCCGCGTGGGGCCGGGTAGCAGCGGAGAGCGCCGCTGCGAGAAATTCGGAGGTGCAATGACGCCCCAAAAGCATCCATGCCGGTTCTTTGTCCTCCGTTACGCCCCGGACGCGGTGAAGAATGAGTTCGTAAACATTGGCCTGGTGCTGCTGCCGCCGGCGGGGAACGCCCAGATACGCTTCACCCGGGACTGGTCGCGCGTGCTCTGCCTGGATCCGGAAGCGGACATGGAGGTGCTGCAAGCCCTGGAAAGCGATCTGCGGGAGAAACTGCTACAGATGAATGGCGACCACGACTTCATCGTGCGCCGCATCCAGGACTCATTCTCCAACGCGCTTCAAACCTCGGAATTCCAGGCGTGCCTGGCCGAGTCGCCCGAGGCTGAGGCGGACGAGCTGGCGCGACTCTACCTGGAGCGTCCGCGGCGGCGCCAGCCGCGCGAGTTGAGCACGCGCCAGGCGATTTATCAGAAGATGCGCCAGGAGTTCGAAAGCGCCGGCGTCTGGCCGCTGATGGAAGAGAAGGTCCCGGTCTCTCGATATACCCGCAGCGGCGATCCGCTGAAGCTCGATTGCGGCTACAGCCCTAACGGTACAGTCAAGCTCTTCCATGCCGTATCGCTCGCTACTGATGTGAATGCAGCGAAGGTCCTGGCGTACACTTTTCCCCGGCTGGCCGAAGGGATCAGAAAAGCCGAAGGCAAGCAGGCGCAGCTCACCACCGTGGTAGAGGATGATTTGCCCGCGGACGAGGCCGTGAGCTTTGCCCGGGAAACGCTGGAACAGCAGGCCATCCGCATCGCTCCGGTGAGCACGATGGCCGAGATTGCCGCCGAGGCGGCACGCGATCTGGGCATCCGCTGAAAAGAAAAAGCCCCGGCTTTACAGCCGGGGCCTGGTTCTGGAGCCAATCAATAGGCCTTGAAGCGCGTTCCTTCAAAGATTTTTGTTCGAACGCCATCAATCACGGCCGGGATCGGCGGGCGCGCTACGCCTTTTACCACGTAAATGGAAACCGCGGTTTCGGCCGGGTTGTCCTCGCTGATAGCGACCCCCACGCCCTGAATTCCCGGCTGGCCCATCAGATCGCCGACATGGGCTTCCTTGACCACCGCGGCACGGTCAACCTCCTGCGCTCCGATCGAAGGATGAGACATGGCAGCCGCTGAGGCATCGAACACCAGACGCGTGCGGACTCCATCGACCGTCGGCGGCACCCGCGGGATGGAGTTTCCGGAGACCTGGATCAGCAGGGCGCCTTCATTGGGATTGTCGGCGCTGGTGCCAACAGTTACAGCTTTGATTGCCGGGTCCTGCATCAGTTGTACAGAGCGCCGCTGTTGGACCGCTGTTACGCGCTGGCGTTCCGCTGGGACTAACGCTGCCTGGGCAGATCCCACCTGCACCGCACTCGCCGTGGCTGTGCGTGCGCAACTGATCGGATGATCTGGGCCACCCACAATGGTAAAGGCTCCAGGGACTCCGCCGTCAAAGGCCTTGATGACATCCTGGATTGGGTTGGCGACCGTGCTCACCGTATTGCCTCCGTACAGGAGCCCTATCGGCCGGGCAGTGGCGGTATCCACGATCAAAGAACCGGAATCGCCGCCGGCGCTGAAGCTTCCGCCGCTAATGGTTACCTGGTTCGTGAAGTAAGCTGTGAATGCCGGCGATGTATCGCCACAGGTTGCGTCATAATCCACGTTGATGGTCAAATCGAGCGACTGAATGGAGGAGCAGGTAAGGCCGGTAGTTCTTCCGCTCTTGCCGACTCCTTCTCCCAGCGCCGGTACGCCAATTGTGCTGGAAGGCGCCGCCGCGGCAATGCTCGTGGTCCCAACAGGGCCAAGATCCAGAATGGTGCCGGAGAGATCAACCTGCCCGACGGCAATTTCGGCGATGGCCGCGTCAACGTTGCTGGGAGCGTGGCCGCAGAGCGGCGTGGTCGCGCCCTTGCAGGGACCTGTGGTCTCATTAGCGGCGGGCTTCAACGCTGCACTCTGCGTAAGATGCGCAACCGTAAGCGGCGCCGGCGCGGCTGGATTTGTGCATGCCAATTGCAAGGGTTGATTGATCGCTTCGCCGGCAGCGCCCTTGCCGGACCTGTCTAAGACGTGGTTGTTACTGAGGATGACAGGGTTGGTTACACCCGTTTTCGTCCAGAGGCTACCCAAGGTGCCGATACAACACACTTTAGCGCCGAGGTCGAGGGAATTGCCGCCGGAGGTCCCCAACTTCACCGGGGGCGCCTGCGCCAACGACTCGTCATTCGGGAAAATTTGGCTCGGTGGCGTGGGAGTGGGCGCGGGTGTGCTGGAACCGCCACCACAGCCGACCGCCCCTATCAGCGCGATGCACCCAAAGAGAATGCCTAAAACTTTTGACATAGCAATCAAGCCTCTTCAGTAAGAACTGCTGACGCTAGCGAGGAAAGCGTCAACTCAAATTTTACGCCCGGCGCAACCTGGTTAACCAGAGTAGCGGCACGTCCGTAACGTTAGATGCAGAGTCACGGCGCAGAGCGGTCATACTATGTAAGCATTTGAATTCACAGCAGGTTGATGATTGAAGGGGCAGAATCCTGGCGACCTGAGCTACCTGTAAATTCTCGGTAAAAATGGAAAGCGGCGGGCCTGTCTTATGCCCGCCGCCTTGTCTGATTCACGATGAGTTTCCTATCCGATATCTTCGTTGAAGTTGCGGGGTTCTGGCGGCGTTTGAGCCGCCAGCCGAAATCCTGAGCGAAGCGAAGGATCCCTACCTTTATCCAATGTCTTCGTTGAAATTCTCCAGGTATTCGCGCACCGCCACCATGAACTGGTCAGCATCGGCGCCGTCAATGATGCGGTGATCGTAACCCACGCTCAGCCGGATGATTTGCCGGACGGCGATGGAGTCATTGCCGTCCTCATCGGTCACAACTACCGGCTCTTTGAAGATGCCGCCCATTCCCAAAATAGCGACTTGCGGCTGCAGGATGATAGGCAAGCCGAACTGCGGCCCGTAAATCCCCGGGTTGGTGATGGTGATGGTGCCGCCCTGGACGTCCTCGGGCACAAGCTTTTTGTTGCGTGCGCGCGCCCCCAGATCACTGATGGCCCGCTGCAATCCGACGAAACTCAGGTTCTCCGCGCCCTTGACCACGGGAACGATCAGCCCCCACTCCAGCGCAACCGCAATCCCGATATTTACGCTCTTGTGGTACTGAATGGCATCGCCCACCACGGACGAATTGATGATCGGCTTCACGCGAATGCCATGCAACATGGCCTTGGCGATGAAGGGCATGAATGTCAGCTTGACGCCGTTGCGCTCCTCCCACGCCTTGCGGTTCTTTTCGCGGAACCTGGCGATCCTCGTCATATCTACTTTGAAAATGGAGTGCACGTGGGCGCTGGTGCGCTTGGATTCCACCATGCGCTCGGCGATCTTCTTGCGCATCGGCGTCATGGGGACCAGTTCGCCCGGCACAACCTGTGTTGCGGGCGGCGCGGACGGACGCGGCGACGGTTGTGGCTGAGCCGAAGCCTGTGCCTGCGGCTGGGCTGCGGGACGCGATTGCGGCGGCGCGGCCACAGCTTGCGGCCTGCCTCCGCCCGCGCCATGCTGCTGGATAAAATTTTGGATATCGTTCTTGCTGATGCGTCCGCCTAGGCCGGTGCCCGGGACCTGGCTCAGGTCAACGTTGCTCTCCCGCGCAATGCGGCGCACCAGCGGTGAAGAGCGCACACGCTCACCATCATGCCCACGATCGCCGGCGGGAAAGCCGATGACCTGCTCGCGCGGCTGAAGCTGCGACTGCTGTTGCGGCACGGCCTGTGGCTGAGGCGCCGGCTTTGCCGGAGCAGCTTTTGCCGGTGCGGCTTGTGCCTGCGCTCCTGCCCCGCCGATCACCGCCACCACGCTGTTGACCTGCACCGTGGCGCCTTCCTTGACCTTGATCTCGCGCAGCACGCCCGCGG
Source organism: Terriglobia bacterium (assembly GCA_041488515.1). GTDB lineage: Bacteria > Acidobacteriota > Terriglobia > Terriglobales > Acidobacteriaceae > Angelobacter. The sequence goes on along the minus strand of JBGPPK010000011.1, from coordinate 24,410 downwards.
CGGGCGCGGGAATCTCGGCATCCACTTTGTCGGTGGAGATTTCAAACAGCGGCTCGTCGCGCTGGACTTTGTCGCCCACTTTCTTCAGCCACTTCGTGATCGTGCCTTCAAAAATGGATTCGCCCATCTGCGGCATCACGACTTCCGTGGCCGCGCCGCCGTTCGCGCCGGCCGGAGCTTTCTCTTCCTGCACGGGCGCTGACGATTCTGTCGCCGGAGGCTGCTTGGCAGCGGAGGTCCCGTCGGCCTGGGGCGCGGCCTGGTTTGCGGCCGGCGCCGCGGCCTTGGCCTGCGCGGGCTCGGCTGGTGCCTTGGCAGCAGCGGCGCTGCCTTCGGCATCGATCACGCCGACCACGGTATTCACCTGCACTGTGGCGCCTTCCTTGACCTTGATCTCTTTCAACACCCCCGCCGCTGGCGCGGGAATTTCGGCGTCCACCTTGTCCGTGGAAATTTCAAAGAGCGGCTCGTCGCGCTGGACCTTTTCGCCCGGCTTCTTCAGCCACTTGGTGATCGTGCCTTCAAAGATCGATTCGCCCATCTGGGGCATTAGTACGTCAGTTGGCATGGAATCCTTCCACAGGTGCGACCCGGCTGGTTTACCGTAACTAGAAATTATAAATCAGTCGCAGGAATGCCGCGCGGAGGCATTACCTTCCCGTGAGCCACTCGTACTGCTCCTTGCTCAGCGGCACCACGGACAACCGGCCCTGGCGAACCAGCGGAGAATCGTCAAAAAGCTTGCTTACCTTGATTTCCGAAAGCGCGACCGGATGCGAGATCAGCTTCCCGGCCTTGATCCTGACTTTGGGAACCTTGGGATCAGTGGCGTCGACCGATTCGACCGCGGCTGTGCCCACCGCGCTCTTCTCGTCGCCGGTGTGGTAGATGACGAGCTTGTCGCTTTTTTGCATGTTGCGCAAGTTCTTCACCGCGACCGGGTTGGTCACGCCGTCCCAAATGGTGGACTGCTCTTTCTGCAGATCGGCAAAGCCGTAGACGGTGGGTTCGGTTTTGAGGAGGTAGTACATAAGACGCCTATTATTTCACCACGGAGACACGGAAATACGGAGAAAACAAAGAAAAAGCATGTTTGCCGCAGATCAACGCAGATGAACACTGATCGCACAGAGGCAAGTTAATATTTCTGATCAGCGTATGTCTGCGTTCATCAGCGGCATTTTTTTTGCTTTTCTCCGCGCCTCCGTGTCTTGCTGATGAACAGTTCTCAGTAAGCGTGAAGCTTCCGCGCTTCCCGCACCACGTCCTCCACCTTGGGCAGGAAGAAATGCTCCAACGGCGGAGAGAAGGGAACAGGCGTATCGAGCGCGGTGATGCGCACAATGGGGCCATCAAGATCGTCGAAGGCTTCTTCGTTGATGATGGCGGCAAGCTCCCCGGCCAGGCCGCCGGTCTTCGTGTCTTCATGGAGAAGAATCACTTTGTTCGTCTTCTTCACCGTCTGCGTGATGGCTTCGCGGTCGAGCGGGCAGAGCGTGCGCAGATCGATAATCTCGATTTCAATTCCTTCCCGAGCCAGAATGTCCGCGGCTTCCTGCGCGATGTGGACCATCGCGGCATAAGTAATCACGCTCAGATCGCGGCCCTGGCGATGCACGCGCGCCTTGCCGATGGGCACGGTATAGCCGTTCTCCGGCACCTCTTCTTTAATGCGGCGATAGAGGAATTTGTGTTCGAGGAAAAGAACAGGATTGTTGTCACGGATGGCCGACTTGATCAGGCCCTTGGCGTCGCTGGGGGTGGCCGGAGCGACCACTTTCATTCCCGGCGTGTGCACAAAGTGCATTTCAGGATTTTGCGAATGGAACGGCCCGCCGTGCACGCCGCCTCCGGCCGGCCCGCGAAGAACGAGGGGAGCAGGCGCGCCCCAGCGGTAATGCGACTTGGCCACCATGTTCACGATCTGATTGAAGGCGCAGCCGATGAAATCTATGAACTGGAATTCCGCGACTGGGCGCATGCCGGTAAGCGCCGCACCAAACGCCGCGCCCACGATAGCCGACTCGGCGATGGGCGTGTCAATTACTCGCTCGGGGCCAAAGTGGTGGACAAAGCCGTCCGTGACTTTGAACGCGCCGCCGTAGATGCCAATGTCTTCGCCGATACAGAAGACGGTGGGGTCGGACTCCATCTCTTCCCAGAGTCCCTGCCGGATTGCTTCGAGATACGTTGCCTGGGCCATTTTTTCAAAATACCTGCGTGCCGCTGATTTTCGTTGATGAGCGCCGATTTACAAACCTACCGCGGATTTTCGCGGCTTTGACGAATTCGTTGGTTCGATATGGCGTCACTTTTAGGGCCAAATAATTTCTGAACGCCACCGTCACCGAGATCCTTTGCGTATTTCTCAGGGAACCACAACCCGGCCAGGCCTTGTGGCGTTACCAGCCAAAGGATGAACCGCAAGACCCTGCCGATAGCGGCGAGCACTTGCGACCGCTCCGGTTCCGGGCTCTCAATATTCCTCTCAGTCATCCTGCACCAGTTCTCTTTAAACCTAAAGCTACTTAAAGTGTATTGCCGCCTCCGTCTCCTTCAGCTTGCCTTCGCTGCGCCGTGCTTTCTGAGGCATGCCGTACTTCGGTTTGATCGTGTGGCAGCCGTCTTCGCAGTAGACGCCCTCGGCGGCAGTGTGCGGCTCAGGCATGGGAGAGTTGACCGCGAATTCGCGCTCGGCTTCAATTTCAGCATCCACTTCGACGATCATCTTTTCGTCCTGCCCCGGCGTCAGCCATTTTTTATCGACCAGATATTTCCTGAGGCGGTCAATGCAGTCGCGCTTGCGCCAGAACTCATGCATTTCTTTGGGGACATAGGCCGCGGCGTCGTGAATGGCGTGGCCTTTCATGCGCATCAGCTTGGCTTCGATCAGAGTCGGGCCTTCACCGCGGTGGGCTCGCTCAACGGCTTCGTAGGTCGCGTCATAAACCTGGCAGGCGTCAGTGCCGTCAATGATCACGCCGGGCATGCCATAGCCGATCGCGCGATTGGCCAGATCTTTTACGTTGACCTGATATTCCGTCGGCGTGGAGTAGGCCCAGAGATTGCTCTCGATGATGAGCACCAGGCCCAGCTTGCGCACGGCGGCAAAGTTGATGCCCTCATAACTCACGCCAGTGGATTGCCCGCCGTCGCCGATCCATGTGAGGCAAGCCAGTTCTTTGCCCTGCAATCGAGCCCCCAGGGAGACGCCGGCCATCACCGGCAGAAGGTCCCCCAGCATCGAGATGGGAGAGACCATGTGACGTTTTTCAATATCGCCATAGTGCGACGTGCCGTCTTTGCCTTTTGTCGGCGAGCCCGCCTTGGCCATGTATTGCATCATGATGTCGCGAGCGTGAAAGCCGCGGACGAGCTGCGCGCCCTGGTTGCGGATCATGGGGGCAAACCAGTCGTCAGGGCCGAGCGCGTATGCCGACGCGCAGGAGCAGGCTTCCTGTCCCAGGCCGAAATAAACGCCGCCGACTACTTTGCTCTGCTTGTAGAGATTCTCCAGCGCCACTTCCATGCGCCGGTTCATCACCATCCAGCGGTAAATTTCCAGGTGCTGGTCCTTGGTCAGGTATTTTGATTCGCGAATCGGCGGCACCGGTGTGTTCAGCTTGCCTTTGATCTCATAGTGGACCTCAGCGCCGCCGGTGACTTCAATGACCTCAAATTCCGGCTGTTCCAGCCGCCAGTCGGGGATGCCGTACTGATTGACGCGGACGGCGGAAGATTTGGGACGGCCATTGGACGAAAGGGAGGCTCCGGCGCTCTTCTTGCCGGCGGATTTCAGGGCAGCTTTGGATTTGTTGGCCATGCGACCTACCAGTTTATACCTTAGGCGATCTGGAAAGCGCCATCGCCTTTTGTCTCTCTCGCTCAGCCGAATGTCGCTGTACCGATGTGTCGTTGCACGCTACAATCTGCCTTTGTTGAGCGCTGACCAGAGCGCGGAGGGTAGCGGCATTTCATCCCACGTGGTAGTCAGGAGAACCAATGAACCGCAATCTCAATCTTTTTAAATGGCATTTTATATTGATCACACTCCTGGCCGGTTCCTGCAACCTGATGGCGCAGCAGGTGGCGCCGGGGGGATGGACCGACTTCGCAAAGATGTTTGATGCCGCGATGGAACGTGGCCGCGTAGCTGGGGCTGGCATCCTGGTTTTGCGGGACGGGAATCTGGTCTCTCGTCACGAGTACGGGTTTGCCGACCAGGCGAACAGCAAGCGCGTGACGGATCGCACCATCTTTCATTACGGCTCGATTACCAAGACTCTGACCGCGGTGGCGATCATGCAGCTCCGCGACCGTGGCCGGCTATCGCTTGACGATCATGTAACCCGGTACATCCCCGAACTACGGATGGTGCATGACGCCTACGGCGCCATCGACAAGATCACGATTCGCATGCTTCTCTCCCACTCGGCTGGATTTCAGAACCCCACTTGGCCGTACAAAGAGGGCAAGCCCTGGGAGCCGTTCGAGCCCACTACCTGGAACCAACTGGTGGCCATGATGCCGTACCAGGAACTATTGTTTGAGCCTGGATCGCGTTACGGCTATTCGAACCCCGCATTCATCTATTTGGCGCGCATTATCGAGCAGCTCACCGGCGATTCCTGGGAAATCTATGTGCATAAGAACATTTTCGCGCCGCTGGGAATGACCCACAGCTATTTTGGAGTGACTCCCTATTACCTGGAATCCGACCGGTCACACAACTACACGTTGATGAAAGATGCGAGCGGCAAAGAGACGGTGCAAGACAACGGCGCGGAGTTCGATCCGGGAATCACCATCCCCAATGGCGGCTGGAACGCGCCGCTGGGAGATCTGGCGATCTGGCTTTCGTTCCTGACCAATGCGGCGCATGGCAACGCGGACACGCAGCGGCGCTATGACACGGTGCTGAAGCATGCAACTCTCGAAGAGATGTGGCGGCCATTGTATCCGACCACGGCGCAAAAAGATCAGGTAACGGGAGAGACTGTGGACAGGTCGGAGTCGATTGGCCTCTCCTTTTTCGTCGTGCGGCGCGGAGGGATGACTTTCATTGGTCATACGGGCAGCCAGGCGGGGTTCCTGGCATTCATGTATTTCAATCCGGCAAACGGAAAGGCAGTCGTCACCGCGCTCAATACGGACAGCGAGCTGCCACCGACGAAGGAGAAATCGGCGTTCAATACGGTGCGTGACGCTGCGTTCAAGCTCATCGAATAAAGGCGCGCTAGCAGGGCTCGCGGCGGCTGCACGTGAGTATTCAGGCAGCTGGCGCCTTGTCTTTGCGCGCTTTCCGGGCCTTGTTCGCCTCGCAGATGGCGGCGTAGCGCTTTTCCAACTCATCCAGTTCTTCGTCGGAGAGTTTTTCGATATCGATCATGTCATTGTGCGCGGGCACGTGGGAGCGGATCAGCTCGTCGAGCTTGAGGTGAAGCGCCTTGGCGTCGCGGTTTTGCGTGTTCTGGATCAGAAAGACGACGAGAAATGTGATGATGGTGGTGCCGGTGTTGATGATGAGCTGCCAGGTGTCAGAGAAATGGAAGAATGGCCCGCTGACCGCCCACAGAACCAGCACCGCCACGGCCAGCATGAACATATAAGGATGGCCGACGAGTTGCGCCGTGCGGCCAGCAAAACGGCTGAACCAGAGGCTGACGGTGTTTGTCCGGGCAACCTGCTGGCGCGCCCGGGCAAAATGGGAGATTGCCTTCTCCTGTCTCTTGCCGGGACTGCCGGGCGACGACGCGGTGTTATGCGGTTTAGGGGTGTGTTCCACATTTGGTTAGATGGAGAAAGCAGCGCTGGAGTTGGTGGTCTTTGTCGTTCAGAGAGTGCACGGGGTCAAGCAAGATAGATGTCTTCGTCGCCTGCCAGCTTGCGGATTTTTTCCGGCGCGCGGGCCGGCGCGTCCTGGTTCGCAGGAGCGTATTCTTCGGCAGGCGCGGAAGACAGCAAAGCATCCAGCGAATCCAGCCAGAGCGTCTGGGCTTCAAACACGCGGCCAAAGTTGCGCGCCACCTGCTGCGCCATCTCCTCGAGTGCGGGGACTTTCTTCCCACGGCTGAGGAAGCCCTTCGCCATCTCGCGCTCCAGTGAAGTCACCGGTTTGTCGGAGATTCCGCAGGGCACGATCAGCTTGAAATAGTCGAGATTCGTGGTCACGTTGAGGGCAAAGCCGTGCGAGGTGACGGCCCGGGAAATATGCACGCCGATAGCGGCGATTTTCCCCGGGACTTCATCTTGCGTCCAGACGCCGGTGAGGCCGGGGATGCGCTCTGTGATCACGCCCAGGTCGCCGCAGGTGCGGATGAGGGCCTCTTCGATCTTGCGGACAAAATCGACGGCGCCAATGCGCGGATCGAAAGCGCGCAGATCAAAGATGGGATAGCCGACGAGCTGGCCCGGACCGTGAAAGGTTACGTCTCCGCCGCGATCGGTCTCATGTAACTCCACGCCATTGCCGGCCAGAAACTCGCGCGAAGCCACGATGTTCTGCGCTCCCGCATTGCGTCCCAGGGTAATGACCGGCGGATGCTCCAATAAGAGGAGCGTATGGGTGATGCGCCCCTCCTTCACCAGGCGGACGAGCGTCTGCTGCAGCTCGAGCGCGATGGAGTAATCCACTCGTCCGAGATAAAGCACGTTGATCACGCGCAGCGGCACAAATCTTATTTTATGCCATGAAGAGCAGGAACAGGGTCAGGATCAAGCGCTGGTCTCGGCCGCGAGATAGTTTTCCGACAGCCAGGCGGAAAAATCTTCATCGGAGGCACGGGGCAAGGCGACGCTCCAAATGCCGTTGGCAGCGGCGCGCAGGCCGATCTGGCCCTCGCGCGCGCTGCCCTTCTCGCCTACCCAGACCACCATGAACCGAGCCCTCATATTTCCGCATTGCAGGCCGACGATGAATCCGCGTTCCAGCGCCGCGGTCACGCCATAGAGGCGCGCCCCGCTGGTGGCAATATTGAGAGTCTTGGCGCTTTGGGAGAACACCTTGCCCTCACGGTCCAGGCCCCAAAGCCGGACCGAAAGAGGCATGTTGATGCGTGTCTCGCGACGCTTTGCCATGTCCAAATCATAGGCCGGCAAATCCACCGCGCCTAAGGATTTGTTACTTAGGACCATCACGTTGGTAACAAGAAGATTCTAAGAATCCAATGCAGAGCGGCGCTTTAGCCGGCGATCCGCTCTTCGTCGGACATGTCATCCATGTACTGCGCGGGGTCGCGCTCGAACTCACGCAGGCAATCGATCGAGCAGAAATAGAGCGTTTCAGAATGATAGTCGTGGCTGGCAGCCGCGTCAGAGACGCTGACTTCCATTTTACAGACCGGATCGATGGGCATGACAGGCCCTCCCGTTACTGGGATACGAAAACAGGGGAAAACGTTTCCTGAAAAAGCATTCAGCAACTGGCACTTAGCAAAAGGCTCTTTGTGAAACCCCGAGCGAGGGATCCCTATGATTGCCCAAAATGCCAAGTCATGGATGATCCAGAGTGAAAAGACGGGCTCGCATTCGTACGGAAGAAGTATGAACCTCAGATATCGCGGAATTGATAGGGCTCCCTCACCCGCTTCTCCAGCAATGATCCAACGTTGCAGCACTTCGCGTCGCGGGTTCGGGATTACAGAAAAACCGAATCGCTCTTATGCGTTGATCGCTTTGCCTTCCACGGCGCTGAAGGCATCGAGCATGCCCTCTGAAACCGTTGGGTGCGCGTGGATGGTAAACATCATGTCGTCCACGGTCGCCTCAAGCTCCAGAGCTGTTACTGCTTCGGCGACTAACTCCGTAGCGATCGGCCCGATGATGTGCACGCCCAGGATCTCGCCGTACTTTGCATCGGACACCACTTTGATGAAGCCCTCATGGTTATTGATGATGGTGGCCTTGGAGTTGGCCGTGAAGGGGAACTTGCCGACCTTCACCTGGTGCCCTGCTTCTTTGGCTTTGGCTTCCGTCAGGCCCACACTGCCGATCTGGGGTTCACAGTAAGTGCAGCCAGGAATGTGGTTCTTGTTCACCGCCTTCGCGGGCTTGCCGGCGATGCGGGTAACCGCCACGATCCCGCACATGGAGCCCACGTGCGCGAGTTGCGGCATGCCGGCAACGATATCGCCGATGGCGTAAATACCCTTTTCGCCAGTCTCCATCCATTCATTGGTGTGGACAAAGCCGCGTTCTACCTTGATATTCGGCGCTTTTTCCAGGCCGATGCCCTCGGTGTTCGGTCCGCGGCCCACGGCGACCAGCACTTTCTCCGCTTCCAGCTTCTGCGTAGCTTCGCCTTGAGGAGTGAAGCTTACAGACACTCCGTCTTTAGTCTTCTCAACTTTTTCCACTTTGGTGTTGACGAAGCAGTTGATGCCCTTCTTCTTGAATGAGCGGAGCAGTTCTTTGCTGACATCCTCGTCTTCCACAGGCACCAGGCGCGGCAGCATCTCTATGACCGTGACTTCAGCGCCGAAGGAGCGATAGATGGAAGCGAACTCCACCCCCACGGCGCCCGAGCCGATGATGATCATCGATTTAGGCATGGCCGGCAGGCTGAGCACCTCAATATTCGTCAGGACGCGGTCATCGGCTTTGAGGCCAGGCAGCATGCGTGCATAAGAACCGGTGGCCAGAACAATGTTTTTCGCCTTGACCTCAGTGGCGCCCTTGCCGCCTTCAACCTGAATGGTATGTACGCCGTTTTTCGCGGGACCGGTCAGGCGGCCGAAGCCGAGAACGCGGTCAACCTTGTTTTTTCGAACCAGGAAGTCGAGCCCCTTGGTGTGCTTGGCGACAATCTTGTTCTTGCGGTCCTGAATGTTTTTCCAGTTCAGTTTGCCCGCGCCCAGGCCGTCAATTCCGTACTCTTCGGCGGCTTTGAGATGGTCATAAACTTCGGCGTTGAAGAGCAGGGCCTTGGTCGGGATGCAGCCAACGTGCAGGCACGTGCCGCCGAGCTTGTCTTCCTTCTCAATCAGGCAGGTCTTCAATCCAAGCTGGCCGGCGCGGAAAGCGGCTGAGTATCCGCCCGGGCCTCCACCGACAATGGCAACGTCATAAATCGTATCTGGCACAGTCATGCTCCCCCTGTTTGGCAAACCGCTCGAAGGCAAACAAACGATTGTAAATGACCCGAGCGATCACAGACCATTAGACGAGCGGCGCCGCCCCGGAGATTCGTGCAGGGCGGAACAGATGGAAAAGACAGGCCGTTTGTAAACGAGTAAGATAGCCCTGCATGATCAGGCTGGCGGAAACGGGAACCCTCGAAGTCGTCCAGCGGCCGAAAGTTCATTCAGGAGGGGGCGTATGATGCATTTTCTGTGGTGGATCCTTGTCGGGCTGATTGCAGGCTGGGCCGCGGGCAAGATCATGAAAGGCTCCGGCTTTGGCGTTGTGGGTGACATTATTCTGGGCATTTTGGGCGCCGTGCTCGGCGGCTGGATCATGCAGTTTTTTGGTGGCACCGGACAGGGCGGCACTATTTACACCATTCTGGTCGCCATTCTGGGCGCGGTCATCCTGGTGTGGATCATGCGCAAAATAAAAGGAAACTAGCAGACACAGACGAGAATTACCATGCTTGATCATTGGACCCAGCAGAATGCTGTGCTAGCCTTCTCCTCGCCATGTCTTCTCTCTTAATGATTCCCATACCGGCAATCAAGCTGGCGCGCAAGGCCTGGATTCGCCTGATTGGCCTGCTGTTGTTGGGCCTGCTGGGAGCGGCGGCTCTGGCGTTTTATGGCTACCAGATTCATCACCTTGACGCCGCGCTCAACAGCTACAAGGACGCTGCTTCGCAATATCGCGCGAGGACGGAAGCGATCCATCGCCTCAGCGATATGGAAGCGGCGTTCAACCGCTACCTGCTGGACGGGAACTCCGCCAACCTGGGACTTATCCAGGCTGACAAGCAAAGGATTGAACAACTGGCGCAGTGGGACGCCAGCGCCCAGCATGACCAGCTTCTGCAGAACCTGGTGGCGGCAGAGCAGAAGTGGCATGGGCAAGCAGTCCAACCGATCATCGAGGAACGCAGAAAAGTTACTGCAGGCCAGGGATTGCCGGAAGACTTTCTGGCCAAGTACCGCGCGGCGCCGCAGGACTTGCAGATCGTCAACTTTGAGATTGCCGCGGAAAATACCTACCACCAGGCGCAACAGGCCCTGGAGCAATCGGAAAACCAGTTGCGTTGGCTTTGGCTGCCGTATCCTCTGGCGGGATTGCTCGTGATAGGCGTGATTGCTCTGACCATCGGCGGGATAAAGAGCGTGAATCATTTAAAGCAGGCGGCGGAGAGTGAAGGCGACGAAGAAGAGGATGACGGCAAAGAGCCGCCCCACGAACAGGAACAAGGGCACTGATCCTTCAAGAAATGAAGATTTGGCGCTCGGCAGGAACCTGCGCGGTCAATTGAATGATGAACTGCGCTTCTGTGAAACCGTGACCTTTTAACCCAGCAGCCTTGCCGCGTCTTTAGCGAAATACGTCAGGATCAACTGCGCGCCGGCCCGACGGATCGACGTCAGCGATTCCATGATCACACGGTCACGATCGAGCCAGCCGTTGCGGATGGCCGCTTGCAGCATGGAGTATTCGCCGGAAACCTGGTAAGCGGCGATGGGCAGATCGAAGCGCCGGCGCGCTTCACTGATCACGTCGAGATAAGGCATGGCAGGCTTCACCATGATCATGTCCGCGCCTTCCTTGATATCGAGCGAAATCTCGCGCATGGCTTCGCGCAGGTTGGCGCCATCCATCTGGTACGAGCGGCGATCGCCGAACTGCGGAGCTGAATCGGCGGCCTCGCGGAACGGGCCATAAAATCCTGAAGCAAATTTGGCGGCGTAAGACAGGATCGGCGTGTTGGTAAAGCCGGCTTGATCGAGCGCCTTGCGGATCGCGCCCACGCGCCCGTCCATCATGTCCGAGGGCGCAATAATATCCATGCCCGCGCGCGCCTGCGAGACGGCGGTCTTGGCCAGGATGTCCAGGGTCGGATCATTCAGGATTTCGTACTCGACCTCGGCGGCGGTCTGAACGGCAACGGCGCCGCTGCGCCCGCCGTTTCCGGCAGTGCCGCGCTTGCCTGAGGCGGAGTTTCCGCCCGAATTCTTTTTCTGCACGATGCCGCAGTGCCCATGCGACATGTACTCGCACAGGCATACGTCGCCGACGACAACCAGGTCGCGCACCTCGCGCTTGATGGCCCGCGTGGCCCGCTGCACGATTCCATCCTCCGCCCACGCTCCAGTAGCGACTTCATCCTTCTTCTCCGGCAGGCCGAAGAGAATGATTCCGCCCACGCCCAGCGACTTGGCCTCGCACGCCTCTCTGACCGCTTCATCCACCGAGATGTTGAACACGCCCGGCATGGAGCTAATCTCTTTGCGCACGCCCTCGCCGGGGCAGACAAACAGCGGATAAATAAAGCCGGTCGGGGTGAGACGGGTCTCTCGCACCAGCGACCGCAGAGAGTCGGTCTGGCGCATCCGGCGCATACGGGTAGCGGGAAAAGACATCGAAGAAAGTTTAGCAGATAACCGCGGTTCTGCCCCCGGATGGCATAGCGTGGTTTATTTGCACCAAAAACAACAATTTTTCAATCAAACATTATTCCGGAGTCTTCATGAGCCATCAGCAGTTGCTGCACAAAGTCATCGATCTTGCGTCCGGCTATTATGATCGCCGCGACTCTTCGCCGGTCTTTCCTCGCATCACGCCTGACCGGCTGCGTCAGGCATTCGGCGCCGCAACGCCCATGCCGGAGCAGGGCCAGGATGCGGAAAAGGTCATCGCTGAGCTGGCGCAGACCGCTGAACTCGGCTTGGTTGCGAATACCGGGCCGCGTTATTTCGGATTCGTGATTGGCGGCAGTCTGCCGGTAGCAACCGCGGTAGACTGGCTAACCTCAACCTGGGACCAGAATGCAGGACTGTACGCCGCCTCGCCGGCAGCCTCCGTGGTGGAAGAGGTGGCCGCGGCATGGCTGCTGGAGCTTCTCGGCTTGCCGCGCAATGCCAGCGTGGGCTTTGTTACCGGATGCGGCCCGGCCAACTTTACCGGACTGGCCGCGGCGCGGCACTATGTTCTTCGCCAAGCAGGCTGGGACGTAGAACTCGATGGCCTCAATGGCGCGCCGCCCATTAACCTGATTCTAGGCGAGGAAGCACACGTTACGGTCGACACCGCGCTGCGCATGCTGGGGCTGGGAACGCGCTCGGTCAAGCGGGTCCCAACCGACGCGCAGGGAAGGATGGTCGCCGCCGATCTGATCAAGACCCTCAAGAGCTGCGCTGGACCGACGATCGTATGCGCTCAGGCCGGCAATGTGAATACCGGAGCCTTTGATCCTTTCGAAGACATCATGCCCGCAATCAGGGATGCGGGCGCATGGCTGCACGTGGATGGCGCCTTCGGGCTATGGGCGGCCGCGAGCGAAAACCTCAAACACCTGGCCGCGGGCGTGGAGCACGCCGATTCCTGGGCCACCGACGGCCACAAATGGCTGAACGTCTCCTATGATTGCGGGCTGATCGTGTGCGCGCATCCGGAGGCGCATCGCGCGGCCATGACGGTGACCGCGGCATACCTGGTACAGTCCGACAAAGAGCGCGACCCCTTTGAATGGACACCGGAATTTTCCCGCCGCGCGCGGGGCTTCACGGTTTACGCCGCGCTCAAGCACCTGGGCCGTACCGGCATCCGTGACATGGTGGATCGCTGCTGCGCCCGGGCACGCCAAATGGCCGGCTTGTTGCGCCGGCATCCAAGGGTAGAGATCCTGAATGACGTGGTTTTGAACCAGGTGCTGGTCCGCTTCAACAAGTCTGACGATTTCACACGCGAAGTGATTCAGCGTGTGCAGCAGGATGGGACCTGCTGGCTGGGCGGCACGACGTGGCACAGCATAGCGGCGATGCGGGTCTCGGTGTCGAACTGGTCAACCACGGAGAAGGACATCGAGCTTTCGGCACAGGCAATTTTGCGGGCTGCGAGTGCTGAGATGGTTGCACGTTAACGATTACGCAGAGACGGTTGCGATCTCAGGCTTCAGCTCTGTCTGCGCACTCTTGCTCTTCGTCGAGATCAGCAAGGTCATTGATTCTTCATTGGCGATTCGTCCTGAGGTAGCAGAAACGCTCCCATCGCCTTCAGAACCATTTCTTCTTTTTGAAATACAGCAGCGTGGCCACGGTAGTCACCGCCATCAGGCCGATGGAATAGAGCGTTCCGTGCGGACTGCCCTGCCAGGGCAGGGGCAGGTTCATGCCGAAGAAGCCGGTAATAATCACCATGGGCAGCGCGATGGTTCCCCAGATAGTCAGGACTTTCATGACTGCATTGGTACGGTTAGCCACGGCGGAAAGATAGATATCAAGCGCGCCGCTGAGGAGGTCGCGGTAGGTCTCAATGAACTCCGTGGTGCGGACCACATGATCATAGACGTCGCGGAGATAGGGGTCGAACTGGTCGGAAAGGATGCCGCCTTCGCGCCGGACCAGAGAGTTCACCACCTCACGCATGCCGGCGGCGGCGCGGCGAAATTCAATCAGGTTGCGCTTGAGCTTGAAAATGCGCGAAAGCACCCGCGGCTCAGGGTGTTCCAGCACCAGAGACTCGATTTCCGAAGTCTCGTCGGCGATGCGATCCAGCACTGGTGAATACTCGTCCACGATCGTGTCCAGCAGGATGTAGAAGATCTTGCCCACGTCGCTGACCTTGCCTTGTTCGGCGCGGACGCGGGTTTTTTCCAGAATGTCCGATTCGGGTTCGTGCACGCTGACCAGTTCTCCAGCGGTCAGGAAGACGTCAAAGTCTTCAAAAGTAAAGTCAGCGTCGTTGCGCAGGTGTTTCAGCACGCAAAAGATGTAGTGCTCATGCTCCTCGGTCTTGGCGCGCTGTGGGCGGTGACGGCAATCTTCCACCTGCAATTCGTGAAAGGCGAGCCGGTGGGCAAGTTTATCCAGCTCAGGAGAGCTGGGGTCGGAGATGTCAAACCACGCAACACCGGGGAGCGGCTGCTGGGCTGGGTTCATCAACAAGAAGTATAGCCGGGACGCCCGGCCGCAGGCAGCAACACGGGAAATGCGGGGCTGGGTCCGGCTGGGAGTAGGTCAGTTCGAATCGGAAGAAAGGTCTGCAACTAAATACTTGTCGAAGAGCGTCATCTCCTCAGGTGTGGGCGACTGGAATATTTCGAACCACCGCAGCAATGCATCTCGTTCTATCGGCGGATTCTCCATGCCCCGGCGTTGGATCCTGTCGAAGAGGACATCCGCAGACGCAGAGAGGTAGTGCAGCTCAACAGCTGCTCCAAGGGCTCGGGCTCCGAGCCGCAAGGTGTCCCGTTCAAACCTCCCCCATGTGCCCCACTCAATGATGACGGTGAGACCGAGAGCGAGGAGTTCCTGACCGAACTTCCACTGCAACGCCTCAATCTTCTCGCGACTTTCTTCGTCGTAGATGTCAAGTGAAAGAGCATTCAGCCACTCGTCGGGCGAAAAACGGACCGCGCGGAGCCTGCTTTCAAGCGCCTTTGCATGAGTGGTCTTGCCCGAGCCCGGCAAGCCGCACACAATGATCAGCCTCGGGCCAGTTTCGCACCTTTCCATCAAAGGATTATGCACGATCAATGGTCTATTTCTGCCGTTAGTCTTTCTTGCCGCGAAAACGTGACCGGATTCAAACAAACCCGCCAATGCACGTCTTTTTGCTTAGTCCGGCAACTCTTTGGGCTCGCCTTAGTTCTAATGGTCTAAAGGGGCTTGTTCCTATCTTTGCCATGCGGCAGCGTATGTGTTTCTTAAAAATCAATATGTTATTGGTATTGGCGTGCGGCCTTGCCTCCGCACAGGACACCCTTATGGAGGCGACAAGACTGGTGCCGTCGCCCTACTACACCCTGGCGGGAGCTCCCCCGGTAACGCCGCAGCCGGCGGGGTTCCGGAAGATGAAGCTGCTGATCAAGAGAGAGGTAACGCAAGCGATCGACGCAAACTCACCGGCGTTGAAAGAATGGCAGCCGCTGACAGCCAGCGAGAAGTTCCATGTGTTTCTCCACAGCACTTATTCGCCCTGGACCTTCGCCAACGCCGCGATTGACCAGGCGGCTGACCGGGCGCAGGGGAGCTTGAATCGGGAGTATGAGACTGGTTTTCGCGGAGTGGCCCAGCGCTATGGGATCGAGCTGGCCACCAGCGAGACGGACGTCTTCTTCCAGCGCTTTCTTTTTCCCACGCTGCTGAAGCAGGATCCAAGATATTTCCGCAATCCTGACCTGCCGTTCTTGAAGCGAGTGATGTATTCCATGAGCCGGGTGATCATCACGCACAGGGACAACGGCGGGCAGACGTTCAACGCCTCCAGGGTCCTGGGCGCCGCGGCCTCGCGCGCGGTGGCCGACCTCTACGTTCCCGGAGCAAGCCAGGGAATGCGTCCCATCAGCACGACCGTCAGCTTTACCCTGCTGCGCGATGCCGGCATGAACCTGCTGCATGAGTTCTGGCCGGACCTGCGCCGTAAATTTCTCCATCGCTGATCCATCCTGACTTCGGATCAAGCCTGGCCTTCAGGACCAAAGATGGAAAGCAGGTGTCCATCCGGGTCTTTGAAGTGGGCCACCCAGTCCGTGGGAGTGGCCTGGCGAGGCTCGGTCATGAAGGCGATGCCTTGTGCGCCCAGCGCCTTGTGGGTGGCGCGCACGTTGTCCACGCCAAAGACGACCTCGGTGGCGCCGGCCACGTGCGCGGCCAGGTTCACGTGCCCGCGGCTCAGGCCGAGCATCACGGCGCCACATTGCAGCAGGGCTAGGGAAGGCTCCTGCATGATTACCTTGAGCCCCAATTTGTCCTTATAGAAGGCGAGCGCTGGGGCGAGATCGCGCACGCCCAGCATGACGGCGGCGATGTGGGAAAGCTGGATCGGTTCTACCATGCGGTGCTCCTGGCTTGAAATATATTTAGCAAGGCTAATTACAAGGCACTTGGTTGACAGTTGTCAAGAAAATAATTAGCCTAGCTAATCGATGGGAAAATTGCATACCATAGAAGAGCTGGCGGACCGGCTGCACAGCATGTCCATTCACTTGCTGCGGTTGGTGCGGGCGCAGGACGCGGCCGCGGGCATCGGACCGGCCCGTCTCTCGGCGCTTTCGGTGATCGTCTTTGGCGGGCCGGTATCGCTCAATGACCTGGCGCGGGCGGAGCAGGTGCGTCCGCCGACCATGAGCCGCATTGTCGACGCCTTGGAGGCCGAAGGCCTGGCGCGCCGCCGGACCAACCAGAGCGACCGCCGGGCGCTGCTGATTGAAGCCACGCCCCAGGGCGCGACCATGCTCAAGCAGGGAAGAAAACGGCGGGTCAAATTTCTGGCGGCGCATTTGCGCAGGCTGAGCGGAGCGGAACTCAAACAGATTGAAGCTGCTGTGAGGGCGGTGCAAAAGGCGATGATGAAGTGAGACGGAGGCAGACCGATGGACCAGGGACATAGCATGCTTGGATTTGCCGTGATCGTAATTCTCTACGCGGTGATCGGGCTCATGGCGGCGGCTGGCGCCATCTGCATGGCCCGGAAACTCCTCGCCCCCAAGGCAGAACAGATCTTCTACGCGATGTTCCTCATCATGATCGCCTCGTTCTACCTGGCTTTCACGGCCTACTTTGGAGTAGCAACCGCGTGGCGGCTGGAAACGGCTGTTGTCGTGGCGTTTGTCGCAATAGGACTGCTGGGCGCGCGCCTGCCTTTCGCCCTGATTGCCGGATATTCCCTGCATGGGTTGTGGGATCTTCTGCACGAACTTCAGGCGCATGGGGCCTACTCCGCGTTTGAGCCGGGGCAGTTGACCGCGATCCCGCTAGCCTACGGAATCTTTTGTGTAGCCTTCGACTTCTGCATGGCGGCGTATTCCTATGCGCGACGCGCCGAGTGGAGTGCCGCGTGGAAGGCAGCGATGCGGTCCTAAGCATCGCTTTGAAACGAAAAATGGCCGACCCCGGACCTGGACAAGTAGAGCCTGAGGCGTCACAACGTAAACAGAGGACTCCATCACCAACCGCGCAGATCAGTTTAAAAATGTTGGATGGGTTGCTTGCAAACTCCTGAAATATAGTCGATTTGAATGGTCGGGGCGACAGGATTTGCACCTGTGACCCCTGCGTCCAGGGTATCGATTATAAAAATCTGCAAACGCTTGATTCATAAACATATTCATTTTCAAGAGTTTGCAAAATCGTTATTGAGGTGTGCCGAACGAGCTTGATCCGCCTGCCAGACAGAGCACATGCGTAATGATGCCGCACGCCGGGCTCAGGTCATGAGACAAAAATCACCATAGTCCCGCGTTCCGCGCACGCCACTCAGCGACTTATGAGATTACTTAGGCTCCGCTGCGGGAGCGCGCTTCACGATCTCCACATCGATCGTGATCAGTATCTCATCACCAACCGTGTCGGGGGCGCCACTCACTCCAAAATCTTTACGACTGATCTGCGTGGTGGCGGAAGCACCCGCGCGCCTGTTTCCGTGTGGGTCCTTGATTGGTCCGTTGAGCCCATCAACCTGCAGGACGACTTCTTTAGTGACGCCATGGATCGTGAGATCCCCCGTGATCTTCATCTTGCTTTTGCCCTGGGCTTCAGCATGCTTCGATTTGAAGGTGATGGTTGGATATTTTTCGACATCGAAGAAATCAGGGCTACGCAGGTCTTTGTCCCGCACCTCAACCCGGGTGTTAATGGAGGCCGCGTCAATGCTCACATCCATCACTGTCTTGGAGGGATCGGAGGGATCGTATTGCACTGTGCCTGACATTTTGGTGAATACCCCGCGAATAGTCGAGAGGCTCAGGTGCCGCACGGCAAACTGGGCCGCTGAATGCCATGGATCTATCTCAAAGGTTTCCACCTGGGCGGCTGCTGAGATGCTCAAAAGAACTGTGGCAATAAGAATGGACCAGAATCTTTTCACGATGGTAGCTCCTTATCTATAAGCCGAAAATCTATAAGCCGAAACTGCCGTGCCCTGAGGGCGGCACATAGTATAGCGGTTGCGGCGCTGGACGTAACACTTCCACCCAGAATTTACGGAAATACTAAGACTACAAATCACCTCGTGGGACAAAGAACCAGCGCAATCCACTATTGAACATATAGCAAAGGCGCGCAAGAACAGTTCTTGCTCGCACGAAGTGGATGGATGAGAAAGGTCAGAGAAATTGCACAAAGAAATGTTCTTTAAAATGTGGAATTTAAGCGTTCGTTGCATGAGGCGAGGCGGCCCCGCTTTTACCACATGACCAAAGAGATCGCTGTCAGCATTGACGGCTCCTGGTCCAAAGAACGTGGCATGGCTGAAGGTGTTGAAAGTTTAATTGCAGCGCCTTAGATTCGGACAACTGGAATGATCTCAGTAAAGCGATATCAGAGTTGAATATTCCGGGGCCGTAGAAGAAGCCCCGCACCGCGTTACCAGGAGTACCGAGAGCCTGTGGCTGGAAAAACGAGGTATTGAAAAAGGGCTGTCCATTTCGGGGATCGTGGTTAATATTCAAAGGACCTGGAGTGACAGTCCGGCAGGTCGAGACTTTGAGGTTCGTTTTGGCCGCGGCCAAATTCCGTGCTTTCCGAAACCGTTGGCAGAGTCTAAACTATGGGTGGTAAATAGTGGGTAAGTTTAGTCTGCAGTAACCCATTATGCAGATCCGGACTCATCGTCGGCGCGATGAACATCCGATCATTCGCTTCGTTCACCCAGTACTGAGAGTCCTGGGCTGAGGCCTGCGATTCGCACGCGAATCGCTAGACGCTGATATCCCATAGTGGCTCATTTCGTCAAAAATGATTCGCTACGGGTTGTTTACCACTCATTGACAGGAGCACACCTGCATGCGAAAACTCGTTGACCCGGTCCAGGGCACACTTGACCTTTTGATCCTCAAAATTCTTGCGCTTCAGCCGATGCATGGCTGGGAAATGTGAATCAGGAGCAGCCCATGTGCCGGCATTACAAATTTGCTGCTCCGGCTTCGTTCCCATCTTCCGCCGGAATAAGACCGACCAGGAACTCAAACGACGAGCTGCAGTTTCATGTTCAACACCAGAAGGATGAGTGCTCCCCCGGGAATGACTTCGGAAAATGCCCGCGCAGCGATGTTGTAGTCGCTGCCGGAATGGAACAGACCAAGGAGGAATGCCGCAATGCGTAATATCAATTTTGTCGAAAATTTTCTCCAGGACCTCCGTTTTGGGTTTCGCATGCTGCGCGGCAATCCCGGTTTTTCTTTTCTGGCGATTCTTTGCCTCACGCTCGGGATCGGAGCCAATGCCGCCGTTTTCAGTTGGATTGAAGGGGTATTGTTGCATCCTTTCCCTGCTGTGGCCCACCAGGACAGAATGGTGTCCTATATCGCAACAAAACCGGGACGTTACGACAAAGGCGAAGGCAACCTGGGGTACGACGCTGTTTCCTGGCTTGACTTTCTTGACTTCCAGAGAGAGTGCACGCTATTTGACTGGTTTATCGCCGACCACATTACTGGAGCTACATTCAACGTCGGCGAGCGGGCAGAATTCGCAACCGGCAGCCTTGTTTCGTCGAACTATTTCGATGCCCTTGGAGTCCATCCCATTCTCGGGCGAGGATTCCGGCCTGACGAGGACTGGGGCCGCAATGGCCATCCCGTCACCGTAATCAGTTATTGGTTGTGGAAAGAACGGTTTCAAGGCGATCCCAATATCTCTGGCAAGAAACTGCTCATGCGGACTGTACCCTACACCATCGTAGGTGTGGCGCCTGAGGGTTTTTACGGCACCTTCGTCGGCTATCCCATGCAATTCTGGGTTCCTGCCTCAATGCAGGAGAATTTTGTCGGGAACAACTACAAACTGGAAAATCGTGGTGACGGCTGGATTGAAGGTTACGCTCGTCTCAAACCCGGCGTCACTATTGAACAGGCACAAGCCGAGATTTCGACTGTAGCCAAACGCCTCGAAAATCGGTATCCCGACACAAACCGGGGACGCGGTGTGAGGCTTTTCCCATTATGGAAGACGCCATTCAACCAGGCAGGCACTCTGGCGCCGACCCTTGGAATTTCGCTCGCCGCTGTATTCCTGGTGCTCCTGATCGCATGCGCCAACGTGAGCAGTCTGCTGCTTGTCAGATCGCTGGCGCGCCAGCACGAAATCACCGTCCGCCTCGCGCTCGGCTCCCGGCGCGGCAGATTGCTGCGGCAACTTATCACGGAAGGCCTGATTCTCTCCGTGATTGCCGGCGCCTGCGGACTCGTGCTTGCTTATCTATGCCGGAACCTGATGACAGTCTTCTTTCCGCAATCATCGGTTGTCGCCACCAATCTGTCAGGGAACTTAGACTGGCGCGTGGTGGCATTCAGCGGCGCCGTTTGCCTGGCTTCGACCCTGATGTTTGCGCTCATTCCGGCGCTTCAAACCAGCAAGCTGGATATTGCCGGAGCGCTCAAAGCTGAATCCACGACTTCTTTCGGAAACCGCGGAAAATCCCGCATCCGCTCTGCTATGGTCTTGGCTCAGGTAGCGCTCAGTTTTATCCTGGTGGTGGGTGGAGCGTTGCTGGTGCAGAGCCTGCGGCGGTTAGGATCAGCCGACCCTGGCTTTTCCCCTGACAATGTCGTTACAACAATTTTTGACCTGCGTGATGCGGGTTATGATGCCGCACGCGCAAAACGCTTTCGCGAGGACCTTGGCGATCGTGTCAAGGCCATTCCTGGAGTCGAGTCTGTTTCCTTCGTCAGAATCAGACCATTCAGCTACCAGAGTTATTTCTCGGCGCCCATCACTGTGGAGGGCTATGAGCCCGGTCCTGATGAAAAGCTGAGCGTGTTATACAACCAGATTAGTCCCGGCTATTTTGAAAACATGCGAATTCCCATTGTGTCCGGCCGGGAATTCACCCGCAACGATAACGAAAACAGTTTTCCCGCCGTTATAGTGAACGAGCAGATGGTGGCCCAGTACTGGCATGGTGTAGACCCGGTGGGCAAGCGCATTCAGCTGAACGACAAATGGATGCAGGTGGTGGGAGTCGCCAAAACTTCAAAGTACGTAAGCTTCACCGAATTACCCCGGCCATTTCTGTATGTCTGCATGGGGCAGTTTCCGGTTGTCAGCAGCTACCTGATGATCCGTACCGCTCAATCACCGGGCGCCATGTCTTCTGCCCTGGCCCATGAAGTCCATTCTCTGGATGGGGGGCTGGGGCTGGAAGAAGTTATCACCCTGCGCGAGCACATGAATCGTTTTGCGCTGTCCACGCAGAAAATTGTGGTCGCTCTCCTGTCTATTTCCGGCGCAATCGCTCTGCTGCTGGCCGCCGTGGGGCTTTATGGCGTTATGTCGTATGCGGTTTCTCAGAGCAAGCGCGAGCTTGGTTTGCGCATGGCTTTGGGCGCAGGCGCGACCGATCTCTTTCGCACTGTAATGTTGCACGGTTTGCTGCTGGCGGTCTGCGGCGTCGTGCTGGGCTCCATTGCGGCCATGTTTTTGACCCGATTTATTGCCGTGGGAACATTGCTGTATCAAGTGAATCCACGTAGCCCGATGGCTTTTATGTTTGCATCGCTGGTGATGGTAACGATCGCCACTGTGGCATGCTTCACCCCTGCATGGCAGGCAGCCCGGACCGATCCCATTCGTGCCCTGCGCGAATAAGCGGCACACCACTGCCATGGGGTGCCGCTGCAGGAGCGTGGTTACGCCCTCGGCAACCCGCGCATTATTTCCCAATATGGCACAAATGTTACCGCGGCTGTGCTAGATCATCTTTCATAATACTGTGTCCCTGAACTAATCATCGCCGAATCAGCAGTATCGGAATTTGTTGTGCATCTGAGCGGCAGCGGAGCAGATTCCCCTGGCCCTACTCGCGCGCCTGTTCCCTGCGTCGCGAATGGGGCCCAAGTGAACCCGCGCGAACTTTACGGCCCTCGAAATGACATCTTTCATCTGAGGATACAGTAGCGCGAAAAATAGTCTAAATGGTTGACTCTATTTGTTCAGAGTCGCCGAGGATGGCTTGCAAATATTTGCCGCTGACCAGAAGAAATGGCTCATTCACAGCAGAGTGTAGTGCGCTCATGACAAAATCCTCAAGAGTTCCACGGCGTTAATTTATCACTTTACGTGCCAGCACAGGTAACCGCGGGTGCTCTGTGGAAAACCCCATACCAAGTGACAATGGCGAAGCCCTGTTTACATTCATGAAAAGGGCGTCATCAGCCTGCTCAGGGAGATGGATGGGGCAGGCATTGACAAAGCGGTACTGCTCGTCATTGATTTTGGTCTCGCCTACAAGAACATTGAGCAGACGATTGAAGAGGTTCACCAAGCTCATAAGAAACTATTTGGACCGGTCGGACTACTTCTTGGGTTTTCGAACGTAGATCTGCCGTGAACTGCATCTGTCTGTCCTACTCACATCGGTCGGACCACGGCAACATTGCTTTCCGGCACACGCAACCGCTTTCCAGAAGTCACTGCTGCGAAAGAAGAGTATGGACAACATCTTAGGAAATAATCTGCTGGGCATCCTGTCCCAAGCCGAAAGGAAACATGCAAACTACGGAGCCTAACCCGGACCTGGAGTTCGCCCGACAGACGGTTGCCAAGCTGAGCAACAAAGGCCTGAAGCCTGAAGAGATCCGGGCCGAAATGGCTTTAAATCAGGACCTGGGAATAGATTCCTTGCAGTTCATTCGCTTGATTCTTGAACTGGAAAGAAAGACGTCACGACGGATATTCAATGTGCAGATCATCGCACAAATCAAGACGTTCAGGGACCTATGTGCTGCCATCAGCGCCGCGTAACCAGGCGATTTGCTGCTGGTTCAGCAGGATGGACACGTGTTGATTCCCCGCTTTTCTGTTTCTCAGTAGGGGGCTGCCACCGCAAGCAAAATGCATGGCCTCCACTTTTCCGCTGCGGTCACATTCCGAAGGGGCTTAGATCGACTTCATCCGTTAGCTCCCGCGGACTTGCAGGATTTAAAGAGAAGCAGAGCGGGTTGGGGGACAGCGATCGTTAATCAGGACCTCGGTTGTACGAGCGACTTCCGGGTGAGCGCAAATCAGGAATTTCTGCATTTTGGCATTTGCTAATTGCCAATTGCTAATTACTATATTTCCCTATGTTCCAAAATGTCCAATACGTGTGGATGAACGGCCAGTGCGTTCCCTGGAAGAGCGCGACTGTTCATGCCTCCTCTCATGTTCTTCACTATGGCAGCGGCGTATTTGAAGGCATACGCTGCTACGAAACGCCGCAGGGTCCGGCGGTATTCCGCATGGATTCTCATCTCGACCGGCTCTTTGCCAGCGCAGCGGCCTATCGCATGGAGATTCCTTATACGCTGGACGAGCTTACACAAGCTGTCTGCGAAACCATATCGTGCAATCAGTTTGCCGATTGTTACATCCGTCCGCTCTGTTTCCGGGGAAGCTCAGGACTCAGTGTTCATCCCCGCAACTGTCCGGTTGAAGTGATCATCCTGGTGTGGCCGTGGGGTAAATATCTGGGCGAGGAAGCTACAGAGAAAGGTGCACGCATCACCGTCTCTCCCTGGAGGAAATTTCATTCGCAAATGATGCCGGCTGTGGCCAAAGCATGCGGCCAGTACCTGAACTCGATTCTCGCGGTACAGGACGCAGTGGAACGGGGCTTTGATGAGGCCCTGCTGCTCAACGCCGAGGGTAACATCGCCGAGGGCTCAGCCGAGAACATATTCCTGGTCCAGAATGGCAGGCTGCTGACGAATGGCGAGACCGACTCAATCTTGCTCGGCATCACGCGCGATTGCGTGATCCAGTTTGCTCGCGATCTTGGATGGCAGGTTGAGACCAGATCGCTGTCTGTCGAATGTCTCTTACAGAGTGATGAAGCCTTCTTTACCGGGACGGCGGTGGAAGTTGTGCCCATCTGTGAAGTGGATGGCCGGCAGATCGGTAGTGGCAAGCGAGGGCCAATGACGAAAACCATCCAGAAGTTGTTTTTGGACGCCACTTCAGGTCGCGACATCCGTTACCGTCATTGGCTCCATCCAATACAAGTCCATAAAGAAGCCTATGCGTGAGAACGTTCATCGCCAATTGTTTTGATTTTCAATTTATGAATGTGATTTGAAAATCAACCAAAACCGACGGCAACACAAACCATTTACCACAGAAGCCAACAGAAGAGCCCGGAGGAGATCTTTTGCTTCCTGAAAGCGGAGGGAATGTGATTGACACAAAAAAAGGATCACCGGGGCGTCACTTCCGGAGGCCGCATTTCGTCTGCACGAGACAGAAGAAGCTCTGGATGTTGCCAAAGTATTTGAAGTGCTGAGTGGAGAGCTGGCGGCCTATCGTATTCGGCGGTTTGTCGCCCGC
>JBGPPK010000010.1:0-260032 GCA_041488515.1 Terriglobia bacterium | reverse complement strand
GGAAAATCCCGTTTAACCATCTGGAGCTGGCGAAGGGACTTGAACCCCTGACCCTCTGATTACAAATCAGATGCTCTACCAGCTGAGCTACGCCAGCACAAACCTCCCGTAACCGGGCACAAAGTTAATAAGTTAGCACAGCGGCAATCCGCGTGCAACATCTCGACTCCGGCCTTTGTAAAGGGAAACGTAACCTGCGTGGTACCGCTCCTCATTGATTGTAACAATTCTTTCGCTGTTGCGGCCACCGCCATACACAAAAAAACCACTTAATCTATACTAGTCACCTCATGTTCAAGCATCGCAAACTGCTGATTTTAGCCAGCTTACTGGTTGCCGCGGTAGCGATCGGGGCTTTTCTCTATCATCGCGGCACCAGGACGCCTGAAGCGGCTTCTCTGTTGCCTGAGGGAGATCTGATCATCTACGCCGACCTAAAACCGGTGCACCTGTTTGACCTGGACAAATCCGGCCCCGTGCACCTGGAAGGCGAATACAAAGACTTCGTCGAGCAAACGGGAATTCAGTTCGAACGCGATCTGGACGAAGTCGCCATGTCACGCCGGGATACGCCTGACGGCCGTGATATTGAATCCTCGGAAATCTTTGTGGGACGGTTTGATGAGCTCCGCCTCAAAAATTATTTACAGAAGCTCGCATCAGACACCGAGAGTTATCGCAACTACACAATCTATTCCATTGCGCATGAAGGTCACGTGGTGCGGGTTTCTCTGCTTGGCGCCGGCAAAGTCGCGGCCACCAACATGGCTTCTGCTGAACCGATGCACGGTATGATCGATCGCACATACAAACCCTCCAGTGGACCCACTCTGTTGAAAGATCATCATCACGACATCCCCCTGGGCAGCCTGGCCTGGCTGGTGGACCGCATTTCCAACAAGCCTGACAACGTCCAGCTCCCAGGCGGTTTTGGCTTGACTCTTCCTGCGGATACAGTGGCGGTAGCCTCTTTGCGCTATACCGGTTCTCTGCTCCTTCGCGCCGATGTCTTCGCACAGAGCGAGGCCCAGGCAAAACAGATTGTTGATTCCGCCAACACCCACCTGGCATTGGTACGGAGCATCGGCCAGGTGATGGGGACGAGAGGCCCTGACAAGGACATCAAAGCCGCGTTCGATAGCATTCAAGTGGAGCAGAAAGAAAATGTGGCGGTTTTCACCGCCACAGTCCCGCAAACGATTCTCAAAAAAATCTGGTCAGAAGCTCAAGCGGAAGGCGCAGTTCCCGCAGCGCCTACGCGCAAGCCCTGATTTTACATGGCTCCGGAGGCCACCTGCTGGTTGAAGCTGAAGCGCAGGTATTTGTGCGGATTGACCGGAGTATTGAAAATGCGGACCTCGTAGTGCAGGTGCGGCCCGGTGCTGCGCCCGCTCTGTCCCACGTAGCCGACGGAATCTCCCCTGCGGATCAACTGCCCCACGCTCACTGCGAATCCTGAGAGATGGCCATACAAGGTGCTGATGCCGTTGCCATGGTCAATCACCACCGCGCGGCCGTAGCCGTTCATGAAATCGGAAAAGCGGACAATGCCGTCCGCCGGAGCAATGATGCGAGTGCCGTAATCGCTGGAAATGTCCACGCCGCGATGGAACGCTCCCTCGCCGCTGAACGGATCAATGCGCTCGCCAAAGGATCCGGTAAGTCTTCCCTGAACCGGCCAGAGAGTGGGCGCCGCCGCCAGCCGCATCCAATCGCGCGTGCTGGTATCGCTCACCGCACCCATGCCGATGCCGACTGAGGCTGCGCCGGTCATCGCGGTATTCCGCAACGCATAAAATTGCTGCAACGAAGCGGACGCTGGATCGTCATCTTGAAACGCCGGATCGGGCTTGAGACCGTAGAGTGAAGAAACCTCACCCGCCAGGGAACTCAGGGACTGTGCCTGCAACTCGTTCTCCTGGGCTATCTGCTCAAGCTGAGAGTATTGTGACTTCAGGGCCTTTTGTTCGTCGCGGAGTTGGTTGAAGCGCTGGGTTTTGACCACCATGCGGGTATAGGAGCCCAGCATGCCGGTGATCGTAAGCATTCCGATCAGCGCCCCGGCAACAAAAACGTACAAGTAGTGCATGGGAACGGGGATCTTCAGGAGCTCACCTTCCGCGTTCCTTGCCACCAACATGATGTAAAAGCGTTTCCGCAAAAATCACGACTCCAGGCTGGTTTGTCTTAAATCAAAAGCCACTGAGCAACGTCCGGCTCCGGGACGCTTCTCAAGGGCCTCAAAACTTTTTTAGGCCCCAAATCGGCTGTATCCCTTCCGGCCGCCAAGGTCAAATCAGGGGAAATGGGCGCGGCCAAAGGAATATGGAATGTTGGATAACCTTAACAAGTGCCTCCCAGACTGTCAACGTCGCAAATGGGGAATTACAGTAACGAAGGTTGGCTGTTCAGGGCTGCAATCGAGCCAACTCCGGCCATGACCTTCCGTTCGTACACCGATGGCACCTTTACTGTTCCGCCAAGAACTTAGTTCAGGGGTGATGGCTCTAAATATGGGAATATAGGTCAGTTACTATCGGGCTAGGCCCGTCTTGAACCGTAGCGTAATTCGCTGTTCAGCAATGCAATATAAGTCTATTATTATGAGATGTTTGGATTGATATTCGATGCGCAAAGAAAGAGACCTGATCCGGCATATCCGGCAGTTCAACGGCCAAGTGAAGTCCAAGGCCGTCGTGCGCGGCATAGGCGATGATTGTGCCATCTTGCGCCTCTCTCCCCACTCCCATTTGCTGGTCACGACCGATCTTTGTCTGGAGAACGTGCATTTCCGCCGGGCATGGCATCCAGCCTCTACCGTCGGCCACCGCTGCCTGGCGCGCGGCCTGAGCGATATTGCCGCGATGGGGGGAGAACCGCTGGCTTGTTTTCTCTCTCTTGGGTTACCCGGAAACCTGCCGCAAGCCTGGATCGATGGCTTCCTGCGCGGCCTTCTTGCGCTGGCCCGGCGCTTCAAAGTCCAACTGGCTGGCGGTGACATTTCATCTGCCCGCCAGATCACTGCGGATATCGTGGTAACCGGACAGGTTCCCGCAGGTAAAGCTGTACTTCGCTCCGGCGCCCGGCCTGGAGACCGGATTTACGTCACCGGCTCTCTCGGCGGCCCAGCCGCTGTCCTCAAGCAGCTCTTCGCCGGGAAGAAGGTCACGCCGGCGAAGTCGAGTCCTCATTTCTATCCAACGCCGCGCCTTGAAGTGGGAAGCTGGCTTAGAAAACACGGCCTGGCCACTGCCATGATCGATGTGAGCGATGGCCTCTCTGTGGACCTGGCGCACATCTGCGAAGAGAGCCGTGTATCGGCCCGGATCGTTGCGAGCGAAATCCCGATTGGCAAAGGCGCTGACCTTCAACTTGCTCTCCATGGCGGCGAAGACTATGAATTACTTTTCACATCGCCCAAACGCGCCAGGGTTCCCGGCCACATTGCCGGCGTCCGGATCACGGAAATCGGGGAGGTCATGAACCAATCCGATTACTCGGCAGCAATACAGATTCTGGGTGACAATGGAAAAGTCAGGCCGTTGGCGCAACGCGGGTGGGAGCATTTCAAAAAACAACGCTGATTGGGCCGAGACGCTAAGGCGAGATTAGGAAAGACCGGGTAACTTTCTCCCAACTTCAACGTAGGATGGTTTATGAGCTCTCCAACAGGTCCGACCCCGCCACCACCGCCGGTGTATCCGGCTTCAATTCCTCTTTCACCAGAACCGGATGGAGAACCAACCGGCCCTGGTCTCTCTGAGCCGCAACGCCTGATCAATACGTTTTTCGCGCCCCAAAAAACTTTTGCGGATCTGCGGCGGAACGCCAGTTGGTGGGTGCCGTTGCTGTTGATCTCGGTGTGCGCGATCGGTTTCTATGCAATGATCGACAAGAAAGTGGGATTTGATCAGGTAGCGCGCACCATGATGGCGAACAACAAGGCCATTCAACAGTTGGAGCCAGCCCAGCAGGAACAGGCCATTTCAAGAACGGCCATTGGATTGAAAATCGGTGAGTATATCGCACCGATCTTTATCTTGCTGTTCGTTCTGGTCATCGCTGCCGTTCTAATGGCCACTTTTAATTTCACAATGGACGCCCAGGTACCATTCAGCAGGGCAATCGCAATCGTGATGTACGGATGGCTGCCGGGAATTGTCTCGTCGATTCTGGCCATGCTCGCCCTGGCATTCGGGAACCCTGAAGGTTTTCGCATGGAGAACCCCATTGGCACGAACCCCGCGTATTTTCTCGACTTCAGCACCTCGTCAAAATTCCTGTACGTGATGCTCTCCGGAGTCGACATCATTGCGATATGGATGATTGTGCTGATCGGTATTGGTTTTGCGCTCAATGCGAAGAAAAAAATCTCAACCGGTTCAGCCATCGCAGTGGTAGGTGTCTGGTACTTTATCTGGAAACTGGGTAGTGCTGCATTTGCCGGGCTGCGCGGATGAAGGGCTGCACAACCTTCAAATTCAACCCTTTAGCTCGTGATTTGAGCCGATCGGCCATTCCGGCTCGATGCTAGCACTCCTGCTATGATTTAATAACTAGTTTATACATGGCTGATTCCAGCGTCAGATTACGGCGTAAGCTCAAAACCGCGCACCGCACTTTTCGCGAACTCAAGATGATCGCGAAGGGTCTGCTTTCCATGGACCATCCCATCCAGGTGCACATCATCCCCATGCGGCGCTGTAACCTCGCCTGCGCCTATTGCAACGAGTACGACGATTTCTCCGATCCCGTGCCGTTGGAGGAGATGTACCGCCGCATTGACAAGCTGGCGGCGCTGGGCACCACGCTCATCACCATCAGCGGCGGGGAAACCCTGCTGCATCCGCAGCTCGACGACATCATTCGCCGCATTCGCTCGCACGGAATCATTGCCGGCCTGATCACCAATGGTTACCTGCTCACGCCGCAGCGCATCCAGGAGTTGAACCAGGCCGGGCTGGACCACTTGCAAATTTCCATCGACAACGTGAAGCCCGACGATGTCTCCAAGAAGTCGCTCAAAGTCCTGGACAAAAAGCTGCAGTGGCTGCGCGAGCACGCTGAGTTTCACGTCAACATCAACTCTGTGATCGGGGCGGGTGTCAAGGAGCAGTGGGACGCCGTCACTATCGGCAAGCGCGCCGTCGAGCTGGGTTTCACTTCCACGGTTGGCATTATCCATGACGGCACCGGCCAGCTCCGGCCGCTCGATAAAGAAGCGCAGACCGTTTTCGCGGAGATGAAAAAACTGGGCAAGCACAGTTATGCCCGCTTCAACCAGTTCCAGAACAACATCGCGCTCGGCCGGCCCAATCAATGGCGTTGCCGGGCCGGCTCGCGCTACCTCTATATTTGCGAAAATGGGCTGGTACACTATTGCTCCCAGCAGCGTGGCTACCCGGGAATTCCCCTGGCCGGCTACACCGTTGCCGACGTTCGCCGGGAATTTCTTACCCAGAAGTCCTGCGCGCCCAATTGCACCATCTCCTGTGTGCATCAGACGTCTCTGGTCGATTTTTGGCGGGCTCCGCAGACCCTCCAGGCCCATGCCGGCTCTCATCCTGCGCCGCAGCCGGAACTGGTACAGATTGAACCGCGGCGAGAAGAATCGGTAATGGCGGATTAGTCTTCCGCTTAAGGTTTGAATCCCACGGAAGTCCACAACGCCGCCGGCTGGTACATTCTTCCACCGGCAAACACCGTGCTGACTTTGCGAATGTCGCTGATGTTCTCCAGCGGGTTTCCCTCGACGAGAATCACGTCCGCGCGCTTACCGGGTTCGATCGTGCCTGACTCTTTCTCCATTCCCATGGCCCGCGCCGGCGCCAGCGTGGCGGCCTGGATCGCTTCCATCGGGGTAAACCCTGCTTGCACGTAAAGCTCTAATTCGCGGTCCAGGCTAAAACCGGGAACTGCCTGGTCAGTTCCGGCAACGATGGGAACGCCCGCCTCATGCAGCACGTGGACTGTCTCCAGCAGCATTCGGAAGCGCGCTGCGGCCTGCTGACTCTCCGCCGGCGGCACACCCATGGTTTCCAGGCCTTCTCGCAGTTCCGGCGCCACCTTCAAAATGCCCGGTTCAAACGCGGAGACTGGCTTGTCCGTGGAGTGGGAGATGATCTCCAGCAGCGCCAGCGTCGGGTCCACGACCGTATGGTGTTCCAGCAGCAGCTGGACCACTTTTTTGGCTTGTGGCGAATCGGCGGAAACCGTACCTGTCTTTGGATCAACCATGACGGCCATCAGGTAAGAGACGTGATTGATCTGGTCCATGCCTGACTCGATTCCTTGAATCGCATTCATGCTTTGCGGAATGTGTCCGGTGACCGTCATGCCCAGGCGATGGGCTTCAGCCGTGACCACTTTCAGAATGTCGGGTTTCACCGAGCTGTAGACCTTGATTTGCTGGAAGCCGGCAGCCTTGTATTTCTGCACCTGCTCCCGTGCCTGGTCCGCCGTGTCCACCCGGACCACGCCGAGGGAGAATGCTCCGCTGCCATCGACCACGCCGGCCATCACCAGTCTCGGCCCGATACCCTGGCCCCTGGCGATGGCGTCTCGCGCGGCGACAATAAACTCGCGTTCATTCCCTACATCACGCGCCGTCGTAACGCCGGTGGCGAGATAAATCGGCCCCCACTCCACCTGTTCAAAGTGCGCGTGCATCTCCCATAGGCCGGGCAGCACGCTTTTGCCGTGCGCATCCACAAACTCCGCGCCCTTCGGCACTGATATGCTGGCAGCAGGTCCTGCGGCGACGATCTTCCCTCCGCGCAGGATTACTACGGAATTCTCAACCGCAGGTTTGCCCGTGCCATCGATTAGCCTGCCGCCCACAATCGCGGTCACCGCGGGCTCGTCAGCGCTGAAGCTCGAAGCTACCCTAGCCAGGTTGGCCATTCCGTCACGGGCGGCGCCGGCCACAAAGGTCGGGAGCCCGTCTTCATAACCATCAGCGACAGCTTCAAAGTGGTCCATCTCCGCGTCAACGCTGACCAGCGCAACCAGATGGTCCTGCGCGTCCATCCACAGCGACTCCATTCCCCAGATCAATCCTCGGATGGAGAGTTTGCGCAGCTTGACGCCGCGCCCGCCGATGGTGAATGTTTCCGTGCCCAGTTCCTGGATCTCAACCTCGCCGCGGGGAAGCGTCTTCAGCGATTTTGGGCTCCCATGCGAGCGCCAGTAGCGCACCAGCATCATCTGCACTGAAACCGGCGCGTAGCCCTGGATATCGAAAAATTTCTCGCCCGGCGGAATCGTGATCTGGCCTGCGCTGCGGCCGTGGACAGAGCTTTCTATCGAAGAGAAGCGCGAGATTTTGCCTTTGATCTGGAAGTCCAGCGGCGTCAAGTCCGGTTCCATGGTCAGCGTGGCGGTCAGAGGGACCTGGGATCCGCGATCGGTAAATTTGAAGTCAGACTTCAACACCACGTCATTTTGCGAGCGCGTCAGTGTGTAGGTTTCTTTTCCGATAAGCTGTTCGAACTTGTGCAGATGAAAAATGCCCTGTTCCGGCGCGGGCGGCTCCGTTTGCGCCCAGCCGCAGGCCGCCCACAGCGCCAGAACAACGATGCATGCTCGCTTGATAGCCTTCACAAACACTCCTCTACATTGATTAATTGTTTTCAACTTGCAAGGCATGCCGCAAAGCGGCGCGCGCCAGGTTGCGCGTTGAATCCAGCGTCGGCAGCGGTGACTCGCGGTCGCTGATGAGCAACGGGATCTCCGTGCACCCCAGCACCACGGCGTCACACCCTTGGCTTTTGAATTGCTCAATCACCCGCTGGAGGTAAGCCAGCGCTTCAGCCGTCTGCTGTCCGCGAACCAGTTCGTCAAAAATGATAGCGTTGATCCGCTCCTGTTGCGCCTCCGTGGGCCTCATATAGCCGATTCCGGCTTGCTCCAGCTTTTCCGGATATACCGGGCCGCTCACCAGGTACTTGGTTCCGGTAAGGCCCAGTTTCTTAAATCCCCGACGTTTGGCCTCCCTGCCCACTTCCTCGGCTATATGCGGCGAACGCGGCAGGACGAACGGCAGGGCCTGGTGGATCGTGTTATCGGGGCAAATCAGGAAATCTGCTCCTGCACGCTTCAGCGCTTCCGCCGAACGCAGCATCAATTCGGCCACACCTTCCCAATCCGCGCCGGACTCAAGTGGCTGCATGTACTCGGCCAGCGAAATGGTGTGCATGGTCACTTCAGGATGCGCATGCCTGCCCATGAACGGCTCCGCTTCCAGACAGACAGTCCGGTAGCAGAGGGCCGCTCCCTCCGCGCTGCAGCCGACAATGCCGATGTGCTTGCTCACGCCAAAAAATCAACCTGCTGCAAGAACCGCAGCTTTTTCTCCACCGGCAGGAATGAGGCCTCAATGGAGTTGCGCGCAAGTTCGCGCAGGTGCTCCTCGGAAAAGCTGAATTCCTGCTGCGCGATCTCATACTCCTTGATCAGCGAGGTCTGAAACATGGCCGGATCATCCGTGTTCAGCGTGATCATCAATCCCTGGTCAAAGAATTTTCTCACCGGATGCTCGGGCAGCTCGGGACAAGCGCCCGTCCGCAGGTTGCTGCTGATGCATACTTCCACCGGGACCTGCTTTTCCGCCATGACTTCCAGCAGCTCACGGTCACGCGCCGCAGCCAGACCGTGGCCAATCCGTTCGGCTCCGATGTTCAGCGCGCCCCACACCGACTCCGGCCCGGTCGTTTCACCCGCGTGGGCGGTGAGACGCAGCCCGTTGCCGTCGGCCTTTTTGTAGAGATCGCGAAACCATTCAGCCGGTCCCTTGCTTTCGTCACCGCCGATTCCGATCGCCACCACGTTGCGGTCACGCAAACGCGCGGCCAGATCAAAGACCTCGGCCGCCGCTTCCGGACCGAATTGGCGGACGGCATCAAAGATCCACAACAATGACACGCCAAAATCGCGCTGCCCGCGCTCGCGGCCGCGCTCCATGCCTTCAAAGATCGGCTCCACCGGCTGCCCTCGCCAGCGAATAACGCCGATGCTCACGGTGACCTCGGCATGCACCACGTTTTGCTGGCGTAGCTTCTGCATCAGCCGATAGGTAACCAGTTCGTAGTCTTCCGGCCCGCGCAACCGCTCCGTGACCGACTTGAAGGCCCGCAAAAAACCGTTGAAATCTCTGTAGGAATATAGACGGCGCACATCTTCGTCGGTTAGTACGTCTCCGCTGCCGGTTGTGTCGTAATGGCTGTTCTCCGTGGGCAGAGGCGTGTTGTAGCGGCGGCTCAGCTCCGCCAGAGTGGCCGGATCGATGCTGCCCTCCAGGTGCAGATGGAGTTCCGCTTTGGGCAACGACTGGATGAACGATTTAGCAGCCATCAACCTTTGCCGGTAGGAACGTTAGCCGGGGCGAACTCGCTGTGGCGACGGCTGTAAAGCCAGTAAATCACCATGCCGATAGCCAGCCAGCCGAAGAAACGAAGCCAGGTAATTACCAGCAGGCCTGCCATCAACGAGACGCACAGCACCACTGAGATGATCGGGAACACCGGCACCCAGGGAACCTTGAACCCTCGCGGGCGATCGGGCTGAGCTTTGCGCAAGAACAACACCCCCAACGAAACCAGCACAAAAGCAAAAAGCGTGCCGATATTTGAAAGATCGGCCGCTTCTCCAATATCCACCAGGCCAGCGGGAATGCCGACGGCTGCCCCGGCGATCCATGTAGACCAGTGCGGCGTCTGGAACCTGCAAATGGCGGAGAACAACTTAGGCAGCAGACCATCGCGAGACATGGCAAACCAGATTCTGGTTTGCCCATACTGGAATACCAGAAGTGACGAAATCATTCCCGTCAAAGCGCCAATGACGATCACCGCCTGAAAGAAGCGGCTTGTGCCCAACTGTTGCAGGGCGTATGCCACCGGGGCTGCGGCTGCGTCAGCGTTGCTGGCAAAAATGCTGTATTTCTGCATTCCCAGCAGCACCAGCGCGACGCCAATATAAAGCACGGTGCAGATGATCAGCGAAGCGATGATTCCGAATGGAATATCCTTTTGTGGGTTCTTGGCCTCTTCTGCCGCGGTTGAAACCGAATCGAAGCCGATGTATGTAAAGAAGATGATGGCGCCGCCAGAGATGACCCCCGCAAAGCCGGAAGGCGCAAACGGATGCCAGTTCGCTGGGTTGACCAGCATCCCGCCAACGACAAGGAAGGTAATGATGGCGCCAATTTTTACCAGCACCATCACATTGTTAGCCCCTGCCGATTCACGAATGCCCCACACCAGCAGGACGGTCAGAATAAAGACCACGAGAAAAGCCGGGACGTTAAAGTAGGCGCCGGACCATTGTCCCCCGGTCCAGACGGGCGAAGACCAGTGGTCCGGTATGTGCAGCCCGAACGAGGCTAACTGCGCTTTCAGGTATCCACCAAACCCAACCGCAACGGCAACGTTGCTGACCGCGTACTCCAAAATCAGGTCCCAGCCAATGATCCATGCGATCAATTCGCCTAACGTCGCATAAGAATATGTGTATGCGCTTCCCGCAATCGGGATCATCGAAGCAAGCTCGGCATAGCACAAACCGGCAAAGCTGCAGGCTATCGCCACCAGGAGAAATGAGATCGCGATCGCTGGTCCTGCGGGCGGACGGCCGTGGAGCA
The DNA here is from genome assembly GCA_041488515.1 of Terriglobia bacterium. Taxonomy (GTDB): domain Bacteria; phylum Acidobacteriota; class Terriglobia; order Terriglobales; family Acidobacteriaceae; genus Angelobacter. Next base: position 249,393 of record JBGPPK010000010.1, on the reverse strand, counting down.
GGACGCCAGAAAGATTTCCGTGCTGAAACAAGTTCTGGAAGACATCCAGCACCTGCGCATGAAGCAGAGAAGGCGTGGAAAACTCGCCGGCCGCTGCCGTGCCGGTGAGCACGAAGATTCCCGAGCCGATAATCGCGCCGATCCCCAGCGCAGTGAGAGACCAAGGACCAAGAGACTTCGGCAGACGATGGCCCGGTCTTTCCGAGTCAGAGATCAGCTTGTCAATGGACTTCTTGGCGAAAAGTTGGCTGGCCAGAAAGGCCTCCTTGAATCTTGAATGAAGACTGGAGTGACCGGCGCCCGGGAAACAAAAGAGCCGTGCAGCGCAGAGACGCGAGTGAACGCGCCCCTGCGCCATCACAAACTTTAGCGCTTGGCCGTGCCGCGCGCCATTTTCTTCATCTTGCGCTTCTTGGAGCCACGCGCGTATTCACGGGGCTTTTTGGGCGCCTGCTTCTTGCGTGCGGTGCGCTTGGACTTCTTGCGTTCTTCCTTGCTCAGTGCTTTGGTATTTGCCATGTACCTATCCTAATAAAAGATAAACTGCGAAATCGTTACGCCCGCTCCAGGTGCGCGTACTTTTCCACCAGCTTTTTTAATCCGAATCGTGGAAATTGTACCGTAATCTTGGCGTTTTCTCCCTCACCCTCGCGCCGGTAGACGACTCCCTCACCGTATTTCGGGTGTTTCACGCGCTGTCCGGGGCGGAAAGAGTTGCTGCCCGTAGGCTTCTCCGCCGGAACATGCGGGCGGTTGAACTTTTTGCCGCGCGAAGCGAAAAACTCGGCAATGTTGTCGATAGAATTGTATTTGGGGCCGGAATACCCGCCGCTTCTCGGCTTGACCCGGCCGGTGGCCTGCCGGCCCACACTTGGAGCCACGCTCTGATCTTCATCTTCGTAGCTGTAATGGCGGTCGCCATAGTCAGGCTCGCGATAGGACGCGGCCGCGCTCGAACGCGACGTTCCCAGCTCATCCAGCAGTTGCGGCGGCACCTCTTCCAGAAAACGCGACGGCACAGTGGCGTCCGGCATGTCCGTGCCGTAACGGCGGCGATAGCGCGCGCTGCTCAGCACCAGATGGTCCATGGCCCGCGTCATGCCGACATAGCACAGCCGCCGCTCTTCTTCCATCTGGTCAGGATCGTTGAAGGCCCGCGAGTGCGGGAACAGTCCTTCTTCCATGCCGATCAGGAAGACCAGGCTGAACTCCAGCCCCTTGGCTGAATGCAGCGTCATCAAAGTGACCGTGCCGCGCGGATCGTATGTGTCCACGTCGCTGACCAGCGCGGCGTGGTCCAGAAATTCCGCCAGCGTCTCGCCCCGGTCGCGCGAATCCATGGCGGCGTTCACCAGTTCGCGCAGATTGTCGATACGGGCAAGTGAGTCCGGCGTGGCCTCTTCTTCCAGTTGTTTGATGTAGCCGGTGCGGTCAATCAGGAATTTGAGAATCTCAGGAATGCTGGCCGCACCGCCCGGAGCGCGAAAACCTTCAACCGCTTCTGTCCTGTCGTCATTTCCATTTGCTGCGGCGCCGCTTTCGGCTCCAAGTGCGCCTTCCGTTGGCTCTAGCTCATCGTTAGCGCCGAAGTCGAAACTGATGTTCTCTCCCAGTTCAGCCGGCTCGAAAGAAATATCTTCCTCAGCTTCTTCTTTTCTCCGCGCCTCCGTGTCTCCGTGGTGAGATTTATCTTCAGCGGCCGCCGTCTCCGCCACTCGCTCCGCAAATGTCCCCAGCAGCATGGCGCGGGCGTCTTCAATCAGGTCTCTGAAGCTCTTGAGCGCCGCCAGCGCGCGGGCAGGAAGCAGTTTGCGCTCAATGGTTTCGCCAACAGCCGCCCACAGAGACGTTCCTGTTTCCAGCGAGAGCCGCTCCAGCGTCTCCACCGTCGACTTGCCGATACCCCGGGCGGGGGTATTGATCACCCGCAACAGTGCGATTGAATCCTGGGGATTGTTGATCAGCTTCAAGTAGCTGATCATGTCCTTGATTTCCGCACGCTCATAGAAAGAGAAGCCGCCCACCACCTGATACGAAAGCTGGTAGCGGCGCATGGCTTCTTCAATTAAACGCGATTGCGAGTTCAGCCGGTACAGCACGGCCACACGTACGTTTTCCGCGTCCTCTTCTTTGGCTTTCTTCAGATAGCGCGAGATGTAGTCAGCCGCAAAGAGCGATTCGTTTTCGCCATCGGGCGCTTCATAGTAGCCAATCCTATTGCCGCCCTGGCGCGCGGTCCACAGGGTCTTGCCCTTGCGCTTCAGGTTGTTGGAAACCACCGCCGACGCGGCCTCCAGTATGGCCTGGGTAGAACGATAATTTTGTTCCAGTCGAATAATGCGGGCTTCAGGAAAGTCCTTTTCAAATTCCAGGATGTTGCGGATATCGGCGCCGCGCCATGAATAAATCGACTGGTCTTCATCGCCCACCACGCAGACGTTGTGTCGCGGGCCTGCCAGCAGCTTGATCAGCTCGTACTGCGGGCGGTTGGTGTCCTGGTATTCGTCGATCAGCAGGTATTCATAGCGGCGCTGGTAGCGCTCGCGGACCTCAGAAGAAGACTTGAGCAGCCTTACGGTTTCCAGCAGCAGATCGTCGAAGTCCAGGGCGTTGGCCTTGCGCAGCTCTTTGCGGTATTCCTCAAAAATGTGTGCGATCTTCTCCGTGATCGGGTCGGCCGACTGGAGGTACATCTCCTGCGGATCAAGCATGTGGTTCTTGGCCCATGAGATGCGCGAGAGCACGGCGCTGGGCTTGAGCTGCTTGTCGTCAAGACCGATCCGGCGCATTACCGACTTCACCACGGCCTGCTGGTCCGATTCGTCGTAAATGGCAAAATCTTTTTTGTACCCGGCGCCACCGATCTTCATGGCCTCAATATCGCGGCGCAGCACGCGTACACAGAAGGAATGAAAGGTCGCGATCAGCGGTTTGCGCAGCGTCCGGCCTCCCAGCAGGTCGCCAACGCGCTCCGCCATCTCTGCCGCCGCTTTGTTGGTGAAGGTTACGGCCAGGATTGAATCCGGCTCAATCCCTTTGTTCTCAATCAGATGCACAATGCGATAGGTAATCACGCGGGTCTTGCCGCTGCCCGCTCCGGCCAGAATGAGCACGGGCCCGTCAACGGCTTCTACCGCTTCGCGTTGCTGGGGATTGAGTTTGTCGAGGAAGTTCACTGATCTAAGTATGGCGGTTTTGAGCGCAAAAAGAAAAGGATGCTCGAAAAGGAATTTATCGGGGTTGCTCTCCCGGGCTTCCCTTCAAGGAGCATCCATCTCTTTCTTATTTTACCGCAGAGACCTATTCGTGCTACGTCTCCACGACTAACGACGCGAAGCTATGGCTTCGGCGTCGGGCTGGGCTGCGCTTGCGGCCTCTGTTCCGCGGGTCGTTGTTCGGCGGGCCTGGGTTGCTGCGGACGGTCGGCCACCGCGGGATTGGTCACAGGCGAAGGCGGATTTGCGTTCTCTTCATCCTCCGCGGGTGGAGTTGCCGGCAACTCTTTCTCGATGGGCTTGCGCGGGAACATCTGGTCGCGCTGCGCGGCCATGTACACAAATGACGCAACAATCACCGCCATCTGCTTCAAATCCTCAGGCTGCAGACGGTCATAGACGTCCATGTTGGAATGGTGCGTGCGCGTATCGTATTCCATTGGGTCCTGGATGAACTGGAAACCGGGGATGCCGGCCGCGTCGAAAGAAAGATGGTCAGTGCCACCGGTATTGCGCATGGTCAGTGTGTCCATGCCGAGATCGTGGAATGGCTTCATCCACGCTTCAAAAATTGGCTGCACCGCGGCGTTCTCCTGCATGAAGACGCCACGAATCTTGCCCGTGCCGTTGTCCACATTGAAATAGACGGAGACCTTGGCCTGCTCCGGCTTGATCGCCATGGGGCCGTTTTCGCGCCGACGGACTGAGGGATCGCCTTTGCGGTCCGGGTCTTTCGATTCCGGGCGCGAGCCGAAATGGTGCTGCACATACCACTCTGAGCCGAGCAGGCCTTGCTCTTCGCCGGTCCACAAGCCGATGCGGATGGTGCGCCGCGGTTTCACGTCGAGCGCTTTGAGAATGCGTACTGCCTCCATCATCACGATCGTGCCCGCGCCGTTGTCCGTGGCGCCGGTGCCGCTGTGCCAGGAATCAAGGTGTGCGCCCAGCATGACCAATTCGTCTTTTTTGTCGGTCCCGGGGATCTCGGCGATGGTGTCATTCTGGGTCATCGCCTCCGGTCCGTCATAGAAGGTGTTCTTAACGTTCAACTCCAGCTCGGCTTCCTTCTTGGCGGCCAGAATGCGGGCAATGCGGGTCCACTGTTCCGTTGCCAGCGTTATTTGCGGAGTGCCGACAGTCTGGCCGACTTTGTACGAGCCGCCCTGCTGGACAAACACCGTTCCGCCGCCGATGGCGCCCCGGCTGTGGTCCACCACCGCCAGGACTTTTTCATCGTCATAGAACTTGTTGAGCTGGCGCTGGAAGCGGGCACGCTGGGCAAACTCACGGAACTGCGGATTCGCGCGTTCGCTGGGAATCTGATAATGCTCAATGTCCGCGAGCGATTTTTCATTCAGCCGCTCTGAGAGCGGCTCCACCGAAGGCTTGACCTCAGGATCGTCTCCAACAAGAAGGATCTTGCCCGCCAGTTTGCCCCGATATTTCGCCAGGTCCTGCGGGCCGCGGATATTCACCCGCATCACCTTGCCCCGGACCGCGCCCTCCGTGCCGGGTGTCCAGGCCTTGGAGTAAGCGATCATCGTCGCAATATCGGGCGAAACCATGCGCACGTTGACGTACTCATTGGCCCACCCGCGGCCGAAAGGCTCCCACGATTCCAGATGCGAGTTGACCAGCCCAAATTCCTTCAGCTTGTCGCGGGTCCATTCGTTCGCTTTCTTGACGTTGGGCGAGCCGGTCAGCCGGGGACCAATCTGGTCCATGAGGCCGCTTGCGATCTCCATGATCTTGGAATTACGAAAGCCTTCATAGCGGATCTTGCCAATCATCTCCAGATCGACCTTCTCTTGCGCGCTGCAATTCAGCGCGATGGCCAGCGAGAGGACGGCGCAACAGGAAATCAGGCGCTTTAGCGTAGGCATTGTTTCTCCTTGGTGGATGTAAGCCGAGTGCGGGGCAGAGAAGTGTATCCGCCTTGCGGCATACGGTCAAACTGAGTGTTTGTGAAGATTTGTTTAGAGGAGGGGGCGCGTGGAAATGCCTGCCCGCTATTGCGCAGGACGCGAACGTAACGACCTGACCAGGCTGATGGTAAAGCCGCAAATCGCTCCCAGGATCGCTACCGGCAGGGCCGCTTTATAGGCCAGCGTCATGTCCGGCGTGGTGTGGCTGGCTGCCCGGAGCACCAGCAACACGATGCACAGGAACGCCACGGACAGAAAAAACGTGATGACGCCTGACACAAGGCCAATCCCGGCGCTCAGAAAGAATTTCTTCATAAGGACCACTTGGAGTTCGAGAAATGGGCCGTACGTTAGAATGATAACGTGAGTCAGGCAGTCAATGCACAGCTACGTACCGCGCAGGAGATTATTCGCGAGGCACAGGTAAGCCAGGCGCCAAACGGCATTTGCTATTCCACCTCAGGCGAGGTCATGCTTCCCTCGGACGATCTGGAGCGGATTGTGGGCGCGGTGCCGCGAACGATTGCCGCCGCCCTGGACCGCAAGGCCTTCTATTTTGTCCCGCTTACCATCAGCGACGGCGACAAGACCCTGGTGGCCGAGCGCTTTGAAGGCCCGCCGCCCGAAGGGGCCATCTGCCATCGAAACATCGACTCCGGCAACGCCCAGTGCGTCTTCATCTCCACCCGGCTGCTGGAAGAGCGTTTTGCCATTGCGTTTGAGTTTTACATCAACGTGGGCCATGCGTTTGTGGAGAAGGCCGGCATCTCTCCGGAATTCGCGGAGTTGGCGTGGTCGCAGGCGTCCAGCAATATCCGCGGCGAAACCAGCCTTGACGCGCATGAGTTTCGCAAGCAAGCGCAAACCTCCAGCTCCGGCCGGGTGGACGAAAAGGCCAAATCGGACTATCTGGCCGCGGCGTTTTCTGATTCCATTGCCATCTACTTGCTGTCGCTTTGCCTGGACGTGGACTACCGCGAGCTGCGCGAGCGCGAATACCCTCTGCTGGCTCCGTCCGCGCTGGCAGAGCGCTTGAAGAAGGTTGCGGAACTCTTTCCGCCGAACCCCGGTTTCCAGTTCGATATTTTTTATAAGCGCAGAACCTGATGTTCCTGTCGCTTCGCTCCACACCGCCGAATAGTGTCGGCCCTCGTGCAAAGCAAAGAGCTCCTGTAGCAACCGGCTCGGCGCGCCAGTCGGCCTCGCCGGACACCTTGAGCTTGAAGGGCTACGGCTTTCCTTTACAATCGTGGCGACGCGCGAAGCCGGCTTGCGCGCCGAGAGCGCTGTATCAGGAGCAGACGATTTCTCGGTAATAAAAGCTCTCCCAGCGGCTGGGAGCGCAGCGACAGAAAATAATGATCGCACACTTGCGAGGCAAGCTGATCTCGAAGCACCCGAACCAGGCCATTGTTGAGGCCGGCGGCGTGGGCTATGACGTTGTGATCAGCGTTCCCACTTTTTCCGAGCTGCCCGCGCTGAACGGCGAAGTATCTTTTTTCATTCATACGCACGTCCGCGAAGATGCCCTGGCTTTGTTTGGTTTTTTGCGCGCCCAGGAAAAACAGCTTTTTGAGAGGCTACTGAGCGTGAGCGGAATCGGCCCCAAGCTGGCGATTACCATCCTGAGCGGCATGCCCGCCGACGCCATGGTGGCGGCGATCAAGGGTAACAACGTGGCCGCGCTCACCCGCATTCCCGGGATCGGCAAGAAGACCGCCGAACGCATGGTGCTGGAGCTGCGTGACAAGCTGGACGCTTTCGACGTCTCGGCGGAAGCCGTTGCAGCGGCGTCCCCGGTGGAAGAGGACGTAATCTCCGCGCTGGTCAACCTGGGCTATCAGCGTCCTGTTGCCGAAAAAGCACTGGCGCGGCTGGGCAATGTTTCCGGCGAAAGCTTCGATGGGCTTTTCCGCAAGGCCATGGCTGCCTTGGCAAAGTAAGAACTCCGGCAAATCTCTGCCATTCGGCTGATGCAACCAGGATTACACTTGGGGTTGAATCATGCGACGCCTGCTCCATTCCGCGACCATTTTTGTCCTTCTGGCGCTCTCGCTCCGGGCCGATGACAAAAAGCAACAACAGCAGTACTACCTCAAGCCCGGCCAGACCGCCGATCTTGCTGCCGGCACAAAAATGGTTATCGCCAAACAGAACTGTGAAAACTGGGCCCTGGGCGCCGGGCTGGAGACGCTGCTGCAACGGCAGAACATCCCGCTGGACCAGAACTTCTGGGTCATGCGGTTGAACGGAGGCGAGCTGTGCGTTGACAGCCTGCCTTCGATCGAAGCGCTGACGCAAGTAGTCAACAAAGAGTTTGTGCTGGATGATGGCCGGCACGTCCGCCTGGAAGTCCGCTTTGCGCCCGGTCCGCCCGTGAGTCTCGACGCTGTCATTGCCGGCCTGAAATTGCAGCAGGTATCGCTGCTGCTGTGGCGCGGGCATCCTTACTACCTGACCGGGATCACCTACGACGAACGCATTGGCCGCGACGGCACGCGCTTCTTTGAAGTAAAAGAACTGCGCCTAGCCAATACCTTCGCCAAGCTGCCCGGCGTTACGTTTGCAAAGGGGAGGGACGATCCTGGCGAGATCGGCGGAATCCTGAATATCTCGGTGACGGCACTTTGAGGCGTCTTTTTCGATACAAAAACTGCTGAAGATCATTCCGGCACCCGGTTAGAGCCGGAAAAACTTGGTTAACGCACAACCGCGTCTGAGCCGTGCCACGGCGATCCACCGGATATTCTGTCCGTTGTTGACTGGTCGTTTCCAGTGACGACCGTCAGCATTCCTTCGCGCACCAGCCTGCGCACAACAACGAGTTTGCCGGCATCGTCCAATTCACTTGGCAGGTCACCTACCCGGAACTGCTGGTGGGTAAGCGCATATCGCACCGCGCTGATAGCACTTTGAGGAAAGCGAATTTCGTTTCCATAGCATTGGACCCGGACCGCACCCGGCTCTTCGATAAGCGCATAGGCCAGGTTGGGCCGGCGCGCGACGACGCTCCCAATCACCAGGCCATGGAGCGCTTTCACTTGCGCCATCTGTCCATAAAGGCGGGGACGGCGAGTATTGATGAATTCATTGATCAAAGCATCGAGTGGTGCATTAAGGTTGGCAATCGCCGATAGCCGCGTCAGCAGGTCGCGGAAAGTTCCGCGCGCACCTGCACGGTCGAAGCCAGGCTGGATCAATTCATGCGGCAATGCACGACGGAATGCAGGATCGGTCAGGACTGCGTTGGCAAGCGCTTCGAGAATAACATCGGTCCATGTATAGGAAAGAATGCCAACGGTAGCATGCAAGGAGGTGTCATCGAGCGAAGGCGCATCATGAACCAAGCCGCGCGGGATGTACAACGTATCGCCGGCATTAAGGTTAATCTCCATGCTGGGCGGCCCGGGATCATCTTGCAGCGCTTCGCTCCCGTGGCCGGTGAGTGGCAGCACAATCGGCGTACCGTACAGCCTCCAGCGCTTGGCCCCATGCAACTGCAAAATGAATACATCGTGCGTGTCAAAATGTGCTTTAAACCCCTTGGCTCGCGGTGGCGTCAGATAGATATTGGTCTGGAAAGGCGCGCTGAATTCCAGTTCCAGTGCGGCGCACATGTCCGCCAGGGAAGTATGGGCCCTGTGAAATTGGTTCAGGACGATAGTCGCTCCATCGGCGTGGAGCTGATAAAGCTTCACCACGTCGATCAAATCGCCCTGGCCTGTATATTCCGCAGCCTTGATTTCCCGCTCTGCATTTACCAAAAACAGATCAGGATAAGAGACGGCCTGGGTTGTAATGAATCGGTCGATGTCCCCGAGAGACAGCAGGCCGCGAAAATAGTCCTTGTCATTGCGGGCAACAAGAAGAGGTTTGGCCTCGAAATATTCGTCAAAGAAAGCGGCCGGCGCCCGCCCAACCAGCGTCAACAGGGATAATGGCATGCTCTGGCAATCACTTGGGGTCGCCACGTTCACGTTTATCACTGTCGGGATTCTTGCCCGCTTTGTTGTCCGCTGCTCTCCCCTGATCGCTGTCCTTCGTTTTCTCTTTCTTCTTGGGATCGCCGGGCACTCGCTTGTCATGGTCCGGGTTCTTACCAGCCTTGTTGTCCGGTGGTCTTCCGGTATCAGTGTCCGCAACTTCCCTTCCCGCGGCTGATCCTGATCCTAAAATTACCGCCGCACCGCCAAGAATCACCGTCCCCACACGAGAAAGAAACGAACGGCGGTTCGAAACTTTAGTAGTAACAATATCCTCGTCACGAAGAGACACAGGTCACCTCTCTTTTCAGTAGCACTGTGTGGCAAAGCATATACCCGTGAGATTGCCGCTGCAATGCCAAAACCGTCCCCAAAAGGACCACCATCTCTTTGTTCGGCAAAACAGCGGACTATTGGCGCAATAGTCTCAAGTTGCACTTTGGGAGCCACCAAATCGCCAGCAGCGCTACTTTCCAATACAAAAACTGCTGAAGATCAGATTCAGAATGTCGTCTGTGGTCGTCTCGCCGGTGATGGCGTCGAGCGGGCGCAGCGCGCCGTAGAGATCGAGCATAATCATCTCATGCGGAATATTGCGCTTTACCGCGTGGGTGGCGGCCTCCAGGCTGCCCAGCGATTCTTCCACCAGGCGCTGGTGGCGGACGTTGGTCAGGAAGCCGGTCTCCTGTTCGCCTCGCGCAGAGTGACCGGAGACCTGCTCCAGAATTGCCGCACGCAGTTCGTCGATCCCGGCTCCCGTGACTGCGGAGGTCTTGAAGAGCCTGACGCCATCCAGTTGCAGAGCAGCATCGGGCGCGAGATCAGACTTGTTGGCCACCGCCAAACCCCGGCCCGTGATGCAGGTTTGCAGAAGCTCGCGATCTTCCTCGGAAATCTGCTGCGTGCTGTCAAGCACCACCAGGACCAGATCGGCCTCGCTAAGAGCTTCATAGGATTTGCGAATGCCGATGCTCTCGGCTTCGTCCGTGGAGTGGCGAATGCCGGCGGTATCGACCAGTTTGATGGGGATGCCGCCGAGAGAGACGGTCTCCGTAACCAGGTCGCGCGTGGTGCCGGGCGTGGCGGTCACAATCGCGCGCTCGCGCTCCACCAGGCGGTTGAACAAGCTGGACTTGCCCACGTTGGGCCGGCCCACAATCGCGAGCGTCAGGCCTTCATGCACGATCTTGCCGTAGGCAAACGAGGCGCGGAGCTGCTCCAGCGGACGCTGCACCTCTTCAATGCGGGAGATGATCTCGGCCGCGGGCAGCACCGCAACATCATCTTCGGCAAAATCGATTCCCGCTTCCATCACGGCCACCAGTTCCACCAGCTTTCGCTTGATCGGCTGCAAGCGCCGTGAGAGCGAGCCTTCCAGTTGTTGCGCCGCCACCTTGGCCTGGTACAGGGTCTGCGATTCAATCAGATCGCGGACCGCCTCGGCCTGCGTGAGGTCGATGCGCCCGTTGAGGAAGGCGCGCATGGTGAACTCACCCGGCTCAGCCAGGCGCGCGCCGCGGCCGGTGGCCAATTCGACGATGTGCCGCAACACTACCGGTGAGCCGTGGGCAGAGATTTCAACAACATCGTCGGCGGTATAGGAATGAGGTTTAGCGAAGAACGTGACGACGGTTTCGTCGATGCGCTCGCCGGTAGTGGGCTCAACCAGATCGCCGAAAAGAGCATGTCCGGGAGCAAGCTCCCGCTTCAACCGCAGCATGGAACAGGCGATCGTGCGCGCTTCAGGTCCGGCGAGGCGCACCACGCCGATGCCTCCGCGTCCCGGTGGTGTGGCGATGGCGACGATCGTGTCGTCCAGGTTCATGGTGGCTGCGGTTAGCGGGCGTGATTGTTGCGCTCCAGCCGGGCAAAGTGGTCTTCAATCCGTTCGTAGATGTGGTCGACTTTGCTGTGGAGATGCGCGACCTCCATCTCGGCTTTCAGGTTCACTTCGTAATCCAAATCGGATTTCAAGCGGTCTTTGGAGGCCTGACGGTTCTGCGACATCATGATCACGGGCGCCTGAACGGAAGCGATCATCGACAAAAACAAGTTCAGCAAAATATACGGGTACGGATCAAAGTGTTTGGAGAGCAGCGCGGTGGAGTTGAAGATCACCCAAATGGCCAGGATGACTCCAAAAATGATGATGAAGGTCCAGGAGCCGCCGAAAGACGCCACCTTATCGGCGATGCGCTGGCCAAAGGTGAGCCTTTCTTCTTCTTCGACGTTGGGATTGCGCGAAACCTGCGTGCGCAGCAGCTCGTCAGTGGCGCGCAAGCGGCGTCCCACGACGGTCAGCAGGTCCATGGCCGCGTGGGGATGTTTATCGATGAACTCAAGCAAGCGCTCGCGATGCATGGCCAGCATCTGCGTGTCTTCCCGCGCCATCGCCGTAGCGGTGCGGGCCCCGCCGTCAAGAAAAGAAAGCTCGCCGATGACATCGCCTTTCTCGTTTTCCGAGAGGACAATCTTGTCACCTTCAGTGCTCTCAACAAAAAGCTCGACTCGGCCGGAGCGCAGGATAAAGATTTCGCCCCCGGGATCTCCGTAGTGAAAAACGGTTTCGCCTTCTTTGAAGTCGCGGCAATCCATCATCTGGGCCAGCGCTTCACGTTCTTCGTCATCCAGGAGCCCGAAGATGGGAACTTCACCGATCATGGTCACGGTTGTCGACATGAGGAAAACTCGTTAAGGAATGAATTTAGTGAACCAATTGTAACCAGGGTAGTTTAATCGAGGGGCTCAGTTGTCAGGATGAAATATGTCCTGGCAGTCAGGGTACTTTGGTTTCACTGTCGCCCATAACGATGAAATATCTTGTTTGTGGCGCCTACTGTAACCCGTACTAACGCCGGGCCGGCCGGGCAGGCTTGTAATCCTTGGGATAGAGCACCACATAACGGCGTCCGCCTTCACCTTCACTCTGCGTGGTAAGCGAGCCATGATCGCGAAACGCCAAGTGGATCAGCCGGCGTTCACGAGACGACATGGGGGCAAAGGAATAGGGCATGCCGGTCTTCAGTACCCGCTCCGCCGCTACCTGGGCGGCGAGTTTGAGCTCCTGCTGGCGGGCGGCGCGGTAGCCTTTGCAGTCGAAGCTGACTTTGTCGTGGTCCTCAGCGTGGAGATGGAGCGCCTCATGGGTCAGGACCTCAAACGACCGCAGCACCTCTGCTCCGCGTTCCAGAAGCAACTGGCTGTCCGGGCCGGCCAGCTCCACCAGGATTTCCGGCGTTTCCATTTCCTGGCCCAGGGTAACCGGAGGGTTCACGGTAATGCGGTACTTCAGCTTAAAGGCCCCTGAAGCAATGATGTTCTTCAGAAACGCATCGATTTTCTTTGCGGTTGCTACCTTGTCCTGAAGCATTCTGCCTTCCAAGCTCCCTCAGCGATTTTACAACCTGGCAGCCTCAACGCTTGCGCGTGTTGCGCTTTTCAATGGTTTTTCTGACTTGCTGTCCCAGCTCAGAGCGGTTGATTACCATCTGCTGCACATAGCCGAGCAGGGTGCTTAACGCCAGATAAATGGAAAGTCCGGCGGGCATGCCCCAGCTGAAGGCGCCGAACATGATGGGGCCCATAAAGGCCAATATCTTCTGCTGGGCCGGGTCCATCCCCCCCTGTGGGGCGCTTTTCTGCTGGACGAACATGGAAACGATGATCACGATGGGCAGGATATGCCATGGATCAGGCGACGCAAGGTCGCGGATCCACAGCCAGTCCGCCTGCCGCAGCTCAATGGCGTTATTGAGCATGGAGTAGAAAGCGAACAGGAACGGCATTTGCAAGAGCAGAGGGAAACAGCCGCCAACCGGGTTAACGCCTTCTTTCTTGTACAGCGCCTGCATTTCCTTCTGCATGTCCGCTTTGCGCGGATCGGTAAGGCTATAGCGCTTGTACTTCTCCTGGATGGCCTTCATCTGTGGCTGGATTCTCTGCATGCGCAATGATGACTTCATGCTGGAGATGCGCAGGGGCAGCAGCGCCATAGTGATTACCAGGGTCAGAAACGCGATGGCCCATCCCCAATTGTGGATCCAGTGTTCGTAGGTCCATTTCAGCCAGAGAAACAGCGGCCGGGCGATGAAGCTGAAGGTGCCGAAATCGTAAATGCCGCGCAGATCGGGTCCGCCGGGATGGCTCTGGATGCTCTCCAGCAGGTCCACGGCTTTTGCCCCGGCAAAGACGCGAACGCGGGTGGGGCTGTTCGTGTTCCCGAAGGCCAGGCCGATCACGCTGGCTTTTTCTTTGCCTTCACCGGGCTTGTCTGGATTCTTGGGGACCTCTGCCTGCGAGTTCAGCGTGACCAATGCCGTATCTTTGGGGGCGTCCGGCAGAAAAGCTACCGCGAAGTACTGGTCAGCGGTCGCGGCCCAGTCAAAAGGCCCGGGCACGGTCTGGCCCCCGGCAATCCATTTCTTGCTGCTGAAGAAGCCCCCGGAGGAAACAGACTTGCGTTCAATCGTTGCGTCCTGCTGCCAGTCAATCTTGCTGCTGGAAAAGGAAACCGGGGCCAGCTGGTCGCCCAGGCCGCTGGGCCACTGGGGAAATGCCTGCACCCGTTGTCCGTTGCGAATGACCTCAGTTTCAACACTCAGGAGAAACCCTTTATCCGGGCGGAAGGTCTTGCGCACTGTGACATCGCCGTCAGAATACTCATACGTAAGCGCTCCAGCGGTGGATTCGCTTGTCGCGCCACCGGCGTAAAGCGCCTCATTCAGCTTTTTTTCCAGTTCCTTGTCGTAGGTAAAAAATGAGAGCGGGTATCCCAGCTCCGGGGCCACCGTGTGATTCACAAGATCGAACGGCTTGCCCGTATTGTCGGGGTACTTGTATTTCTCCGTACCGTCTTTCTGCTTTTCTTTTTCCGTGAGCAACCACGATTTCACAACTGCGCCGCGGTTTGTGAAGGTGATGCGATAGTACCCGTTATCCAGAACCGACTCCTTCTCCTCGGTCGCTGCTTTCACCGGAACTTTGGCCACCGCAGCCGGAGATTTGGGCGGAACAGGTGTGGAAGAGGCAGCAGGCACTGCCGGGGGGGGCTGTTGTTGCTGAGACTGCTGCTGTTGCTGCTGGCCTTTGTCTTGCTGCGGGGGCTGCGGCTTGGGCATGAAGTACTGCATCACGCCGATAACGACGAAAACGAGCAAGAGGGCCAGTAGCATTCGCTTATCTGTGCCGGGTTCGCTCTGCGGGTTGCGATATTCAGTCAATGATCTTCTTTTCCTGTCGCTTCGCTCCAAACCGCCGAAGCATCTCCATCAAAAATACTCTTTTGTGCGCCTGTGGCACGCTGCTCGGCGTGCTCAGGCCTCGCCGCGTTTTAATGAATCCTGTCGCTTCGCTCCAAACCGCTTTGCCATTCTCGTTCTTTGTTAACTCTTCTGCCCTGCAGCAGGCCTCACGGCCTCTTTTGTGGGCACGGGGTCATAGCCCCCATGCGCGAAAGGATTGCAGCGCAGGAGCCGCCACAGGCCCAGCGCCAGGCCATGCAGCAGGCCGTGCCTGGCTACGGCCTCCGCGGTGTATTCCGAACAAGTGGGAACGTAGCGGCAGGCGGCCGGCAGGAAGGGCGAAATCATGCCTTTGTACAACTTCAAGCAAAATTCGGGCAGACTCTTCATCGTCCCTGGCCTCGCTGCACCGCGGCGAAAACAATTCCGATCTCTTTATCCAGCTGGGCGAAGTCCAGAGTGAGCACGCTCTTACGGGGGTGCAATACCAGGTCGAGCGGCCTGGCCAGCTCGGAGAGGTGCCGCCGCACCACCGCGCGCATGCGCCGGCGGATTCGATTCCTCACCACGGCTCCACCCAGGACCTTGCCAACGGTAAAGCCGACACGCGGGCCCGCGGGACGGTCGCTTTCACGGTAAAAGGCGGTCATATTGCCGGAAAAATGTTTCCTGCCCTTCTGGTAAACAGCCTGAAAATCAGCGTGCTTCAGCAATCGCACTTTCCTGGGAAAGCTCTGCGAAACCTTATTTGAAGTTTCATTCATGGCTGGTCTGGCGCACGGAGTGGACATTCTCGAAGAGAAGAACTACTCCCGGAAGCCGGGCTTCACGGAAACGCGCTTGCGTCCTTTAGCGCGGCGACGGGAGAGCACGGCCCTTCCGCTCTTTGTTTTCATTCGTGTGCGAAAACCGTGCGTCTTGGAACGGCGCCTACGGTTGGGTTGAAAAGTGCGCTTCGGCATTGACTTGTGGGGCTCCTACTCAGGATTGTTTGCGCAGGGCAAACGATAAGTATAAAGAATTCAGCGAATTCGTGCCACTTGGCGCGAAAGGGGAAGCATCCGTTTGGAATAAGCCGGGGGAATCCCTCTGACCGCACAAAATTCGTCATCCTGGGGAACCCAGGTTGCATACGCAGTGCTCTGTTACCGAAGCACAGCTGCTGGTTCCGGGAAAAGTCATATTGTCCGGGTTCTTTTGATAGCGCGCACACTCCTGGATGGCGAGGATCATTCTCCAGTCGCCTGGTTGTCTCCAATTTTTGTTCCCTGGCGCGCGTTTTCGCGGCGACTGCGGCAGGGAAACACTGTTGCCGTTCAGTTTTGTAGCTCACATCTCTCAAGTGACGCCGCGCAAAATCGCCGCACGCGCAAGCAGTGAAAGCATAATGCCGCCGCATTGCACCAAGCGCGTGGCAGTGACAGTTTTGAGCACTTGACGAAAATGTGCGCGCGGGTCTTACGCAAAACATTTCACGAAAAATTTTTTGCGCGCGCTCGTTTCCACAAGGTGAACTTCGTGCTAGTATGCCGACCAGTCGAAAAAAAATTTGTTGCACAATGCAGTGTTCAACGCTCTGCATCGCCCTGCAGAGTAATTGAGGATCCCCAAGTTCAACCACGGGCCCCTGGCCGGCTCGCAACATAGGAAACATCCCAAGAATGTCATTACCCGCTGCGACCGTTACCGCAACCGCGAATCCATGGCTCCGGATCCTGGGAGCGCTGGAAAAAAAGATCACGCGTCACTCCTACGACACCTGGCTCAAGCCCACCCGCTTCAGCCACATCAATGGCAACATTATTTTTGTCCGCGTGCCCAACGCGGAATTCCGGCTGATCGGAGAAAAATTCGGCGACCTGATTCAGGAGGCCATGGATACGCTGGCGCCCGAATATCAGGATGTGAAGTTCATTACGGCGGAAGAAGACCCGACGGCGCCTCCAGTCCGTGCGGATGGCGGCTTCGCCCCGGTATCAGCCAGCGGCCCCGCTACGCCGGCGCGGCAACAGCGCTTTGACTGGGATTCAGCGGCGCACCTCAGCCCCAAGTACACCTTCGGCGCCTTCGTAATCGGGGCGGGGAACCAGTTTGCGCACGCCGCGGCCCAGGCTGTGGCGGAGCGGCCTTCCAAGGCTTACAACCCGCTTTTCCTCTACGGCGGCGTAGGCATGGGCAAGACCCACCTGATGCAGGCGATTGGCCATGAAGTGAAGCGCCGCTCACCGCAGTCCTCGATCTGCTACATCTCAAGCGAGAAATTCACCAATGAGATGATCAATTCCCTGCGTTACGACAAGATGATCAGCTTCCGTGACAAGTTCCGCAACGTGGACGTGCTGCTGATCGACGACATCCAGTTTCTGGCGCAGAAAGAGCGCACCCAGGAGGAATTCTTCCACACCTTCAACGCGCTGCACGAGTCGATGAAGCAGATCGTGATTGCCAGCGACCGTCCGCCCAAGGAGTTGCCGGAGATCGAAGACCGGCTGCGCTCGCGCTTTGAATGGGGCCTGATCGCGGACATACAGCCGCCCGACCTGGAAACCAAAGTCGCCATCTTGCAGAAAAAGGCCGAATCGGAACGAGTAACGCTCTCGACCGACCTGGCGTTGTACATCGCCTCCAATGTGCGCACCAATGTGCGCGAGTTGGAAGGAGCTTTGATAAGGCTGATCGCCTATTGCTCCCTGACCGGGGCCGAAATCAGCCTGATCACGGCGCAGCAGGTGTTAAAGAATTTTATTGACTCCCAGGCACGTAAGATCACGATTGATGCCATCCAGAAAGCCGTGGCAGAGCAGTTTGGGCTGCGCGTGGTGGAGATCAAGGCCAAAAGCAATTCCCGGGCCATCGTTTTCCCGCGGCAGATTGCCATGTATCTGGCCAAACAGATGACCGAAGCATCGCTGCCGGAGATCGGCCGGCAATTTGGCGGAAAGCACCACACCACGGTCATGCATTCAATCGACAAGATTGAGGACCAGCGGCAGGGGGACAAGGACCTGAACCGGCTGCTGAACAAGCTGACCGAGACGCTGAATAGCTGATCGTGGGCTTGGGGAAGCGCACGAACCGGTGATGCTGCAGGGCGCCGCTGATGAAAGAATCTGTGGCATCGGCAGAATTGGAAAAGAACCTGTAAACTAAACGGTTGTGCCTGATTCCAACTGTTCCTCAGGCGTCCCGGGGCTGCAATTAGATTGGTATCGAACACAAGTCAGATAATATTAGGGGGCCACAGATATGCCTTCCTCCGCGGGCACTGAGGCGGGAGCTACGATGGAAATAAGCGTCAGCAAGAATGACCTGTTGAAGGAACTCACAGCGACCCAGGGAGTGGTGGAACGGAAAACCACGATCCCGATACTCTCCAATTTCCTGTTTGAAGCGGGCGGAGACAAGCTGTCGATTACGGCAACGGATCTTGATCTCAGCCTGCGCACTTCGTGTCCCGCGAAGGTGAAGAAAGACGGCTCCTGCACCATCCCGGCGCGCAAACTCTATGACTACGTGAAGTTGCTGGCGGACGGCGACATCAGCATCAAGTTGCTGGAAAATCACTGGGTACAGATCCGCAGCGGACGGTCCAATACCAAGATGGTGGGCATGGCGCGCGCCAATTTTCCCGCGCTGCCTTTGTTTCCCGCTGAAGCCGCCCTGCAACTGCCGGCGCAGGTGCTGCGGCAATTAATCGCCAAGACAATTTTTTCCATCTCCAATGAGGAATCCCGCTATACCCTGAACGGCGCGCTTCTGGTGCTGAAGCCGGAGTCAATCACCATGGTGGCGACGGACGGGCATCGCCTGGCGCATGTTGAGCATGGCGGAACCAAACTGCCGGTCAGCGGAGAATTGAAGGTCCTGGTCCCCAAGAAGGCCATGGCCGAGCTGAGCACACTGCTGAACAGCAGTGATGCGCAGACCGTGGAGTTCGCCAAAGACGAATCGACGCTGTTTTTCCGCATCGGCGGCCGCCTGTTGACCTCACGCCAACTCACCGGACAGTTCCCGAACTATGAGGCCGTGCTGCCACGCGACAACAACAAGTCGGTTACCGTGCACTGTGACGAGCTTTCCGCAGCGATTCAGCGCGTGGCGCAGTTCGCCGATGAGCGCTCCAATGCCATTCGCATGCGCGTGGAGAAAAACGAATTGAAAGTCTCTTCATCGAACACTGAAACCGGTGAATCCGAGGATTCCATTGAGACGGCGTACGCGGGCGATCCCATGGTGATCGGCTTCAATTCCCAGTATCTTCTGGAGTTCCTGAAGGTGGTGGGCACGGGCGATGTTCGCTTTGAGTTCAAAGACGCCCAGACCGCAGGCCAGTTGCGTCCGGACGAAGCCGCCGATAGCGAGTACCGTTACCGCTACATCGTGATGCCCATGCGCATCTGAGGTTCGCCAAAATCATCCGCAAATAAAACAGGCCGGACAGTCAAGTCCGGCCTGAATTATTTTGATCTGAACGTTATTGGACCATTTTCCTGGCCAATACACGGTCCACGGTTTCCTCCACGCCGGGCAGGAAGGAGTTGACGCCGTTGGATGCCAGCGCCATCTCCCCGCGGGCGCTATAACTGATAAGCGCTTCGTTCCAGCGCTGGAAGATGAGCCGGCTGGGAGACTCGAGGACGTTGTTGCGGGCAGGTTCAGGCCTGGCCAGGCTGGACGCCCAGAGGCAAGCAGCGGCGAGATAGACGACATTCGCGAATATCTGGAAGGCTCCGGTCATGGCAGGGACGCGATCAATCAGATAGGTCGAGCTCAAATCTACCGCGGCATAGATGCCTAGCCCAAGAGCAATGCTCATGCTGTGGGTGCGCCATGTAAGGCCAAGACGCTTTTCAAGTCCAAAGAAAAGCAGCAGGAGACCGCACTGCATAAGGCGCACGGTGCGCTGCAGCAACTCGGATGCGGCAATGAGCTTATTGTTGCCGGAACCAGTGGTGGCAAATGCGGTGAGCAGCGCCGCCAGAATGAGGAAGACAGCTGCCCAACGAAATAACATTTTGCCCAAGTCGATCAGCGCTGAGTAGGGTTTGAGGGCGTTTACCAGCAACTCATACAAAACCGCGAATTCAAAGCCCATGGTAAGCGCGTTCAGCACCCAGTAGATATAAAAGTATTGCGGACAAAAGAAAACAAAGGGCACCAGGCTCACCGCGCAGGCGGCGATACAAACAACAGAGTAGCGAAAGAAGACGGGAAATTCAGAGCGCAGCTTGCGACGGTTCAGAATGCGCAGCGTATAGGTTTGTACGACAATGCCACCAATCGCCACGACGATGAGAATCAATTGAGTTAAGGAGATTCGCACAGTTGCCTCCGAAGGGCGTAAGCATACTACCCCCTTCGGAGGCCGATCAAGCCTCTGAGCGACACCAAAGTACATTTACTTTGTAGTAAACGCAATTTCAGTTCCCCGGCGTTGTAAGCCGTTGACCTCTATGGACAAGCCAGCTTGGCTTAAGTCCCAGGAACAGAAAAAGCGTTACTTGCCGACGACGCAAAGTCCGCCAGAACCAGGACGGCTGCTACATGGCAATTGCGGCTGCGGTATCGTGGCGTTGGAGTGCGGTTTGCTGATATCGGTGGCAATCGCAGCATAACCAGCGAACATGAGCAGGGCGACGACAGAGGAACGAAGTAGCGCTTTCATTGGGGAAGGTCTCCTGTTTTCAGAATATATATATTCTCTTCTTGGTGGTGCATTCCCAAAATGGATCGGAACGCGCCACGAGTATACATTTCATCCCTAGTTTTTCAACGGTTTATTAGTACAATTTTATTATTGAAAATCAGCGTTTTTCCTCTTTCCATCAGCCCCTGAACGCCCCCTCAGAGGTTACTAAGAGGAGTGGCCTAAAGTGTCAGTAAGTTATTGACTATAAGTAACTTACTTTATTTTTCCAGTCGAAGTGAAACGCGGCGCTAGCGGCCAATAACCTGTCAAAGCCGGTCAAATCCATGGGGCAGAACCAAAAAAGGCAACAGCCAGGCAGCCAACCCTAAGGAAAAAACAAGCATAGCCCCCAGAAATCGGAAAATGATGGTTGCGACCATTACAAGACACAGGATTCAACTGTGCAGCCGGAATCTACAGGGCAATTTCAGGCGTCATTCTCTCGGCACTGAACAGAAAACTTTGTTCCATCTTTTGGCGTCACTCCGTTTGCATTCCGTGATAGAAAACGCGCGATGAGTGCACGTTTCACTCATCCCTAAATTTTCAATGATTTATTAGTACAATTTCGTTATTGAAAACTGCACATTTTTATCCCTTCCAGCGGGCTACGGACAACTCACGATATGCTACAATTAAGAGTAATCCAAATACCAACTAAGCTATTGGATTTCAGTAACTTGAGGGCAGTCCAGCAAACCAGATTTCCAGCGGTTTGAGTTTGAACAGGAGTTCCAGTTTGTCCACCCGTGAATCTGCATCGGCAACAGCAAAAGCAAAACAAATGGCAGAACAAAATAAAAGCAAAAACTCCGGCAATGGAAATGGCAACTATACCGCGGAAGACATAAAAGTCCTTGAGGGGATGGAGGCGGTGCGCCTCCGGCCTGCGATGTATATCGGCTCCAACGGAGAGATGGGCCTTCATCATCTGGTGTATGAAGTCGTCGACAACTCCGTGGACGAAGCGTTGGCTGGATACGCCACGCAGATCGATGTAACCATTCACATCGACAACTCCATCACCGTAGTCGATGACGGACGCGGCATTCCCGTGGATGACATGGTGATCGATGGAGAAAAGATCCCTGCCGCACAGGTCGTGCTCACCAAGTTGCATGCCGGCGGTAAATTCGACAGCTCCAATTACAAAGTCTCCGGCGGACTCCACGGCGTGGGCGTGTCGGTAGTCAACGCGCTGAGCCACCAGTTGGATCTCGAGATCTGGCGCGACGGCCACGTGTGGGAGCAGGGCTACTCCAAAGGGCACGCGCAAACCAAGTTGAAAAAGACCGGCACCACGAAGAAGCGCGGCACCCATATACACTTCCTGCCCGACAAAGAGATTTTCACCACGACGGAATATAACTTTGACACGCTGGCGCAACGGTTGCGCGAGCTGGCCTTCCTGAACAAAGGCCTGGAGATTACGCTTACCGACGAGCGCCAGACTGATCCAAAAACCGGCGAAGCCAAGAAACTCGAATTCAAGTACTCCGGCGGCATCGCCGAGTTCATCAAGCATCTCAACCGTGGCAAGAGCGTGCTGCATGACCGTCCGATTTACATGGAAGTGGAGCGCGACGGCGTGCAGATGGAGATCGCGCTGCAATACAACGATGGATATTCGGAAACAGTTTTCAGCTTCGCCAACAACATCAACACGGTTGACGGAGGAACGCATCTTTCCGGTTTCCGCACTGCGCTCACGCGCACCATCAACTACGCGGGGCAGCAGCTTGGGCTTTTTAAGGACGTAAAAGAAAACCTGACGGGCGACGACGTCCGCGAAGGCCTGGTGGCCGTGGTCAGCGTCAAACTGCCGCAGCCGCAGTTTGAAGGGCAGACCAAGGGCAAGCTGAACTCTGACATCGCCGGCACGGTGCAGGCGTTTCTGAACGAGCGCCTGGGGGGATTCTTCGAGCAGAATCCGCCGGTGGCGCGCAAGATCATCAACAAAGCGATTGAGGCCGCGCGGGCACGCGAAGCAGCGCGCAAAGCACGCGACCTGACGCGGCGCAAAGGCGCTCTGGATGGCGGCGGGCTGCCGGGCAAGCTGGCGGACTGCTCGGAGCGCGATCCCAACCGTTGCGAGCTGTTTCTGGTCGAAGGCGAATCCGCCGGCGGCACGGCCAAGCAGGGGCGCGACCGGCGTTTCCAGGCCATCCTGCCGCTGAAGGGAAAAATTCTCAACGTCGAAAAGGCCCGCTACGACAAGATGCTGAGCCATGAGGAAATCCGCGCCATGATCACGGCGCTGGGGACGGGCATTGGCAAAGAGGATTTTGATCCGGCCAAGCTGCGCTACGCCAAGGTCATCCTGATGACGGACGCCGACGTGGACGGCTCGCACATCCGCACACTGCTGCTCACGTTCTTCTTCCGCCACATGAACGAGCTGATCAAGCGTGGCAACGTTTTCATTGCCCAGCCGCCACTCTACGGCATCAAGAAGGGCAAGACGCAGCAGTACATCAAGGACGACCGCGAGTTCGTGCGGGTGATGGTGCGGCGCGCGGCCGAGGGCATGGTGGTCCGTTACGGCGAGGGCGCGGCCAAGCTCGAGGGTTCGGCGCTGGCTAAATTCATGACCACGTTGAACGAGTACCTGGTTTTTTTTGAAAAGGTGGACAAGCGTTTGCGCCATGAGCGGATTACAGAGTTGCTGCCGCGTCTGGCAATCTCCCAACGAGTTGATTTCGAAGGCGACAAAAAAAACCCGTCAAAAAAGATCGAGAAGCTGGAAAAGGAAATCAATAAGCTGGCCAAGGAGTACCAGCTCAAACAGGTGGAACGTTATTTTGACGAAGAGCACAACCTGTGGGGCGTGAAATTCACCGATTCGCAGGGCGCCGAGCGCCAGATCAACTGGGCGCTGGTGTCCACGCCGGAGTACCGGCAGATGATCGCCAAGTTCAAGCAGATTGAGACGTTCATGGAGCCGCCCTTTGTGGTGGAAGTGGCAGCGAAGGGCATGGAAGAATCGGCGGCTGACTTGAGTGACGCAGAGCGCGAGGACCTGGACAAGGCGGCGAAGAAATCATCCAAGACCTCGATCCGCAGAACCAAGATTGAAGCCGAGCGCGTGGAAAAGAATTCCGCGCGCGAGTTGTTTGACTACGTACTCTCGGAAGGCAAGAAAGAGTACAGCGTACAGCGTTATAAAGGGCTAGGTGAGATGAGCTCTGAACAGCTTTGGCAGACAACCATGGATCCGGAACGGCGCACACTGCTTTCCGTGAGGGCAGAAGACATTGAGGCCTGCGAGATGATCTTTACCACTCTGATGGGTGAGGACGTGGAATCGCGCCGGAAGTTCATCGAAGAGAACGCTCTGGACGTGAAGAATTTGGACATTTAATTTGTCGCTTCGCTCCAAACCGCTAGACAGTTGCTATGCCCAGTACGTCTTCTGCGCCTGAAGCAGACGGCTTGGCGCGCGAGTCGGCCTCGCCGCTTTGTGAATGGCCAGATGCGCGGAGACACGCAGATTCTAAAAAGGTCGCGAATGCTCGCGAACGATCGCGAATTCAGGGATTGGCGTCAGCGGCGTGGACTCGCGGCTGCTATTTTCTCGCCTCGGTAATCACCAGCACCGGCCGCCGTTTTCGATCAAGCAAAATGAAGACCACAGCCATGAGCGTCCAGAGGACCAGCGTGATCACGCTGCCTTCAGGTCCCACGGTGCCACCGGTGAGCCAGTCAGGCCCCTGGAACGTTGGTTCCAGCAGGTGACCCTGAACGCGCATTCCGCTGTCACTTACCCCGTAGAAGAAGGATTGTCCCCAGTTCCAGCCGGCATGAGCGCCAACGGCGAGCCAGAGGTTTCCCGTATACCTGAGCGTAGCTGAGGCAAACAAAGCAAAGACAACGGTAGCGATCAGGCCGAGGCGCGTCTCTCCGGGGTTGCCGGAGTGGCCAATGCCGAAAAGCACCCCCATAACGATCGCTGCGGGCCAGAAACCGATGCCGTCTGCGAGGGTGTGGAGGGCGTATCCCCGCAAAAGATACTCTTCGCTGAGCCCCACCAGTAGGAACACCATGGCCCACTCGGACCCCCAAATCAGGACGGCGGTTCCGTGAAGCGCGAAATGCCCAAAGTCGTACGCGTGAAGCAGGTGCATTACAAAAAGACACACGGACAAGGGAAGAAATCCCCAGAACACATAGCCGGTGAAGAAGCGCTGCAACACGCGCGCCGCCTTGATAGGCAGTCCGTACCCGCCCAGGTTGCGGCGCTCGATGCGCGACATGACGAAGGCGGCAAGCAGGAACAACAAAAAGCTGAGGGCTTCGGCAACGGCCAGGGTAGCCGGGCTAAGAGCTCCCCGTGGAGCCTGCCGCTGCACCCTGGACATCACCGGGAAGAAGAGCCCCCCAAGAAAGCATAAAAGCACAACACAGTAAATGAGCAGGCGCCAGCCGGCGCGCAGACCGCGGTCGTTATAGAAGATTTGCCTCAAGCGGTGAGGCGGGGTGCCGCCAGAAATTTCCGGTTCCATGGTGCTCCCTGCGGAAAAGAACAGAAAACTGTATCAGAGTTGCGGGGCCTGATGGCGAGAAGAGCGGTTTTTGCTCCGGCCCGCTGAGCGTCGGGCCGGGGCTGCATGATACAACTGTGAATTCATGCTCCAGGTGGTTAGAGAATTCAGGGTTGGCAGGCCACAGATATTTGCCGGGCTCATGCTGCTGGCATTTCTGGCACAATGTCTTTGGACAGCCCAAATCCGCAGGCTTTCTGATCTGGAATATCGGTACATTGCCGCGGGACTGTCTGCTCCTGTCGGCAAAGTAGCTAATCCGTCCCCGTTTACCGGTTGGATCGCCGCTCTGCCTGTGCGACTGACGGCCTTCGCCAGGAGAATAGCTCCAGCTTCAATCAGTGGGGCGCTGGCGATCCCTCGGCCATGGCTGTTGCGCCTGCCTTTCATCATTTTCGGACTGTGGCTGGGAGGGGCGCTGTGGTGGGTGGCGCGCCGCCTGTTTGACGATGAGGGCGGCTATGTTGCGCTGGCCTTGTATTGCACGTCGCCGGCGATGATCGAGATCAGCAGCAACATCGGTCCGGAAATCATTCTGGCCTGGAGCAGTCTGGGGCTGATCTACACCGCAATCGGCGTGGCGCATACGCTTTACGCGCCGCCGAAGAAGTGGGTCCCGCGAATTGCGATTCTGGGTCTTTCGATCGGCTTTGCGCTGGCCACCGCGTGGTGGTCGGTCACGCTGGTCCTGCTGGCGTTTGCCTACATGCTCTATCTGGCGCCGGGATGCCGGAGGAGGGCTCTGCTGGTGCTTGCGGGCGCGTCAGTGATTGGCTGCGCCGTGTGGGGCGTGGTGGATTGGCTGACCGGCAGCGCCGGCCTGGGATTGAAAGAGCTCTTCGCGCAAAAACCGGGGCTTGAAGCGGTACGTAATCTGGCATTTGCGCTGGCCGTGAAGACAGATGGCTATCTCCTGGTTTTTCTTTTCATTGCGGCACTCACGGCTTACGGAAGCTGGCCGCGGGCGCGGTATTTTGGCAACACCGCCCCGCTGCTTACAGCGCTGATCGCAGTGCTGCTGTTTGCCCTGGTGCCGGCAGTCCGCATCTGGGACGCAACTTTGGGGCTTAGTTTTGTGTTCATATTCATTGGCGGTATCTCGGCTGACTTTCTGGAGACCGGGTTTCGGCGTCCGGTGGCCCTGGTTTTGATTGCATGTTTTCTGCTCAGGATCGTTCTAACCGTGCTGGCGCTTGCGAACTGGGTAAGGAATCCGGTGTAAATAGCGGACGCCAGGGTTTATCATGAAAGCAGTAGTCCCAAGGTGGCATATGTCGCGACCGGTCTTCGTCATCGCATTTCTGGCGGTTGCCCTGCAGGTATCGCAAGCCCAGCTCTTTAGCCATGGGGCCCCAGCCTCAGTTACGTCGCCCACAGCAGATGGGCGCCAGCACGGCGTTCCGGCAAGCGTGCTATCACCCACGCCGCTTCCTTTTGGAGTGAATCCGCCGCAGCGTCCGGGAGTGCGTTTTCATGGTCCGCTACGCCGGTTCGGCAATCCACATGGGCGGCCGCGAGCATTTGTACCGGTCCCGGTGTTCTATGCCATCTATCCCGATGCGGGTTACCCATCCGTGGCCGATCCCACTGTGCCCGATACTCCGGTCGATCCGGCCCAGGCGCAGCCGGCATCCGCGGACCGAAGCGCTGATCGCAGCGAAGATGAGCTGCGCGCAGCTTATCTGCAAGGCGCGCGTGACGCGTTGACGCAACAGCGCGACACTCTGGCGCAACAGAGTGACAGCCGTTACGGCGAGCACTATTTGGATTCCCGCGAGCGCAGCCGGCCAGCGCCTGCGGCAGAAGAAAGAAAGCCTGAACGAAGATCAAGGCCAGACCAGGACAGCGCTTCAGCGCAGTCTTCTCCTCCGCCGGAAGACAAATCACCGGCGACGGTATTCGTCTTCAAAGACGGCCATCAG
This sequence comes from Terriglobia bacterium, assembly GCA_041488515.1. Classification (GTDB taxonomy): domain Bacteria; phylum Acidobacteriota; class Terriglobia; order Terriglobales; family Acidobacteriaceae; genus Angelobacter. The sequence continues at coordinate 222,878 of JBGPPK010000010.1, read as the reverse complement.
CTGGAAACCAGGAACTACGCCATCATGGGTGGAACACTGTTTGATTTCTCCGGCAAGCTGCTGAAGAAGATCCAGATCGATGAGCTTGACTCCGCGGCGACGGTGAAGGCCAATGATGATCGCGGCGTGATTGTGAAGCTGAACTAGAGGATTTGCAAATTGTGAATCGCGATTTGTGATTTTGGAGAGGCCGAGACTGTCGACCAAAATCACAAATCAAAACTCACAAATTACCAATTGAGGACACCGCCCAACCTCGCTTTTCCTGTGGTATAATTTCCTGTATTCCTTAGGCACATAACTTCTTGTAAATGCAAGCGTTTAGCGGACATTTCGGCGCTCCCATGGGGTCCGCGGGAAGCGCTTATAGTGTGCCTGAAAATCGCCCTTCTGAATGAGAGACAAACATGGCAGATGAACAGAATCCGCAGTTGCCGTTGACGCCGCCTCCGGGTGGCGACGGTCCCGGCGGTCCTGGAGCGGGCAACATACAACCGATCAACATTGAAGAGGAGATGCGGCGGTCGTATCTCGACTACTCGATGTCGGTCATCATCGGCCGCGCGCTGCCTGACGTGCGTGACGGTCTGAAGCCTGTGCACCGGCGCGTCCTGTACACGATGCAGGAGATGGGACTCCAGTACAACAAGAAGTACACCAAGTGCGCCAAGGTGGTGGGACAAGCCATGGGTCTCTACCACCCCCATGGCGATTCGGCGATCTACGACACCCTGGTGCGCATGGCGCAGGATTTTTCGCTGCGCTATCCGCTCATCGATGGGCAGGGAAATTTCGGATCGGTGGACAATGACCCGCCGGCGGCGATGCGTTACACCGAGTGCCGCCTGCAACGGATCGCCGGCTCGTTGATGGAAGACATCGACAAGGAGACGGTGGACTTCACGCCAAACTATGACGAGTCCACGGTGGAACCAACGGTCCTGCCGACACGCATTCCGAACCTGCTGGTCAACGGTTCGAACGGCATCGCTGTGGGCATGGCGACGAACATCCCGCCGCACAACCTTACTGAGATCGTGGAAGCGGCCATTACGCTGGTGAACAATCCGGCCACGACGCTCAAAGAAATCCTGAAGATCGTGAAAGGCCCGGACTTTCCCACGGGCGCTTACATTTACGGCCGCAGCGGGATTGAAGCCGCCTACACGCATGGCCGCGGAAAATTTGTGATGCGCGCCAAGGCCGCGATTGAAGACCTGACCCAGGGTCGCAAGGCGATCATCGTCCGGGAAATCCCGTACCAGGTGAACAAAGCCAAGATCGTGGAGCGGATTGCGCAGTTGGTGAATGACAAGGTGATCGACGACATCTCCGATGTGCGCGATGAGTCAGGCCGCGACGGCATGCGCATCGTGGTGGAGTTGAAGCGCGGTGCGGAGGCCCAGATCATCCTGAACCAGCTTTTCAAGCACACGCAGATGCAGGAAAGCTTCAGCATGATTTTCCTGGCGGTGGTGAACGGCCAGCCGAAGGAGATGGGGCTGGTGCAGGCGATCCAGCACTTCATCGACCACCGTGTGGACGTGGTGCGGCGGCGCACGGTCTACCTGCTGGAAAAGGCCCGCGAGCGCGAACATATTTTGGAAGGCTACAAGATCGCGCTGGACAACATGGATGCGGTCATCAAGATCATTCGCGGGTCGGGTTCGCGCGCGGAAGCGAAAGAGAACCTGCTGGCGGCGAAATTCAAGATTGTCGACAAGCAGATTCAGGCCAAAGTCGGCGGCGCAGAAGGCAAGCTTTCCGCCCGGCAGGCGGATGCGATCCTGGAATTGCAGCTCTACAGACTGACGCGGCTTTCGACGGAAGAGATCCTGAAAGAGTTAGAGGAGATTCGCGTAAAGATCGCCGAATACGAAGCGATTCTGGCCTCGGACAAGAAGCTGCGCGCCGTCATTGTGAAAGAGCTGGAGGAAGTGAAGGAGCAGTTTGGCGACAAGCGCCGCACCGAGATCACCGACGAGTCGACGGAGATCACGCTGGAAGACCTGATCGCCGACGAACAGGTGATTGTAACGGTCTCACACAGCGGCTACCTGAAGCGGACGCCTCAATCCACCTATCGCCAGCAACGCCGCGGCGGTACCGGCCGGACGGGCATGAAGACGCGGGAAGAAGACTTTGTCGAATATCTCTTCAGCGCTTCGACTCATTCCTATCTGCTGGTGTTCACGAATACGGGGCGGGTTTACTGGCTGAAAGTGTATGAAGTGCCTGACGTAGGCGCAGCGGGCAAGGGCAAGCACATTGGCAACCTGGTGGCGCTGCAGCCGGGTGAGACCGTGAAGACCTTGCTGGAAGTCCGCAACCTGGAAGAAGAGAATCGCTACATCTTCTTTGCCACCCGCAAAGGCACGGTGAAGAAGACTCCGGTGAAGGACTTTTCCAACGTGATGTCGCGCGGGATCATCGCGATCGGCATCGACAAAGATGACGAACTGGTGGCGGTGCGGCTGACCGACGGCAACCAGATCGTCTTTCTCGCCTCGCATGAAGGCCAGGCAATCCGCTTTGACGAAGACGACGTGCGCTCGATGGGCCGGCCGGCGTATGGCGTGCGCGGCATGGATCTGGACAAGAACGATTACATCGTGGGCATGGCCGTAACGCCGAAAGACGGTAAAAAGACCAACGGCAAAGACAAAGACGGCAAAGCGACGGAAGAGACCCTGCCCAGCCTGATCCTCAGCGTGACCGAGCAGGGCTATGGCAAACGCACTCCGGTGGAGGAGTACCGCTTGCAGTCGCGCGGCGGCAAGGGCGTGATCAACGTGAAGACCACGGCGCGTAACGGCAACGTCGTCGGCATCATGCTGGTCGACGAATCTTCTGAAGCCATGCTGATCAGCCAGTTCGGCAAGATCATCCGCATTGACACCAAGACGATCCGCGAAGCCGGCCGCTCAACGCAGGGTGTAAGATTGCTGCACCTGGAAGAAGGCGATCGCGTAGCGTCGGCCGTGGTGCTGCAAGAAAAGGAAGAAGAGCCGAACGGGACCTTGCTGCACTAGATCGGGCTATTTCTTCTTCGCGCGCCTGCTTTTCGATTTTGGCCGGCGTGGCAGGGGCTTAAACTTTTCAACGGATGAGCGCAAAACGAGTTTCTTGTTTGCGAACACCAGCGTTCTCAGGCGGCGCCTCCTGATCAAATCGGCTATCACCTGGCGGGTCACGCCCCTCAGGCGAGCTGCCTCGATCAGGGAGATCCACTTGGACGGATCATAGGTTTTCTTTTTGCGCTTGCCTGCCTTCCCTTTGGACTTGTACTCCGAGCCTTTGGACTCGTACTGCGAAGCAGGACCTCGCGGCCGGCGCTTGAACTTCAAGACTTCAGACCGGTCGAGGTAAATCCTTCCCGCGAAGGTAACTGTTGTTAAACGTCCCCGGTTTACCAGTTCCCAAATTGCCTGCCGGGACACTCCGCGGACGCGAGCGGCTTCACTCTTGGAAATCCAGTCATCGGCATTAAAGACACGAGATTGTGCGGAATCAGTGGCCATTGTCAAAAAAGGCTACGCTCTACTCCTGCGCTCATCGTCAGGATAAGCATAAACCAAACTGAGCGCAGATATCCTGCCTCTCAACTTACGCAAAACCTGGGATGACCTATGTAAGGAAGTGTATAGAAGTGCCGCCCGTTCGTCGAGATGGACTCGATTTCGGGGCGGCCCAGGGTTCTGAGGCAGTGAATGGTATGCGCAGGGAACGGATGGTTAATATCCGTTCCCTGCCTTTGAGTTAAGGATGGCAGGCGCCTCCCGGTGGAGGAGTGCCGGAGCCGCCTCCGACTTCGTAGGCCCCGATATCAATAGCGCCCACGGCATTGCGGACTTCCGCGCACGCCGGATGCACATATTGGAACAAAGGCTTGAGCACGAACGTGCCGTCACTGCCTGGGTTGGCGCCCTTATCGATGGCAGGCGAACCCGGATTCAGGTGATAGTCATACGAGCCGGCATTGAGGAAACCCGGGTCGCCGGCAAAGTTGTTGCTCTTGATCGCCGTCGCCTGGTTTGTTACCGAACCCGGTCCGGAGAATATGTTGTTGGTGATGATGGCCGCGTCAGCGCCAGCCGCCACCGAGACAAACGTGCCGGAGCCGGCGTCATTGCGGAAGGTATTGTTCACCACAAAGAGCTGGTGGTTGGGGTTGGCCGGGTCAGCGCCTTCGGCCATATAGCTGACTAGCGTGGAGTTGTCATTGGACGGACCTTGTTCGATCACGTTGCCGATGACGTAAGACTTGCCGCCGTTCGGCAGATCGATCTGGTAACTCGCGGTGCCGGTGGCTTCATCGCTGAGCCGGTTATAGAGGATGATGTTCTGCGCCGCGCGCGATTTCAGCAGATGTCCGATCCTGGCGTGGTGCGAGTAGTTGTAGCGGAAGATCAGCGTGCCGACGTGACCGATGTAAAGGTTGTGGCTCTGGCCGTCCCCAAAACCATTGAACGCGAATTCGCTGAACTCAATGGTGATGGTGCTGCTTGCCGAAGAGTCGGTAAGAATGCCTTCTTCATTGTCGTGGAAGAAGCAGTTGCGCACTGTCAGATTATCGCCCTGCTGACGGATGCCCACGCCGTTGTGATCAGGCACCGATGCGCCGCTGAGCTCGATGTTTTCGATGGTTGTGTTTTTGCCGGAGATGACCCAGGTGCCCTTGCCCAGGGAATTCTTGCCGCCGGCATCAATGTGCGCCCGCGCGCCGCCAACGCCACGAATGGTGAGGTTGTCGACCGACCAGGCACAAACGTCGCCAACGTAAGAAACACTGGAATCGATTTCAACGGTGTTGCCGGGCTTGGCCACCGCGAAAGCGGCGCACGGCGTTGCGAACGGTTTCCCGGGACCAACCTGCAGAACGCCCGTGGGTGCAGGTGTGGGCGACGGCGTTGGAGTCGGACTAGGAACAGGCGTCGGAGACGGAGTTGGGGTTGGACTGGGCTTAGGCGTCGGACTTGGTGTTGGTGATGGCGTTGGAGTGGGAGTTGGACTCGGAGTTGGCACAGGTCCGCCGCTTCCGACAGGCGTTTTCATATCTGCCTGGACCTCCGCCGCCGTTAGAGCTCGGTTATAAACACGCACCTCGTCAATGAGGCCCTGGAAGTGTTCGTTAAAGGCGCTGTCTCCACCGATGTGCAGCACGCCGTTTGTGGCCGCTATTGTTCCCGTCTGCGCCTGGCTGGCATTCAATACACCGTTCATATAGAGCCGCTCGGTAGCGCCGTCATAGGTGTAAGCCAGATGGATCCACGTGTTGAGCGCGGGTACGCTGGCGCCCGATATGAAGTGCTCTGCGGTGGTGAAGATGCCGCCCACCGGCGCGGAGCTATATCCCGAACGATAGAGGAAATAAGCGCCATCGGAAGACATTTCCTTGAAGACCACGCTCTGCCATGTGTTCTGCGCGGACACAGGGTTGATCCAGGCTTCCAGCGTCACGGCTTTGCTCAGGTGCAGCGATGCCGAGTCCGGTATGGTCACGATACTACTGCTGCCATTGAAGGAGAGCGCCGCTCCGTAGCGGCCCGCTGCGCTCCACGAAGTTGCGGAAACAGTTCCCGTGTTGTTGTTGCCGGAAGCGTCATGGACGTTGCTGCCAGAGCCCTCATTGAACGCATAGGCTGCGACCAGACCGTTGCCGGTGGGCTGCGGTGTTGGGGATGGAGACGGGGCCGGTGTTGGAGACGGAGCAGGCGTGGGCGTAGGTGTGGGAGAAGGCTTGGGCGTAGGAGTTGGTGTAGGACTGGGAGCTGGTGTTGGGCTCGGAGCGGGTGTGGGACTTGGCGTTGGAGTCGGTATTGGCGTGGGGGATGGAGTTGGCACAGGAGTTTGGCCAAAGTTGATGGCATACGTCTTTGGTGGGCCACCAGCCGTACCGGTCGACGCGAAGTAGACAAAGTAGTCGTGCGCTGAGTCATAGCCGCAAAAAGAGTCGGCCTTACCGTCCGGCGTGCCGGGGTTCGGCGGCGGTCCGCCCGCAATTCCAAGGTCGGTCCATTTGTTGGACGCGGTAGTGTAGGAATAAACGTGGCCCTGCGTGGGATAGATCAGGAGCCGGTTGCGCTTGTTGTCATAGCCGCTACAGGTATAAGAAGAGGCCGGCGCTTCGACGGAAGGGTTTGCGGCGGTCCAGCGGCTGGCTGCCGGCTTCGTGGGATCGTAGATGTAGGTTTGTGCAATGTCGGCGCCGCCATAACTGCGCTGCCCGCCGAAGAGAATGACCTTGCCGGAAGCTTTGTCATAGACAAGGATGTGCGCATGCCGCGCGCCAGGAGCGCAGCTGGAACAAATTTGTGTCCATGTATTGTTGGCGGGATTGTACTCCCAGGTATCACTCCCCGTGCTGCCATTCACGCCGGCGAAACCACCGTAAAAGAGCACGCGGTCGGTGTTCGGCATATAGACCATCGCGCCTTCCTGCCGGTTCCCGGGATTGGGAGACGTGGCCGCAGCTTGTGTCCACTTGCCGGAGCTTGAAGCGCCGCTGTGGCTGAAAGAATAAAAATCATAGCCGAGCGCGCCCTGGCACGATCCGGAAGAGATATTCATCCGGGCCCTGGTCGTGTCCCAGGTGATTTGACTGTAAGTGTGGCGGTGGTTCGGACGCGTAGCGGTATTGCCCGGACAGCCGGTGTTCGGAGCATCGCTCATCCACAGGCGGGTCCATACGCCGTTCGTGGGATTGAAACTGAATACGGCATCGGCGTAGATGCCGGAGCCGCCGGCGGCATCGTCTTGCGTTAACAATAGTGAGCCATGTTGCTGGTCAAATACGGTGTTGGTCCACACCGTGTACTGTGGTGGAGTCCCAGCGGGTGCGATCGATTGCCAGGATTGCGCCCAAGTCAAAAGCGGCGCTAAAAAGAAAAAGAGTGTTACAAGGGACAGCCTACTTCTCTGCCTTCGGCCGTTTTTTGGCAAGAATTTTCCCTCTGAATAAAAACGCAACATGGAATACCCCGATTACAAGATTTTTGGTGTGTAGCAGTTAGTAAGGGGTGGTACTTGCAAGTTTGGGGCCTGGAGCGTGTTCGTGGGCGCAATTAAATATATCGCATATCGATACAATAAAGAGCTACTCTGCTTACCGTATGCAGACAGAATGGTTTGCCGGACATGGCGCGCGGAAAACAAAATCGTCGCGCATGAAGATTTTGGGAAAATAATGCGCGCGAAAAATTGTTGCTGCGATAGAAAAATGATTTTCGCGTAAAAACGCCTCGCTCAACGGAAATAAATGCATGCCTTAAACTCACGCTAAGCTACTTGGCTTAATTTGTGATTACGTTGCACGGAATGGCGAAACCGCGCGTAATCTCAGCGCGTCACGATCATCTGCATTGACAGCAAGACGAGCAGCAAAGCCGCGACGAATCGGTGCAGGTGTGCGTTGGTGCACGTGGATGAAGGCGAGCGCCGTGGCGCGAGTGGTGGAGCAGCAAGAGAAGGCTGGAGTTGTTGCATGAATCGTGTGCCATGGTTCGAAGCAATGTGGGGCGACTCTTTCTGCGAATTCAAATTGCTTTTAGCTCGCTAAATTCCAAGTCGCTTGCCAGAGGCCGGAGCAACTACCAGAATTGCCATGATCGCCAGAATTAGCCCCATAGAATGAATCCGATCGTCGTGGCACTTTTGAATAGAGCGGCAACCGGAAAAGAGCTGAAAGCTATTGCCATCGCCCAGATTTCGGTTAACAATGCTTAACCAAATAGACAACATAAAGCCCCCTGGAAGGAAAGGTATATTCATGAGCAAGAGCCGCAAAGCAGTCGAGTTGGTAGCTTCGCGTTTAAGCGTGGCTTTGGGCATGGTGTTGTGCGTGATGGTTGCCGGGCTGATGATTTTGGGCGTCGGCGCCGGCATGGCAGTGCGCGGATGGGCTCAGGAACCGGCCCAGCCGGAAGCAAAATCAGAACCCAAGATCCACATAGACTGGCAGGTCGGTCCGACGACAGGCAAGCTAGGCGACATAGCCGAAATCAAGATTGAGCAGGGCTATCGGTTTGCCGGCAAGGATGGCGCGGAAAAAGTACTGCAGATGACGGAGAACATCCCCAGCGGCCGCGAGCTGGGCGTACTGGTGGCCGACGATGCCGACTGGTTCATGATTTTTGAATTTGAAGAAAGCGGCTACGTGAAAGATGACGAAGGCGACAAGCTGGATGCCGACGCAATTCTGAAAAGCCTGCAGCGCGGCACGGAACACGCGAATGCAGAACGGGCACGCCATGGATGGAAGCCGATCCATGTAACGGGATGGCAGCGCGCGCCTTTTTACGATCCGCAGACGCACAATCTGACCTGGGCGAGCCTGGTCAAGGGCGACAACCCTGCAAGCACAGGCGCGGTGAACCATTCGGTGCGGATCCTGGGGCGGAAGGGAACCATGAACGTGGACCTGATCGCCGGGCCGGCGGAGTACGCAACGCTTACCCCGCAATTCAACACGCTGATGTCTGGCTTCCATTTCATGCAGGGCAACCGGTACAGCGACTTCACCAAGGGCGACAAGATGGCCGAGTACGGGTTGACTGCGCTGATTGTGGGCGGCGGCGCGGCGGTGGCGTTGAAGACCGGGCTGTTGGCGAAGTTCTGGAAGTTCATCGTGATGGGCCTGGTCGCAGCCGGCGCGGCGATCAAGAAAGCGTTCCAGGCAATTTTCGGCAAGGAAGAAAAGATTGAGGACCCGAACCAGCAAGCGGCATCCCAGGGGCAATGAGAGGGCTGGCAACACTTCTTCTCACGGTTCTGCTCGTCTATTTGTTTCAATGCCTTTGCTGGGCCTGGCCGGGCGCTCAAGTGTTTTCCCTGGAGCCTTCCGGCCAGAGAGGCCGGAAGAAGCGCGGGTTCCTGTGGAGCGCGCTGAAACTTAGAGGCTATTGGGCCAATCCACTGCCGCCGCTGCAACCGCTCGTGGTGGTTGACTGGCCGGCGTTTCAACCAGCCCCCGAAATGGTGCGGCTGGCGCAACCGGGCGCGGAGCCGGTGTCGCTGCCCTGGGACCAGCTCACGGTGACGCGCTCCGGAAACAAACTGTTATGCAATGGCTCAGTCGTGCTGCAAGCCGGCGCGGACCAGATCAAGACGCAGCAGGAGTTCCTGAGCAAACTAAAACGGGCCAACCCAAAAGGGCGGAAGAAGCTAATTGAAACGTGGCTGCGCAAAGCCACCGATACCGGAGCGGTTGAAGACCTGCTGAAATTGTTTCTTCACAAATCACGGTGGCTGGATATTGCCGTCAACCTGCAGTTCTTCCTGCTGTTCATGATTGTGCCAATGGCGTTCTTCCGTTTTGGCAGCAGAGCGCTATGGCCAACGGTGGCGGTAGTTCTTGCCACCTCGATTTTCATTGCATGGCAGTCCTGGCGGCTGCACAAGCGGTTTTTCCCCGGCGATGGCGATGCGCGATTCAAGTCAATATTTGGCACAGTGCTCTCTCCGATCTACGCCATTCGAGCAGCTGACACGGTGGCACGCGATCTGCTGGCCGGTTTTCATCCTGTAGCCGTGGCAGGGGTTGTGTGCGGGCAGCGGGAGTTCGAAGCATTTGCCGCAGAGCAGCTCAGGGCAAGCCTGTTCGGCCAGACGGGGGTAAGCTGGTTTCGTGACCAGCTTCAGCTTGCGCTGGCAAGCATGCTGGAGAAGAAAGGCGTGAGCGTAAAGCAGTTGCTGGCGCCGCCGGAGCGGGACGGCAACTGCGTGGTGTATTGTCCGCGGTGTCGCGCGCAGTATACAAAGACGCGTGAAGATTGCGCCGATTGTGGCTATGGAGAGCTGTTGGCATTCGCCGGGCAAGCGGTAATGAGCGGGACTGGAGAGAAGCTCTAACTCCAAAGGCGCGCAGGAACACCTGAAAAAACGGCCTAAATTTTTTGCCACCTTCGGCGATTTTGTTTAATCTTATAACCTCTCGCGGGACGCCTTGAATTCGTAAAATGATGGAAAGGTGGAGAGATGAATATTTACAAAAACATAACGCAGACCATCGGGCGGACACCACTGGTCCAACTCAACAAGATCACCAAGGACGCCAAGGCAACGGTGGTGGTCAAACTGGAAGGCTTCAATCCATGCCACAGCGTGAAAGACCGCATTGGCGTGAGCATGATTGAGGAGGCAGAGAAGTCCGGCCGCATCCAGCCCGGCAAGACCGTACTGATTGAACCCACCAGCGGTAACACTGGCATCGGCCTGGCATTTGCCGCTGCGGGCAAAGGATACCGGTTGATCCTGGTGATGCCGGAAACGATGAGTCAGGAGCGCAGGGTGGTGCTGCTGGCGTTGGGAGCGGAGATCATCCTTACGCCGGGACCGAAAGGAATCAAAGGCTCGATCGCCAAGGCCAATGAGCTGCTGAAGCAAACGCCGAACGGAGTGATCCTGCAGCAGTTTGCCAACCCCGCGAATCCCAAGATCCATCGTGAAACTACGGGCCCGGAGATCTGGAACGATACCGACGGCAAAGTGGACATTCTGGTTTCCGGTGTGGGCACCGGCGGCACGCTGACCGGCGTGGGCGAGTTCATCAAACCCAAAAAACCGGGCTTCAAGATTGTCGCCGTTGAACCGGCAGATTCACCGGTGCTTTCCGGAGGCAAGCCGGGACCGCATAAAATCCAGGGGATCGGCACGGGGTTTGTGCCGGACGTGCTGCGCACCGACCTGATCAATGAAGTGTTGACGGCGACACTGGATGAGTCGCTGGATATCGCGCGGCGCATGGCGAAGGAAGAAGGCATTTTCATCGGCATCTCCGGAGGAGCCGCTGTTTCGCAGGCCCTAAAAGTTGCCAACCGCGAAGAAAACGCCGGCAAGCTGATTGTGGTGGTGGTCCCGGATTTCGGAGAACGCTACCTGAGCACGGTGCTGTTCCAGAACCTGAAGGACGAGGCCGCGAACCTGCCGACCGTAGACGCAGACGTGGATACATTCTTCATGATGAAGACGGCGTAAACAGTCGAGCGCGTGCAAGTTTTTGGTGAAAGCGAGGGGAAGTTCCTCCTCGCTTTCGTATTTTGGAATCACATAAGATACGACGCGAGGCTGCTCAAGCGGAATATGCGCTGTTTGAAGACGCGTTGCAGCTTCGTATTAGAATCTAGTGATTGCTGCGAGTATAGCCATGGGTAATCGACCTTTGCATTTCGTGACTCTATCGGGCGTGCCGATCCACGTTTCCGAATTGAAATGGCCTTTTCACGTCTCCACCTCCGGCGCTGACTGGCACGTGCTGCACGGCCGCGCAGAGCTGCTGGGCAGTGATGAAGGCCTGCACGTGGAAGTGGCGGTAGGCATGACCCAGACCATGAAAGATGCCCTGGGTTCGCTTGATCCGGAAAACGCGGAAGGCCTGGTGGTCAACTCCATCCGCAAAACCATCGACAACGGCCAGCTTGCGTTTGTAAAGTCAGGCAAGTTGCAGCCGGTTCACGTGACCAGCCGTTTCTATAGCTTTGTGACAAAGAGAATTCAGTTCCCCGCGCAGTCAGAACAGGACGTGCTGGAAATGCTCAAGCGCCGCGTCTTCTGGCTCAGCGCCAAGTCGGGCAGAGGCGCGCCTGTCAGCGTAACCCATCCTTATGATTGCCAGTACGTGAACTTCTCGCGCGAAAAAATGCTGGAGCTGGCGCAGCAGCTCGCCGCGCAAGGCCTGGTGAACCTGGAAAGCGAGTTTGCCACTGCAACCAGCACGCTGCTGAAAGAGGAGCCGGCGTTTATTGCGGCGATGCACAAGGGCGTTGAAGCGGGGATCGCGGCAAATAAGGTCAGCGCTTAGAACTTCAGATCCTGTTACTCCGATTCTTTCAAGAGAGCAGCCAGAGATTTGTGTCTCTCCTTCTCCAAGTCGAGCACCTGAACGTCAGCTTCGCCACGCAGACGGGCGAAGTCGCGGCAGTGCGTGACGTGAGCTTTTCTATCGCTGAATCAGGCACGCTTGGGCTGGTTGGCGAATCAGGGTCGGGTAAGTCTGCCACGTCGCTGGCCATCATGCGCCTGCTGCCACCGCAGGCGCGTACAACCGGCAAGATCAGCTTTGCCGGCGAAGACCTGCTGGCCAAGCCTGACGATGCCATGCGCAGCATTCGCGGCGCACGCATCAGCATGATTTTTCAAGAACCCATGACCGCCCTGAACCCGGTGATGCGCGTGGGCGACCAGGTGGCGGAAGCGGTTTTGGCCCACCACCGCGTCAGCAAGGCCGACGCATGGACGCGCACCGTGGAAGCGCTGCGCGAGGTTGCGATTCCAGAACCGGACAGGCGGGCGCGAGACTATCCGCACCAGCTTTCCGGCGGCCAGCGCCAGCGCGTGATGATCGCCATGGCCCTGGTCAACAACCCGCAGCTCCTGATTGCTGACGAACCTACCACCGCGCTCGACGTCACCATCCAGGCGCAAATCCTGGAACTGTTGGCCGCCTTGCGCGAGAAGCACAAGCTGGCGGTGCTTTTCATCTCGCACGATCTGGGCGTGGTATCGCGCGTGGCAGAACACGTGGCCGTAATGTTTGCCGGCGAGATCGTGGAGATTGGCGCCGCAGCCGGGATTTTTTCTTCCGCTAGGCACGCCTACACCCGCGGATTGGTCCACGCCATCCCCACGCTGAAAACTGACCGCACCGTGCCTTTGGCGACAGTGGAAAAAGATGCCCGTCCGGCGAGCGCCGTGCCCTTGCGGGAAGTCGCTCCTGGGCACTGGGCGCGAGTGGCGCCGTGAGAATTGGTACACTCATCTGTTGCATCGAACTCTCTGAGGACCTCAAAGCACCTTGCGCTTACTCATTCTTTCTGACATCCATGCCAACCTTGAAGCGCTTGAGGCTTGCCTGGACGCGGCTCCCGAGCACGACCAGGTTTACAACCTGGGCGACATTGTGGGCTACGGCGCTGACCCCAATGAGGTCACTGAGCGCTCGCGTGAACTGGGCTCAATCTTTGTACGCGGCAATCATGACAAGGCGTGCTCCGGTCTCAGCGATCTGCATGACTTCAATCCCATTGCCGGAATGGCGGCGCTGTGGACGCGTGAGAAACTGACGGATGATCACCTGCAATTCCTGCGTGAACTGCCGCAGGGCCCGCTTGCGCCGATCGAAAATGTGCAACTGGTGCACGGCTCGCCGCGAGACGAAGATGAATACATCCTGTTGGCCAGCGATGCTTATGTAATCCTGGCGCAGGCCGTAGCCCCGCTTACTTTTTTTGGGCACACGCATGTTCAGCGCTGTTTCCTTCTGGAAGGCAAGGGTCAGGGCAAGTCCTTCGCGCCAGTCTATAAATCGGCCAAGGGCAAACAGACGGTCAAGCTGGAAGTAAAGCCGAATACGAAATATATGGTGAATCCAGGTTCAGTCGGCCAGCCGCGCGACAACGATCCGCGGGCTGCATTCTTGCTTTACGACACGGATGCCGGCGTTATCACCTTTCATCGCGTGCCCTACAACATTGAGCGCGCCCAGGAGAAGATCTTTTCCGCTGGATTGCCGGAACGGCTTGCCATCCGGCTGGAGGAGGGCCGTTGACCCAGAAGTCGCTTTTTGAACCGCCGGCTAAACACGCCTCTGTGTCGCCGATCAAGGCCAACATCGATGGTGGCGCCCGCGGCAACCCCGGCCCTTCGGCTTACGGCGTTGTGGTCCGCGATGCTAAAGGCGAGATCATCGCCGAACTCTCCGATTATTTGGGCATCCAGACCAACAATTTTGCCGAATACTCTGGACTGCTTGCGGCCCTTGAGTATGCAGTGCGGGAAAAACATTTGTCTCTCAAAGTGCTGAGCGATTCCGAACTCCTGGTCAAGCAGATGAAGGGCCAGTACCGGGTCAAGAATCCCGGTCTGCTCGAACTTTATGAGCGCGCGCGTGGTCTGGTGCGAAAGCTCGAGCACTTCTCCATTGAACATGTCCTGCGTGAGTACAACCGTGAGGCCGACAGCCTGGTCAACCAGGTGTTGGACAGCCGGAAAGGAGCACGCTATTGACAGCGACACGGCAGAACTTTTCCAGCGGAACCAAATGGGAGCCGGCAGTTGGGTACTCGCGCGCCGTCCGGGTGGGAAATACCATACACGTCTCCGGTTCCACGGCCACTGACGCCAACGGCAACATTGTGGGCGTAGGTGACGCCTACGCTCAAGCCGTACAAACCCTCAAGAACATCCAAGCTGTTCTGGAGCGGGCCGGCGCCAGCATGAAGCACGTGGTGCGCACACGGATGTACGTGACCAACATCGCCGGCGACTGGGAAAAAGTGGGGCGCGCCCACGGCGAATTCTTCAGTGACATTCGCCCCGCCACCAGCATGGTGGAAGTTTCCCGGCTGATCTCGCCGGAGATGCTGGTGGAGATTGAAGCTGAAGCGATCGTGGGCGAATAGCACGGCGATCTCCATCAACGGCGAGCCGGCTTGCGCGGCGAGGTCCTTCCTTCCCCTTCGGCAAGCTCAGGGTCAGGATTTCGGCGGCAGGCTCACGCCTGCCAATCGCCTCAAGTTTGGAGCGCAGCGACATAATAAAAAGCTAAAAGGCCAGCCGTTTGAGGCTGGCCTTGTGAGATTTTCTGCCCCGGCAGAAGTTATTTCTTCGGAGCGATTACGTCTTTTACGGCCTTGGCAACGCGGAACTTTACCACGGTCTTGGCCGCGATCTTGATGGGTTCTCCGGTTTGCGGATTGCGTCCCATGCGCGCTTTCCGGTTGGACTTTACCAGGCGGCCCAGGCCAGGAATGACGAACACACCGTTCTTCTTTGTTTCCTTGATTGCGGTTTCCGCCAGGTGTTCCAGGAACGCCGCCGCGTTCTTGTTGTTCGTTTCCAGTTTCTCCGCCATGTGACGGACGAGTTGGGTCTTGGTCATGCCTGCTGCCATCTTCCCTCCTTGAATTTGTGAGCACTTGCTTGGAAATATGAGCACTTTTCGTTGCACTCATTGGGTATATTACATCAGCGAAGCACTGTTGCAAGCTGTCTCGCCTGATTTTATGCGGGTTTTTCTAAGGTAGCTGTGGAAAACAGGCATGAATAGCGGCGATCCGCGAGTGCGCCACAACTTGAAGCCGGCTTGCTTTTCAGGGTGACTCGGCGGCGAGCCCGGCCTTGCGCGGCGAGCTGCCTGCCCCAGGCGCCGAAAGATCATTGGTCGATCACGGCTCTCTCGCAGCTTGAAGCGGAGCGACAGAGTAAAAGCTGAGCACAGCATCACCCTGGCGCAGGGTACGGTGCCGCCGCAGTGAACCAAATTCATTTCCCGGATCGAAGTGCTTATCGTGCTCTGCAATCACCTTTGCTCCCGGGTTCAACAGCCGCGATTGCGCCAGAAAACCGAGTACCTGATCGTAGTCGCCCATTTTGCGGTACGGCGGATCAAGGAAGACGAAATCGCACGTGACCGCCTGTGACTCCAGCATTCGAAGCGCCGTCGCCACATCACGCTCAATGACTTCGGCCCCCTGGTCAATTTCCAAAGTGTGCAAATTGTTGCGGATCGTGCAGGCCGCCGTGCTTGAAGATTCCACAAAATAGACGTTGCGCGCCCCCCGGCTCAGCGCTTCGATGCCGACTGCCCCGCTTCCTGCAAACAGGTCGAGCCAAACCGAGCCTTCGATCCCCGGAGCAACCACGTTGAAGAGGGTCTCCCGCAGGCGATCAGAGGTCGGCCGGGTCTTGATGCCGGATGGCGCTGCCAGCCGCCGGCTTTTGTATTTTCCAGCAATCACACGCATCGGGGTCGAACTCCGCTGTCTGGCATCTAATCTAACGTATAGAATCACTGATTGACTGGGGCCTATTCAGATTTGCACTGCATGAATGAACCCGACGGTGTCTGCTTCAGGTGCGGAAACGTCCTTCCCCTTCGGCAGCTCAGGGTCAGGATTTCAGCGGCAGGCCAAACGCCTGTCAATCGACTCCGGTTTGGAGCGCAACGACAAGG
The DNA here is from genome assembly GCA_041488515.1 of Terriglobia bacterium. GTDB lineage: Bacteria > Acidobacteriota > Terriglobia > Terriglobales > Acidobacteriaceae > Angelobacter. Next base: position 206,929 of record JBGPPK010000010.1, on the reverse strand, counting down.
AAAATGAGAAATTGGTCTGTATTCACCGCGAGGATCGGCAGAGTTGAACTCCGCATCCATATAACGTTCCTGGTTCTGCTGATTTTTATGCTGCTGATTGAGGTCAACCGCGGCGGACCGCGGGTGGTTCCTCGCGTATTCATGCTGGCCGGGCTCATTCTGGCTGCGGTGTTGTTGCATGAGATTGGTCATGCCGTTGTTTCAGCCCGCCAGGGACTTCCCATCAAAGGTATCTTACTTCTCCCCCTAGGCGGGCTTGCCATGGTTGATCCTGCGGCCAAGGAAGAAAGCTCGCACAATTTGCGCCGCGAAACAATCATCGCCCTGGCCGGCCCGCTGGTAAACGCAATCCTGGCCGGAGCCACGGCGATCGTCCTTATGACCATGGGACTGGCCCAGGGCCAATGGCTTCCGCCGGCGGTAACGGCAGCAAACCTGGGAACTAGTTTTTTCTGGATCAACGTCTGCCTTTTCGTCTTCAACCTGCTGCCGGCCTTCCCGCTCGATGGCGGACGTATCTGCCGCGCCTGGCTGGCTCGGCGCATGGAGTTCCGTCAGGCTACTCGCCGGGCCGTAAGCCTTGGCCACCTTGTTGCGGGGCTTTTCATGCTGGCCGGGGCCGCTTTTAGCATTCAGTGGCTGATGCTGGTGGGCTTCTTCATCTTCATGGCGGCGCAGATCGAAGAACGCACCGTGATGTTTCAGTCAGTGGTGGAAGCTGTTCAGATGGAAGACATCATGTTGACCGAGTTCTCCATCCTCTCGCCGGCGGACACTTTAGAAGACGCCCTGAACAAGGCCGTCCACTGCCTGCAAGATGATTTTCCCGTGGTAAGCGGCAGCGATCTGGTTGGCGTAATTACGCGCCAGACCATTGTGGACCGGTTGCGCGCCGAGGGAAACGGTTACGTCCAGGGGGCCATGAGCAAGGCATTTGAAATCGCTTCACGCACGGAATCTCTCGGTTCCGCTTTCCGTAAACTCACCTCGCGCGGGCTCAGTCTGATTCCCGTAGTCGATCAGGAGAGGCTGGTGGGAATCGTAACGTTGCAGCACCTGATGCACAGCATGGGATTGCTGGCTGAGTCGCGAAGGCTGAGAAGGCAGATGGAAGAGCGATTGTAGCGTTTAGCAATCAGCGGTACACTTCTTCATTCATTCCACCCTTGGAGAATGCCCGTGAATAAGCTCTTTTTTTCTCTTTTTCTGGTGACGATTGTCTGCGCCATCGCCGATGCGCAAGAGCTGACTGTTCAATCCATCTATGCCCCCAACGGGCTGACCGGACGCGCGCCGGACACGATCAAATGGAGCCCTGACGGAAAGAAGGTCTCTTATTTCCTGCACCAGGAAGCGAGAGAAAAGGCTGACCTCTATTACATCGATGTTACCTCCGGCAAGCCGGCCGTATTGGTGGCTTCGGAGAAAATCTCCGCCATGAAGCCCCCTGTTACCGCCTCCAAAGATGATCGCGAGAAGGACAATCGCGAGCGCTATCGCGTGGCCGGATACCACTGGGCGCCGGACTCCGAGCACATCCTCTTCGACGCCAACGGCCAGCTCTGGTACTACACGCTCTCCACGGGTAAGTCTGTGGCGCTGAGCGAGGCCGGCGAATCCGCCAGCGACCCCAAGTTTTCCCCTGACGGCAAGCGGCTTTCTTATGTCCGCAAGCACAATCTCGTGGTAAAGGGTATTGACGGCGGCGCGAAGAAAGCGTTGACCAGTGATTCCAGCGAAGACCTCCTCAATGGCGAGGTGGACTGGGTCTACGCCGAAGAACTCAACGTCCGCAGCAATTATTTCTGGTCGCCCGACGGCAATCAGATTGTGTTGCTGCAAATGGATGAAACCAAAGTGCCCACCTATCCCATCACAGACTTCATGCCCCAGCATCCTACGGTTTCGCAAGAGAAGTATCCCAAGGTTGGCGATCCCAACCCGGAGGTACGGTTAGGCGTGGTGGGTTCGAATGGCGGCAAGCTCAACTGGATCCACCTGACCGATGAAAAAGATATTTATATTCCCCGCTTCGGCTGGGTACGCGACGGCGTGATCTGGGCCATGGTCCTCAATCGCGCGCAGAACCAGCTTGACCTCTATTTTGTTGAGGCGTCCAGCGGCAAGTCGCGCCGCATGCTCAGTGAGAAGAGCGACACCTGGATTGAAATCGACGATAATTTCAATATCCTGAAGTCCGGCGACCGCTTCATCTGGCCAAGCTGGCGCGACGGCCATACGCATCTCTACCTTTATTCATTCGACAAGAATAACCCGCTCGCCGCCGATGCCAAGCTCGCAAACCAGATCACCAAGGGCGATTTCGAAGTCCAAAGCGTTGAGGGAATCGACGAGGGCGCCGGAACTATATACGTCACAACGAACGCCGGAGACGACCGCCAGGGTCATCTATGCAGCGTTAAGGTGGATGGCAGCAACTTTCAGGTCCTCACCCAAAACAAACCGGGAATGCACGATGCTGTAATGGCGCCCAATACCAGGAATTTTGTTGACCGCTTTTCCGCGCTGATGACGCCGCCGCAACTGTCTTTCTGCCGCGTTGGCGGAAGCTGTGACATCATCTGGCAATCGAAGAGCGTTGACTCTCTCAAACTGATCACACCACAGTTCGTCGATTTCAAGGCCGAAGACGGCACCGTGCTTCACGGTCTGCTTCTGCTTCCGCCGGACAGCGCGGGGAAGAAGGTTCCTCTGCTCAACAATCCTTATGGCGGACCGCACGGCCAGGTGGTGCGCAATGCCTGGGAAGGTTCGGGTTTCCTTTTCAACCAGATTCTGGCGCGCGATGGGATCGCCGTGCTTCAGGTGGATAACCGCGGCATGGGCGCCAGGGGGAAAAAGTTCGCTGCCGCCTTAATGCACAACTTCGGGGAAGTTGAACTCAAAGACCAGCTTGCCGCGATCGACCAGGCGCTCCAGAAATTTCCGCAGCTCGATGGCTCGCGCATGGCCTGGTGGGGATGGAGTTACGGCGGCTACATGACCCTGAATGCAATGACCCACACGGAACGGTTTAAGGCCGGGGTCTCCGTGGCGCCCGTAACCGATTGGCTCAATTATGACTCTATTTATACCGAACGATATGGCGGGCTCCTGCCTGCAAACGCCGATGCCTACAAGAAAAGCTCTCCAGTGAATTCGGCGGCCAAGCTGCATGGGCATCTCTTGGAAGTCCACGGCACCAGCGATGACAATGTCCACATGCAAAACACCATGCAGATGATTAACGCTTTCATCGACGCGGACAAGCAGTTTGACCTACTCCTCTACCCGCGCAAAACCCATGGCATCTCCGGGCCGGTTTCGCGCACCCATCTCTTCACGCGCATCCGGTCCCACCTGGAACGCGAACTCCTGGGGACAGACTAACCGGTGACGAACCAGACGATCACTCTTGGCGATTTTGAGCTGACCGCCGTCTCTGACGGTACTTACGTCGCCGATGGCGGGGCTTTCTTCGGCGTGGTGCCCAAAGTGATGTGGCAGAAGAAGGTCAAAGCGGATGAGCTGAACCGCATCGCCGTGAGCTGCAATTCGGTCCTGGTGCGCACCGGAAAGCAGAATATCCTGATTGAAACCGGCATTGGCAACAAGCTGGATGAGAAAAAGAAGAAGATTTTCGAGTCGCAGGAAAAACTTCTGCAAAATCTTCACGCGACCGGCGTGGAACCGGACAAGATCGATATCGTCATCAACTCTCATCTGCACTTCGATCATTGCGGCTGGAACACCGTGTACCGGAACGGCATAGCCGTCGCCACCTTCCCCAACGCCAGATACTATGCGCCGGAAGGCGAGTGGAAGCATGGTTCGTTGCAACTGGAACGCGACCGCGTCAGCTATCTCAGCCCTAACTACGATCCCCTGATCCAATCCGGACAGATGCAGCTCATCAACGGCAATGCGGAAATCGCCACGGGGATTTCCGTGGAGGTCTGGCCCGGCCACACGCGCAACATGTGGGCGGTGTTCATCCGCAGCGCAGGTAAGACCGCGTGTTACATCTCTGACCTCATTCCTACCACGTGGCATATCGAGCCGACCTGGGTGATGGCTTATGACTTGTTTCCGCTCGAGGTGATTGAGAACCGCAAGCGCTACTACTCCCGTGCCATTCCAGAGCAGTGGCTCACGATCTTTACCCACGATCCCAAAGTACCCTGGGCCTATATAGATAGGGCCGATAACAAACTGGTCTTTAAAGCTGCCTGAGTTTAAAGCTATGTCCGGTGCGGAGCAGCCATTCTTTAAGCTTGGAGGGTATGCGTCCTAAGCTAGATTGCGATCGAAAACCGTTCTGGTTTATGCTTCTCTCTCCTACTGGTGCTGAGGAGGCAAGCGTTATGCGGGCTACCAGGTTGGGTGCTGTTGCGCTGCTGATCTTTATTGCCGACCTAGTCTGCGGTGCGCAGGCTGTTCATCGACTGGGGCCCAATTTCAGGTTTTTGCCCGTATTGCTGCAGGGCACTCCTGGTTTTAGTACTACTCCGGCCTCGCCAATCGATCTAGGGCCATCTGCGGTAGGAATGACCACGCCGCACGCCTTCTCGCTGCAACTCCAGATAAACAACCCCGGCAGCGCGGCATTGTCAATTTCCAGTTTCAGTTTCTTCCCGGCCGAAGCAGGGTTCACGGCCGAAAGCACGTTTTTACCACCTTTCTCCATTGCTGCCGGATCATCCAAGCCAACGGCGGTCCTCTTTACCCCGCAGGGCGCGGGCAAGCGGACAGTGCAACTCAGCGTTTCTGACAATGCTCCTGGCAGCCCCCACATCGTGCAATTCACCGGGACGGGGGTGACCGTGCCAGCGAATGACTATGCCGTCATCCTCGATCCAGGCGTGCCGTCTTCGGTGAATGTGACTGCTGGGAACAGCACCAGTTTCCCTGTGTGGCTTCTGGCAGGTTCCGGCCTGGGCGTTACAAGTCTTACTGTTCAGTGCAGCGGCGGACCCACCGGAACCGCCTGCAGCCTTGATCACAATTCCAGTCTTTTAGTCGGAGATGGGTTTGGCAGCACTCGCGACAAATTCATGGTTTCAGTTTCGGTACCGGCCAAGTCTGCGCTCAATCATCATGGTCTTCGCGGTATCGGGTGGTCTTTTGCTGTTCTGTTGGGAGTCCTGCTGGCAGGGAGTCGGCGCAGGAACTTGCGATTTGTCGGGGTAATTGTTGCAGGATTGATGGCGAGCGCTGTCATGATTTCTTGCGGAGGCAGCGGAAGCGGCGGCGGCTCGAATAGTCTGGTCATTACGGCCACGCCCACCCCCGGAACGCCGCACAGTCTCAATGTCCCGATTGTCGTGCAGTGAAGGACTTCATATTGCCGCTCCCATGACGCAGGATTTCAAATTATTCCCACACGCCGTGTAAGATAACCTGACCATGCGCGGGCCTGGTCTGTTTTCTCGAGTCATCGTCTTACTCTTGTGCGGGGTTTGCCTGGCGCAGAGGGTCCAATTTACTCCAGCCGAAAAGTCCCTGGTCCTGGAACGCATGAAGAGCATTCCAGAAACCAATGCGGAGCGCGCGACCCGGCTGAAAGAACTGTTCATCCAGGCCGGATGCAATGGAAACTCATTGTTCGAGCAGAAAGTTGAGAGTGCGGAGACCCCCAACATCGTCTGCCGGCTGGGGACCGGGGAAGGCGACACCGTAATCGTGGGCGGGCATTACGAGCGGACCTCCTCCCCAATAAAAATGGCCGCCAGCGCCCTCTTTGTGCTCATGACCGTGCTGCGTTTGCGGCAATGGGTAGTGGAGGCCGTACCGGTTCACCTGGTGAGCTTTCCTCCCGGGCTCGGTCCAATCCTGTGGCAGCTCGATTTCCGCGGCGTCATGATGTGGAGCGCTTTTCCTATCGTGCTTACCATTTTCATCATGGCCTTCGTTGACACCATGGGAACATTGATCGGCCTCTCCGCGCGCGCGGGATTTTTGGATAAAGACGGCAACCTGCCGCAGATTGAGCGGCCCATGCTGGTGGACGCGCTTACTACCTGCCTTGCGCCGGCTGTGGGTACCACGACCTCAGGCGCTTACGTGGAATCGGCCACGGGAATTGAATCCGGCGGGCGCACCGGCCTGACCGCCCTGGTGACCGCGGGATGCTTTGCTCTGACCTTGTTTTTTGCTCCGTTTGTGACCTCTATTCCACCCCAGGCCTATGGCCCGGCCCTGATCATTGTGGGCTTGTTCATGCTTGAACCAATTACGCGCATCGATTTCAGCGATTACTCTGAATCGATTCCGGCTTTTGCCGTGGTCACGCTGATGTGTTTTACATTTAATATTGCGGTAGGAATCTCCGCCGGTTTCATCCTGTATCCGTTGAGCAAGCTGGTGGCAGGCAAGATCAGACAAGTGAAGCCTGCTCTGTTTGTCCTGACTGGTCTTTCCCTGTTGTTCTTTATTTTTTACCCTTATGGTTAGCCAGTCGCGATTATCTATGGCGTCATCATGGGAGTTGGACGTCGATTTTTGGGAGCAACAATGGACCGAAGCGAATTTATCTATAAAACCATTCAACTCGCTATAGAAAATGTGAAGAGTGGCCGCGGCGGACCTTTTGGCGCATTGGTAGCAAAAGACGGCCAGGTCATAGCCACCGGTACGAACGAGGTGACTTCAATTCTTGATCCCACTGCGCACGCTGAGATTGTTGCCATACGCAAGGCCTGCCATGCCCTTGGGCATTTCGAACTCACTGGATGCGAGATTTATTGCAGCTGCGAACCGTGCCCCATGTGCCTGGGAGCGATTTACTGGTCGCGCCCGGCGCAAGTCTTCTTTGCCGCCACCGCCGGCGCGGCGGCAGACGCCGGCTTTGACGATTCCTATATCAAAGAACAAAGCCGCCTGCCTTATGTAAAGCAACAAATGCCTATCGCGCAACTAGTCCACGAGCAAGCTTTGGCGCCTTTTGAGGCATGGAAGGCAAAAACGGACAAGATAGTCTATTAGATAGAGCCTACCACTACTGCTCCAATATTGCCGATGAGTAATATGTAGTCCTATAGGCCAGATTTGCAAGGGCTGTCAACATTCATATAGATATATTTAATTTTCACAAACTATAGGTTTGCCATTGACGAGCAGCAACTCTCCTCCGTAGACTGCTTCAGCCCCCAAATTGTGCCCCGTTCGCTGGTATTTATAAGGAGTTTATGTGTTTAAGCCCCTGCGTGTTTCCAGCCGTTTTTTTGCCATGCGTTACTCAACATGGTTGATCCTGGTCAGCCTGGTTGTCGTTGTCGTCCTAATTGGTATTCCGGTAAATTCTGTAGCTCAGACTCGACCAGTGGATACAAAGCAAAGTGATACAGACTCAGTGGTGCAAACTCCATCCAGCGATCCTGTACCGGGGCAAGTAAGTCCAAGTGCCGATCCCGGCCAGGGGCAGGGTTTTATCCACATTGTTTCGTTTAGAGACGTGGCAACCCCGAAAAGCAGCTTTGCCCCCGCAGGTGCGCACCTAACCTACTTTGGCGGCCCGGTCATCTCAAATATTCACGTCGTGGCGGTGTTCTGGGGGCCGAACATAAACCCCGCAATTACCGGAGGAATTGGTCAGTTTTTTACCGACATCACCTCGAGCCGGTATTACGACTTGCTTTCGGAATACAACACAACAGGGATTATCGGAGCTGGGGTTCCGGCCATCAGCAGTAACCAGGTAATCGGGCATGGCCAATTTGACGGAGGAGTTACCATCACGCCGTCAATTTGTCCGGGCCCTGCCGCATGTAACATCACTGATGCCCAGATAGCGGCAGAGCTAGCCAGCCAGATTGCCGCCGGTCATTTGCCGCAGCCACTGACCGACAATCAGGGCAATGTCAACTCGTTCTACATGATCTATTTCCCTCCTGGAGTATCTATCAGCCTGGGAACAGCCAGAAGCTGCGTTCAATTCTGCGCATATCACTCCAACACTCCCAGTACAGCCCTGCTGCCCAAATTGGTGCCGTACGGAGTTGAGCCGGACTTCGCGCCTCCCAGCGGATGCGCCAACGGGTGTGGTGGCAATCCTGCAATGTTCGATAACGTGACCGAGGTGACCAGCCATGAAATGTCCGAGGCTGTCACCGACGCGCTTGTTGGCTCTGTTATTGGCAACACGCCCGTGCCGCCTCTGGCATGGTATGACTTTCCGCCCGATATGGGAGAGGTTGCAGATTTGTGTGTTGGCCAAGGCGCGGTTGTGCCTGCCGGCAATCGAACTTACGTAGTGCAGAAAAACTTCTCCAACCTGCAGGGTGACTGCGTTAGCGCACCACCCGTATTTAACATGGCCACTCCTGCGGCTGGAGCAGGACCGGCACTGCCCTTTAGTGTGACTCTGACGATCCAAAGCAGCGTAGCCCCATTCGCTCTGGCTGGCTATAGGGGTACCATCCACTTCACCAGTTCCGATCCACAGGCAATTCTGCCGGCAGACTACACATTCCTGGCGAGCGACTTTGGCTCGCAGCAGTTTTCACTGATCTTGAAGACGCTCGGCGACCAGACCATCACCGTCACCGACACTCATTCCGCGGGCTTTGCCGGCACCGCCACTGTGAATGTAAACACCACCCCTGACCTGACCATCGCCAAGAGCCATACGGGGAACTTCTCCGTCGGCCAAACGGGCGCTGCGTATACGATCACGGTTTCAAACACAGGACATGGCCCGACCTCAGGAACCGTCACGGTGGTGGATACCCTGCCAACAGGGCTCACAGCCACGGCCATCAGCGGTACGGGCTGGAGTTGCACCCTGGCAACACTTACTTGCACTCGCGCCGATGCGATTGGCGCCCTCAACACCTATCCCGTGATCATTCTGACCGTAAACGTCGCCGCTAATGCTCCTGCGTTGGTAACGAATACGGCCACAGTCTCGGGCGGCGGCGAGACGAATACTGCGAACAACAGCGCGAGCGATCCGACCACCATACTGGCACCTGACTTTATCGTCTCGAAACAGCACTCCGGTGTTATCAATGGATCGTTTTTTCAGGGCGAGACCGGCGCCACCTACAGCATCGTTGTCATTAACAACGGGACCCTGGCCAGCAGTAGCACCGTGACCGTTGTGGACACTCTGCCGGCTGCGGGCTTGACCGCCACAGCAATCAGCGGAACAGGCTGGAGTTGTACGCTGGCCACACTCGCATGCACGCGCGGTGATGCCCTGACTCCCAACACAGCGTACCCGGTAATCACCGTTACCGTAGATGTGGCGCTCAACGCGCCGCCGAGCGTTACCAACGTGGCTACGGTTTCTGGTGGAGGTGAAGTCAACACGGCAAACGATATCGCGCAGGATCCCACGACGATTTTGCCGCCACTGCATCCCGACCTCGCCCTCTTCGTGAATCATTCATTCAACAACTTTGTGCAGGGCCAGAGCGGCGGCTTTTACAGGATTGATGTCTCCAACGTAGGAACGGCCATTACTTCCGGCGCGGTCACCGTCTCAGACACCCTGCCTACTGGCCTGACGGCGACAGACGTAAGCGGAATCGGCTGGACGTGCACGGTGGGCGCGACCTCCACATGCACGCAATCGACCCCCTTGGTGATCAACGATAGCTATGCACCGATCTTTATCACGGTGAAGATTGCCGCCGACGCGCCCACCAGCGTCGTCAACACGGTGACGGTCTCCGGCGGCGGCGACACCAACAATGCCAATAACTCTTTCAACGATCCCACCTCAATTGCCGCTCCGCTCGTGGACCTGACGCCGTCCGTTGCCGGAACAGCATTTGCTGCGGAAGGGCAGACCGGCGTTAACTACACCATCCTCATTGAAAATAACGGAAACGTTTCTTCGAGCGGGACTGTGACCGCCATTACGAATCTCTCCAGCGGCCTTACCGCTTCGGCGATCAGCGGTTCCGGGTGGAGTTGTACGCTCAGTACACTCACATGCACCCGCTCGGATGCTCTGATACCTTTTGGCAACTTCCCGATCAACATTACGGTGGATTTCGCCAAGAACGCGCCGGCCAACGGCACCGTGGGCGAAACCGTTTCCGGCGGTGGCGATGGAAACAGCACCAACAACACAAACTCTGAGTTCGTGTTCATACAGCCCATGCTAAGCATTGGTTCTGTGGGCCCACAGACGGTCAACGCCGGAACACCGGCCATCTACACGATTCTTGTGAACCCGTTGACGGTTGCCGGCCCCGCCACCATGAGCTGCAGTGGGTTGCCGACCGCCTCAACCTGTACTTTCACCCCTGCCACGGTGCCTGCCGGAGTTGGCGGCGTGGGAGTCACCCTGACGATTAACACAACCGCTCGGACAGCGGCCGTCATCGATCTTCGCACAGGTCCGGGAAATTACAGGCTCCTGTTCCAGTTGCTTCTTCTGCTTACAGGGGTGCTGGCGGCCATCAGCATGCGCCGTCGCCTGGCGCAGGGTAGAAGGCTTAAACCGGCGCTGGCCCTGGCCGGGCTCTTGCTGCTGGCGGCGCTCTCCGGCTGCGGCGGAGGCGGAGGCAGTCAAGGCCCGCCGATTGTGCAGAATCCGCAAGGTACTCCGGCGGGCACGTATACAGTCACGGTGAATGCAACCAGCCCGAACGCGAGCGCCTCAACTCCGGTGACCCTGATTGTGCGATAGTTTCAGTCTGGGTGGCTCTGACTTATAGGAACTTAAATGGCTCCTGATCTCCTCGCGCGCTCGCTCCAGGAGTTCCTTGCCGAAGCGCGCAGCGGCGTGGTGATTGAAGACGGACAGGTCCTCTTCGATCTTGAGTCGGCGCAGTACTCCGTCTCTTCACAGAAAGACCGCTGCCTCCTACATTTGTGGTCGCAGGAGCGCAACCTCGTTCGTCACGTGCTAGATGCCGAATTGAAGAATGGCGCTCTGACCCTGACAGTGCGCCGCTTTGCCCAGGCTCGTCCCGTCAAGCTGGAGATCTGCCGTGACCGTGACCGCCGGCCGCCCACCGCGCAGAAGGCTGCCCGAAACCGTTATGCGCGTGTGCTGGAGCGCATATTGCATCGCGCAACGCCGGATTGGGCTCTGGACAAATCCCGCCTCGCCACCACCATGGACCTGGAGCGAAGCTTTTCGCCTGTGTACGCGCGGGGCCTGCTGCGCAAAGGCCGGAGCGCCTTTGCCGTGCTGGGCGTAAGCCGGCAGGAAACGCAGGCCGCCGTGGATGCGTCGCTTACATTTGGATTGCTCTGGTTGCAGGCCTGTCGTGAACGCGAGGCCGGACACAGCGCGGTGGAGGGCTTGCGGTTGTACGTGCCTCCCGGAAGTTCCACGACCTTGCAGATCCGGCTGGCCCATCTTGATCAAAGCGCGGCCAAACTTCAGCTGTTTGAGTTCGACGAACGCGACGAGTCGCTTGTGCCCGTCGACCACTCCGACCACGGCAACATCAACACCCGGCTGGTGCGCTGTCCCGATGCGGAGCAGGTGCGTTCACGCTTTGCTGCAATCGTAAGCAGGATTTTGGCCCTGGCGCCACAAGCAGAAGTTGCCGTCATTTCTTCCACCGAACTCTCTTTTCGTCTTCACGGACTGGAGTTTGCGCGCGTGAGGCTTGCGAACGCTCCGGGCAGCTTTCGCGTGGAAGAAGAGGTCATCTTTGGACCGCCCGGGTATGAGACGCGTCTCAATGAAGAGACCGTGCCGGCGTTTGCGGAGTTCATCAAGACCGTTATCGAAGCCCGCGGCCCGCAGGGCGACCGGCGCGATCCGCTGTGGCGCATGTACCCCGAGCGCTGGCTGGAATCGCTGGTGTTCAGGAACGTAGCGGCGGTGGATTCACGGCTGAATCCCGCGCACGTCTATTCGCAGGTGCCTGCTTTCTCCGCCTCAGACCGCGCCATGATCGATGTGCTTGGCAGCACCGGCGATGGCCGGCTGGCGGTCCTGGAACTGAAGGCGAATGAGGACATCCATCTGCCCTTGCAGGGGCTGGATTACTGGGCGCGAGTCTTGTGGCACCACCGTCGCGGAGAATTCCAACAGCACGGCTACTTCCCCGGCGTTCAACTCTCACCGCGGCCGCCCTTGTTGGTCCTGGTTGCGCCATCGTTGCGCGTACATCCGGCAGCGGACACGATTCTGCGGTATTTTTCTCCTCAGATCGAGTGGACGCTGGTCGGCGTGGATGAGAGATGGCGGGAGGGAATCAAGGTGATTTACAGGAAATCCGCAGCGAAGGGAACGTCAGCATGAACGGTCCCTAATGCCGGCATGGCTTACTTTGTCTCAGCCACACAAACCGTTCCAGTTCCGCCGGTGAGTGTCCAGGGCACTTTGTTCCATTCTTTGTCCTTGCGGAGGAAATGCGAGCGGGAGATCTGGATGGTGAATTCCTGCATGGCCGTGGGCTCGCTCCACTGGCACCACGTGGACTGATCGCCCTCCAACATCACTGGTTTTTCACATTGAATAGGGGAAAGGGTTGCCATCAATGGAACACCCCATTGCCTCGCGGCCTCCTTGAGCGCCGCTCGGGATATTTCTTCGAGATCGCCAGTCCAGTGTTCGGCCTCGGTGATCTCTTTTTTGGAAACGTTAAAGTCAGAATGCAATGACCGGCAGCGAACCTGGGTTGCAGGCGGGTACGGAGCTTCCGTTGGTTTGCAGACGGTTCGTTGGGCCATGATGTGCGGCGCAGGCTTTCCGGTTTGCTGGGCCGGCAGAACCAGTTTGTAGGCGATGAGCATATCCGGAGAAATCCATTCCCAGCTGTCGTCGGTTTCCTGATAGAGCTCAACCTTGTCGTGCCAATGTTCGGCCATAATGCGCAAAGGTTCACTGCCGGCTTTGCGGCAATCCGCCAGGTCGGTGCAGGCACGACGCTCCTGTACGGCCGCTTCCAGCGCTTCGTCAAGTTGCCAGGACTCAGTGGAGCAGGCGAAACGTCCACCGGCGGGAACTTCAGTGCGCACAGCTTCAACGCCAGTAACTTTTTCTATGACAAGGAGATGGCAGCACAATATGTGCCCGTAGCCCGCAAGGGTTTCCGCCGATGGAGGCGCGGCCAGGAAAAGCCCGGAAAAAGTCGCCGTTACCTTGTAGAGATTGCAATGGGAACCACAGTACGAACTCGCCAGCGCTTCCAGGCGTTGGGCTTCCAGCCGCCCCTTGAACAGTTCAAGCTCTGCGTTGTGCTCGAGCGGCACCGGAATTCCATCAAATTTTAAGATGCTGCCCGGCCTACGGTCGTGATCGTTCACTGTGGAAATGACGGGCGTGGGTTCATCTCCACCATAAGCCAGCCAGACTTGGCGAAGATCTTTACCGCAATCGCGGCTGTGCAGGGTGAAATCCTCAAAGCCAACGTTGACACTGCCCCGAACCTCTATCCATTGGTGGCTGTATTTCTCCGGCTGCCGTACCAGGTCACAGACCTCGACCTTGACAGTGGCTTGGCCCCATCCGCAGACCGGCAGAAGAAAAAGGAAGACAAACAGAAAATGGACATGATCGAGGGGCTTTAGGTTGGTGGATGATTTATTGCCTGCTGGATCCATGAAACTCTCCAAAACAGCTCACGAGGAACGAAAAAGCGAGGGGGAAATGCAGAAAAAATAACCAAAGCGAGCGGGTTAGGGCTCACAAATCGCGCCGCCGTTGCGCGATTGCGGCGGGAAATCATGACGTTGCCGAAGGCGCTTGCTCCATATCCTGGTCCACTGCCGGCTCTTTTTCTCCTCGCCATATTCTTCCCACGCCGCGCACGATCCGGCGCATCGGCAGTTCGCCGTCTTTCCCGGCAAAAAAAATTTCACCGGTCTTGTGGCTGCGGTAGTACCAGCGTTTCAGGATAGCCAACTCTTCACTGAAGCGTTGCGCGGAGGGTCCGCGGGCTGGCCCAAGCTGCTCAAGCGCAGTGCGGATGCGGGCTTCGGCCGGCTGGCTGGCGCCCTCAACTTCCGGCATGAACGACACGGGGCCGGTGAGCTCGCCGCCATGAAACCGGAATAGCGCCACCGACTTTTCTTCCGCTGAAGGCTGCACGATCACCGCGTCCAGGCGGTCCAGTCGCCCACAAATGTCGTCGCACGCGGAAAGTATGGCTTTGATCTTCGCCACTTTCCCATGCTGCGCAGCAGCACCCTCAAAATCCAGTTCAGCCGAGAGGCGCTCGCGCTCGGCTTCCAACTCGCGCAGCAGAGACTGGCCGCCCGAATCAAGATACTGCTGCACCCGGGCGACCTCCGCGGCGTAGGCTTCGTCGGTACAGCCTTTGAAGCAGGGCGCCAGGCACATCTTCATCTCCGAGTAGACGCACCCGGGAAAGCCGGGGTCGGGATTCAGGTCAAAGGTGCAGCGGCGCATCTTGAAAAGATCGAGTGAGTCATTCAGGTATCTTTCTGCCACAGCTCGCGAACGGAAGGGACCGTAATAGACCGACTTTCCCGTAAACTTGCCGACACGTGTGGTGACATATGCGCGGGGGTATTCATTTTCAAGGTTGAAGCGAACCACCGGAACCGGCCGTAAACGAAGCCGTTTCTGATAGCTTTCCGGAAATTCCTTCCGCAGAGCCCGATACAACAGCAATGTTGATTCAAAATCGGAGCCGGTCAGCGCATACTCGATGAGCGCTACACGCTCGCGCAGGTTCAGGCGCTTGGACTGCGACTCCGGCGGCGCCAGCAATCGCTGCAAACGTCTTTTCAAGCTGGCTGTCTTGCTGACGTAAGGCTCGGCCGCGGCATCCGCTCCGCGCAATAGGAAGACCGCCGGCGCTGAAGGAAACTGCGCGAAGAAATCCGGCGGATGGTCCGGCGAGAACGGAATGGAATAAGTCAGCACTTCTCACCACCGGGACAGCGTGGCAATCCGGCATCCAGGCAAGTCAGATGCATGCCCATGGATTGCAGCATCTCAGCCGCTCCCGCGTTTTCCTGCACGCAACTCCATTGCATGCGGAAAAGTACGCCCGGGTTATCTGCTTGCAGGCTTTGCCGTTACCTGCCATGCGCGTTCTCATTTCCACAGAATCCAGAGATACCTCGGCACACGCGGTGTGGATTTGGTTGGAAACCGACGACCAACTCAACCGCTATGCCTGTTTTTTCACTCCCTCAACAAATCAGATGCCCTCTTCTTCACAGCATGTGGATGCCAAATGTGTCCTATTTATCAACAAGAGCCTGGATTTCCGCAACGTACACAGGCATCTGCTACTACTACTGTATTTATATAAATAGAAATATCTATATTGTAAGTACCAGTAAAGGGGACAGCCGAAGACAGAACTGTTCAGGAGCACTGGTCAGGCATTGGCTGTGGGATGTCAAACGCACGTGTGTGTTTCCAACTCTCGCGCTAGTCGGCAGCCGTGCCTTGTGACGGTGACTTTGTCTTTCCTTCCGCGTCGGGAAAAATATCGAAGACGTAATCGTGTGCGGCCAGGGCCGATTGCGTCAATGTGCCTGCCTGGACGCGCTTTACCGCTTCTTCGCGTGGAAGGTCGAAAATTGCTTCCAGTAACTGCGCCTGTTCCTGCTTGTTTGCCTGTCCCACCACAAAGAGCACGCGAGCGCTGTGCTGGATGTAGCGCGGCGAAGGCAGCTGCTTTTTCAAGAGGTCCATGATAAGCCAGGCCTTTTCGCGATCGAAACGTCCCGGATCGCCACGCCTGTCCTGCTCGGCGAAGAACGCTCGCGTCCACTCGTTGTGGTAGTTCCACAATTTGTCAAACAGTTCGCGGGTGAAACGGGTCCCTGCCTTCACCTGCTCTGCATTCGCCGCCGGCTCCACGCCGTCTTCGGTCAATACGGGACGCTTGAGGTAACCGTCTTTGGTAATGACAGCTTGGTGCCGCAGTAGCGTCCACAGCCACGAAACATCGATCCGGTAGGTGGCCAGGTCATTCATGAAGCGCAGCTTCAGTTCGTAGTCATCAATGGCCGCGGCAAAGTTGCCGTTGAGGATCTGGAATCCGTAGTTGGCGGCCATGTAGAACGCATGCTGAATGCGCTCGATTGTGATCTCGCCCTTCGGCACACCATAAATTGCGTCCCAACGCTCCGGCGAGAGCAGTTTTTCAGGCGTGTTGAGCGATTCGCGGGTGATTACTTGTGGAGTGATCTTGCCTTGCGTGTTCAACAAGCCGCGCGACTCCAGCACAGCACGTTCGGCATTGCTCAGGCCGCTGCCGGCCGTGGGTACGGCTTGCTCTTTCACTTTGACGGTTTCTTTTGGCGCATCGAGAATGGCCTGAATTTGCTCCACCTGGGCCCGCAGCGGCGCATTGCCCGCAGCCACGTAATCGGGCTCGGGGCTGGCGACCCAGCTCTGCCGGTAACAATCGTAAAGATGGCCTAGCACACGTTTTGAAAGGATGTCTTCCAGCGTCGGCTGTTGTCCGGCCGCAAGAGGCTGTTCCGGCACAAAGATGAGTCCCAAGATGCGCTCGCGCAGCTTATCAATCACCATAGCGCGCAGGGCCAGCGGGTTATAGCGCGATCGGCCATAGGGATCGCCGGCCTGGTAAATCATCACCGCCGCCATGCCGCCGATAGGCGCTGCATTCTCCAGTTTGCCATTCTTCATTCCCGCCATCAGCATCATCAGCGCGTTGTAGCGCTGGTAGGCGATCATGTTCGGTGATGCCATGCCGATGGATTGGGGATCGGGATAAACTCCCTGTGGATCGTCCTTCCACATCTCGATAAGGCTGCCCAGGTAGTCCCAGCGGCCCACATTGGTGCCCAGCAACCGTCTGCGCAGCGTCCACGCGATGGCGGGCAGCGTACGGCCGGCGTTGCCCTCTTCATACAGCATCTTGATCTTGATTGTGCCCGCCGGAACGCCGATCATGCCCTCCAGCCGGGAGAGGATTTTTTCCACGATCAACGCTTCATTCGGCGTTTGCAGCTTGGGGATGTAAAAATACACACCGCTGCCTGAGCTCTTCAGCGCGTCAAAGTTATTGAATGCCCAGAGGGTCGCGACCACGATGGTGGCTGGAGCCGGCCGTCCGTCAACCGTGACATGGTCATAATTGATGTGGATGCCGGGCGGACGGCCAAAGCGTGTGGGCCACTGCGCCGATGGCTTCGCAATCCTGTACTCGCGTTTCTTCCCCTTCTTGATGACTTCGTAAGGCTTGGTGTTCCAGGCGCCGGCAAAAATCTCCTTAGCGTTCTGCAAAGCGGCAAAAATCCCTACCGGCTGATTGGCCGGCGTTCCATCCGGTTGAAAGTGAGGCGGCGCGGCATCTTCAAAGTCCGGCATGTTCATGGGCGCAGGACTATTCAACGCATTGAAGGCCATGTCCAGCGGATGCCATGGCCCGGTCAGCTCCAGCCCAGGATTTTTCAGCGGGTGCGCGTCTTTGGGTATCGGGACCTCGTCATTCAGGCGCCAGCGCCACTCGCTCTCATGGCCCAGAAAATTGTCAATCAACCCCTGCACGATCTGGCGATAGGTCCAGGAGCTTCCGCTGACAGGGTCCTGGAATTTCTCATCCCACTTTGGCCATGCGTACTTCTCTTGCACAGGCGCCGGCGATTGCAGCAACTCCCGGCGGGCGCTCAGGGCGGCGGCGATCTCAGGCCTCAGTTCCCGCGTAAGCGTGGCAATGGTTTCCTGGACGTTGACATCACGGCCATTTACCTTTTTGGCCCCGAACAGGTCTGGGAACTTCTGCAAAATATCGTTGCGAATCATGGGGCAAGGGCTCCTCAGATGGGTTGGGCACAAAAGTCGAAACAATGATTTTACGCCAGCGCAAGAAGAGGGGCTACCATTCGTTCTTGCTAATATGCACGTCACGTTCTGCTCACTGATGCGCTTTGCGGTAGTCGTATGCATGCTGGTTCCCGCTCTGGCCCAGAATGAAAGACAACAACCGGCGTCAGAAGCAGAGCTGGCCGGGATCACCGCGCGCGGACGCGCGCTGGCCGAATACGACACGGCCGTATGGCATGCATCTGAGGCGTTCATGGCTGTTACCCAAGGCCGGGGCCACGAAAAAGTTTCTCTCTATGTAGCCCGTAAAGACGGCGATGCCTGGGAAGTGGTGTATGGCAAACTCAATTCCTCGGGCGATAAGCTACTGATTGCCTGCGTAGTGCGCCAAACCGGTGCGCCCCATAACCTCAGGGTGAAACAGTATGACCCGGTCAAGGAGGAGTCAGGCTATTACTTTTTTGCCGCCAAGGCGCTGGTCCAGGCCTGGAAAGATTTCAACGGAGAAAGCAAGGATTTCAAGAGAGAAAACCGTCCTTACCGCAAAGCCGTTCTGCCCGCGGATGAAGGCAAATTCTACGTGTATGTTTATCCCGGGATGACAGACGAGAAGGTGTGGGTTTTAGGCAGTGACATACGGTATCTGGTCTCCGCCAATGGGGCCACCATCCTGGACCGCCACCGGATGCATACCAGCATTCTTGAGTTCAGGGCTTCCGACGAAATAAAGACAACGGGCTTAGTCCATAGCGCCATTCTGGACGAGGTCCCGGAGGACACCGATGTGTTCCTGGCGATGACCTTCCAACCGGCAGTAAACCATACAGTTATCACAAAGCATTTTCTCTACGGTATTTTCCCTGACGGAAAGGCCGTCTTCCTGATGACGATGGAGGCCTATAAGAAGATATCGCCAGCAAAAGGCCCGAATTGAATCCAGGGCGCCTCCCGATGCATCCAACGATTGCCAAAAACCTGGCCAAAATTCCCTAATTTGAGGTAAAATAAGGCTTTACCGCGAAAGGTCCAGAGGCAATGAAGGCAGCGATCCATCCCAAGTATGAAGAAGTGCGCGTGCACTGCGCATGCGGAAACACGTTTACTACCAGGTCCACTCACAAGGGGAACATCAACCTGGAAATCTGCTCCAACTGCCATCCGTTCTTTACCGGCAAGCAGAAACTGGTAGACACCGCCGGACGCGTGGAGCGCTTCCGCCGTAAATACGCCAAGTCCGATGCCAGCAAGGCCGAAGCGGCGAAGATCGCAGCCGCCAAGAAATAGCGGCCCCCGAGTTTTGTCGAGAGGCCTCCGCTGCGGCGGAGGCTTTGTTCTTTTTTCTGAAGTCTTGACTCTGGGTAAACGAAGGGAAGAGATCCCCTTCGCTTGCACACGCTCCGGGAACAATGACCATTAGCGCTTGATTAGGTTGTGGCTCTGAGGCAGTATCAAAGCTGATAGGGTTCCCTCTCCTTCGACAAGCTCAGGGTCGGGATTGCAGGAAGTATGAAGAAGTTCTGGGAAAATCCGGCCAACTCGACCGTCGCACCGGAAGGCGCGCGTGTGCCGGAGTTTCTCCAGATCGGCAGCGTGCGCATCGCTCCCGCAACCATTCTTGCTCCCATGGCGGGCGTCACCGATACCGTTTTCCGCCGCTTTATCCGCAATGCCAGCTTTGTGCGCAGCGCGCATGATGTGATGGCGCCGCCGGAAGGGGCAGGCAGCAGCGAGCAGGAAGCCGCGGAACCGATTCAAGAACGGATAGCCGATGGCTCTGAGCAGGACACGCAGGCGGTTTTCAGGAACAATGAAATCTCCGGTTGCGGCCTGCTGATGACCGAGTTCACCTCGGCCGACGGCCTTTTCCGTACGCGCGAATCCAAGCGCAAGCGCTATCTCACGTTCTACGAAGATGAGCACCCCATCTCCGCGCAACTCTTCGGCAGCGATCCTTACACGCTTTCTGAGTCGGCCAAGATTGTTGAAGACGCGGGCTTTGATCTGGTCGACCTGAACCTGGGCTGTCCGGCCAAGCGCGTGGTCAAGTGCAACGGCGGCTCCGGGCTGCTCAAAGACCTGCCTGTCATTGGGACGATCTTTGAAGCCGTGCGTGCCGCGGTAAAGATTCCTTTCACGGTGAAGTTCCGCCTGGGCTGGGACGACGAGAACATCGTCTGTGTGCCGCTGGCGAAGATGGCGGAGGACTGTGGTCTGAATGGCGTAGCGCTGCATGCCCGCACGCGCGAACAAGGTTATAGCGGCAACGCGCGCTGGGAATGGATCGCCGCCGTAAAAGACGCGATCAAGATTCCCGTCGTCGGCAACGGCGATATACGAACGCCGGAAGATGCCATTGCCATGGTGGCGCAGACCGGCTGTGATGGCGTGATGATCGGCCGCACCGCAGCATCCAATCCCTGGATCTTCCGCCAGATCCGCCAGCATGCCGAAACCGGACGCTACGACCAGCCGACAGATGCTGACCGCTACCAGATGATCCGCACCTATTTCAAAATGCTGGTGGACGAGACGATGCACGGTTCACCCGGCAAGATGAAGCAGTTCGTCGCCTGGTTCACTCATGGTGTGCCCAACGGCAGCGCCCTGCGCCGCGCTTGCTATGACGCACATACGGGTCCGGCGATCCTGGCCAGCGTGGAGCGGTTCTTTGAGGATTTGCTCAGCGGCAATACCCCGGCGCAGCCCGCGCCGGTTGAGCAAACGGAAATGGAGCTGCAGCCTGCCTGCGCCGACTTGCCTGCCGCTATCTCAATGTAAGTAAAACCGCTTAGCAAACTATCGCAAGACTTTCCCGCAAAACCGTTCTAAAATGCAGCGCAAGTTACCCATACTTGCCGAGCCAATCGATGGAATACATACTGCTGTTCTTGTTCGGGTGGATGGTGGTGTGCTTGCCAGCCATTATTGTCACCCTGGTGGCCAATGGCCACCGCCGCCGCGAAATCGCTGAACTCAACGACAAAATTGCCAATCTTACCCGGCAACTGGAGACGTTAGAGCGTCGAAGCCGGACCGAAGCAACGCAGGTTCCGCAGGCCGCGCCTCCTGTGCCTGCCGCTGTTCCGGTAATGAAGGTTTCCACCGAGGAGACCCGGGCGGCCGCGCCGCCAGCAAGCATGCCTCCTGCGCCTGTTCGCGAGCCTGCGATCCCGGAAAAACCGGCGCCAACGGTTTCTGCTCCGCCGCCATCTCCATCGCCGGCAGTAGCGCCGCCGATTGCAGCCCAGGCGGCTCCTCCTCCAGCCCAGTCCAAGCCCATTGAAGTGGGCGGAATTCCGCTCACGCCACCACCACGACAGCACCCTGCGGCTGAAACGCCGCGCGTGGCACCACCGCCGCCAGCGGCCAAACCGCCTGTAGCGACCACCCCGCCTCCCGTTGTTGCAACTCCGCCGCAGCCGGTTGCGCCAGCCCCGGAACGTGCGGCTCCTGTGGCTGCCAGCATCAATTTGCCGCAGCGACCACAAGCGCCAGCCATGCCTTCTTCTTCTGCGCAAGTCCGTGGATCTGTCGGCTCCGCTGGTTTCAGCGCCGCCCCCACCGCATACGATATTCAGCCGCCAAAGAAAAGCAGCCTGTCGGTGGAAGAGAAGTTCGGCAAATGGCTGCTCAAGTTCGGCATCGCCGCCGTTGTCATTGGAGTTGGGTTTCTGGTGTCGCAGGCGTGGGGCAGCTTTGGACCCTGGTTGCGCGTCTTGATCCTGTATGCGGGCGCGCTTTCCACGCTTGCCGGCGGCATTTTTGCCGAACGCAAAGAAAGATATCAGACGCTGGGACGGGCACTGATCGGAGGTGGCTGGGCAATCACGGTGCTGGTGACCTATGGTCTTAAGCATGCGCCGTTCATGGCGATCCTGTCCTCCAATGCCATGGACCTGGTGCTGCTGATGGCCGTTATCGCAGCGATGGTCTGGCATACGCTGAAGTACGACTCGCAACTGGTGACCGGCGCTGGATTTCTGCTTGGCTTTGCCGCCATCACGCTCAACCCCGATCCGCCTTACAACATGATTGCCGGCGCTTTACTGGTCGCAGGGATGACCATCATCGTGATGCGATACCGCTGGTTCGAGCTTGAAATCTTCGGCATCCTGGCAAGCTACCTCAACCATTTCTACTGGCTTTACTCGATCTTCAGCGTCCAGTCTGCGCGTGCCCAATTCCCGCACCACACCGTAAGCTTGCTGCTGGTGATCGCTTACTGGGCGGTGTTCCGTTGTTCTTATGTCTGGCGAAAGGTCTCGAGCCACGAAGAAGAATCGGTATCGACGATTGCCGGCCTTCTGAACCCGCTGCTCTTCCTGGCGGTAATGAAGTACCAGTCCTTCCATCCGGAGTGGGCGTTCTACGCGCTATTGATTCTGGGTGCGGCGGAATTTCTATTGGGGCAGTTGCCGGTATCGCGCCAGCGCCTGGCGCCGTTTCATGTGCTCTCCAGTCTGGGTGCGGCCTTTATGGTGGCTGCCGTGCCATTCAAGTATTCCGGTGACTCGCTGGAGATGCTCTGGCTGGCCGGCGGGGAAGCGTTCCTGCTGGCAGGAATCTTCACGCGCGAGCGGCTCTTCCGCGGCTTTGGCCTGATCATCTCTTTTCTGATCGCCTTGTACGCCATACCCGGCCGCATGACGCCGCTGGTCCAGGAACTCATCAACGATCAGCCGCACTATCACCTTCAGATTGGCATTGTGCTGGCTGTGATTGCAGCGGTGTTGTACCTAAACGCCCACGTCCTGCGGCGGCGCTGGCCGGATTTGTTTGAAGAAGAGCTGGAAAATCAGGCCTTGCACGCGCTTTCGTTTATCGCCAGCGCGTTCGCGGTCTGCGCCGTTTATGCGCTGGTTGCCGACAATGCCATTGCCGTTGTGCTGGCCCTTCTGGTCTTTGCGCTGAGCCTGCTGGGCAAGCAGTTCTCCATCGGCGACATGATCTACCAGTCGCACTGGATCTCAGCAGTAGCTGTGGCCCAGGCCATCATTACCGGGCGAACTCTGGAGATTACCTGGCATGGCGTGCCCGAGCGGGTCCTTACGTTTGTTCCCGTGGCGGGGTTGCTCTATCTAAGTTCACGCCATGTCCGCCTTTCCGAAACCTTGGGCAAGTCGATTTTTTCTGCCGTATATGCCTGGGCAGCAACGTCACTGCTCACCATCCTGATCTGGTTCCAGTCACCTGATTGGTGCATGCCCCTGCTCTGGATTGCCCTGGGACTGGCGCTTTCTCTGGCGGGCGACGCGCTGAAACGGGTCGACCTGAAGTGGCAGGCGTTCGCGCTCGTGTTGCTCTCTTGCGCGCGCGCCTTCGCCGTGAATTTAGAGCTGACCACAACGTTCCACCACCTGACATACCGGTTGATCTCAGTCAGCCTCACGGCGGCCGGAATTTACCTGCTCGCGCGCTGGGCGCCGCTCACGCGAGTGAGGCCCGTTTATTCCGTGGCCGGCACGTTCCTGCTGACGCTGCTCGCGTTCAAAGAGACTCCGGAACCCTGGATTGGCGTGGCCTGGATCTGCCTGGCGCTGCTGCTGGCCGTGGCCGCGCGCTTCTGGAAAGACCGAGCACTCCTGTGGCAGACGCATGTGCTCTCACTGCTGGCCGCCGGGTGGACGCTCTATTCCAGTTTTGCGCCGCAATATCGCGGCAGCCGCGTCCAGTTGGTCAGCGTGGCCTTAACCGCAGGCTTGCTCTACGTCCTGAATTGGATCACCAACATCTCTGAGATCATCGGCGACGAGCGCATCTCCCAGGTCTATTCCTGGGCAGGATCGCTGCTGATCAGTTGGTTGATCTGGTACCAGGTGCAGGCGAACGACGTTTCTCTGGTATGGGGACTCCTGGGCCTCGGCCTTTTCCTGATCGGCGAGTGGAAGGCATGGAGCTTTCTGCGGGTCCAGTCTTATGTCGTGCTGACGTGCAGTTTTGCGCACATTTTTTATGCCAACTTCAATTTCAGCTTGTTTAGAAACGCGGACGCCGAGAGACCGGAAGTCTTTACCGTAGTCCCGCTGGTGGGAATCTATTTCTTCATCTACTGGCAGCTCCATGGCAAGAAAGCTATGGCCTCTCCGCTGGAGAGCAGAATGCGCGTGGAGCATCTGCTGGCGTGCCTGGGCACGGCGACTCTGGCCGCGCTGGCGCGCTTTGAATTATCTGATGCAAGGGTGCCCGTTGGCTACGCCGTGCTCGTGATCGCTGCGTTGCTCGCAGTCTGGCTCACACGCTTGCAAGTCTTCCTCTATCAGGCGCTGGTGCTGCTGGGTATGGCGGCTTTCCGCGTCTCCATGTACAACTTTTATCGCCTGCACGAGTCGTCAGGTTCGATGCTGTCCAGTTCTGTCTGGACCATCGTGATACTGGCTGCGGGCGTTCCCGTTTGCCTTGCCATACGAAAGAGCGCCGCGCAAACTTTCACAGGTCCGCGATGGGCGACCGCGCTTGCGGGCCATCCCGAACAGCCCATGTTCTTTGTTCCATTCGTGCTGATGGCGGTGTTGCTGGCGGTGAGAGTGGACCCAGGCATGATCACGCTGGCGTGGGCTGCCCAGGCGGTTGTGGTGTTTATTTTGGCTCTTTGGGCCAAAGAACGCAGCTTCCGGCTTGCTGGACTTGTACTGTTGGCTTTGTGCGGTAGCAAGATTGTTTTCTGGGATGCCTGGCAGCTCAATGATCCCACAGCCCGTTACATGACTTTGATCGGCGTGGGCGCACTCGCCGTGGGTGTCTACTATCTGATCTCCAGATATCGGGAGGCGTTGCGCGAATACTTATGAGACGTTTGCTCTTCCTGATTCTGGTTTTAGCTGCGGCTGCAGGAGCGCTCTACTACTCCGGGCATCACAAGCAGGAAAGCCGCGTGGGTCCGGAGGCCGTGCTCAACGCCCTGGCGGACACGCAGCGTGAGCTGAGCCGCGTACCGGCGTCCATTACGCGCATCTCCGATGAGGAAGAAATCAGTATTGGCAACAAGCTGGCCGAGCACTACTCCTCGCAATACACTCCCGGCGACGCCACCATGCAGACCTATGTGAACACGGTGGGCCGCAAGGTGGCAGGGGGAGCCCGGCGCAAATTCGACTACAAGTTTCACTACGTGGCCGATGAGAGCCTGGTCAATGCCTTTGCTCTTCCCGGAGGACACGTCTTCATCAGCAAAGGACTGGTCCGGCTTATGCAGACGGAAGATGAGCTGGCGAACGTTCTGGGGCATGAAGTGGAGCACATCGATAATTACCACTGCGTGGAGCGCTATCAACTCCAGGCGCGAATGCATGACCTGCCTCTTGCCGACCTGCTGGCGCTTCCCGTACAGCTCTTTCAGGCGGGCTACGGCAAAGAGCAGGAACTGGAAGCGGACCGTGACGGGACATACCTGGCCGTGACGGCAGGCTATTCGCCGCAAGGCGCCATCCATTTGTTTGAGAGAGTAGGCCGCATGCACCCCAAATATGTGTTGAAGGCGGAAAGTCCGGACCAGGAGCTTTCCAAAGTGGCGCTCGCAGGCATCGAGGGATATTTCCGTTCTCATCCGTTGGGGGAAGAGCGTGTAAATCAGATCCAGCGACTCATCCGCGCCAAGAAATGGGCAAGCAGACCGGAGAGACCTTTGCAGGTCCGGCCGGACGCACAGCAAACCACCGCCGGCAATCAGTGAACCGGAATCACACCGACAGCGCGGTCAAGGTCAGCCACCTGGAACACAACACCGTTCTTCACCACCGTCTTGACTCGCCGGATATCCGTGATGTGCGTTGCCGGATCGCCGTCCACCAGGATAACGTCGGCGAGCTTGCCCGGAGCGATGGAGCCGAGTTCGGCATCGCGTTTCATCACTCGTGCAGCTCCCAAGGTGGCCAGTTGCAGCACTTTCGCGGCAGGGATGCCGGCTTTTTCATAAAGCTCGAGTTCGCGATGGAGGGCAATGCCGGCATAGGAGTCGGTTCCGATAACGATTGGAATCCCGGCGTCATTGAGGACCTTCGCCATGTCGAGCATGTGCTGGAAGGAATCCTGGTAGCGCTGGTCCATGCCGTCAGGGACTTCGAGCCCGCCGTATAGAAAACCTCGGCGCACCTGTGCAGGCATGGAATCAGCTACCGCGGCGTAGCCCTGCGCCATCTTGCCCGGACGGTCATCGAGCATGCCTTCGAAAATGCTGAGCGTGGGATCCACAACGATCTTGCGCTCTTTCAGAAGTTGAATAAAACTGCGCACCTGTTCGGACTGTAGATCGATCTCAGCGCCATGGGCGGCAACTTCGGTGAAGCGCGCGGGTGTGCGGGTGTCTTTCACTTGCGGCATGAAATTCAGGAAGATGAAATTCATGTGCTGGATCTCATCCACTCCGTCTCGCACGAACTGTTCGGCATTGATGCCGGAGGGAACATGCCCGCTCACGCGCATGCCGTGGGCGTGAGCCATTTCCACAATTTTGGGCAGGAGCTCAGGCTTGAGCGAGCTGTAGACCTTGATCTGAACGTAGCCTAGCCTGGCATAGTTGTCGATCGCGGTCCTGGCTTCTTCTTCAGTATCGGCAAAAACCTTGGTCGGTCCCTGGTAAGGGCCGCGCCCGTCAATGAATCCGGCCATGACCACACGCGGACCAATCTCAGTGCCGTCGTCAAAGCGGCGGCGCATCTGCGCCAGGCCGTCAATATCATTCGCCAGGTCGCGGATGGAGGTGACACCGCTGGCCATATGCAGAAGGCCGTCACCGGGCTGAATGTGCACATGCATGTCCCAGAGTCCCGGCATCAAAGTTTTGCCGGCAGCGTCAACCACTTCAGCGTTCTTCGGCAGGTCCACCTGGCCATCGGGGCCTGCCGCGGTAATCCGGTTTCCGGTGATCACCACGGTGCGATTCGGCAGGCTTTGCGCGGATTCGGCGTCGAACAGGTTGGCGTGAATGAACACCAGAAGCCCTTTGGGCTTGTGGGCAAGTGTGCGGGCCAGGGTTTCTGAGCGTGCATTGTCAAACTTACCCTGGTCCTTGATGAGAGCATCAACCGCGCTTTCCCAACCTTCCCTCACAATCGAAGACCAGGGTGAAACCGAAGCAAAAAATGTTCCGTCCTGGTCCAGCCATAGCACGGAAGGCGAGAAACCGAGGCCGCTGATGGCATACTGGACGACCGTGCGCGACTGTCCATTGGCGCCGATCTTCAACTCGCTGCGTTTCTCGATGGAGGCGGCGCCTTCCGGCAGCAATGGCAGCTTGTGCCCGGGAGCTGCCAGCAGCGCCTGGGCCAGCAGTGCTGATTCTTCGGATGCGCCGGAGATGCTGACATAAAATGCCTTGCCGTTTACACTCTTGCGGCCTTCTTCAGAACGGTTTTTCCAGCTGGCGACACCTTGCTTGAATGAAAACTGCTCTTGCACCGGCGCTTTCAAATAGTCGACGCCGGTGGTTTCGATTGTGACGGGAATTCCGTCCTTACCGGCGACAATCTTCTCATTGACGTTAGGCCCACGTCCGCGGTCATTGAATTCGAAATGGATTTGCAGGCTGCCATCAGGATTGCGAGTGGAGCTCTCAAAACCGGCTTTGTTGCCTGCCAGAACAAACGTGTACCGGCTGGACTTGGCGCTTTCAGGCGCGGCAGTAACAGCTTGGGCCTGCACTGAAGAAACGAACATCGGAAAGAGAAGAGGGCAAAGAACAAGAGCTAGTTTTTTCATGAGCATCCTCGGCAAGCACTTGCTCGCCATCTTTTAGGGTTCACGCGGTTTCGCTGACTAGGAGTTTGACGGATTGTTTACTCTTCGGGTAGCTCGGCGAGCGCGGCCGCGCTCCGGTTTGATGGTCTGGGCTTTTTTGGCGCGGTGACATATGCGAAAGGATCTGCGGCCGGAGGCTCTGGTTCCTTGCGCCGGGTTCGTCCGATCCAGGCCAGAAGCCGATGAAGCATCTCTCTGATTTGTGAACGGTCAAGGCGCCGCATTTGTCCTTCTACTTTCCTCAGAAATCGTACCATGCCTGCCGGGCGGGGACTAAGTATCTGATTACGAACCATTTCGTTCAAAAACGGGAAAAAGCATCAGTCCCAACCCATTTTTTCCCAGGAATCCCGACTCTTACTATTTGCGGACCAGAAAGGTGCGACAATAGAGAGCAGTTGCAGATGCTCCTTTTCCGGTCCACGGGGCATCCAATAAAGAGTCGATGACACAAAATCAAAACCTTTTCTTCCAGAAGTTTGGCATTACTCCGAATGATCTTCAGCGATACCTGGGCGAGGCGCTTTCCGCCGGGGGCGATTACGCTGATTTGTATTTTGAGTACCTGACCTCCACGTCGATCAGCGTGGATGAGTCCATCGTGAAGTCCGCCTCGCAGGGAATCTCTGCGGGATGTGGAGTGCGCGTCCTGGCCGGCGAACGCACGGGCTACGCTTACACCGATGACCTGGCCCCGGACAAGATCCTGCGTGCTGCCCGGACGGCCGCTCTGATCGCGCGCGGCCCGGCCAAGAGTCCCATGCAAGGGTTCAAGGAAAACGCGGCACACCAGCTGTATCCCATCGCTTCGCCTTCTGCCGATGCCGACATTTCCGCCAAACTGGAGCTGGTGATGCGCGCGGACCGCGCGGCACGCGCTTATGATCCTCGTATTGTGCAGGTGCGCGGAGGTTACTTTGACGAACTGCGCCAGATCCTGGTGATCGGTTCGGACGGGACTTTCGCTTCCGACGTGCAACCACTGGCCCGGTTCAGCGTTACCTGTATCGCTAAATCAGCCGAAAGCTCCGCCAAAGGGGCTGCCGGTGGCGGTGGTCGCGTGGGCATTGATTTCTTCCTCACGGAGAAGACTCCTGAACATTTTGCCCAGGACGCCGCGAGACAGGCCATCATTCAACTCGATGCGCGAGAAGCTCCGGCAGGAGAAATGGAAGTAGTGCTGGGACCGGGCTGGCCCGGCATCCTGCTGCACGAGGCGATTGGCCACGGACTGGAAGCCGATTTCAATCGCAAAGGCACGTCGGCCTTTAGCGGCATGTTGGGCAAGCGCGTGGCTTCAGATAAATGCACCGTCGTCGACAACGGCACGCTGCCTTCACGGCGAGGCTCCATCAACGTTGACGATGAGGGATCGCCTACGCGGAACACGGTGCTGATCGAAAAGGGCATTCTGAAGGGCTACCTCAGTGACAAGCTTTCCGCCCGGCTGATGGGCATGCCTGACACCGGCAATGGACGCCGTGAAAGCTACGAGCACATCCCCATGCCGCGCATGACCAATACCTACATGCTCGCGGGTGACGATTCTCCGGAAGATATCATTCGTTCCGTAAAACGCGGCGTGTATGCGGTGAACTTCGGCGGCGGACAAGTCGACATCACGAACGGCAAGTTCGTCTTCTCCGCGTCTGAGGCCTACATGATTGAGAATGGCCAGGTCACGGCGCCGCTGAAAAATTGCACTCTGATCGGAAATGGCCCGGACGCACTGACCAAGGTCTCCATGGTGGGCAACGATCTTCAACTGGACGAAGGCGTGGGCACGTGCGGCAAAGACGGGCAGTCTGTGCCCGTCGGCGTGGGCATTCCAACACTGAAGCTGGACAGCATGACCGTAGGCGGTACAGCCCGGTGACCGCGGCGACGAGACAAAAATCCTGATGGCAACCCATACGCAAATTATCAGCGGAACTGACGCCGATCTCCGCGAACTGGCGAGCGATGTCGTTTCCCGCGCCATGAAGGGCGGAGCAACGGCCGCGGAAGCAGTGGTGCGCGAAGGCTCGGAATTTTCCACCGTCGTTCGCATGGGAGAAGTGGAAACCCTGAAGGAATCGGGCTCGCGCGCGATCGGTCTACGGGTTTTTCTCGGACAGCGCACGGCCAGCACCTATTCCAGTGACTTCTCTGAAGACGGCATCCAGCGGCTCATCAAGGGCGCTTTGGAGCTGGCGCGTGTGACTTCAGAAGATGTTTACGCCGGCATTCCCGAGCCCGATCAACTGGGTTCATTGCCCGGCGATCTCAAGCTTTACTATGACGACGTTTACTCATTGCCCCCGGAAGAGCGTATTGACTATGCACGTCGCGCTGAGCGTGCGGCCTTGGATGCCGATCCGCGGATGAAAAATTCCGATGGCGGCTCGTTTGAAGCGGCCACCGGGCACAAGGTCCTGGTCAACTCCCACGGTTTCATGGGCGAGTACCGGCGTTCTTATTGCGCCGTTTCCGCAGCGCCCATTGCGCAGGACGATCAAGGCAACATGCAGCGCGATTACTGGTACTCCCAGGCCCGCACCATCTCCAAATTAGAGTCCGCCGAGTCTGTGGGCCGCGAGGCGGCGCGTCGTACGCTGCGCCGGCTGGGTGCGCGCAAGATTGCGTCCGCGCAAGTGCCCATCGTGCTCGAACCCATGGTTGCGGGCTCGATTCTCGACAACATCTTTGACGCCGTCAATGGCGACGCCATCTACCGGCAATCTTCGTTCCTGGCCAACAAGCTGGGAGAAAAGATTGCTGCCGGCAACATTACCGTGATCGATGACGGCACGATTCCCGGCGGCTTCGGCACCGAGCCTTTTGACGGCGAAGGCGTTCCCACCCGGCGAACCACGGTCATCGAGAACGGCGTGCTCAAGTCGTACCTGCTCAACACCTACACCGCGAAAAAACTTGGCATGAAGACCACGGGCAACGCATCCCGCGGGCTGGCCGGCACGCCCGGCATCGGCTACGGAAATTTCTTTCTGCAAAAAGGCGACCGCACCCCGCAGCAGATCATTGCCGACATCAAGCACGGGCTCTACGTGCTCCAGTTCCTCGGCTTCGGCGTGAACCTGGTCACTGGCGACTTCTCCCGCGGCGTCAGCGGACTGTGGATCGAAAACGGTGAACTCACCTACCCCGTGGAAGAGGTCACAGTGGCCGGTAACCTCAAAGATATGCTTAACAACATCTCCGAGATCGGCAGCGATCTGGAATTCCGCAGCTCCATCGCCTCGCCCACCCTGCGGATTGACGGCATGATGGTTGCCGGCGAATAACGCCGTCCCCTCCGCCACTCCACAAAATTCGAACCCTGCACGCCGCGCGGAAATAGAGGTAAAATCCGGCCATGGGCGAATCTGAATCGGAACAGCCGTTTTCTCCACTGAACACGCAGGAAGATCGCAAGAGCATGCTCCCCATGGCGCTTGGCGCCATACTGGTGCTGGCGATTGTGGGCGCCATGGTTTTGCTGACGCGCAGTTCAAAGCCCACCTCCAACCCCGCCGACCCTAACCTGCAAAAGCTTCAGATCTCCGAGATACACATGGCCACGGCGCAAAACTTTGCCGGCGGCTCCGTGACGTACATCGAGGGCAAGATCACCAACGGCAGCGACCGCAAATTGACCGGCGCCAGCGTTCAGGTCGTCTTCAAGAATTCTCTCGGCGAAACCGCGCAGAAAGATACGCTTCCTGTCGCGGTCCTGCTGCCCAACGTGCCCTACGTCGACTATGGCCCTATCGACCGCGCTCCTCTCGCTCCAGGCCAGACCCGCGATTTCCGCCTCACCCTCGAGCACGTCACCACCGACTGGGACGGACAAACGCCGCAGGTCAAGGTCGTGAGCATCGCGTACTAGCCCTTGCTGAAACCCCGAAGCGTAGGCCCTCTACAAAATTCGTCATCCCGAACCCCGTAAATGAGGGCGCGCGGTCATCAGCGCCCGAATAGGGGTGAGGGACCTTGTGCTTTGCCTGGCCGAAGGCATCTCACTCCCGCGCTCGCGGTTTCAGAGAAACGCTCAGCGTGCCTGTAGAATAACCATCATGGTCGAAACGAAAGCAATCCGGCTCACGGAGCAGGTCAAAGCCGCGGGTTGAGCAAGCAAGCTGAGTCCGGCGGCGCTGGACGCGGTGCTTGGGAAATTAGCCCGGCAAAATGACCCCAACGTACTGGTTGGCTTTGACAAAGCCGACGACGCCGGAGTGTACAAAATTTCCGCCGACCAGGCGCTGGTGCAGACCGTCGATTTCTTCACCCCCATCGTCGACGACCCTTACACCTTCGGCCAGATCGCCGCCACCAACTCCCTGAGCGACGTCTACGCCATGGGCGGCCGTCCCCTGAGCGCGCTCGCCATCGTCTGCTTCCCCGAAAAAGGCGACCTCGAAGTCCTGCAACAGATTCTCGCCGGCGGCCTTTCCAAGATGATGGAAGCCGGCTGCACCGTGATCGGCGGCCACAGCGTGCGCGATCCCGAGATCAAGTTCGGCTACGCCGTCACCGGCACCATTCACCCGGAGCGCGTCTGGGCCAACGCCGGCGCGCAAATTCTTGACGCGCTCATCCTCACCAAGGCCCTGGGGACCGGCGTGATCTCCACCGCCATCAAGCGCGGCGAGGCCCGGCAATCCTGGATCGCTTCCGCGGTCAACTCCATGACCACGCTCAATGCCCGTGCCGCTGAAGTCGCCGCTTCCGGCAAGTTCACCGTCCACGCCGCCACCGACGTTACCGGCTTCGGGCTCATCGGCCATGCGCGTGAGATGGCCGCGGGCAGCGATGTCTCCCTGCGTATCAACTCCGCCAAGGTCCCGCTGCTTGAAGGCGCGCTCGACTGCGTGCGCTCCGGCTTCATTCCCGGCGGGCTCAAGAACAACCGTGACTTTGCCGAATGCCTGGTCAGCTATGACCCGGGCGTCCCGGAAGAAATCCGGACCATTCTTTTCGATCCCCAGACCGCCGGCGGCTTGTTGCTCTCCGTGGCCCGCGCCGATACCGACGCGCTTCTCACCGCCTTGCGCAGGGCAGACGTTCCTGCTGTGGAGATCGGCGAAGTGCTACCGCCGGGCAAGCCGCTGATTCAGGTCAGATAGTCCTGACTCGTGTGGCACCGCCGCCCTCGGCGGTGGGTTTTGGTCTTTAATTGCCAATCTTTGGCAATTTCCGGCGATTTTGGCAATCTCGCTCCCCCCTGCGCCTTCAACCCCGAAAAATATAGACTTACACGATTCATCCCCGGGGTTGGTTTACTTTTGGGTTTCCGATCACCCGATGTCCCGATCACCGGATCACCCGATTTCGCGCCCCCTCCCCCTCCCATACCCATCCCAGATTGGCGTGGACTTGCGAGGGGGGCATCCCAGATCATCCCAGATTGGCGTGGGTTTGGCAGTTGGGGTTGGGTTTTCTGGCTAATTGCTAGCTGCAAGTTGCTAGCTGCTTTTTTCAAAGATCCACTGCCCAGCCCTGAGGTAGGTGCTGGAGGGTAGAGCATTTTCATCAGCCAATCAAGCACGAATTAGGCCATCTTGACAAAGCAATGTCGCGGAACTGTTCGTTTCCGCACAGTTGTTCGAGGCACAAAAATGGCCCTCATCACAGGCCCGGCGCTACCCTCTCAGCGCAGTATATTCAGCGATCCGAGGCGAAACGACATTGCTTGGGGGCTCACTTCGTATTTGCGCGCAAGAAAATCCACCGCTTGTTCGATATCGTTCCCCTTAACCATTGCCACATCTCTCAACAGTTGTTCGAGAGGCATCAATAGCGCAGCGGCAAATTGGTTCGCTTGGATCTCGCGCGGGTCATTCCCCCAACTCGATTTTTCATTCCTCAACCCAATCGGAGATCTCTCATCTATATGGAGTGCTTCATCAGCGTGGAGGACCAAGTGACCGATCTCATGAGCGATCGTAAATCGCCGGCGTGTCGGCGCGTCCAGTGAGTTCACCCCAATCACAGCTGTCCCATCTTGATTCCGGTGGACCATTCCATACAGTTCGCCTGTGAACGGCTCCAGATGAATTGTTGCCCCAATGCGTTGGGCGAGTTCCTCAACGGGAACGGGTACTCGAGTTACGTTGGCGCTTCTTAGCAGCTCGGCTGCTTTCTTTTGGGCGTGGGTTGGATTTGTCGGGCTCATGTGGCGTCGCCTCCTGGGATGCTCCGATGACTTTGATCACCCAGTCTCGCTTCTTAGGTTCCAAACTCTGCAGTTGAGGCTGGAGCTCGGCGGGTGAGGTCGGCACAGTAGTTAGTGGAAGCAACGCTCCGATCGGCAGACGTAGAATTTCTGCAATTCGAGCGAGAGTGTGCACGTAAATCGGTTGCCGGCCTGTCTCAATATTGGTTACCGAAACACGGGAGAGACTCACGGAATCGGCAAGCTGGGCCTGCGTAAGCTTCTCGGCTCGCCTCAGCTCCCTTATTCGCCTTCCTACTGCCGTATAGAACGGACCTTGCTGTAGTGCCATTGGTGCGTTTCTAACCCAATGAAGCGTTAAATGTCAACTCAAGAAACATTGTTTGTTATAGATACATTTATGATTATATACGATACTTGACATACTCGAGGGGATTGCCGTATTCTGCCCGTTATTAGGGGTGGAGACATCCTTAATTCGCGGCCCGGCGCCTGAGAGCTCCTGCACAACAACGGCGGCGACAGTAAAGACGTATGGAGGAACAGGTGGAACACGAAAAAGAAAAGGACGTAACACTCGTATTTGAACCCCAAAGCGGTGGCTCCGTTGAGGAGCGCGAGCCCGAGACCAACACACTTAGGCAGTTCGTGAACGCGGTTCTTCAAAAGCTGCGCATTACGAATGCCGTAAACCCCGTTGTCCAAAGGCGCGGACATCCAGGCGCACTCAGCTTGGATGCCACAGTTGACGCGCTCGACCTGGACAATGGAGCGCATTTGAATTTGGCCTGGCAGACATCCGGTGGCGCGAGGTGCAGCTAAGTGCTGCCGGTCTCAACCCTCGGCGGCACCTATGAAGTGCCGCCGAGCATCACAGCTCAAACTATCGCTCACCTGCGCCGCTACCCCGTGACGGAAGCCGTCTGTTTTTGGCTAGGAACTCGCGGCGATGGACAAGCGGCCAAGATTAGCGAGGTATGGGTGCCGGAATTCTCAGCTACGCCGGTGTCCTATGATATTGAGCCCCTCGAAATGCTACGACTCAAAGAGCATCTGGACCAGGCAAAGATGAGCCTGTTTGTCCAGGTACACTCCCACCCCGGTGGTGCATTTCACTCACGCCGCGACGACCTGAACGCTGCTAGCCCCTGGCTAGGCTTCATATCCGTCGTCGTCCCCAACCACGGCCATATCTCAACCGGATTTTGGGAATCAGTAGAAGTTTACGAGTTATTGGGAAGTGCAAGCTGGAAGCATCTCGATACCAAAGAGAAACGGGAACGTTTTAAATGACCACTGATGGACCGGTAAACCTCGAAATGTATGACCGCAGCCGCCGCTTTGGGGATGTTGTGCAGGCGCACGGAATTGGGGGACTTCGTCTGGCAATTGTGATTGACAAGAAGATCGCTGCGTCGCCGACAGCCCAGCTCATTGCGCTCGCGGTCTGCACAATCATGCCGCGCATCTCAGAGCGTTACACGTCAATTGACCTCTGCATTCCACACCAGACGGTTCGGATCCCGCGCGTGAAATGGAAGGGGCCGCTGGCGGACTACCTCCTGGCGGAACTGGCGGCGATCTGCCCTTGGGGGCAGTTCCGCGCCGTGGAACAATTGAGCGACGTATATGACCATTGCATTGTGATTGGCCAGGAGGCTCCAGTAACGGCCAGGCATATTGTTTATGCTGTTGCATCTGGGTGGAGATGCTTCGTCTCAGAAATTGGTCCGCACTTCCAACAATTGCTCGCATTTAATCCCAGCACGTGCCTCGCCACGGCCGCTTTGGCCTCCATGTTCGTCTACCGCCGGGCAGAGCATATTGAAGCCCTGGTTGAGCAACCCGAGATCAATGGCTGGTCACTTCTGAGCTATACGGAATCGGACGACGATGGTCCAGCGCTTCCGCTCAAACTGGATCTCGGAGAAGTCCGTCAGGCTGGTGTCGGCGGTACTGGCAACGCGCTGTTATGGGCGTTGCGCTATGGTCCCGAATTGGCTGGTAGATGGATCGCCTTCGAGCACGAGGCAGCAGACGTAACCAATTGGAATCGCTATCTCTTACTCAAGTACGTTGATGGGCTCGAAGGACGAGCCAAAGCTGAGGTAGCGCTGAACGCGTTCCAGGGGACTCACCCGCAGCTGAAATTCGGTGTATTGCCGCAACGTGTGGAGCATTTTTACGGCGAGTTTGTGAGGGCCAAAATGGTCCTGGCGACGGTCGATGACCCTAAAGTTCGCGTTGAACTGCAGCCTTACAGCAGAAATGTGCTGCTGAATGTTGGTACTAACTCACAATGTCTGAGCATGTCAGTGCATTCAGCGGCAAAAATAATTTCAGGCGATGCCTGCGTGGGGTGCCTCTACGGTCAGAACAACCAAGCCGAACGACGGCAGCGTGAAGCCACAGTCTCATTTGTCCTTGCTCTTGTCGGTGCTGCGCTGTGCGGGGAGTTCATAAAGGCGTATGCGTTTCCTGAGCACCTGCTCTCGAATTCGTGGCTTGCAAACATCTTCTACCCGGCATCAGCCAAGACTGCTCTGATACCTAAAGTGCCGCAGTGCTCCGTCTGCGAATCGTTGACTAAAACAATGCCGGCCGTTGACGTCCTGTCCCAACGAAAGCCGGTACTTCATCCTGGACTTCATAGACCACCTGCAAGCAGTGCGCCGGGCAAAGGCTCTCAGCAAGAGGGAGAAAACCGCTGAATGCTACTGCCCGATTATGCTTGACAGCGCTCGACCTATCTGTGAGACTTTCACTGAATGAAAACATTCTCCACTAGCCAGGCAGCCAAGAAGCTAGGGCTTCAGGTCGGCACTTTGGCCCGCTACATCGCTGTGGGCAAGTTGCCCGCTCCGACCATCCTTAAGGTTGGAACAGCCAGTCTTCACGCTTGGACCGAGGCCGAAATTGAACACGTCCGTCAACTCCTGCCCAAGATCGCCAACGGCAGGAAAACCCGATATTCCAAACTCCGTGAAAAACAAAAGGCACAGACGAAATCGCCCATGCCTCGCAAAACCAA
Source organism: Terriglobia bacterium (assembly GCA_041488515.1). Lineage (GTDB taxonomy): Bacteria > Acidobacteriota > Terriglobia > Terriglobales > Acidobacteriaceae > Angelobacter. Next base: position 170,317 of record JBGPPK010000010.1, on the reverse strand, counting down.
AAAGAAGAAGTAACCACAACCAATTGGCTAATTGCTATTTGCCAATTGCTAGCTGCTTAATCGGGCAGCGCCCGGTGCTAGTAACACCGAACGCGCCCTAACCAACATCACCTGCGGAGGCAGGCAAATATGGCTACAAATAAAGCTAAACGCTCCATCCACCTGACGCAACCCAACCACTCGCCCGCCGAACAGATGCCGGTAAGGGCCCACGTCTACCGCACCATGGCTGACGTGAACGGCGGATTTGAACATGTCATCGAAGGCCTGCAAACCCTGCACAAGATCAACTACCTCCACTCGGACGGCCTCGAAAACATGCTGAACCTGGTCTGCCGGGTCCGCGCGCAGGCCAACCTTCATCTCATTGCCGTCCTCAACGAACGTGAAACCGCCAACGCCGGCCACTACCAGCAGCTTTGCCTCGAACCCGAAAAAGATTCAGGGAAAGTCGCCGGCTAGCGGCACCTGCTATTTCGCTATTGGGCTTCTATGAGCCAGGGGGCGTCGCGCCGGTGGCGCCCCCTTTTTCACCCACTTTTGAGCCCCATCTTTCGCCGCCCCCTCTGCGTTCCTCAGTGTCCTCTGTGGTAAATCGTTCGCCGGTTTTCTCCGCGCCTCCGCGCCTCCGTGGTGAAAACTCGCGCCCGCCACACACCCCAACGTCCTGTGGGACTTGCTGCGAATCAGGCCCTGACGGGAGAGCTGCTGCTGGTATGATGTTGGCGGAGTTTACGCCGTGAAGAACGATTGGGCGGTAATCCTGGTGCTCGCTTTCTGCTGTCTGGCTGCGTCATCGCAACAAGGTGCACCGGCGCAACCCACTACGCCATCGGGGCAAAAAGAGCAGAAATGGAAAGAGTACGAGTTTCCGGACGACGCATTTGCCATCACCCTTCCCAGCGCGCCCAAGCCGCATAAAGATCCGCAAGACAAGAACTTCAACGTCTATACAATTTCGCTGGTCGAAAAGGATTCTCTGCTCAGCCTGCGCGCCGCCAACCGGTTTGTAAATTGTGAGGCTGGCCTGCGCGAGGTGAAACGTGGGCTGCAAAATGGCGCGGACCAGGAGCGTTTGCCGCTCCCCGGTTCGTTGCAGGAAATCTCTTTTGGTGGAAGTCCCGCGCTGGACTATGAATACCTGTTCAACGCGAGCCAGAAAGTTTTCGAACGTTATTATTGCGCCGACCAGAAGCTCTACATTTTTACTTTCCTCTACCCGACAAGCCAGGAGCGTCCCCCTTCATCCACCCGGATATTGCAATCATTCCATCTGATAAGGGCCGACTCCAACCGCCATCCCCACCCGCAAATTCCAATAACACGCAGAAGGTCGCGATAGAGATCTGCTAAAAAAATCGCGCCTCGAACACCTCCCCGCCCGCCCCCCAACGTCCCAACACTTTAGCCCTTTGGCTCCCCTGACCCTCGGTAATGCCGTGGTTCCCCGCAAGTGAAGATATGCTTGGGGTTAATTAGCAAAGTGTCACTTAGCGAGGAGTTTGCTCCAATGAAGAATGCTCTGGCCGCCATTGCCCTGATTTCGTTCAGCTTTGCCTTCGGTTCCAGCCTGGCCGCGCAGTCCCGCGGGCAGCAGCGCACGCAGGTGGTGATGGCCGGCGCCGGCCGCACCGACCGCACCGACCTGAACACCGCGCTGATTGACCTGGACCGCATTTCCCAGGCCACGCAGAATGACATCGCCAGCCTTCAGGTTGAAAAATGGAAGTCGGGATGGAAGTCGGGCTTCCTCAAGGACGGATCGCACAAGGCGCAGGCGCAGCAGGCGGCGCGGAGCTTGCAGCGCAACCTCTCCGGCGCGCTGCCCGGCCTGATGCACGACGTGCAAAGCTCCCGCGGCAGCATCTCCGCCACCTTCAAGCTCTATGACGACGTCAGCCTGGTGATTGAAGCCGTGGACTCGCTCATCACCGCCAGTGAAGCCGCCGGCAAGAAGAACGACGCCGCCCCGCTGCTGGACGATTTCTCGGCCTTGACGCGCGTCCGCCGCTCGCTCGCCGCCTACATTCAGCAGGCCTCGGCCACGTTCGAAAGCAAAGGCAAGCTGCCCTACACGGCCTTCTCGACGCCCGCCGCGCAGCCCGCGTCGCAGATGAACTCGCGTTCTTCGGCGACGGTGATCACCGATCAGGGAGTGAAGAAGATCATCGTGGATGACACCATTCCGGAAAAGAAGACCTCGACGCCCGCGCCGCCCGCAGCCAAGAAGAAACCGGTCACGCTCAGCAACCTTGAGTAACGGCGAACTGCCAATCTGCAATTAACAGCGCTCTCCGCGATGAAAGATCATTTCGTGGCCTGCTAACCAAGCAGGCCCATCCGTGTCTACCTTTTAGCTGTTCATTTTTGGCGGGGCGCGCTTTCGGAGGGCCAAGCCCAGCTTGCGGCGAAGAAATTTTGGCGTCCTGTCCCCCAGCGCAGCGATTCCGGATTGGGAGCAAAGCGCGCGGGGCAGCGATTTTCAGCTCTATAAGAAAATCTGTAACCAGATTACAATAAAGGACATCATTGGGTTGTAATACTCGAGAAAACCATGTCTTCATTGCCTCTGCCGATTGCCGCGTTCGTTGCCGGAATCGTTTCATTTCTCTCGCCATGCGTGCTGCCGCTGGTACCCGGATACGTCTCTCTGATCTCCGGCGCCAGCGTGGAAGAGCTCCAGTCGAAAGACCGTAAAGTACTGAATACAGTACTGTTGCATTCACTGATGTTCATCCTCGGGTTTACCGTGGTCTTTGTGATGCTGGGCGCGGCGGCCACCACCGTGGGAGGACTGGCAAGGGAGTACAAGAAGCAGCTTACATGGATCGCCGGGGCCGTCATCATCATCTTTGGACTGCACCTGACCGGCATCCTGAAGATCAAAGCGCTCTATGCGGACAAGCGGCTGCATTCGGTGCAGGGTGGCAAATCGCCGATTGGCGCCTTTGTGGTTGGTTTCGCTTTCGCTTTTGGCTGGACACCCTGCCTTGGCCCGATCATCTCTTCCATCCTGATCCTTGCCGGCAGCGCTGAGACGGTCACAAAGGGAGTGATTCTGCTTTGGGTCTACTCGCTGGGTCTGGCCGTGCCGTTTCTTCTTACTTCGGTCCTGATCGATCGTTTCCTGAGCTTTTATGGGCGCTTCCGCAAGCATCTGCATACACTGGAAGTGATCAGCGGCGTGCTTCTGATGGTGCTGGGCGTGCTCATCCTGACTCGCCGTTTTACCGTGCTTTCCAGCTATCTTGGATTCTTAAATCGCTTTACCTGGTGAGGAAGATTGTTGTGAACCGAAATGTCATCTTTGTGCTCTGTGTTGTGGTAGGTATCACCGCCGTATTGCTGGTGGGCAAGCGGGCAAGCAAGCCCCCCGATTCGGCCATTGCCGCCGGTGGAAACGCACAAAACACTCCGGCCCCGGTCCAGGGCGCGGGAGATCCGCCCAAGGGCTCGCTGGCGCCGGCGTTTGAGCTGAAAAGCATTCCTGAAGGCAAGACCGTTCCCCTGGCTTCGCTGCGCGGCAAGGCCGTGCTGCTGAATTTCTGGGCCACCTGGTGCGGCCCGTGCAAGATTGAAATGCCCTGGCTGGTGGACCTGCAAAAGAAATACGGTCCGCAGGGACTGCAGATTGTGGGCGTCGCCATGGACGATACCGAGGACAAGGAGATCGCGGATTTCGCCCGCAAAATGGGCGTTAACTATATCGTCCTGAAAGGTTCGGAAAAGGTAGGCGACCTTTACGGCGGGATCGACCGGCTGCCTCTCACCTATTATCTTGATCGCTCGGGCAAGGTGGTGGACGAAACGATTGGTCTGGCCAGCGAATCGGTGATCGAAGATGCCATCAAGAAGGCGCTGCAGCAAGGTAACTGATACGGAGCAGCACAGGAGCAGAATGAAATTTCATCGTTGGGTTTTGTTTGCTTTATGTGTGGGCTGGCTGAGCGGCGCGCTGGTTGCCCAGGATGCGTCCACGCCGCAGGGCCGTGTCTTCGTCAATTTTGTTTCCGCCACCAACGCCGTTGTTTCACCCGGACACTCCACGCCGGTCCAGTTCACGTTCCGCGTGCTGAGCCCTTACCACATCAACTCGAACCAGCCCACCGCGGAAGAATTGATCCCAACGCAGTTGCATTTCTCGCTGCCGGGTGAAGTGGCCATCGGCAGGATGCAATACCCGGCGGGCAAGCTGATGAGCTTTCCGTTCGATCCCAGCACCAAGCTCAGCGTCTATTCCGGAGACTTTGTCGTTCGCGGCATGGTGGTAGCGCCGACGCAGTCTTCTACCGGGACGTACACCATCCACGGTGAGCTGAAATACCAGGCTTGCGACAACAACGCCTGCTATCCGCCGAAGAAGCTGCCTTTCACATTCAACGTTACGGTAGGCAGCCGCGCCAAAGCTGTGCGCAAAGCCCGTCCTACGCCGTCCAGCCCGCACATACATAACTGAGACTGTCGGACTTGCGCTTGCTGGAATTTGATGGGTATCGTTTTTTGAAATTGGCAATTACCCGATTTTGGCAGTTCTCGCGATTTACAGCTTGATTCCTCGTACTTCCTGAATCTCCGGCAGCTGTCTGATTTCCTGCAATACCTCTTCCGGCGCCGGAGAATCAACCTGCACTACCGCCATGGCTTCCGCGCCATCTTTTATTTCTTTGCGCCCCAGGGCAAAGTTGGCGATGTTCACGCCGTGCCGGCCCAGCAGCGTTCCCACTTTACCCACCACTCCCGGAACGTCGCGGTTGCGCAGGTAGATCAGGTTTCCGCCCAAGGGCACTTCAATATCGATGGCGTCTACGCCAAGCAGCCGCAGGGACTTTCCATGAAGAACGCCGCCGCGCACTACTCTTTCATCCAGCGTCGTTTTTAAAAGCACGGCGATTACGTCCGCGGCGCTCCCGCTGGCTGCTTCCGGCTTCTTGCCTTCATGTACCTGAATGCCGCGTTCCTGGGCAATGGCCAGAGCGTTGACCACGTTGGCGCGTTCGGCGATGCGCTGGTTCAGCACGCCCTGGATCGCGGCGTTGCGGATCAGCTCCGTGTTCCACGCGGCAATCCGTCCGGAATAGCGGATGGAAATCTCTTGAATGGATCCCGAAGCCGGGACCACATTGGCCAGGAACGCGCCCAGTTTTTCCGCCAGCGCAATATAGGGCTGCATCTGCGTGTACTGCTGATGATCGATGGACGGCATGTTAACGGCGTTCTGGATCACGCCGCGCTTCAGGTATTCGCGCACCTGGCTGGCGATCTGCACGCCCACTGCATCCTGCGCCTCGTTGGTAGAGCCGGCAATGTGAGGCGTTGCGATCACGTTTTCCTGAGCCAGCAGCGGAGAGTTCTTCGGCGGTTCTTCTCGGAAAACATCCAGCGCGATGCCGCCAACATGTTTGCTGGCCAGTGCGGCGGCGACGGCGGCTTCATCCAGCAGTTCACCGCGCGCGCAGTTGATGATGCGCACGCCCTTTTTCATTTGTGCCAGGGATTTTTCATTGATCATGCTGCTGGTTTGCGGCGTCAGGCCGACGTGCAGCGTGAGATAGTCGGCGTCGGCAAAAACCTGCTCGAGTTCCACCGGTTGAATTCCCTGCTCTCGCGCCAATGATGCCGAGACGAATGGATCGTGCGCCATCACCTTCATGTCGAAAGCTCTGGCTCGCCGCGCTACTTCCAGTCCAATGCGCCCCAGGCCGACGATGCCCAGCGTTTTACCGCGCAGCTCGGTGCCCTGGAGCGACTTCTTTTCCCATTTGCCTGCGCGTGTGGTGGAATCCGCACGGCAGAGATGACGGGCCAGGGCCAGCATCAGCGCCATGGTGTGCTCAGCCACGGCTACCGCGTTCGCCCCCGGCGTATTCATCACGGCGATGCCGGCTTTTGTAGCAGCATCCAGGTCGATGTTGTCCACGCCAACGCCGGCCCGCCCAATCACTCGTAGCTTGCGCGCATCGCGCAGCACCTGTGCATTCACGTCCACAGCCGAGCGGACAATCAGCGCGTCTGCATCCGGCAACGCGGCTTCCAGCCCGTTCGACAACTGGTCGTGGGTAACAACGGTCCAGTCTGTTTCCTCTCGCAAAAGTTGCACAGCGTTGGCGGCAACTTTTTCCGCGATCACTATCTTCATCTTTATTCCTTGTCGCTTCGCTCCGAAACCGCCAGAGAGCCTTCTTCCGACAGACTTAGTCCTGCTCCCGGATCACGCCGCTCAGCTCGCAAGTCGGCTTCGCGGCCTTATTGTTTACCTTTCCTTGTCGCTGCTCTGAAACCGCCAGAGAGTCTCCTCCGACAGACTTGTCTCCGCGCCCAGATCGCGCCACTCAGCGCGCAAGTCAGCTTCGCGGCTTCGTTTCGGCTATCTCGCCACGGCAGCTGGCTGCGTTGATTCAGCGTAGACCTGTTGTGCGGCCCGAAGCCCCGCGCCCAATTCTACCGGTCGTCCCATCTCTGCCAGCACATGCTCCAGCGCTCCAATCGCGGCGATGGTATCCAGATAGTCGTAATAGCCGAGATGGGCAATACGGAAGAGCTGGCCCTTCATCTCGCCCTGTCCATTGGCGATGATCGCGCCAAAGCGATTGCGAAATGCCTTCACGATGTCGCTGGAATCCACGCCTTTCGGCGAAGCGATTGCTGTTAATGCTGCTCCCGGCGAACTGGCGGAAAAAAGCGCTAACCCCAGAGCGTTGGCTGCGGCGCGTGTCATGGCTGCGGCGGTCTCCGCATTGTCGACCAGAAGCTTGCGTCCCGCGGCCAGATCGCCGCTTCCCTGTTCGCGGATGTAATCCAGCGCTGCCGCCAGCGCCGCCACCAATGCGGTTGAAGGCGTGTAAGAGGACTCGCCCTTGGCGCCGTTCTTCCTCTCCTTCCGCAAATCAAAGTAGTAGCGCGGATTTTTGGCGCTCTCCATGCGCTGCCATGCGTGATCGCTCACCGAACAGTAGGCCAGCCCGGGCGGAACCATCACCGCCTTCTGTGACCCGCCGATGAGCATGTCAATCCCCCAGCCATCCGCGTCAAAATGCGTGGTGCCCAGGCCGGTGATGGCGTCAACCACCAGCAATGTTTCCGTGCCTCGGAGCAGGCGAGCGATTCCTTCAACATCGTGCCGCACGCCAGTCGAGCTCTCGGTGGCCTGAATGTAGAGTGCTTTGTGGCTGGGTTTGAATTTTTCCCGTACTTGCGCCGGCGTTACTGTCTCACCGTAAGGCGCGCGCACTGTCTCCAGTTCGCAGCCATAGGCCTTGGCCAGGCCCTCCCAGCGCTCGCCGAACTTTCCCGCCGAGACTACCAATACCTGGTCGCCGGGCGAAGTCAGGTTGGCCACGGCTGCTTCCATGGCGCCGGTGCCGGACGCGGTAAACATCACGACGTCGTTCTTGGTGCCGACGAACGTTTTCAAATCAGCCAGCACACGCGTGTACAAAGCGCGGAACTCCGCCGTGCGGTGATGCATGGTGGCGGCAGCCATGGCCAGCTGCGCCGAAGGCAGCAGCTGTGTCGGACCCGGAGTAAAGAGACGGCCTTTGCGAATCATTTCACTATTCCTGTTCTTGGATTTCTTCTCACTGGGCAACCAGATCGATCTTGGTGAAATCTGCGGGGCGGGCAGAGTAAGTTTGTGTGCCGTGTCTCAACAGCACCACGCTTGCGGTTGGATCGTTCGCGTTTTGGATAACCAGCAGAGCATCGCCATCGGAAGGATACTGCGAAGCCGACGACATCCATTGTATCTGCGCCACGGCGCTCTTGGAAATCCTCGCCAGCGCGTCCACTTGGGGAAAGATGGCGTCGTAGGCGACCATTCCTCGGGCCAGCATGCTGACGCGCCTCCGTCCGTTGGCATCCACCAGAAGGTAGGCCGAATCAACGGCAGCGCCGCGACCGCCGAAATCGCCCATGACGCGGCCTGAGGCCTCCAGCCCGCGCTCCCGCAGAAAGCGGCGCGCAGAATCGGAAAAATCATCTGTCTTGGCCACGTGCCATCCCTGCAATTGCTGCATGCGGACGGCGTCGGCAGGCGTTATCCCGGAGGGCGGAGTAGCCACACTGCCGCTGGCAATCGCGCCCGGCGGATGACTATAAGGTTGCGCGAAAAGCAGCGCTACAAGACATACCAGCCCTCCTGCCAGCGCGACCCGTACCGGCCAACTGCTTCCCCGTCGCGGCAGCGGCTCAACTTTGATGCGGTCGGAGCCCGGCATGTCTCTCACCGCCTTGGCCAGCGTTAGCATGGATTGCAGATGGTCGAAGACGTGGTTCGCCGTAAAAGGAGGGATGGTCAGCTCGCTCAGCTCGATGGTGCGATCTTTGATGGAGAGCCCGGTTTGTGTTGAGCAGCAGAGCTGCTCCAGACTCGCTATGATCGCGCCTCCAGCGGTGAGCATCCTGACTTCCGTGGGATGGTCGGTTCTGGCATTGAATCTTCTGTCCAGTGCTGCGCTGCCGGTGCGCATCACCACCCGCCCCTCGCTTTCCACAGCGATGGCTTTTGGCTCCAGAAAAAAATTGATCGTTGCCGGTACGCGCATCTGAATGTCCAGACCCGGCGTATCGACCCGGTGAGAAAAGCGGACGATCGTAGGCTGCCCGCCATAGTAGCCGGCAAGCACCACGTCATTGCGCTCACGTACAGGCTGGGTCTTCAGCAGCTCCGCAATCTGCAACACATCGGGCTGGATTGCTTTGTAGCCGAAAAAGACGGCAAACCGCTGTACCCAATAAACCACGATCCCGACAATGCCTACGATGATGGCAATGTTCAGGATGAGAGCGAGCGGCTGCATGATTTCTCCGGAGGATTAGGCCCGATCATACTTCGGCGGCGCAGCCGGAATCAATTGCGCCGGCTTCCAGTGTAGCCCGTAACCCTCCTGGCTGAGCGCAAGGACCACTACAGCTTATAATTCTCTTTCTGCACCGGAGCGAGGTTTCCCATTATGGGTATCAGTGAACAGATGCAAAAAGACCTGGTTGATGCCATGCGCAGCCGCGATGAGCTGCGCCTTTCCACCTTGCGCATGGCCAAAGCCGCGCTCAATAGCAAAGAAAAGGATAAGCGCGCTCCTCTGGACGACAAAGAAGCGCAACAGGTCCTCAGCACGCTGATCAAGCAGCGGCGTGACTCTATTGAACAGTTCACCAAGGGCGGACGCCAGGAATTGGCCGATAAAGAGGCCGCGGAGATCAAACTGATCGAACATTATCTGCCTCAAGCCATGGGTGAAGAGCAGATCGCGGAAGCTGTGAAAACCACCATCGCGGAGATGGGCTCGCCTGCCATGAAGGACATGGGCACGGTGATGAAGAACGTGATGGCTAAACTCCAGGCCACCGGCGCGCGCGTGGAAGGCAAAACTGTAAGCGAATTGGTGAAGAAACATTTAGGCGGATGAAGTTTTGCTGCGACGGGTGCTCAACCCGTTTGTTCATTGTCCCTCCGTTTTTAGCACTCTGCTGGTCTTGCTGCCAAAGTGCTGGGTTGCCTCACAAATTACTTGCCCGGGAAAACCAAACTGCACATACTGCACTCATATTGATTAAGCAGCGTTCCCCAATTTGCTGAAGTTTGCGCCGGACGGGTGACAGGCAGGGTGCCCGGTGTGAACTGCATAGTGCAGGGAAAAAGGGGTGATGAGGTGATACCTGAATCAAGTCCTCTCCAGAGATTTTTCAAGGAAGTAGTCGAACGGAATTATGGTGAAGTCGGTGTGCGCAGCTCTGAAGTGCATGCGTACGTCGCCAACCTTCTCGCCGAATTCTGTGAGGTCGAGACTCTCTACAAGATCAAGAATGCTGACGGACGCCCTTTGTGCGATCTGGGCGAGATGCTGCTGGAGTCCGATCCCGTCTATGGACCCGCGCCGTCGTTTGACCGTGAGCGCCAGGTGCGCAAACACATTGGCGATTATTCGCTTTTCTTTACCGGCATGTTTCCTGAGGGTCTGAACCACTATCGCCTGCGCCGGACAAGGATGGAAGGCCTGATCGATTTTGTGAGGGCCGGCAAGGAAAGCTATTACATCGTTTCGAAATTCGAACACTTTGAATATGCCAAGGTGGCGCCGCTCTTCCGCAACATGTCGCAGGAGTTCGAGCGCCTGGTGTATGGCCTGAATCAGGTCAAGAACGAGCTGGAGGAGAGGCAACATCCCATCACGCGCCAGACGAAAGAGTTTTTGATGTAGTTTCAGTATCGATGTTATGCAAAGGGCGCGCCGAGGTTGGGCGTGCCTTTTTGCTTGTCCAAAAGCCGCTCGTTCCATGAACCCTGGGCATCGGTCATTTTCTCTGCCATGCCAGCCGTACTCCTAAACCGATGAAGACAAGCCCGGTGAACCACTGCTGTACGCGCGCCAGGCGCTGGTTACGGCGCAGCATCTCGCCCAGCGTGCCGCCGGCGTAAGCAACCGCGAGGTTGACCAGCGTCCCGCCCACGTTAAAGATCAGGCCCAGCAGCAGGATTTGCAAGACCACATTGCCGCGGCGTGCGTCGATGAACTGGGGCAGAAAAGCAAGAAAAAAGATGGCCACTTTGGGATTGAGCACGTTGGTGATGGCGCCCTGGCGGAAAATGCTGGCCAGATTCTCAGGCTGGAGTTGCTTGGCAGAGAGATCGGTCTTTTTTGTAACCATTCTGATTCCAAGATAGATCAGGTAGGCCGCGCCTGCGTAACGCACCACGTTGAACGCTGCCGGTGAAGAGCGCAGCAAGGCAGCGATCCCAAACGCGGCGGCCAGAATGTGGACCCAGCAGCCGGTGAAAACGCCGAGCGAAGACACGATTCCGGCTCCGCGTCCTTGACCCACGCTGCGCCCGATCACATAAAGCATGTCCGGCCCGGGCGCAATGTTGAGCATGAAGGCAGCGAGCAGGAATGCGAAGAAGTCGGCTTTTGCGGGCATGGGCGTCTCTCCATCAGAGTCTGCCACAGAGATCATGGCAAATTGCCGTTGGATGAAAAATAATTTCTCAGGTTTCTCGCGTAAAGTAATCGTAGGGGGACAGAATTAGCCGAATATGGAAGTGAATCACTCATGCGCCTGACCACGCTGCTTGGCTTTGTCGCCGGGATGCTGACCACTGTGTCTTTCGTGCCTCAGGTATTTAAGGCGTGGCGCAGCAAGAGTTGCCATGATCTCTCCTGGGGAATGCTGGTTACCTTTTCCGCGGGTGTGGTGCTTTGGCTGGTTTACGGTCTCCGTCTGTGGGCCATGCCCATTATCGCCGCCAATGCGGTGACGCTGGCCTTGCTGGTGACGATCGGTGCGCTGAAAATGCGCTACCGCGGCAGATAAACCGAAGCCCATCCCAACGCTGCATCATCAAATCAGACGATAATTCGATAGACTATTTGGTGAGCTCACATCATTTCGTCCTGCTTTTTCTTGCCGCCGCTGCCGGTGGGACCGTGAATTCCGTGGCCGGCGGCGGTGGCTTCATCGCTTTCCCCTCGTTGCTGTTTTCCGGCGTACCCTCCATCAATGCCAACGCCACCAGCACGGTCGCCTTATGGCCCGGAACTTTGGCTTCGACTGGGGCCTATCGCAAAGCGCTGAGCGTGGACCTGTTGAAACGCATCCTTCCACTGGTCATCATCACGTTTCTCGGCAGCATTGCCGGTTCGATACTCCTGCTCAAGACGCGGCAATCGACCTTCGACCGCATGGTTCCCTGGCTGCTCCTGGCGGCGACGTTGTTGTTCAGCTTCAGCGGCAAGGTGACCGCCTGGATCAATCGCCACCACTCGGAAGGAGGCCCTTCTCCCTTGCGCGTGGCCGGTATCACTCTGTTGCAGGCCTGCGTCGCGGTTTATATCGGATACTTTGGCGCCGGCGTCGGCATTGTGATGCTGGCGCTGCTTTCGATGATGGGCATCGAGAACATTCACAGCATGAACGGCCTCAAGACCCTGCTGGCGACCTGCGGCAACGCCGTTGCAGTGGTAGTCTTCATCATTGCCCGGGCCGTGTTCTGGCCCCAGGCGGCGGTGATGATCTTTGGCGGTGCGCTGGGTGGATACGCGGGAGCATGGTACGCGCAAAAGATGCACCCGAGGACTGTCCGCTACGTGGTCATAGCAATCGGGTGCGGCATGACTGCGTATTTCTTCTGGCGGACGTCTACATTCCGCTGAGCTGCAGCATCTTACATGTAAGTACATCATGAATGCGGCGCCGTCCCAGATCTCAAAAGACGAACTTGCCAATGCGCTCACGCACGCGCTCGGGGTAGCGCTGGCGCTGGCTGGCTTGGCTGTGTTGGTCACAGTTGCCAGTCTGCGCGGCAGTGCACGGCAAATCGTAAGCTACAGTATTTACGGCGCTACTCTTCTTTTGCTTTACTCTGCGTCCACGGCCTACCACGGTGTTCGCCTCCCTCGGGCCAAACGAATATTGAGAACGCTGGACCACATCGCGATTTACCTGCTGATTGCCGGAACGTATACGCCGTTTGCGCTGATCAGCCTGCGCGGTGTCTGGGGCTGGTCATTATTGGGAATCATTTGGGCGCTGGCGGCAACTGGCGTGGTGTTCAAGCTGTTTTTCATCGGACGCTTTCCCCGCACGTCGGCAATCGTATATCTCGGGATGGGTTGGCTGGCCCTTGTCGCAGTGCGCCAGCTCTTTATGCATTTGCCGCCTGCAGGGTTGATTCTGCTGTTCTCGGGTGGATTGTGCTATTCCCTGGGGGTGATATTCTTTGCTTTGGACCATCGGCGTTTTCATCACGCCATATGGCATTTGTTCGTGCTGGCAGGATCGATCTGTCACTTCTTCGCCGTTCTGACATCAACTTTGCCTCGTGGATAACGGCCGAGTTTGACCCCAACCGGCCTATCACGCTAAAATTACAAGGTTTGCCACTGGTGGAGATTCCTGCCTGTTGAGCATGGCTGCTAAGCAATCTTACAAGCCAATTTAAGTCCTTTTTGAGGCAAGCGCTTTTGAAGGGGCGATGGAGAGAGTATGTACGCGGTAATTCGCGCCGGGGGAAAGCAGTACCGCGTCGCACCCGGCGACGTCGTAAAAATTGAGAAACTGCCCGCCGCTAACGGCGATACCATTGAATTTAATGACGTTCTTGCCGTTTCCGCCCAGGAAGGCACCATCGGCCCAGGCGCAGGAGCTGTGGTCAGCGGCCAGGTAATGGAAGGTGGCCGTGCGGACAAGATCCTGGTCTTCCACTTCAAGCGGAAGAAGCAGTACAAGAAGATTTACGGTCATCGCCAGCCGTTTACCGCGGTAAGGATCACCGAAATCGCTTTTGATGGCGAGCGTTTTACCGCTCCAGAGCTGCCGGCCCGCAAGCCCAAGAAGGCAAAGCCGGCCGCTGAAGGCGCGTCGCCCGCGAAGTCCGCGAAGCGCAAAAGCAAGCCCAAGGCAGCCAAGAAGAGCGCGAAGAAGAAATCTGGCGGCAAGAAGAAATAGAGCCACCTGGCCGCTGAACAGGCGAGACAAGTGTCAAGGCATGAGTTGCTTCGTGCCGCAAGGTGGATTAAAAGACTGGGCTTCAGCCCTTGATGAATAGAAGGACGTTATGGCACACAAAAAAGGTTTAGGCAGTTCCAGAAACGGGCGCGACTCAAACGCGCAACGGTTAGGCGTAAAAGCCTTCGGCGGCCAGCTTGTTCCCGGCGGCACAATCATCGTTCGTCAGCGCGGTACCCGCATCAAGCCCGGCGCAAATGTCGGACGCGGCAAAGATGACACGCTCTTCGCCAAGGTCACCGGTACCATTAAATTCGTGGACAAGGGTTCCGGCGGCCGTTACGTACTGGTAGAGCCCCATGAAGCCGCGAAGGCCTAAGTTTCTGCGCGAGATTGATAAGCCCCGCCTGCGGCGGGGCTTTTGCTTTGGGCAATAAAGCCGGAGTTGGTTCCAAAAAGGCGCAGCACTACAATGTTCTCGTCCCATGCTGTACCTCACGCACACTCCCGGACCGCCGCTGAACAACTTCGTAGAGCTGTTCTGGTTCTATGACGGCTTCCCCAAAAGGCCACACAAAAAAGAACGCCTCATGCCGGATGGGTCCGTGGAATTGGTCATCAACCTGAATGAAGACGAGTCCCGGATCTACGACCGGGAACACCTAGATAAGTGTGATCGACTCCCGGGTACCTTGGTCTGCGGCCCGCATTCCGGCTTCTTTGTGATCGATACGGCGGAACAGGATTCCGTGATGGGCATCCATTTCAAGCCCGGCGGAGCGTTCCCGTTTTTCTCGGCGCCTGTCGACGAGCTGCACAATCTGCATGTCTCCCTGGAGGACTTGTGGGGCCCCGAGGCGGGATTGCTGCGTGAGCGCCTGCTGGAAGCGCCAACCCCGGAAAAGAAGTTTCAGGTGCTGGAGACCTCCCTGCTGGCGCAGGCATGGAAGCCGCTGGAGCGGCATCGCGCTGTCGGTTTTGCGCTGGGCCTGTTCCGCAACATACATACCGCCCCGGCCATCGCTGACGTTACCGACCAGATCGGTATCAGCTCGCGCCGCTTCATACAGCTTTTCTCAAACGAGGTGGGGCTCACGCCGAAACTCTTCTGCCGCGTGCGCCGCTTCCAGCAGGTCCTCAAAAAAATTCATACGGGCGCCGAAATCGACTGGATCGACCTTGCCATCAGCTGCGGTTATTTTGATCAGGCCCACTTTATCCATGATTTCAAGATCTTTTCCGGTATCAATCCCACGACGTATCTGGTCCAGAAAACCGAGCACCTGAACCACGTTCCTATCCACGAATAAGGTCAAATTTTTACAATACAAACAGGGCAAGCATCCGCGAGAATCATATCGATGACGGAAATCTCACGCCCTGCAGGGAAAGTCGAATGGCAAAGCCGGCTGCACCGTTAATTCGAAATATCTCCGACACAGCGCTATGGGTTGCAGTCTATCGCGCGCGTGAAACCGAGCGGCAAGACGCTCTGTTCCGGGATCCCTTTGCGCGAAAACTCGCCGGCGAACGCGGCGAGCAAATCGCCAGGGATTTGCAAGCCGGCCAGCGTTATGAATGGCCATATACGGCGCGGACCGTGCGTTTCGATCAGATCATCACCGAGCAGATCAAGCAGGGAACAGACATGGTAATCAACCTGGCGGCCGGCCTTTGCACCCGGCCGTACCGCATGGACCTGCCATCGTCGCTCAAGTGGATTGAAGTCGATCTGCCCGGCATGATGGATTACAAAGAAGAGATTCTGGGCCCGGAAAAACCACGTTGTGCGCTGGAGCGGGTGCGCCTGGACCTGGCGGACGTAGCCGGACGGCGTGCGCTGTTCCAGAAGCTGGGCAGCAACGCCAGAAAAGTTCTGGTGCTCACCGAAGGTCTCCTGATTTATCTGACACGCGACGAAGTCTCCGCGCTGGGCCGTGATCTTGCCGTCCAGGCCAGTTTTAGTGACTGGGCCATCGACCTCTGCTCCCCGGGCTTGCTCAAAATGCTGCAAAAGAACCTTGGCGCCCTGAGCGAAGCCGGCTCGCCATTAAAGTTCGGGCCGGAAGAGGGTCCGGAGTTCTTCACTCCCTTTGGCTGGAAGGCGGCTGAGGTCTACTCGATGCTGAAGACAGCGGCAAAGCTCAAACGGCTGCCATTCTTTCTCCGGTTGGTGGCTTTTTTACCGGAATCGCATGGACGCCAGGGCTCCCGTCCCTGGGGCGCGGTGTGCCGGCTGACCAGGATGTGAGCCGGGCCATCGCACGAAAAACTTGTTCTATGAGGAGTCATTTTATGGCAAATAAAGCAAAACCAATTCCTGACGGCTATCACAATGTCACTCCCTATCTGGTGATCAAGGGCGCGGCGGCAGCGATCGATTTCTACAAGCAGGTTTTCGGCGCGGTCGAGATCATGCGCATGCCGCAGCCGGATGGGCGCGTGGGCCACGCGGAACTCAAGTTCGGTGACTCGCACGTGATGCTGGCTGACGAATTCCCGGAAATGGATGTGGTCGGTCCCAAGACACTCGGGAATTCTCCGGTCGGCCTGCTGCTCTATGTCGATGACGTGGACAAGACTGTGGAACGCGCAGTCGCTCTCGGCGCCACGATCAAGAAGCCGGTGGCAGACCAGTTCTATGGCGATCGCACCGGCACCATCGAAGATCCATTTGGGCACAAATGGACCGTGGCAGTTCACATCGAGGACGTTTCACCGGAAGAGATGCAGCGCCGGATGGCCGCGCAGGCCAAGACGTAGGAGAACCAAATATGACCAGCAAAGTCGCTTACAAGCCGGACGGCTATCAAAGCGTAATTCCATATTTGCATGTAAACGGTGCGCTCAAACTGATCGCCTTCATGAAGGAAGTTTTTGACGCGAAGGAGATCGCCGTTTATCCGCGCCCTGACGGCACTGTTGGGCACGCGGCGGTCAGGATCGGCGACTCAGTGGTAGAACTGGCAGATGGAGGCCAGGACTGGCCCGCGATGCCGTGCGCCCTGCAAGTGTATGTTCCGGACACCGATGCTGCTTACCATCGCGCCCTCAAAGCCGGCGCAACCTCGCTGGTGGAACCGGCCAACCAGTTCTATGGCGATCGCAGCGCCAGCGTGCGCGATAGTTGTGGAAACAACTGGTACATTGCCACGCAGGTTGAAGTTGTGAGCCGCGAAGAAGTCGACAAACGCATTGCCGCCATGGGCCAATCGAAGAAATAACCGGGACCTTGCCAGGATCGGGACCTTGCCAGGATAATGAGCCCCGCCTTTGCGTAGGGCTTTGCGTTTGGGGCGCATCCGCGTATTCGTCCGCATACCACCCAGAGACCCTATTCTTATTTCCTTGTTGACGCTATCTGTAAGATATTGTGAGTATCCATGCTTATTAGAACCGGACCAGTTCCCAGTCCGGCTGCGGGACAGACCGGTTCCGCAACCAGACCTGCGGATGGAGGTGACATGACATCACGCAATCTGCGTCACACACTCTGTTTCCTCTGGTTTCTTCTCGCAATTCCCCTGTTTGCTCAGAGCGGCAGTCTTGTGCAACTCGGCGCGCTCAACGTCACCGTTCCCCTGGGATGGACCGTCAAAGCAGACGCGACCCCTGCTCGTATCTATTCGCCTGACTCCACTCTCGCGGACTACTTCGCGGTGGACTTCGCTCTTCCTGAAACCACGAACCTGGATGTGCGCGAGCGGCATTCTCAGATCTGGCAAAATCTTTCCGGACTGGTCAAGCCCGGCACCACGCCCCAGAGCGGCGTGACCGGACCTTTTGTCTGGACCAGAGGGGAACTTGTGCGTCCAGGCAGCAACAAGAGCGAGATTATGGCCCTGTACAGCGCCAAATCAGGCTCCACTTTCATCGCCGTGTTCGTGGATGCAACACGGCCCGATCTGGCCAGCAAGAATTTTCCCGCGCTGGACGCCATGCTCAAGAGCGCCACGCCGGCCCTCGGTCGCCCATCCGGTGCTTCGGGCGCCGCTTCACCGGCAAATCCCGGCAACACCAGCGGTGCGGGGCATTACCAGTCCAATGCAACCGGCATGACCACGCTCAGCGAATACGTGTTCACGGTTCCTCCCACCTGGACCGGGACCAGATACACAGATGGGCTTGTGCTGATGTCGCCGGCCTCGGTCACGAATGAAAGATGCGTGGTCACGATCTCGCCGATGCGTTCCTCAACCGGTGGCAATCTGCTGGCCGAGGCCGACAACGTATTCCGCGACGTGTACAGACAATACGACCTGCGAAATATGACGACTCGCGGCACCCAGATGCCGAACTCGATCGTTCACGGGGTTTCCGGGCAGGGCTGGGAGTACGTGATCATACGCAGAGGTGTTGCGCCACGGGGCTCGCCTGAATCCCGCCTGGGGTTCGTCTTCGTCGCTAAACTTGACAATCGCCTGGCCGTGATCTCCGGCGTTTCCAAAGACCCTCTCGTCAGCACCTGTATGGGCGAGCTGGCGCACAACTTCTGGCCCCGGTTCTTCTACAGCCTGAGCTTCAAAAACTGGAGCGCCCCCGACCAGACCGCCATGATGCGCAAAAGACTAGCCGGGGTCTGGACATCGGCCACCGGCGTCGCCGCCGACCAGATTACCATTGCCGGCAACGGCCGCTTTGCCAACGCCGCCGCCCGCCAGCAATACGATCTCATCTCCAGCAATGAAGCCCTGGTGACAACCACGGCCGCTTTCGGCAACGGGACCTACACACTGCAAGGGAACGCCATCACCATGATTCAGGATGACCGCCACAACCAGCCCGAAACCGGCTTTATCCGCATGGAAGAAGAAAGCAAAGACGAAGGCCGGACCTGGGCGCCCATCCTCTACCTGTTGCGGGTCAGCATAGTTGACGGCCAAGACTACGAAGTGCGTTACCAGAGGACCAGGTAAATTTAGTTGCCGCTATGAGCCAATCGAAGAAGTAACCGGACCTCGCCAGGACATTAAGCCCCGCGCTTTCGCGGGGCGTTCGTGTTTGCAGCGAATCCGCGCTGTGGCCTGTACAATCAAATACACAGCATGTTTATTGACGAAGCGATCATTCGCATCAAGGCCGGCGACGGCGGTAACGGTTGCATGGCCTTCCGCCGGGAGAAATTCGTTCCCCGCGGCGGCCCCTCCGGCGGCGATGGCGGCCGCGGCGGCGACATCATCATGGAATCCAGCGAACGGCATAACACACTGGTCCACTTCCGCTTCAACCCGGAATACAAAGGCGAGCGCGGACGCCATGGCGAGGGCTCCAACTGTACCGGCCGTGACGGCGAAAGTGTGGTTTTGAAAGTGCCCGTGGGCACCATCGTCTATGACAAAGAGACCGGCGAGCGCCTTCACGATTTTTCCCAACCCGATGAACGCCTGGTTGTCGCCCAAGGCGGCCGCGGAGGCCGTGGTAATCAGCATTTTGCTACCAGCACCCACCAGGCGCCGACCGAGCACGAGCAGGGATTTCCCGGAGAGCAAAAAGTCCTGCGGCTGGAGCTGAAGCTGCTGGCGGACGTGGGACTCGTCGGCTATCCCAACGTGGGCAAGTCAACGCTGGTTTCGCGCATCTCGGCCGCCAAGCCCAAAATCGCCGACTATCCTTTCACCACTCTTCAGCCGAATCTGGGCGTGGTCACGATTGGCGAAATGCCGCATGAAGACAGTTACGTGGTGGCCGATATTCCCGGCCTGATTGAAGGCGCGCACACCGGCACTGGTCTGGGGACCCAGTTTCTTCGCCACATTGAACGCACGCGCGTGCTCGCGCACCTGATTGATGTCTCCGACGCCAGCGGCCGTACCGATCCGGTCGCCGACTTTAAGGTCATCATGGAGGAACTGAAGAGCTTTGGCGCCGGCCTGGAAAAGAAGCCGATGGTCGTGGTGGCGTCAAAGATGGATGTGGCAAATCCGGAGAAGGTCGCCAAGCTGCGCAAACATGCCAAAAAGCTGAAGCTTGATCTGTATGAGATTTCGGCTGTTACCGGCCAGGGTATTCCTGAATTGAAGTACGCGCTGGGCAAACGTGTGACGGAGATTCGCGCCGGAACATATGCTCAAGACCATCCCGCGCCGGCAAAAAAAGTTGGGTCGAGCCGCAAAAACAAGAAGCGGTCTGAGAGCGTGAAGCGCGTCTCCAAGCAGGCGGCCTTCAAGAAGAGGCAGACCCGGTAAACGCATGAAGATTGCCCTGTTTGGCGGTACTTTCGATCCCGTGCACCTTGGCCATCTGGCGGTGGCACGGGCTGCGGCTGAGAAATTCGATCTTGGGCGTGTATATTTTGTGCCCGCCGATCTGCCTCCGCATAAGCAGAAGCGCAAGCTCACCGATTTCCAGCACCGCTTTGCCATGCTGGCGCTGGCCACGGCGGACGATCCACGCTTTGTCCCTTCATTGCTGGACGCGCACACCGGGCAACCGAATTACTCCATCCTTACGGTGAGGCGGCTGAAGAGCACGTTGAAGAAGACTGACAAGCTGTATTTCCTGATCGGAATTGATGCCTTCAAGGACATCGGAACGTGGCGGCAGCCGGAAGAATTACTGGCTGAAGTCGAGTTTATCGTAGTCAGCCGCCCCGGCCATTCGCTGGCGGACGTGGGCCGGTCGCTCCCGCAATCTCTGCGTCCAACGGACCTGATGCTGCGCGCCATGCGCCGGCAGCATGCCGAAGGGACCATTGCTCTGATGGGCGCTACCATCCACCTGCTGGGCCAGGTACGGGAGCGAGTTTCCTCCACTCAGATTCGCGCAGCCGCCGGCAAATCGGTAAAGCAGCTGAGCCGCTATGTGCCTGCATTGGTGGCTGAATACATCAGGAAAGAGAATCTTTACGCCGGCGGCAGCAGCACGCAAAGAACCGGCGCAAGCGGGGACAAAGTGCTATCTTTTCAAGAGACCCGGCATCATGGGCATACGGGCAGGAGCCATAGGAACGGATGAGTTTACAGACCAGGCAGCAGGTTGCACGCGCGGTAAAGGCGGTTGAAGGCAAAAAGGGCGAAGACATCGCCATTCTGGAAATGGACCGGAATAGCGGAGCATTTACCGACTATTTTGTGGTCTGCTCGGGGAGCAACCCGCGCCAGATCCAGGCGATTGCGGATGACGTGCAAAAACAGTTGGCGGAGGTGGGCCAGCGCCCCAACAGCGTGGAAGGCTACAACCAGGCGGAATGGGTGCTGCTGGATTATGTAGATTTTGTCTTGCATATATTCTCGGAGCGGGCCAGGAAGTTTTATGACCTGGAGCGTTTGTGGAAGTCGGCGCGCAAGTTGAGTCCTGCCGATCTGGCAAAGAAGCCTGCTGCAAAGAAGCAGACCCCTATCGGCAAGAAGACAAAGAAAGCTCAAGCTGGGAAGCAGGCCGTAGCGCCACGCAAAGCCGCTCGCACCAAAGCGCGAACAAAGACCAATAAAAGAAAAACGCGGAAATCGGCGTGAAACTTCAGATCGCCTGGATAGGCAAGACCAAAGAAGCGGCCATTCGCGCGCTAACCGATGAATACCTTGGGCGCATTTCGCGCTATGTCGGAGCCGAGTCGCACGAGATGAGCAGCGAAGCTGCATTACTCGAATTGGCCGCTGGGACCTCAGGAAGGACCACGCCAGTGCTCATCCTGCTGGATGCCCGCGGACGCCAGTTCACTTCAGAAGAGTTTGCCAACCTTCTCCGCGACCAGCAAGACCGCGGCACGCAGAATCTGTTTTTCGCGGTGGGGCCGGCCGATGGCTTTAGCGACAAAGCCCGCGGCGCCGCCGACCTGGTCCTCTCCTTCGGTAAGATGACCCTGGCTCACGAACTGGCCCGGGTGGTGCTCCTGGAGCAGGTTTACCGGGCATTTACAATACTAAGGGGGCATCCGTACCATACCGGGCACTAAAGCGAAATCCCGATAGGGTGCAAGTAATCTTGACGGGGCAGTGCGGGCATCCGACAATCTGTGAACCTGCGGCTTCAGCTCTGTATGAAAGGTGAGTAAATCTTGGCGTGGTTTAAACGGGAATCCAGTGAGATCCAGGCGAACGAAGAGAAGCGTGTGCGCACGGAAGGCTTGTGGGTCAAGTGCGAAGGGTGCCGCCAGATCATCTGGAAGAAAGAGCTGGAAGACAACTTAAACGTCTGCACCAAGTGCGACTATCATTTCCGCATCGACTCCGCCCAGCGGCTGATGCTGCTGCTGGACGAAGACAGCATCGAAACCCAGGACGAGGACCTGGAGTCGACCGACCCGCTGAATTTTTCTGACACACGGCCGTACAAAGCGCGGCTGGAGAAGAGCAAGGCGTCCACGGGCTTGAAAGACGCCATCATCAATGCCACCGGCACCATGAACGGCCTTCCCGTTATCGTAAGCGCAATGGAGTATTCCTTCATTGGCGGCAGCATGGGCGCCGTGGTGGGTGAGGCAATTACACGAGCGGTTGAGCGGGCATGTAAAGAGCGTAAGCCCATCATTGTTGTGTCGGCTTCTGGCGGAGCGCGCATGATGGAGGGCGTAGTCAGCCTGATGCAGATGGCCAAAATCTCCGCAGCGCTGGCGCGGCTGGATTCAGCCCGCGTCCCGTATATTTCCGTCCTTACTGACCCGACCACCGGCGGCGTGACTGCTTCTTACGCCATGCTGGGGGACTTGAATATCGCCGAGCCGGGAGCCTTGATTGGATTTGCCGGCCCGCGCGTGATTGAGCAGACCATCCGCCAGAAGCTGCCGGAAGGCTTTCAGACCAGCGAGTTCCTTCTGCAGCACGGAATGCTCGACGCGGTGGTCCATCGCAAAGACATGAAGTCTTATATCACTCGCGCTCTCGATTTCATGACGCCAAAGGCAGCCTGAGCTGTGCCCGTTACTTACGACTCTGCCGTTCAGAACTTGCTCGCGCTGGGATTTGAGCTTGCATCGAACCGCAAGTTTGATCTGGCCCACATGCGGCGGATGGCGGAGGCGCTGGGCAATCCTCAACGCAGGCTGCAAAGCGTACTGATCGCCGGAACCAACGGCAAGGGCTCAACCGCGGCCACGCTGGCCGGCATTGTGCAAGCCGCAGGGTATCGCACGGGCCTCTACACTTCTCCTCACCTGTTGCGGGTGAATGAGCGCATGCAGATCAACCAGGAGCCAATCAGCGATGCAGAGTTCGCTGTGATCTATGAGCGCGTTGAAGCCGTGGCCCGGGAGCTGGTCTCGCGCGGTGAACTGCCCTGGCATCCCAGTTTCTTCGAAATGCTGACCGCCATGGCCTTTGAATACTTTGCCAGCACGGGTGTTGAGCTGGCCGTACTGGAGGTAGGACTGGGAGGCCGGCTGGATGCCACCAACATTGCCGATCCATGCATCTCCGTGATTACTGACATCGATTTTGACCACCAGAAGTTTCTCGGCAACACTCTGCCGGAGATCGCTCGGGAGAAGGCGGGCATCCTGCGGCCGAAGGGTGCCGTTGTTTTGCTGCCACAGCATCCGCTGGTGAATGACACGCTGGGGAAAGCGATCATGGAGCTGGATGCCCACGCGGTGAGCGCGGTCAAACACATGCCCCCCATGACTCCGGGCAGTGACCTGGCAAGCGCTCCGCGCGCAGGCCATAGCTCTTTTCCGCTGGCCGTGATGGGCGAAGAAATCAATGTCGACTTTCCGCTTGCGGGCCGCCACCAGTTACGTAATCTGGCGCTGGCCATTACCACAGCGGAGCAGCTCAACCAATGTGGGTTCCACATCTCGCCGCGTGAGGTTGAGCGGGGCATACGTATGACGCGGTGGCCGGCAAGATTTCAGGTTATACCGCCGGAGGAAGGATTTCCGGAGGTGGTGCTCGACGTTGCGCATAATCCCGCCGGCGCGTGGGCGTTGCGTTCCACGCTTTCCACTTTCTATGAAGACCGCCCGCTCACGTTCATTTTTGGTTCCATGCGCGACAAGGCCATCGGGGAGATCGCCGATATTCTTTTTCCCCTGGCAGAACGCGTGATAGCTACGCAGGCGGAAAATCCGCGCGCATCTTCACCTGGGGAGATTGCCGAGGCTGGGTCCCACGCCCAAACAGAGATTCTGCAAGAAAAATCAGTGCGGTCAGCGCTGGAGCGCGCGCGCTCCCTTGCTGGAAACAATGGCGTGATCGTGATTACTGGTTCCATTTATATTGTGGGTGAAGCCCTGGGCGTGCTTATCCACAGCCCGGTTCGGCAGGGTGTTTGACGCGTGCCCGATACGACTCAAACTGAGATCAAGCCGCAAGAAATGACGGGTGGCATGCGCCATTTACTGTCTCGACTTCGCTCCTACTTCATCTGGGACCCGTTGATCTGGATTTACACCATCGTTCTGGGCTGTTTTTCTCTCATCTGTTCTCTGTTCGACCACTCCGGCCGGATCCAACACGGCTTTGCGCGTCTATGGTCGGCCATGATTCTGGGGACGATAGGAGCCAAGGTGCAGGTGGAGGGGCTCGACGGAATTGATACGTCGAAGGCCCAGGTTTACGTGGTGAACCACCTCTCGGCGCTGGACATTCCCGTGTTGTATCTGCACCTGCCGTTTCAATTCCGGATACTAGCCAAGAAGGAACTCTTTCTCTATCCGTTTATGGGCTGGCATCTGCGCCGCTCAGGCCAGATTCCAGTTGTGTTGGAAAATCCCAAGGCGTCAGTGCGCAGCCTGAACCTGGCGGTGGCTGCGCTCAAGAACAACACGTCTCTGGTGATCTTTCCCGAAGGTGGCCGCTCGCCGGATGGGCAGTTGCAGGCCTTCATGGGTGGCGCGTTTTATGCCGCAATCAAGGCGCAGGTTGACGTGGTGCCCATCGCGCTGGTTGGCACCTATGAGATGCTGAAGATGAACACCTGGCATATCAAGCCGGGCCCAGTACACATGCTGGTGGGGGAGCCGATTCGCACGGCCGGCATGTCCAAACGCGATATCGAGGAGGTTACCGGCAAGGCGCGAGAGATGATTGCCGAGCTTTACTACTCGCACAGTGTGGTTGCAGATTTGCGTGGAGGGAATCTGGCGATGAACGAGCCAAAGAAGTAATAGTGGGAGAAAGAGCCTCTGGAAAAGCTGGATTTGACAGTTCGGCAAACAAAACCTAGAGACTGAAAGACGGAAGGTATGAAACCGAAGATCGCGATACCGGAGCCTTGCTCGTACGACCTGGAATATAGCGGTCGTGCCTTGCCGCCGTACGTCCGGGCAGTGGAGGCCGCAGGAGGCGAAGCCGTGATTATTCCCTTAAAGTCTTCGCCGGAAGAGATTGCCAGAACGATCACGTCCTGCGCCGCCGTGCTATTGCCGGGAAGCAAGGCAGACGTTGATCCGCAAAAATACAGTGCAGAGAAGCGTCCGGAGACGGCGCCGGCTGATCAGCTGCGTGATGCTGCCGACGAACTTTTGCTCCAGGATGCCTATAACCTGCGTAAGCCGGTCTTTGGCATCTGCTATGGTCTCCAGTCGTTAAACGTCTGGCGCACGGGCACGCTGGTGCAGCACATTGAATCCAAGGTGAACCATAGCGCTGGATCCAAGGTAGAAATCGCCCACCGGGTGATGGTCGCTCCTGATTCCCAGCTGGCCAGGGAGATTCTTCGCGGGCAGACGGAAACGGACGTCCCTGTAAACTCGAGCCACCATCAATCGGCAGAGGTTGTGGGCGACGGTCTGCGCGCCGTGGCTCGCTGTTCGGAAGATAGCGTGATAGAGGCCATTGAGGGGACCGCGCCGGGACACTATGTTCTGGCCGTGCAATGGCACCCGGAGCGTACCTTTGAGCAGGATCGGGTTTCGGGCAATTTGTTTCGAACCTTCATACAAGCGGCCCAGAAGTGGATGGATCAGCACGCTTAAGGATCGGCGGGCTTGGCGACTGCTGCTTTTGGCTTGCCCTTGCGCACTTGACGTATTGTTCCGTATCGTACCTCCCATGGCGGAAAAAGGCCTTGTCTTGTCGCTCGAGGACCGCGTGGCGGTTATCACCGGAGGCTCGCGAGGTATCGGCGCCGCCATCGTCAGAATGTTTGCCCGTGCCGGAGCGCGCGTTGTTTTCAACTATCAAAAAGCAAGCAAGGAAGCCGAGGATCTTTCCTGGGAGTGCGGCGGCGCTAAACAATGCATTGCCATGCAGGCCGACCTTTCCTCCAGCGAAGCGACCAAGCCTTTGATTGACGGCGCGGTCCAGCATTTTGGGAAAGTGGACATTATCGTGGGAAACCACGGTGTTTGGCCGCCGCACGATGCTCCCATCGACCAGATGTCGGACGACCAGTGGCGCTCCACCATCGCCGTGAACCTGGATAGTCTTTTTGGGCTGGTGAAGCATGGCGTGGCGCAGATGAAGAGACAGCGCGCCGGAGGCCATATAGTATTGATCAGTTCTACAGCCGGGCAGCGGGGAGAGGCTTTTCACTGTGATTACGCGGCCAGCAAGGGCGCGATCATCAGCATGGTGAAGGGGCTTTCAACGGAGTTGGCGCGAGACGGCATTTACGTGAATTGTGTCGCTCCGGGATGGGTGGAAACTGACATGGCCGCGCCCGCGCTGCATGACGCTGAGATCAGCAAGCGCGTCTACAGTACTATTCCGCTCGGCCGGGCGGGGAAGCCAGAGGAGATTGCTGCTTCGGTCTTGTTCCTGTGCACCGCGCATGCAGGGTTTATTACCGGCGAGATTTTGAATGTAAACGGCGGCGCCGTGTTGATAGGTTGAGTTGGAAAGCAGCGGCAGGGTTCTTTCCCGCATCTAAGGAAACCATTGGTCCCATGAAAATTCTCGCACTTGTTTGCCTGTGTCTGGCCAGCTTGCAGGGCCAGCAAAACCCTTCCGCAAAACCTGCGGGCGAGGCGCAAAGCAATCAGCAGAAGGCTCGTTCGCTGATCGACCAGATGATCCAGGCGCTGGGCGGACAGGCCTACCTGACGGCGCAGGACTACTATGCTGAAGGCCGGTCCGGCACCTTTCACAACGAATCACTGGTGGGCTCGGGCTTGTATTACCGGTTCTGGAAATGGCCTGATAAAGACCGCATTGAGCTTACGAAACAGCGTGATATCGTCCAACTGTTCGTTGGCGACCGAGTGTATGAACTCACATACAAGGGCATTCAGCCAATCGTGCTTGAAAAGGATGACAAGATGCGGCTGGCGGTTGTGCGCAGGCACTACTCGCTTGAGAACGTGCTCCGCGAATGGCTGAATGAACCAGGCATTTTGCTGCTGGATGAAGGGCCAGGTCTTTCCGAGGGTCACCTGGCGGAGAAGATCACCATCATCAATGCAAAAAATGAGGCGGTATTGCTGTTGGTGGACCCAACCACGCACTTGCCGCTGGAAAAACGCTTTACGACTCGCGATCCGCGCTACCGCGATCGCGATGAGGAAGTTACCATTTACGGCAATTGGAAAGAGATCCAGGGAATCAATACGCCGCGGATGACGCTGATCAAACGGAACGGGGAAACGATTTCGCAGCAGATTATCTTGAACATTACCTACAATACCCATCCACCGGATTCGCTCTTCGACCCCGCAGTAGCCAGAATAAATCCGGTCAAACAGTAACTAGTTCATTACTGGCCACGGTCTGTTGTAAAAAAACAACACAAGAGGATGGAGTCATCGTTGTAATCTGTTTACCTGGAATCACTTGCCATTTGAACAGACAGTTCGGACTCCGGTCGAATGTAAA
Source organism: Terriglobia bacterium (assembly GCA_041488515.1). Lineage (GTDB taxonomy): Bacteria > Acidobacteriota > Terriglobia > Terriglobales > Acidobacteriaceae > Angelobacter. The sequence goes on along the minus strand of JBGPPK010000010.1, from coordinate 143,189 downwards.
GGTGTAGGGCTGCATAGCGGCGCCCCCGTTACCCTCCGAATTCTTCCCGCGCCTGCGGGGACAGGCATTGTTTTTCGCCGCACCGATCTGGATGGTTTTGAAGTGGAAGCGATTGGCCGCAATGTGGCCAGGGTGAGTTACGCCACCAGCTTGCAGAAAAAAGGCGTCCTGATTTCAACCACGGAGCACTTGCTTTCCGCGTTTATTGGGATTGGTTTGGATAATGCCGTGGTGGAACTGGACAACCTGGAAGTGCCAATTCTCGATGGCAGCGCCAAGCCATTCGTCGACATGGTTTTGCAAGCAGGCTTGAGGAAGCAACGGAAAAAACGCACATATCTAAGAATCATGCGCGAGATTGAGGTGCGCGAAGCCAACAAGTTTATCGGTGCCTATCCCGCTTCCGGGTACGCCGTCGCGTACAAGATTAATTTTGCGCCGCCCATCGGTGAACAGTCATTTGAGATCGATCTCTCACAGGACCTTTATCGCAAAGAGCTTGCCGCGGCGCGCACATTCGGTTTTCTCAGCGAAGAGAATGCCATGAAGAACATGGGGCTGATCCGCGGCGCGTCAGAGGACAACGTGATTGTCTTGACCGATAACGGAGTGAAGAATGGGCCTTTGCGGTTTGATGATGAATTTGTGCGTCACAAGGTCCTGGACCTGATTGGCGATCTGGCGTTGTTGGGAAAACAGATTATCGGCCGCATTGTTGCCGACCGCGCGGGCCACGCGATGCATACTGCACTGGTTTCCCGCCTGCTGAAAGACAGGTCATTGTGGGAAGAAACAACGGAAGTAAATGAAGTGCAGGATTTGGCGGAGAGCGTGGCGGGCCCTGCGCACAGCTCGCGCGAGGCCTGATAGCTAAATCGTCGCGTTGATGAACATTGCTCCGCCGCCCAATGGCAGAGCGCGTTTTTCCAGCCAGGCGTCGAGATCTTTCTTGGCCTCAGCGGACAGCACCTGAAACCGGATCCCGGCGCGGCCTTCCGGAGTAGACCAGACGATCTCGCCTTTTATGTCCAATGTGCGCTTGTTCCCAGGCAGGTGCAACCGGACGCGCGCGGCGCCGCCTTCATCCAGCTTGCGTGAGCACTCGACTGAAATTCCCCCCTGGCTGATGTTGGTGATGTTCAAAGGAAGCTCTGCTCCCTGATCCACCAGGATGGCACCCGTGGCTTTGATCAGGTGCCGGTGATAACGCCTGCGTTCGCGCATGATGAGGCCCTGCGCCGCGCGCACGCTGCGCGTGGCCCGCTCAAGAGAAATCGGTTTATCGAGAACGAAGTTGGCCCCCATCTCAAATGCCTGCTGGATGGTTGTCTTGCCGTTGACCAGGGCAAAGGCGATGCAGCTCTTGTTGGATTTTCCCAGCCGAAGTTCGCGGAGAACCAGCGGACCGTTTGGCATGTCATCACAATCCACCAAGAGGGCGTCATACTTGCGTCGAAGCAAAATGTGGCGGGCCTGGTCAGAGTTGTTCGAGAGATCCAAATCGATATTGGCCGCGTCCAGGACTCGGCGTATCGTACGATGTACTTCGGGGTCCCGGCTGAGGAGGAGTGCTTGCAAAGCCATACGCGCAGAGGGTATCGGATTCCTCCTCGTAAGGCCAAGTAACCAACGTAACGGGCCGGTCCCAAAACGGGTGACAGTACTTTCGATCTAAGGTTTATTCCATGCGAAATATGGTCTACCTCTCGCTCGGGTCGAACGTGGGCGATCGAGAAGCCAATCTCCGTGAGGCCATGCAGCGACTGCAGGGCCTGGGCGTGGTCAAAACGGCTTCTTCCCTCTATGAAACGGAACCCGTAGAGGTGGAGCGCCGGCAAGGGTGGTTTTTGAATTGCGCTCTGGGGCTGGAAACAGAGCTGGCACCGCAGGAATTCCTGGCCAGGATGCTTGCGGTGGAGCAGGCTATGGGAAGAGTACGCGTCGAACCCAAAGGGCCGCGGACAATTGACATCGATATCATTTTTTTCGGCAATGCGGTGCTGGATACCCCGGATTTAACGGTGCCACATCCAGCCATGCAGCAGCGGCGCTTTGTACTGGAACCTCTGGCGGAGATAGCGCCGGATGTGCGGCATCCCGTGCTCAAGCGGACAGTGCGGGAATTACTCAACGCTTTGCCGGCAGACGGCGGCACAGTGCGCAGGTTCCAGGGAACTGATTTACGATGAAATAGATGGAGACCGCCGCCATTGCCCAATTGCTTGAACCCTACATTTCGCTCGATGAAATGCGGCTCCGCGCTATATCGAAGTATATCGATCTATTGCTGAAGTGGAATGCGCGGGTGAACCTCACTGCCGTGCGCGCGCCGGAAGAAATCGTTCAGCGGCATTTTGGTGAGTCGTTTTTCGCCGCCAATTACCTGCTATCGCAAAGCTCGCGGAAAAAGCGACCGATAGAAAAGGTCATCGACCTCGGGTCCGGCGCTGGTTTCCCTGGAGTGCCATTTGCAATGCTTGCCCCAGAAGTTCAGGTTACCCTGATAGAGTCCAATCAGAAGAAGGCGACTTTTCTGCGCGAGCTGATCTTCCTGCTGGACCTGAAAAATGCCACGGCCTTTAGCGATCGGGCAGAAAACTACACACAGTCTGCGGCACTGGTCACCATGCGCGCCGTCGAGAAATTTGATAGAGCCCTGATGTTGGGGCTGAGCTTGGTTGAGACGGGTGGCCAAATCGCTCTCATGATTGGTTCATCTCAGATTGCAGTAGCACAGGAATTGGCAATTCAGGTGGAATGGAGTGAGCCAGTGATGGTTCCCGGTGGTCATTCGAGAATCTTGCTTGTTGGAACCAAGATGGTAAAAGTGGAGTGAGTCTTGATTCTTGCAGCATGTTATGGATATGTCAGAGCTGCAGAACGTCCATCAGATGGCAAAAGTGGAGTTTCTGCTCAATACGGGCCAAAAGGGGATAAGATAGGGATGGAAGGTATCGATCATTTGTCTAAGGTGGATGTTCCTAGAATCTAATTAGTAAAAGTGGGACAAAATCACCTAAATCGCTTCGATCTATCGACAATTTGTATATCCATTAGTGCTATTGGTTGATTCGGTGGGATTTTTATTGGATCGGAACCAGAGTAGCAAACAAAATGTTCCACGTGGAACACCTCTTTACTCCTCCCATGTTATGTTCCACGTGGAACAATGCACCAATTTGTGGCGTTGCGCATTTCTTAAGCCTTCGCTAAAGTGTCGAGAAGGCGCTTCTTCTGAAACTAAAATCCCATGGGACATGTAATCGCTGTTGCCAACCAGAAAGGCGGAGTCGGCAAGACGACCACCGCCATCAATCTGGCAGCGTCCTTTGCTGCTGCTGAAGTTAAGTCATTGCTGGTCGATTGTGATCCCCAGGCAAACTCCACTGGGGGGCTGGGCTTCGCTCGCGATCCAGAGCGCCTTAGCACCTATCACCTGCTCATGGCTGAAGCGGGAGCTGAACAGGCTGTTATCGCAACGGAGCTGGAAGGACTCAGCCTGATTCCTTCGCACAAGAACCTCATTGGGGCAAATATTGAGCTTGTAGGGACAGAGGAGCGAGAATTCAGGCTCCGCAATGCGCTTAGTTCCGTGCGCAATAACTTTGACTTCATCGTCCTGGATTGTCCCCCAGCGCTCGATCTACTTACGCTCAATGCCCTTGTGGCAGCGGATTCAGTGCTGGTTCCCATGCAGGCCGAGTATTTCGCTTTGGAAGGCGTGAGCGAGTTGCTTGATACCATCGAACGGCTGCGGCAGAGCTTTAACCCCAAGCTGGAGATCGAAGGGGTGGTCCTGACGATGTATGACGATCGCACCAACCTGGCGCAGCAGGTCACGCAGGAGCTGAAGAAGTATTTCGGCGACAAGTTGCTGGATACGATCATTCCACGCAATATCCGGCTTGCGGAGGCCCCCAGCTATGGTAAACCGGCCCTGCTTTATGACGTGCGTTCTCGCGGCGCTGAAAGCTATATCCGGCTGGCAAAAGAGTTGATGGAGCGGAGCCTGCACCCCGCAGTTGCAGATGCTCCACAAACAGTGGCAGAGAATCTTCCAATCAGCACTGAATTGAAAAGGGTCAACGAATCATGATCAACGACAAACGCAAAGCTCTGGGACGAGGATTGGATTCTCTGCTGCCGGCCAGAACGGCAGCCACACCCATTGCCATGCCGGCAACGCAGACGACCGGAGGTTCGCAGGAGGTTCTTATCGATAGCATCGATGCGAACCCATATCAGACTCGACGGCGCATCAACGAGCCGGCCCTGGAAGAGCTGGCGGATTCAATCCGCACCAGCGGGGTAGTCCAACCCGTTATTTTGCGCCCAGCGGCCAATGGAAGGTTTCAAATTGTCGCGGGGGAGCGCCGTTGGCTTGCCTCCAAGCGGGCGGGGAGAACCACCATTCCGGCCGTGGTGCGGCAGATCTCCAATGAACAGGCAATGGAGATCACCATTATCGAGAACCTGCAGCGTGAAGACTTGAATCCAGTGGAGCAGGCCCACGCCTTTGAGCGGCTGAGCCATGAGTTTGGATTGACGCAAGAGCAGATCGCTGCGCGGACCGGCAAAGACCGGGCCAGCATCGCCAATTTTATCCGTTTGCTCAAGCTGCCTGAGGCAGTGCAAAACTCCTTGGAGAGTGGCGCCCTCAGCTTCGGCCATGGAAAAGTCCTATTGGGACTGACGGGATTTCCGGAGCATCTGGAAAGGGCGGCGCGCGAAATTATCGACAAACAACTCTCAGTGCGGCAGACGGAAGAGTTGGTTGTAAGGCTGCTCAACCCTCAAGCCGCGGAACATAAGCAGGAAAAGACGGCCCGCGTGCTCGATCCTAATGTGCGGGATGCCGAGCGCAGTCTGGAGCAGGCACTAGGCATTAAAGTCGAAATCAGGGATCGAAAAGGCAAGGGCAAGATCATTCTGAAGTACGGTTCGCTGGAAGATTTTGATCGCATCGTGGAAGCCCTGGCTGCCAAGTAAAATTATATCGATAGTTATCGATATAGTTTTGGCAGCTTGCAGAACCAAAGCTTCGGCGGATAAATTTCAGCCAGCCGCCTAGTGCCGCAGTCCAGTCCAGTTCTCTGAGATCACAATGGAATTGCCGGGATTGCTGGGATCGTACTTGATTGAGGTCATCAATCCGGAGCGGCATGAATGCAGGTCCACCATGTGGCGCAAGCTGCTTACGTCTTGTGACGCTTCATAACTGACGCCGGCCACATCATAGTGGTAGATCAACAGCTGCAGCTCACCGGAGCCGTTGGTCTGCATTTCATTCACGTCGATGACGGTGCCGTCTGTAATACGGCCAATCTCGCTGATGCGCATTCGGCGCTCATGCTCGCGCTGGTCGGGAGTCTTCCTGCGGCTGCGCGCCCACGCGGTGGCGGTAAGCGCCAGACCGGCGCCGGCGAGTGCGATAAGAGAATATAGACGAAGTTCAGCGCTCATAACGTTAACGTCTCCAGTAACAAGACGCCGATACATTTCTGTAGATGAGTTTAATCCAACTTCGATTCGGTGAAAATCCGAAGGAACACCTATCTCCAACCCCGGCACACAGGTGGTCAAGGTCGCTTTCCGTGCGTAGCCCAGAATCGCCTGAGCCCCCAGAAACCACAAGATAACCATAGTTTTTGAGCTGCGCTCCATGGTGTTTGGGCTGCCTAAGTGATTCATAGGAAATGAGGATTGAGCATCAGATTAGACGGGTACCGCGAAGAGCTCAATTGCCGTCAGTTACCGGGTTTGTGAGCGAGCCGATGCCTTCAATGGACACGCTAACCTGGTCACCGGCCACGATTGGGCCGATGCCGGCCGGAGTACCGGTTAAGATCAAGTCGCCCGGCAGCAGTGTCATGACTTGCGAGATGAAACGCACCACGACGTCCACAGGAAAGATAAATGCCAGCGTGCTCTCGGACTGCTTTACTTCGCCATTCACGCGCGTCTCCACGCGCACGCCGCGCCAGGGATCGATCTCATCGGTGACGATAGGGCCGAGCGGGCAGAACGTATCGAAGCTCTTGGCGCGGGTCCACTGGCCATCTTTCTTTTGCAAATCGCGCGCGGTCACGTCATTGGCGCAGGTGTAGCCGAGGATGAAAGGCCGGACGTCGTCACCTGGCCCCAACCCTCTGCATTTCTTGCCGATCACCACCGCGAGCTCGCACTCATGATCCACGCGCTGCGAAAGATGCCTGGGACGAACGATCGGTTCGCCGGGCGAAATCAACGTGGTCGGCGGCTTGAGGAAAATCAGCGGCTCCGTGGGTACTTCATTGCCCAGTTCCTTGGCGTGCTCACTATAATTCCGCCCCACGCATACGATCTTTGAAGCGACTGCGGGCAAGAGCAGCCTGGCGGACGAAAGGGACAGAGGAGCAATTCTCTGCGCGCCTGAAAAATCAGGAATCAGGCCGTCCGGCGCCGACTGCGTAATCTGTGCGGAGCCGGCAAGGGTCTCAATGAGTCCGAATCGCGGGCCGTCATGGGAGGAAAAGCGGCAATATTTCATTTTGCTGGGTGACTCCAGAAACACTAAAAAATTGAACGGGCCAATCAACAAGATATCGACAACTTCCGGGGTTTTCGATTAACGATCGACGACGTTACCCGGGTCGAGCATGCTAATGCGCTGAATCGGCGGCCGTATCCAAGTGCACGACCGCCGCTGCTGGTTCCTGTTGATAACTTGTGTTGAAGCCAGCTACCGCCGGCCCTGCTTTGCGATCTCCTTCAGATACTCTTCCGCGCGGAAGATCACAATGAGCACTTCCATGTATGCACGCGCGCCAATCACGTACAAGAAAAAGACGATGGGCGCCAGCACCAAAGCCACTATCCCGGTCGTGACGCCGGAGGTGAAGCCGCTAACGAGCATGAAGAGCGCCCCAAGGGCCGCCAGCACGATCGCAATTACGAACAGGACCTTGATGATCTTGGGAATGACAAAGCTCGTAAACGACAAATCAAACAGCGAGGTAATGAAGCCCGCTGCCTGCTGGGCGTCTATGGGGGGAATATACCGGGCCGGGGTGGGCGCCGCCGGCGGCGCTCCCGTTCCAGTCGCCGCACCGCAAGCTGAGCACGCTGCCGCGCCTGCAGCCAGCTGTGTACCACACTTCGCACAAAATGCCATAGATTCTCCTTTTCCGGAAAGTCTCTCCAGGAACCCAATTTTTGTAGCGGTACAGCTTAGCCTGAGTTGTTGCAGAAGAAAAGAGAACTTATTGGCCGGAACCGCGGATCAGTGGCCATTCTGCGATGGAGGGTTGCAAAGCCCTTCATAGCGAATGCTTGGATAAGAGCCGCGATCGGAAAACCGGGCTCATGCCACTCCTCGCGACTCTCCCAGCACTACCTTTACGTCCATGCGCTTCTTGCCGCGAATCACCGTCACGGTCACGGTATCGCCGGATCGGTGGTTTTGCATCACATGGGAGAGGTCCTGCTGGTCCTCAATGGTTTGACCATCAATAGCCACCATGAGATCGCCGCCAATCATGATGGGAACATTGCCCAGGTAGGCCCGCTCGGTGCCTCCCCGCAGTCCAGCATGGTCAGCGGCGCTGCCCGGTACGACCTGGACAATCAGCAAGCCTGAGTCAGCGGAAAGCCCAAGCTGGTCGGCCAGTTCCGGCCCAATTGGAATAGTGCGAACCCCAATCTCCGGCCGCCGGACACGTCCCAGGTGCACCAGATCATCGAGCACTGCCTTCGCGGTATTGATGGGAATGGCGAACCCGATGCCGGCGCTCTGCTCAACGCCGCCAGTGAGGATCATGGTGTTGATGCCGATGACCTGTCCGCGGGCATTCAAAAGCGGGCCGCCCGAATTGCCAGGGTTGATGGCCGCATCGGTCTGAATGGCTTCATCAATAAATCCGCGCTGGCCTTTCAGGGAACGGATGGAGCTGATGATTCCGCGTGTCATGGTGCCGCTAAGGCCAAACGGGTTTCCGATGGCATACACCTTCTGGCCAACCACCAGGCTCTTGGAATCGCCGATCTCAGCCTGGGGTACGGATTTGTTGGGTATCTGGATCACCGCAAGATCGTGGACCGGGTCAGTGCCGACAATTTGCGCCTTGTATTTCTTTTTGTCGCTCGTGGTAACTTCCACCTGGCGCGCGCCTTCCACCACGTGGAAGTTGGTCAGAATGTGGCCTTCAGAATCGATCACAAAACCTGATCCCATGCCTTGCTGAGGAACTGCGCCATAGAAGAAATCAAAGGCCACAGCCGTGGAGGTGATATTTACCACGGAAGGCAAGGCTTTTTTGTAGACCGCGATGTTGTTTTGTTCCTCCGAGTCGTATGAGGCCGGCCCTGCGGCTTGCGTCAACTCAACATGCGAAGGCCGCGTTACCCAGGAAGGCGAAGCCGGGCCACCCAGACGTGTGGTAACAAAGTAGAACGTAACCACCAACAAGATCGCGAGAAGAATTGGACGTCGAAACTTCATGAATCACCTGTCAACACTGAGCCGCTTGGCCAGGACCTTCAGCTCGGTATAAATCCTCTCCACCTGATGGCGGGTCAGGTCAGCCGGACCGGAGTTGTCAATCACGAAATCCGCGCGCCGGGCCTTTTCCTCATCCGGCATCTGCGCTTTGGTGCGGCGCTCCACATCGGCCTGCGCTTCCGCTTCAGTTATCCCCGTGCGCTGCGCGAAGCGGACGCTCTTTTGTCCTGGCTTGCACGTGACCACGATAATCTTGTCAAAACGTTCTTTGGCGCCGGCCTCAAAGATCAATGCCGCTTCCACAATAGCTACGGCATAAGGATCCTCGGTCACGATCTCGCGCATCCATTGTTCCTGCCGCCGAATCACCGCAGGATGCACGATCTTATTTAGCTCCTCTACGCGGCCGCCGTCAAACGCTGCCGTGGCCAGTTTGGCACGATCAAGCTCGCCTGAGGGTTTGACGATCTCCGGGCCAAAGCGCTTGACCAATTCCTGGTAAACATCCTGGCCGGGACGATAAAGTTCATGAGCGATGCTGTCGGCATCCGTAATGCGCGCTCCCAAATCGGCAAACATCCTGGCGACCGTGGATTTGCCGCAGGCAACTCCGCCTGTGAGGCCGACACGCAGCACCGGCTAGCTCCGCACCTGCCGCTCCGGGCCCCGGCGCATCTGGCACGCCTTCACCGTATTTGCCATGAGCATGGCGATGGTTAACGGCCCAACTCCACCGGGCACCGGGGTAATTGCGCCCGCCACGGCGGCCACGTGCGGATCTACGTCGCCGACCAGGGTTGAGCCTTTTTCCGCAAACGATTTCTCGCGAGCCGCATCGCCTGAAAAGAACTTCTCGAACTCCCCGCGGTCCGTGATCTTGTTGATGCCAACGTCGATCACGGCAGCGCCGGGCCTTACAAAGTCTTCCGTCACGAAGCCGGGCTTTCCGATGGCCGCCACCAGAATGTCTGCCTGGCGGGCGATCTGCGCAATATTCCTGGTTTTGGAATGGCAGACGGTGACCGTGGCGTTGTTGTTGAGCAGCAGCATGGCCACGGGCTTGCCCACAATGTCACTTCTTCCGATGACCACGGCATTGCGGCCCTCAATGGCGATGTCGCTGCGGCGCAGGATCTCAATCACACCCGCGGGCGTGCAGGGGACCAGACCAGGACGCTGCGTGGAAAGATTGCCTACATTCACCGGATGAAATCCATCAACGTCCTTTTCCGGCGATACTGCCAGCAGGACTTTCTTCGAATCAACTTGGGGCGGTAAAGGCAGTTGCACAAGAATGCCATCAATCTCGTCACGGCGGTTCAACGTTTCGACCATCTGCAGGAGCTCGTCTGTGCTGACGGAGTCTGGCGGCGTCAGGTTCTCACTGAGCATCCCGAGTTGCTGGCAGGACTTGACCTTGTTGCGCACATAGATCTCTGAAGCCGGATTGTGCCCCGCCAGGATCACGGCGAGCCCCGGGCGGCGCCCGGCTGTGGCGAGCTGTTGCACCCGTTCAGCAACCTCGGACTTTATTTGGGCGGCGATTTTGTTACCGTCAAGAATGGTGGCAGACATAGTATTCATGGGGAATAAATATCTTAACCACAAAAAACACAAAGGTACACTTGGGTCCGAGCACGGTTCGGTGCTCTAAAATAGACCCATGATGCTCAAACAAATTCTGGACGCGCTGGTTTGTCCTGATCCGGCGTGCCGCAAGCCTCTGAAGCTGGCGGATGATGAGGCTTCTTTGCAATGCACGGCCTGCGGACGCATCTACCCCGTACAGGACGGGATTCCCATGCTATTTGTCGATTAACTCTTTATAACACAATAAGATGCAGGCAGATGACCGTTCAAGCTGCTTCAACCGCCGCTTCAATTTTCAGTGTGCGCAAGTAGTCGGCGAAAGCGGGGCCTAGATCGGAGCGCTTCAGGGCAAACTCTACCGTTGCTTTCAGGAAGCCGAGCTTGTCTCCGGCGTCGTGGCGTTTTCCTTCAAAGTTATAGCCGTAGATCTTCTCGCCGGCGCTGAGGAGCCCGCGAAGCCCGTCAGTCAATTGCAGCTCACCGCCGGCGCCAAGGGGTGTATGTTCCAGCGTCTCAAAAATTGTGGGAGTCAGAATATAGCGTCCAATAATAGCCAGGTTGGATGGCGCCTCTTCCGGTTTGGGCTTTTCCACCAGGTTGCGAACATCGAAGGCACGGCCCTGGTACTTGCCTTCAATCCTCTGCGCGTCGAGCACGCCGTAAGAAGAAATCGCCGGACCATTGACTTCCTGGGTGGCGATAATCGAACACTGCGACTCTTCAAAAACCTCCATCATCTGTTTCAGGCATGGCTTGGGCGCGTCGATGACGTCATCGGCCAGCAGCACGGCGAACGGTTCATTGCCGACCAATTCCCGCGCCATCAGCACCGCGTGACCCAGGCCCATCGCCTCCTTCTGGCGCACGTACGCCACGTGGATCATGTCTGAGATTTGGCGAACGATGGACAGCAGATCTTTCTTGCCGCGTTCTTCCAGCATTTTTTCCAGCTCATAGCTGACGTCAAAGTGGTCTTCAATGGCGGTCTTGCCCCGGCCGGTGATGATGATGATCTGGTCGCAGCCCGAGGCCATCGCCTCCTCCACGCCGTACTGGATGATTGGCTTGTCCACCAGGGGGAGCATTTCCTTGGGCTGCGCCTTGGTGGCGGGAAGAAAACGCGTGCCCAGTCCGGCTGCGGGAAAGACGGCCTTGCGAACTCTCATTTTCATCAGTAATTCCTGAATACAGCTTTTGTTGGATGCAGAATTCTAGCAGTTAGCCATTGGCCCGGGGAAACCTACAGCACCGGGCTCCCGTCCCCGATCATCAGCCCTCGTATAAGTTTGATCGGCGGAAAGCCCTGTTTAAGAAACTCGTTGTGGAACTTGTCCAGAGAATATTTGCCGCCCATCTTCTTTTTGTAGTCGTCGCGCAGCTTCAGGATCTCCAGCTTGCCCAGCGTGTAGTACAGATAGGTTGCGTCAGAAGTGCCGCGCTTGGTCTCCCTGAGGCCGTTCAAGTGGGATTGATAGCCTTCCTTCTCAAAGAACTCCACACCCTGGTCGAAGGTCATCTTGCCGGTGTGCATCTGGATGCCGACGATAAAGCGCGCATTGCGCAAAAGCGCGTCCTGAAGCTGGCCAAGACGCAGCTTGAAAAAGGCCGTGTCATGCTCCGGGTCAACCCCGGGAGTGCGGCCGTACCCTTCGTCGAGCATCATCTGCTCACCATAGTGGGCCCAGCCTTCAGCGTTGGAGCTGCAACCCAGCAGCCTGCGCACTTTGGACGGCGCGTAGGGCACCCACAGAAACTGCGTGTAGTGCCCGGGATAAACTTCATGCACCGCCGTGGAAATAATGGTCCCCCGGTTGAAGCCGGCCATGTGCTCCTGCACCTGCTGTGGTGTCCAACTGGGTTCGGGCAAGGTAACGTTGAAAAAGGCCTCCTTCGCGATTTTCTCAAATGGTCCCGGGGTGTCCATGGAAGCGAAGGTGAGGGCGCGCTGGAAGGGCGGAGTCTCTTCCACAATGGGCAGCACTTCAGACGGCAGCCTGACAATGTGGCGCTGCGCCAGGAAATCCTTCAGTCCACCTAAAGTGTCGCGGAAACTCTGCAAGAGTTTGTCCGGAGCGGGATGGTCTTTTCCCAGCTCCTCCAGGATCTGCTGCGCGGTCTTGTTGGGATCGATTTTCGCCGCTGTATCTTTGAATGCCTGCTGGTTCAGGCGCAGGTTGGCCATGCCGATCTCCAGCAAGCGGTCCAGCGGAATGTCGACATCCTCGTTATACAAGAGCTTTTTGCGGTAGTTGTCCGCGCCGATACGAAAGTCACCGTGAGCCCGTGGCTTCAGGTCCTTCTGCAGCCATTCCTGGTAACTCTTGAGTTCATCCATCACTTTCTGATTGCTGGCGTGGAACTGCGCCAGCAACGCCTGGTCCTTCACTGCCTTAAATGCTTCAGGTACATCTTTCTGGAAAAAACTGATGATGCCGGGGAGCTGCTCCAGAGCAACATCGACGTAGATCGGGGGAGGATTCTTCAGGTTCTGGCGCGCCGCCTGGAAGACTGCCGGTATCTGCTTCTCGCGCGCGATGACTGACTTCAGCCGTTGTGCCGGCGGCGCAAAGGTCCGCGCCATGATCCCGAAGATGGAGTTGGTGATACTGGAAGAATACAGATCTGGGTTCTTTTCCCAGGGGCGAATGTTTTCCAGCGTCAGCAACCGGGCGTTGATGTCATTCAGCAGAAGCCACTGGTCCACCCGCTGCGCTACGGAAAGCTGTTGCAGATCGATTTTTCCCACAAGTTTCTGGAAGTCCTTCAGCGTGGAGACCTGCTTATCTATGGATGCCCTGGAGTAATCCTCCAATTGATTGTCATACTGGTGAAATCCTGCGGCCGTGCCCTGGGTGGGATTGAATTTGAAATAGTATTCGTCAAAATAATGATCGCCCAGCAGGGTAAAGACTTTGTCGATATCGGTGGCTGAAGCAGGGGCGGGGGTTCCGTGTTGGGCGTAAGCCGTCAAACCCGCCAGGAGCACCGCCAACAGAAGGATTAATTTCACAACGGTCATTTTCAGTCCCAAAACATGCCGGGGTTTTGAACAGCTATTCATCACTTGAGCTCCATTGCTCGCCTTCCGGTGAGCATCTCTTCGCGCTCACCGCTTGTTGCGAACCGTAAATTGTTTCAATCGGGGAGGGAACTGGCAATTTATCATCCCCAGGAAAACGCGAGACGTTACGCTATTTCTGAACGTAGACCGTGCCGCCCTTCATCACCATGGCCGGGCTCTGCAGCAGTGTCACATCTTTCAGTGGATCGCCGTTCACGGCAATGACGTCGGCAAACTTGCCCTGCTCCAGACTACCGATGCGGTCCGTCCATCCCAGCAGGTCAGCGGCATTCACTGTGGCGGTTTGGATGGCTTGAAGCGGCGTCATGCCAATCTGCACATACACCGCGAATTCATGCGCGTTCAATCCATGTGGGTAGACGGCGGCATCCGTGCCGAAAGCAATCTTCACGCCCGCATTGAATGCTTTTTTGATGTTCTGCCGGCTTACGGCGGTTACTTCCTTCATTTTGGTTGCGTACATCGGCGGCAAGCCGATCTTCGTGGCATTCTCGCGCATCCAGTCGCTCAGATATTGCGTGGGCACCAGGTAGGTGCCCTGCTTTTTCATCATGGCGATGCCGGCGTCATCGATGTATGAACCGTGTTCAATGGAGTCCACGCCGGCCTCAGAGGCCCAGGCAATGCCTTGCGCGCCGTGTGCGTGGGCCGCGACCTTGCGCCCCAGCCGGTGCGCGTCCGCCACAATGGCCTTCATCTCTTCCAGGGTGTATTGCGAGGCGCGGGGATCGTCGCCCTTGCTGAGCACTCCGCCGGTGGCGCAGACCTTGATTACATCGGCGCCATATTTAATGATTTCGCGCACTTTGTGCTGCACGCCCTCAACGCCGTCCGCAGCGCCGTCAGACTTTGCGTGCCATTCATACGGCAGAAGGTTCTGGTCGCAATGGCCGCCGGTAATGGAAAGCGCTGGACCGCTGGCCAGGATTCGCGGGCCTGGGACCATGCCTTCATTGATGGCATCGCGTAAGGCGACGTCGGTGTAGCCGCTGGCCCCTACATTCCGCACCGTGGTGAAACCGGCCTCAAGCGTTATGCGGGCGTTCTTCGCCCCGATCAGCGCCTCTTTGGGAATAGAGATGCCCAGCTCCTGGTAGCCAAAGTTGGGATCGAAGGTCAGGTGCGTGTGGACATCGATCAACCCCGGCAGCAATGTGGCGTTGGGCAGATCGATCACCTTCCCTTCCGCGGGCGCCGCACCAAAGCCAACAGAGACGATCTTGTCACCCTCGATTGTAACCAGAACGTTGTCGCTGACCTTGCCGGTTTTCACATCCAGCATGTGGCCGGCATGGATGGTGACGCGCTGCGGTTGCGGGGAAGGTTGTTGGGCAAAGCTGACGCATGAAAGAACGAATGCAAGAAGGAAGAGTTTCGATGTTTTCATAGGAAGGGCGGATTATAACAGGATGAACGCTCTCCCCCTTAGTTGCGTAAAAGCAACCAGAAGAGCACCGCCGTTTCGGAAGGCGCTCCCCAAATAACAAGAGTTGCCGCCGCTAATTTAAAGAGCCCGGCCTCCAAACCACGGCCCAAACTCGGCGCGAAAGGTCTTCACTCCCTCTCTTCCGGTCAGGCGCCACCAGAGCTTGCCCCCTTCACGCTCAAGGCGAATGCAAACGTCGAAAAACGGGCAGCAGGCGTGCTCCAGCGGTGTGAGTTCCGCCAGCGCCTGGAAGTTGGCGCGGTCGGGCATAAATTCAAATTCGTAACCATCGGATAATTCCCGCACCGCGCACACTGCTGACCGCAAGGAATCCGCCAACTGCTGATGGCGGGACCTGTGCTCGTTCGAGAGCGCGTTCATGTCACAGGCAAATAGTCCTGAGCTATTCATTTTGCCGGCGTTGCCACGCGCAGCACCATTTGCGCGCCGTACTCCAGCTTGATATTCCCCTTCGGCGCCACAATGTATGGGCCTTTCGGGCTGTCAATGAGCTTCAGACCGGGAAGACCGAAGACACCGCTTGCGGTTGGAATAATCACTCCGTAGGTGACGCTGTTCTTATCACCCAGCTGAATAGGCATGGCGCTCACACGATCCATGGCATTACCCAGCTCGGCTTTGACTGGAAGGTTGTTGATATTGGTGCTGGAAGCGGCCGCGCGCCGCTCCGGAGCCAGCGCCTGGACGAAGGCAGGGTACTCAAACGGAAATTCGCGGCCATCTTTGGTCACGATCTTTTCAAACGACAGCAAGAGGCGGGTTTCAGGATCTTCTTTTTCGGCGAGCTTCAGATCAGCCACTTTGCCGAATACTTTTGCCTCGCGAGGAACGATCACCTTGCCGTCATAAACAAGGTCTTGTGTGACACGCGCGACAATCTCCTCCCCCGGCTTCAACTTTTTGGCGTCGAGGCTCCTGGGGACGTCTACACATAGGGTGGTACCGCTGCCGGGCTTATAGCCGGGATCACCAGGGCCGGAAGGATTGTTCTGGGCTGGTATTGGTTGTGCAAAGGTGGCTTGTAGCAAAGAAATAACAAGAAGAGAAATAGCTAGACTGGGTTTCATAGTTCGCCTCAGCGCAAACTATTTTACTTAAAGGAGCCTTGTTTGACGAGCAGCTTCGGAGGTCATCAAAGCATAAAAAATTCAATGGGAAAGCTTCTATTTCGCTTGTAGCCAGGTCTGGGCCACTACTTCAGGACTCAGTTCGTGTAGCAAGCCATTGAGCTGGTCAATCACGGCTTCCGGCTGGGTAGATTTCAAATTGAACTTGAGCACTCCGCCAGGCGAGAACTGAGCCCCTTTGGCCTGGGCTACGAAACGGGCGAGGCGCTCCGGCTCGATGGCAGCCTGCTCGGTGAACTTAATCGTCACAGAATCGCGCTTGCGGTCGACGGCCAGCACACCGACGCGTTCGCACAGCAGTTTCAACGCGGATGCCGCCAGCAGATAGCGGACCTGGACCGGTGGTTCGCCGTAGCGGTCTTCCAGTTCCTTGCGAACATCCTCCAGCGCGGCTTCGCTCTCCACGCCCGCGGCGCGTTTATACATGCGCAGGCGCTGGTTTTCTTCCGCGATGTACTGGGTAGGAATGCGGAGGTCGATCCCAAGATTGAGCTGGGTGCTGACCTTATCGGAAAGCTCCTCGCCTTTCAGTTCACGGATCGCGCGATCGAGCATGCCGGTATACATTTCAAAGCCCACGGCATCGATATTGCCGCTCTGCTCACCGCCCAGAAGGTTGCCGGCGCCGCGCAGTTCAAGGTCCAGGGCGGCAATTTTGAATCCCGCGCCAAGATCGGAAAATTCTTTGAGCGCTGCGAGCCGGCGTCGCGCCACCGGCGTGAGTTCCTGCTCCGCGGGGACCAGCAGGTAAGCATAGGCCCTGCGGTTTGACCGGCCCACGCGTCCGCGCAACTGATACAGCTCAGAGAGGCCGTGGCGGTCGGCGCGATTGATGATGATAGTGTTGCAAAGCGGAATATCCAGGCCATTCTCAATGATCGTGGTCGCGACCAAGATGTCCGCCTCGTGGCGCACAAAGGCAAACATCACTTTTTCCAGTTCTCCTTCCGACATTTGCCCATGGCCAACGATCACGCGCGCGCGCGGCAGCATCTCCTGGAGTTTCGCGGCAATCTCATAGATCGATTCCACCCGGTTGTGCACGAAAAAAGCCTGGCCGCCGCGTTCCAGTTCATGCTCCAAAGCCGACTTGACCAGCTTTTCATCGTAAGCGGCCACAACCGTCTGGATGGCCATGCGGTCTTTGGGCGGCGTTTCAATCACGCTCATATCGCGCAGCCCGACCATGGACATGTGCAGCGTGCGCGGAATGGGCGTGGCCGACATGGTGAGCACGTCGACTTCTTTCTTGAGCTGCTTGAGACGTTCTTTATGCCGCACGCCGAAGCGCTGCTCCTCATCGACAATGACGAGACCAAGGTCCTGAAATTTGATGTCCTGCGAGAGAATGCGGTGCGTGCCGATGACGATATCGACTTTGCCATTCTCGATGCGCTCCGCTGTTTCTTTCTGCTGCCTGGCGTTGCGGAAGCGGCTCATCATCTCAATGCAGATAGGAAAGGCGGCGAAGCGGCGTTTGAAATTTTCAAAATGCTGAAAGACCAGCACCGTCGTGGGAGCCAGGACCACCACCTGCTTGTTATCCTGCACGGCTTTGAAGGCGGCGCGCATGGCAACTTCCGTCTTGCCATAGCCGACGTCGCCGCAGAGCAGACGGTCCATGGGAAGGGTGGATTCCATGTCGCGCTTGATGTCGGCCGTAGCGGTAAGTTGGTCGTCCGTTTCGTTGAACTCAAACGCATCTTCAAATTCCTTCTGCCATTGCGTGTCGGTCGGGAAGGAGTGGCCCTGCGCTGCTTTGCGCGCAGCGTAGAGCTTGAGCAACTCGTCGGCCATATCTTTCATGGCCTTCTTGACCCGCGCTTTGGTCCGGGCCCAGGCTGTCCCGCCCAGGCGACTCAGCGGCGGATGGACGCCTTCGCTTGAGCGGTATTTCTGGATCAGGTCCAGGCGGGTGAGCGGCACGTAGAGCTTGGCCGCCTCGGCGAACTCCAGCACCATGTATTCACCGGTGATCTCGCTTTGCTGGATTTCCTTGAGCCCCTGGTACATGCCAATGCCGTGTTCCACGTGGACGACGAAGTCGCCCACCGCAAGGTCGCGGAAGTCCGACATGAACGCGGCGGTTTTGGATTTGCGGCGCAAAGGCTGTTGCGGCTCGATCTCCGAATCGTCAAACAAATCGCGCGCGCCGAAGATGACCAGATGAGATTCCGGCAAGGCAACGCCTTCCGGCACCGTGGCGCGAACGATGGTTGTAGTAGTGAGGTCCCCGGAGAAGTAGGCAGTTTCGTCGAGATAGGTTTCACTTCCCGCAACGGGAGTGCGCGTGCCCAGGCGAAACGGCACTTGATACTCGGTAAAAATGTCCGCCAGGCGCTCCATTTCGCCGGTGTTGGGCGCGGCGAAGATCACACGCTGGCCTTGAGCAGTAAGCTTCTTGACCTCCTCAATCATGGCGGGAACGGAACCATGAAAGCGCGACGTGGAATGGGCTGAAAGCTCGATCAACTGCTGGTCAGGAAGCTGTAGGTCCACCAGCCCCAGATCTTCTTCCGCCCGGGCGATGCGCAGCACATTCAAGTGTTCCAGACTGCCGCCACGCAGGCGCGAGATCAACTCATTCCACTGCTCCGGCGGAACATAGATGTCTTCCGGTGTGGCCAGCTTGCCCACGAGGCTCTGCTCATGGCGCTGAACCACCCGGTCCCACCAATGCTCCTGCTCAACTTCAATCGCAGAAGGCTCATCGACGAAAACAACGGCGTTGGCAAGCAGGTCAAAAAGCGTGTTCTGCGCGCCGGCGTTGGCATAAAACTCCCAACCGGGAAAAACAGAGACGCCTGTCTCAGCCAGCGCGTTGCGTACCGCATCCGCCTCACCCTGCACGCGAGCGCCGGAAAGCCGGGCATGGATCTCAGTGAGCAACTCTTCGCGCACCGGCGTTTCCGTGAGTGGAAGCAAGATGACTTCATCGACGGGCGCAGCGGAGCGTTGTGTGCCGGGATCGAATTTGCGGATGGACTCAACTTCATCGCCGAACAGCTCAATGCGCAGCGGCCGATCGGCCTCGGGAGGATACGCGTCCAGCAAGCCGCCGCGGACGGCATATTGCCCCGGCATCTCGACCACGTCGACGGCGGAGTAGCCTACGGTGTTCAGGTGCTGGACCAACTCCTCGAGATCAAGCATGTCTGTGCGTCGAACGATGCGGGCCAGACCGGCGTAGTATTCGGCTGAGCGCAGGCGCATGGCGGTGGCGTTCAAGGGCGCGATGACGATCGATACAGAGTTGGTGGAAATTTTCCAGAGCGCCGTAGCGCGTTCTTCCTGGATCTCCGGATGCGGCGACATGTTTTCAAAGGGCAATACGTCATACGCAGGCAATTTGACAACCGATTGGGGATTGCATGCCCCAGTCAATTCGCAAAACGACTGGATTACGGGGAAGATGGCCTCCGCGGCGCGGTTGTCAGAGACGATCAGGACGAGCGGCACTCCAGCAGTGCGTTGCAGGTAGGGGATAAGAAGAGATTTTGCGGTGGAGACCAGCCCGGACAGACGGATACGCCCCGCAGGGGCCTTTGACTCCCCCCTCCGTCGCTTAAGATATGAGGCCGCCTGTTGAAACCCAGGGCCCTTTTCCACGTCCGCCAGGACTTCGCGGACGAATGGAAGAATCACCCGTCTATTTTAGCAACGAATTTCATTTTCCATCGGCCTACATAACGCAATAGCTTCCGGAACAACGCTGAAGTCCCGCCGCCGCTGACCTGGCGGCATGCAAAGGCCTACTGGAGCTGGCTGAAGCTGTTCAAGGGGCGCGCACAGCGCCCCTTGATCGATGTCTTTAGGGAGCAGGCACGATCAACTGCACCCCGGACGACATCTTGTTGGTTAGCGATGGCTTGCCAATAGCCTTTACGTACACGGTATAGGTGCCGGCATTGAGATTGAACTGGGCCAAGTCCATCGACGACGCACTTACAGGTGCGTCTTTCAGCCACAAAAGGGTCTTTCCATCCTGTGAAATGTAGATGGAGAAATGGTCAACAGTATTGGCTTGACCGCTGATGCTCCAGGAGAGCACGGTCCCGCCAGCGGACGCATTTACACTTACGCAATTATCAATTCCACTTTCAATCTCGCTGCCTTCTTCATAGTCGTTCCAGGTGACCAGTTGAATGCCGGACATCTGGCTTGAAGTCGAGTAGTGGTTTTTGGCTTCATCCAGGGTTTGCAGCCAGGTCTGGCCACATTGTTGATCAACTTTGCGGTGCAGTCCCCAAGGCGCCAGGGAATCATCAAAGCCGGGATAGGCCGAACCGGTTGACAGTTTGGAAGAGGCGGTGGCTGTGTCGTAATAATCGCTGAGATACATCAGCGCCGCAGGATCACTGCTGGTCGCAAGAGGCGGCTTAATCCAGGCAAAAGCTCCATCGCTCTGCGCATGGGTGAATCCGCTGGCGTGCAAGAAGAAGAATAGAGGGTTTCCGGCCACGCCGGCGCGCACCCGGTCCCAATCGATGGCGTATGTGGAATCAAAAAAGAAATAAACCACCGGACGGCCGCCGGACTTCTGGTAGGCAGGCGAGCCCCAGTAGCTCACATTGGCATGATTGAGATCGTCGATTACCCTCTGCGTGATGTTGCAGGCAGCGTTCTGGGAGCATGGCACCAGCGAACCCTGATCATACGTGATGGCGAAGGTGAATCCCGGATGCAATTCAACCTCCTGCATCATGAGTTGTGTCACATGGTCGATCGTCAAGAAATCGGTCCCGTCGCTACCAACGCCATACCAATCAATGTTGACGCCATTCAGACCGCGGGACAACATATCGTTGACTTGCCTCTTTATCTGCTGTGAGTCATTGGAGAGGTACCCGACGCTCATGTGCTTGAGGCTGCCGAACCAGGGCATGAAGTGGGCATATATCTTGGCCGTTGAGCCAGGATAGAGCAGCGTTCGCGTAGCAACCTTGCTCACGTTGCCGGCAGCGGCGTTACCGTTGCTTTGTGCCGCGAAGCTATCCGCGGCGCTTGTGTTGTTGCCGGTCTCCGCGCTCAGTGTAGTGGTTGGATTGATCGTGATGCTGAGTGGCGCTTTAAACACCGTGCCTTGGGAATCCCAGGCCTGGACGGTCATGTTGTGCACGCCGGTTGTTGCTTTCACCAAAGTATCAATTTTGTTGGTAGTGTTGGCATACACGCTGACGCTGTCCAGATAAATCCGCATGGCGGTAATAGGGTTGGCGGAAAAGGCCGAGGCAACCACGTGGATGGGCGATGCCAGTGTTCCGCCATTTCTGGGTGAGCTGACTGTAACGCCGGTCGTGGGTGGAGGAGGCGGGGGTGGCGCTGTACCGACCGTGATAGTGATCGACGTCTTGAAGACTGTGCCTTTCGAATCCCAGGCTTGAACGACTACCGTGTGCTTCCCCGTCGTCATGCTGACCAGCGTGTCGATTCTGTTGGCAGAAATGACGTACACGCTGACGTTGTCAACGTAAATCCGCATAGAGGTGATCGGGTTGGTTGAAGTGGCCGTAGCAACCACGTGGACCGGCGAGACCACAGTGGCTCCATTGTGGGGGGAACTGACGGTAACGCCGGCAAAAGAAACAGCGGCCAATGAAACCGTAACAGTGAGAAGGCGGATGAATTTTCTCAGAACACCTTTCTGCAAAACCGGGTAGATTGGTGCGCTGAACAATTTAGAAAATGGATGGCTATGGAATAGGGGCTTGCAACTGATCTGCGCATGCTCCCGAACCGATTCAGGCTCAACTCTAATGGTCATATAGAATTCCTTTCGACCAGACAGATAGCTGAAGATCGCTCAGGAAATTTGTCCGATGCTGATTCCTATTGCTTCATGATTCGCCTTCCCCCGAACCGATGCCATGACGGCGGTCACACCCCGCCACGCAGCGTTCCCTTAGCTCTTCTACTACAGGACTAAGGTGATTAGGGGCCGGGTGTACATCAATGGGAGCTACAAGCCAGAAGATTCTAGAGATATGTGCTGAAGGAAAAGCAAGAATAACTGCGAAGACTGATGACCAAAACAATGAAAGCTATTGAAACATAAGCATGCCTTAATAATTTGCTAGGGCTTCTTGCTTCCGCCGGGTAGCGGATTGCCGCGCAACCTAACCATCTTTTCTACAATCTCCTTCGCGATGCGGCCATAAACTGTTCCCCGCAGAGAATCCACCTTGCCGGCCATCACGATGGTATCGGTGTCGCGGTCGGTCACCGTGTAGCTGAAGTGATTGGAAAATGGTACGCGCTTCACTCTCACCAGCATGTCGGCCAGCTCTACCTTGCCGGTGATCTGAAGGTCCCAGGCTTTGAATTCGGCTTGCCCCAGCAATGAACTCTCAAGCGCTTCGCGCTTCATATAGAAGGTATCGGATTGAACGTAAAAGCTTCTCGCTTTTGAGACCAATTCTTTGTTGTCAGGAAGCCTGGAACTATTCTGCGCGAAACTTGCACCGGATACGAGAAGGATCAGACTGAAGAACAGATACGGTTTCATAAGAAAACTCCGTCAGCGATAAGAACCGAACCGATTGTGGCATGCTTCCCGAGGGTGTCGCCAGCGGCAAAGAGCGACACAGGGCGGCGACGGGCGGCGTTTTTTAGAGCGGTCTTTTAGCACTAAGCTGGCCATGTTCTTGAGGGCTTCCGCCGGTTTGCCGTGGGCGCGTTGCGGTATATTCAAGAGTCCAGTGGACGAGCAAAACATGACATCGCGAAAAAAATCACAGGATCTGCACGCTCGCGCCTGCCGGGTGATCCCCGGCGGCGTCGATTCACCCGTACGGGCATTTCAATCGGTCGGCGACGAACCGCCGTATATCGTGCGTGGGAAAGGCGCACGCATTTGGGACGCCGACGGTAATGAATACATCGACTACGTCGCTTCGTGGGGCCCCCTCATTCTGGGTCACGCCTTCGGAAGCGTTGTAGAAGCGGTGGAAAAAGCAAATCGCGACGGCGCCAGCTTCGGCGCTTGCACTCCCGCGGAAGCCGAGTTGGCCGAGGCGGTGATCGAAGCGTTTCCGTCGATGGACAAAGTGCGCTTTGTCAGCTCCGGAACGGAAGCCACGATGTCCGCCATACGCCTGGCGCGGGCCTTTACCGGACGCAAGTACATTGTGAAGTTTGAAGGCTGCTACCACGGTCATGCCGACTCGCTGCTGGTGAAAGCCGGCTCGGGCGTGGCGACGCTGGGCATTCCCGGTTCCGCGGGCGTGCTCGACGAGCAGGCAAAGTTTACGCTGGCACTTCCCTTCAACAACGAGCAGGCGGTGCAGGAAGCGTTTACTAGATTCCAGAGCGAAATAGCGTGCGTCATCGTTGAGCCGGTGGTGGGCAACATGGGCTGCGTTCCACCGCGCAAGGGCTACCTTGAGTTTCTGCGGTCGATGACTGAGCGGCAAGGCGCGGTATTGATCTTCGATGAGGTGATGACCGGATTTCGGGTGGGCTTCGGGGGCGTGCAGGAGTTGTACAAGATCAAGCCTGACCTCACCACTCTGGGAAAGATTATCGGCGGTGGACTGCCCGTGGGCGCATACGGCGGACGAGCTGAACTGATGGACATGATCGCTCCGCTCGGCCCCGTGTATCAGGCGGGAACGCTTTCCGGGAATCCACTGGCGATGGCAGCAGGCCGGGCAACATTGAGCGAGCTAAAAAAGCATCCTGAAATTTACCAGCAGCTTGAACAGCGAAGTGCAGCGCTGGTGGATGGCGTGCTTGCCGTGGCGAAGAAGAAAGGCGTGGCGCTCACAGCGAACCGCGTGGGTTCCATGTTTACGTGGTTTTTCCAGCTGGGCGAAGTTCACGATTGGGACACGGCGGCCAGGTCTGACACGCAGGCTTTCGGAAAATTTCATCGCGCCATGCTGGAAAGAGGCGTCTATCTGCCGCCATCGCAATATGAGGCCATATTTCTGGGCGCGGCGCACACGGATCGCGATATCCAACAGACCATCGCGGCTGCCGGGGATGCGATGTAGTTGAGCGCATTCCTTGGACAAGAACCAAGGCCCACCACGGAGGCACGGAGACACGGAGGAAAGCTGAGCCTGCGTCTTCCATCTCTAAAAGCCTTCGCTCACCTGAAAAGCATTGGGCCGTCTACTTACTCATTGCTTCCCAGGAGGAGTATGCACAAGAAGCGTGCCTTGCTCGTCGTAGTCATTTGTCTGTTTGTGCATTTTGCCCCTCACTGCTCGGCCAAAGATTTCGGCAAAGTTGCAAGCCAAAAAGTCGCGGATGGAGTGTATCTCTTTACTACTACGCCTTATGGTGATGTTGGCCTGAGCGGCAATTCGGTGGCGGTCCTGTCGGACGAGGGCGTGTTGGTGTTCGACGCCAATGGCACACCGGAAACAGCGGCGACTGTGTTGGCAGAAATCCGCAAGCTGACAAATAAGCCGGTACGTTATCTGGTGAATTCACACTGGCATTGGGACCACTGGGGCGGCAACCAGGTGTATCTGGGCGCGTTCCCGGGGCTGCAGATCATCACTCACGAAAAAACACGTGAACACATGCTGGACCTGGAGCCACGCTGGAACGACAAAGGGCTGAAAGAAGACCTGCCGCAGTTCCTGGAGGGTTTTGAAAAGCAGATTGCCGCCGCCAAGGCTAAGAATGCGCCAGCCGAGCGAATCAAAGCCGCGGAAGAGCGGCTGGCGGCTGACCGGAATTTCCTGTCGCAGAAGCAGTCGCTGCGGAAAACGTATCCGAATGTGACGTTTTCAGATTCCGTGACGCTCATCCTGGGAGGGCGCGAGATCCAGGTGCTGCACGCACGGGCGATCACGCCCGGCGACACCTACGTTTACCTGCCGAAAGAAAAAATCCTGGTGACGGGCGACATTTTGCTGAGCCCATATCCATTCGCCATCGGCGGCACGTACCCCGCCGAGTGGCTGAAGGCCCTGGAGAAGCTTGCATCGCTGGCGCCCGCGGTGATCATTCCCGGCCACGGCGATGCAGAAATGAACGGCGACTTCCTTCGCAGCAACATTGCTCTTTTTCAGCAAGTGATCCAACAAGTGAAAGACAACAAAGCCAAGGGCCTGACCGCAGACCAAACTGCGGTAGCGCTGGGGAATCAGAACTCTAACCTGGCGGCGAAGATCGGGCTTAAAGACGCAGAAACGGCGGATGCCTTCAAAGCGTATTTCTTAGACATTTTTGTCAAGCGTGCCTATCGCGAACTGGACACGCCGTTGGGTGATCTGCCGGATGGGCTCCCGAAATGATTCTTCTCTTAATCCCGAACGAAGCGAGGGAGCCCTATCACCATGAAAATTTATGAATAAAGTGAATTGAGCCTGATTGCGTGAAAGACCGGTGAGTCTAAGCTTGCGTGTGGCAGCAACGCGACTATAGTGTTCCCTCACTTCGTTTCGGGATGTGAAAAGAATTAGATTCCCACGGCTCCATAATCCGTCCCCGTCTCGGTATCACGCACTTTATCTTTTTCGTAGGCGCGATAGGGGTTGCGGCGCAGGCCGAGCCGGCGTTTGCGCAGCTCAAAACCTGCATACAATCCGCCGGCGAGGACGGCAGCGGTGAGAGCGGCAATCGACATTACGCGACCGGGGTTCTCCAGCAGCGGGCGTGCCAGATGCGAAGCGGTAAAGGCCACACGCGCCGGTAATCCCAGAGCCTGGCGAAAGTCGCTCAGAGACTGCTTGCCTCCCCGCTCCAAGGCGCGATACGCGTATAAAGCGCTATACGGCAAGGACATGGCAAGGTCCTGCCCTCCGCTGACAACAACATGGTCAACTCCCCGCTCTTCCTGCAGTTCCAGAAGCTCCTGGATGGCGCGGCCGAGTCCCTCCGGTTTTGACCACAAGGAGAGAAAGGCCACACGGCCGGACTTATCGATGAGAAATGCGGGGTTCGGCAGGGTGGAATACCGGCGATGGATGGAGCCGCGCAGATCATCCACCAGGACCGGCATTTGCATGTCTTCTTCATCGCGAAGAAGGCGGGCAGCCTCTGTTTTCTCGCGTATGGAGCTGTGCGCGGGGATAATCTCGCCAGGATGGGCTTCGCGCACGTAGATGAAGAGGAACTCGATTTCATCGCCACGAAAACGGTCATACAGCTCGTTGATGCCTCCAATCGAGGTGGCGGTCATGGGGCAGGTGGCGGAGCCAAAAATCAGGAGAACGTTCTTCTTTTTGGCGAAGTCGCTGAGACGGATAGTTTCGCCGTCAAGGGTGGTGGCTTTGAAATCAGGAGCGCGCTCGCCCGGTCCGGGACCGGAGAACGAGACACGACCCAGCTCACGAAAAAGCTCGCGGGAAAAATGCCCGTAATTATAACTACTGAAACCCAGCATTGTTACTCCTCAGTACGCGTGCTCTTGGCCATTTAAGCATCCAGTATTGCAGATGCTGGGGGACAACGGAATTCGATGCCGCTCATGCTCCCGCTGTTTTCTTTAAGCTACCCTGTCTTAAATTATTTGACCACGATAAAATTACTTTTTTGGGCCGTTAGTGCCGCTCCGGGAAGGGACGCCCCTCCGGACCGGCCAGATTACCTGGAGGAATGAATGGCAGCTTTGAAGGCGGGAGAAATGGCGCCGGAGATTGAGCTACCCGCGGTAACGGGCAAACAAAGACACAAGTTCAAGCTCAGCGACTTGCGTGGCAAAAAGAACGTGATTGTAGCGTTTTACCCATTGGATTGGAGTCCAACTTGAACCAATGAGATGTCGGCGTACAGCAGGTATCTGCCCAAGTTCGCCGAACACGATGCCCAGGTCGTGGGCATCAGCCCGGATTCGATTTATAGCCATCTTGCCTGGCAGGAGAAATCCATCGGCTGGCAGGAATACCCCATGTTAAGCGACTATTGGCCGCACGCGGGAGTGGCCCAGCAATATGGAATTCTGCGCCTGGGAGAACCGCTGCCGGGAATCAATGACCGGGCCGTCTTCATCGTGGACAAGCAAGGCAAGATCGCTTTTTCCAAAACCTACGAACTGGGACAGGAGCCGGATTACGAAGAATTGGTCGTTGAAGTGGGGAGGCTCAAACAGGCAGCATGAGCTGGAGCCGGGCAACAGAATCGTGATCACTGGAATAAAAAACGCCCTCCTCAGGAGGGCGTTTTTGTTCTGCTTCAGAAGAAAGGCCGACGGCGTTATTTTTGCGTGGCTTTCTTCGCCGTTCCCTTTTTGGGCGCGGCTTTCTTTGCGGGCGCTGCGGGAGGCGCTTTGTGGAGCATCTCTTCAACGATCGGGCCGAGCCGCGCGCGGTCAGCAAAGGCAACTTCAACCGTAGGAGTAGCAGCGCCCCCATTGCCGACCACGAAGATCGTGGGCGTGCCCGTCAAACCAATCTGCGTTCCCAGGTCACGGTCCGCAATGACCTTGGCTTTGAGTTCGCCAGCAGGATCAAAGACGAAGGGTAGCGGGGCCTTGTTCTCATTGGCGAACTTGTCGACATATTGAGGCAGGTTCTGTTTATCGATCTGCGTCTGGTTCTTGAAAATATAGCCGCGGAAATCGTCGCCCAGCTTTTGCGATTTGGTGTCAAAATAGCGGGCATAAACCGCCGCGTCAAATGACCAGGGATGCATAGCGAGCGGGAAATCGTGCAACACCAGAGGAACGTTGTACTTATTGGCCACTTCCCAAAACTGCGGATAGGCGACGGCACAGCTGGGACACTCCAGGTCTTCAAACACAACGATTGCCACCCTGGCGCCCGGCGGCGGCTTCAGGGAAGATCCGTCGGCGGCGAACGATACGGCCGCCGGTATCATGCTGACGAGCCATGCGGCGGTGAAGACGAGAAGCTTTGTCAATCGATTCATCGAGTTATCATCCTGCTTTCCTGGTATTTTTGGCCGCCGAACCCTTCTTGGGCGCTGCACCGCGGCGAGGCGAAGCGCTTTTGGCAGGCTGCGCCGGTTGCGCGGTCTTCAGCATGCCTTCGACCATCTGGTTCAACTGGTCGCGATCCTTAACCTCTTCCACCAGCGGCTGTGAGACGCCGCCATTACTTACAACCCAGATTGTGGGCGTATGTTCCACGCCGATGCGCTGGCCCAGCGCATAATCGGCCCTCACCTTTTCAGCCAATTTGCCGTCAGGATCTTTAACCAGCGGTAAGGGAGTCTTGTTCTCATCGCCAAATTTCTGGACCCAGCGTTGCAGGTTGTCCTTGTTGATCTGAACCTGATTCGCGTAAATGAACTTGCGGAACTCATTGCCCAGCGCGACGGAGGCCGAGTCAAAGTACCGCGCCCAAACTGCGGCTTCAAACGACCAGTTATGCCGGGGCAAAGGAAAGTCATGCAGCACGACTGGGATCTTGTGGGTGCTCGCGGCCTCCCACACCAGGGGGTAGGCGCGGGCACATTCAGGGCACTCCAGGTCCTCAAACATCACAATTGCCACCCTGGCTCCGGGAGGCGGCTTTAGCAAAGACGCGTCAGCAGCAGCCGCTCCGGCACTTAAAGCCAGGGTAATCAGCGTGATAGAGGCCGCGTTGAGGCGCGATTTCATGGTGCTCCACAAATGAGAAAAGGCTGTTTCCCATTATTTTACTTGAGAAACAGCCCTTTTCGTCGGTTGCAAAGTCCTCAAAAGTGAAACTTCAGGCTGCCGCCAAGCGTGCGCGACGGAGCAAACTGAATGGGGATCTCTTCGCTTTCTTTGGAAATCCTGTAGCGGTTATCGGTGAGATTGGTGGCGTCCAACTCCAGGTCGAGGCGGCGGGATTCCACGTTCCACAGGTTAAAGCCGGCGGAGAGGTCGGCGGTGAGATGCTGGTCCAGGCGGGGGCCGTTCTCAACGATGGTGCCGCTGCCGTAGCGCAGCGCTGTGCCGATCCAGGAATTTCTCCAGCGATTGCGGTAGAACAGATTCGCCGTGCCGGTGTGAGTCTGATCAAAGGCGGGCTGAATGCGTTCTCCTGGTTCCAGAGGCTCATCACCGGTGAAGCCGCCTGTTACCGGACCATAGAAGAATGTGCGCGCTAGAGTGTATTGCAGGCGCGCGCTCACGCCCAGCCGCTCCAGATTGCGGACATTCAGGACCACGTCGGCCCCGCTGGAACGCGCTGTATGGAAGTTGATGGGAAGGAACAGGCGCGAGATCCCGATTTCGTGGTTCTCAAAGCTGTTATGTCCTGAGTGGGTGTAAGCGTCCACTTCCAGCGCGACCTGCGGGTGCAATTCCTGCTGAATGCCGACCTCAAAATAGTTCTGGGTATAAGCGCGTACGTTGCCCACGCGCTGGTCAGGATCGGCGGCAAAGTTGCCGATAAAACTGGCAAGCAGCGAATACTCCAGCGGCGGCGGCGAAAACAAACGGTTGTAAGCGGCATGCACGACCGATTTCGTCCGTGTGATGTGATAGGCCATGCCGATCCGCGGACTCGTCTGGACATGTGTGTCCACCAGATCGAAATAGTCATAGCGCAGTCCCGCGTCCACGGTGAGGTTCTTGAAAGGTGAAAAATGGTCTTGCAGATAGAAGCCGGCCTGGCCGCCTTTTACTCCGCCGCTGAAACTGAATACACCGCTGGCGTCGAGGTTGAAAATTTCCGCGTCGCCGCGACCGTCAATGAAGAAGCTCTCCAGCTCGCGCAGGCGCGTGAGGTCAATGCCGGCCTTGATCACGTGTCCGTGCCAGAGGTGAATCAGATCGCTCTTGGCGCCAACCGTCAGCGTGCTGCGTGAGCCGATGGAGACAGGGGTATCCGGATCAGAGGTCGGCAGGATACGGTCCGAACCAATGCGCTGATAGACCGAGCTGGAAAGGACCGTGCTGGGAGAAAACGTATGTCCCCAGGTGAGGATACCGGTCTGCTGGCGAAGGTGGCGAGAGGGATCGCGTCCCACTTCCTGGTCTTCGGGCAGGTTGGGTTGCTGGAAATTGGCGCCGCTGCCCATCAGCAGAAGCTTAAAACTATCTTTGCCGCTGGCCCAATCAAGCTGCGTGGTGCCGCGAAGCCCGGAGCCAAAGTCGTTGAGTTCAATTGCGTCAGGAGGATCAAGGAAGCGTCCGGAAGTAAAGCCGTCAGCAAAAACAAAATAACCAAGCTTACCGGAGGAGCCGCCATATTCTGCGTTGAGATCGTAGTTGTCCTGGGTGGCTCCGCGAAAATTCACCGATCCATGACCCTGCATGTTCCGTCCGGACCGCGTGGTGATATCCAGTACGCCGCCAAAGCGATTGCCATATTCTGAAGTAAAGCCGCCGGTCATCAGATCCACGGTCTCAAAAATCTGCGGGCTCACGCCGGGGCCAAACTGCGGCTGCGTGTTTTCCAGAAAGGAGACGCCGTTGATGAATTCGTGCAGGGAGAATTCATTGCCCCGAACATTGATAAAGTTGTCATGGCTCTGGCTTGCGCCCGGCATCAGGTTCGCGACCAGGTTGCTGGTGTTTTCGACCAGCGGATCAGGCAAACGCTCAAGCTGCTGGCGGGTAAAGGTCTGCGAGCTGCCGGTCTTGTCCGGGTCGATGGTCTGGGCCTCAGCTTTGACCTCTATGCTCTCACGGGCCGTGGTCTTTGGGGCCAGTTCGATGGTTAGCGAAACAGGCTCACGAGGACGCAGCACCAATTGGTAATCGCTGGTGAAAAAGCCCGAGGCTTCCGTCCTTACCACGTATTGCCCGCCTTCGACGGCGGCAAAATGGAAGCGGCCGTCCGCGTCAGCAACAGTCTTCTGCGCGGGCGTGGCGGCGCCGGCGTGGGTGAGAGAAACGTAGGTAAGAGAGACCTGGGCGCCCGAAACCGGCGCTCCGGCAGCAGTCTTTACCACACCCTCCACGCTGGACTGCGCCAGACAAAAGGGCGCGGCCAACACAATGACCAACAAAGAAACCCATGAGGACGTGCGCATTCGAATAAACTCCCGGGCAAGAAATCAAATCCTGTACGCAGTTGCGAGCAGAGCTGCTATTGTCCTAGGGGCTGGCAAACACTACCAACGCTAGTAGAAAAATTTTCAACCGGCAGGAACGAATGCCGTGATTTTGGGAGCCTTCAGGCCTTGGATGCGACCTCCGAAGTTGCGCCCGCCGGCCGGAGCGCGGTGACGGAAACAAACTGCTTTGTTTTGTACCGATCCAGCAAGCGCCGCGTGGCCTCCACGGTGTGGCCGCGGTCTGTGCCGAAAGCCAGATGCCCGCCATCATGCAGCAAAACGACTTCCGCCTGCGGGTTGCGGCGCGAATCCACCCGGCGGGAGACAATCCCAACGATGGTTTCAGGCGACTTGGCGCTCCAGTCATAGGCGGTCACCGACCACATGATCGGCTCAAGCCCCATGGCGCGGGCGGTGCGCAACACGTTCGGACGCCGTCCGCCGAAGGGCGGTCGAAATAGCGAAGTTCTTGTGCCCAGCGCATCTTCCAGCGCTTTGCCGCAGTCTTCGAGCTCGCGGCGCAACCGTGAAGCAGAGACAAAGATCAGATTGGGATGGCTGTAGGTATGATTGCCGATCTCGTGTCCGGCGGCCAGGATGGCGCGGGCAATTTCCGGGCGCTGGCGGACATACTTGCCGATCAGAAAGAACGTCGCTCGGGCTTCATGTTTGGCCAGCACGTCCAGCAAGCGCAGCGTATGAGGATCGTTGGGGCCGTCGTCAAAGGTAAGCGCCATCTGGTGGGGATCGCCGCCGTGCGTGAGCGTGCGGCCATAGAGTTGCGAGCCCGGGGCCATGGTGGCGTATCCGGCATAGCTGGCGGCCGCGGCCGAGACGAAAGCTGTGAGAGCGAGGAACACTCAATTTCAAATTGTAAATTTCAAATTTGAAATTTGAAATCCGGGCTGGCCATGGTTTCCCACAGGCGTTACTCATCATGCAATTGCCAGCGGGCGTTTCGCGATATATGCTGCGACAAGTCCGCGACCGTGACTCATGGCCAAGCTTTTTGAACCGCCACAATATATAGCCGTGGAAGGCCCCATTCGCGTGGGCAAGAGCACGCTGGCCAATATCATCGCGGACCGGCTGAACGCGCAACGGGTGATCGAGCCGGAAGACAATCCTTTTCTGCGCGCGTTTTATGAAGGCGAACGCGGCGCCGGCTTCCAGGCACAGTTCGCGTTTCTCATCCGCCGCTTTGAACAGCTGCAACGGCTGGAAGTGGGACCGGGTTCGCGCAAGACCGTGGTGGCGGACTACATCTTTGAAAAAGACAAGATCTTCGCCTACATCAATCTGAGCGATCCCGAGCTGGAAGTCTACAACCGCTACTACCAGCTTTTCCGCCAGCAACTGCCGGCGCCGGACCTGGTGATTTATCTTCAGGCCTCGCCGGAGGTGCTGAAGAAACGCCTGCGCAAGAAAAACCTCCCCGGCGAGACGGCCGTGAGCGACGACTACATCGAAGAAGTGGTCAAGGCCTACGAGCACTTTTTCTTTCATTACACCTCGTCCGACCTGCTGGTGGTGAACACCAACGATATCGATTTCGTGGAGCGCCATACCGACCTGCAAGAGCTGCTGCGCCGCGTGAGCGAGCCCATCCGCGGCACACAGTATTTCCTTCCGTTGGGATCAACCGGCACGGCCAGCGTTTAGGGATTTTGCCGCAGATTTGCGCAGATCGATGGGTAATTTTCTTCTACAAGTTATTCATTATGCAAGATTTTTAGCAGCCAATCTATTCTCCCACCGGGCAATCATATTTCTTAATTGACAACATACCGATTGGTAGGTATTGTGTACATACCAACTGGTTGGTACTTTGATGAAAGCAGCCGAATCAAAGCTCGAATCCTTACAACACGAATCGAAGACCAAGCTCCTCGATGCCGCGCTGCACGTGATCCGGGCCAAGGGATACTCGGCGACGCGC
Source organism: Terriglobia bacterium (assembly GCA_041488515.1). Classification (GTDB taxonomy): domain Bacteria; phylum Acidobacteriota; class Terriglobia; order Terriglobales; family Acidobacteriaceae; genus Angelobacter. The sequence continues at coordinate 110,633 of JBGPPK010000010.1, read as the reverse complement.
ATTGAAGACATATGCGCTACGGCCGGGCTTACCAAGGGCAGTTTCTTCCATCATTTCAAGAGCAAGGAAGAGCTGGCGCTGGCGGCTGCCGCCCATTTCGCGGCGATGGCTGACATGGTGTTTGCCTCAGCGCCTTACCAGAGCGCCGCTGACCCGCTGGACCGTCTGTTGGGCTATGTGGATTTCCGCATCGCGATCCTGCAACGTTCGCTGCCGGAATTTACATGCCTGCTCGGCACCATGGTCCAGGAAACCTACGACACGCATCCGGAGATCCGCGCGGCGTGCGACCAGCACATCAGCGCGCACGCGGAGATGGTGGCCCGGGACATCGAGGAAGCCAAACGCCTTTACGCTCCGGACGCGCCGTGGAGCGCCGGAAGCCTGGCGCTCTATACCCAGGCGGTGATCCAGGGCGCATTCATCCTGGCCAAGGCCATGCAAGGGCCTGAGGTGGCGGCAGACTGCCTGCAACATCTGCGCCGCTACCTGCAATCTCAATTCAGACGTCCCCTGAAAAAGGGGGCCTGAGTCGTTTTTCCGGCAACATTTCTCTCGAAAAGAAAACCACGAACATACAACCAAGACATAATCCGCAACCCAATTCATAACTCAACAAAGGAGGAAATACAGAGATGCCGCAAGCAAAACCTATCCCAGAAGGAATGCATACGATCACACCGCACCTGGTCTGCGCCGACGCGGCAAAGGCCATTGATTTTTATAAGAAAGCTTTCAACGCCCAGGAGCTGAGCCGGCTTCCGGGCCCGGACGGAAAGATCATGCATGCCTCGCTGCGCATCGGCGACTCCGTGGTGATGCTCTCGGAAGAAGCGCCGCGCTGGGGATCGCTGGGGCCGAAGGCGCTTAAGGGCTCGCCGGTCACCATCCACATCTATACCGACGACGTAGATGCCTTTGTCGATCGCGCCGTGAGCGCGGGAGCAAAAATCACCATGCCGATCGCCGACATGTTCTGGGGCGACCGTTACGGCAAAATCGAAGACCCGTCCGGCCATCAGTGGTCGGTGGCCAAGCATGTACGCGATGTAACTCAGGAAGAGATGAAAGAAGGAATGATGAAAATGGCCAGCTAGACAAGCCGGGTCATTGTTTCGTATCGCGATGAAAGGGGCACCGCAATGGTGCCCTTTTTGTTTTCCTGCCATCGAGACCCGCGTGCCGCCCATCACGGCCATCCCTAATGGATTCGCATTAGAGCTCTGAAGCAACTGTCGTAGTAGAATCCTCCGCTCGCAAGAGTAAAAGCACACAAGAAAACGACCGAATCAGCCGTGAGGTAAATCGTCCGTGAGGCAAGTCTTCGGTGAGGCAAACCATGGGGCAATTCGTTGCCGTTCTGCTGCTGGCGTCGTGGGGTTCCGCTCAGGGCCAATTATCACCCTGCTACGCCGGCTTTGAAGTTTCCGAGGCCTGCATCACGGAGCGCGGGCTGGACCAGAAAGTGGCGGCGTATCAACGCAAAATCATGGAAGCGATGTCGCGGTTGGACGCAAGCTACAAGATCAGCCTGCGCATCGTGAATCATCCGATCGAGGCGGGATACAACGAGGACGATGACGTCTTTACGGAAGTGGTGCGCAACGAGGAGATGCGGAACCAGTTATTCGTCATTCACGTGACCGCGCAGTTTCTGGAGAAGCAGCCGGAAATCCTGTTTGAGGCATCAGCGCTTCACGAAGTCTGCCATATCATGAACGACGATTTGACCGGATACCACCGGAACGGCGGCAACACAGAAGCCGCCGAAGAACATTGCGTCCTGCAAGCCGTCGGCGAGTCACGCTACCAAGAATATTTGCAGGCGTATGCCGCGTACCGGCATTGGGACACCTTGACGTATGACCGGGTCCTCAAAAAAGTGAAGGACGTGGCGCTAGTTCCGGCTCCCAGCGAGAGCGACGAAGCGGACAGAATCGCCGCGGAATATTTCAGAAAGCATGCCGACGGGAAGGAACATCTCCTGATTTACAACGGCGAGCTGCACGATGCGACTCTTTATTCCACCAGGGACAGAGTCCGGCACGATCCGGAAAAACTGAAGGCCGTCATCGAGGCCGGGAAGCCGATGATCTTTTTTCACAACCACCCGGTGGAAGAGGGCAGGGCGGCCATGTTTCCCAGCTACGATGACTTTGGAGCCGCCGGGCTCTTTTCCTTCATGGTGTACGCGGAAAACCCGGGCCTCGCGGTTGAATTCAGGGTCATGCAACTGGGCAAAGAAAGCACAGTCGTGTCATATGGGTTCAAGGGAGCGGCGGTCGAGGACATCAGGAAGGTCGCGGAGGAGTATCGCGACGCGGTTGTTCTGCGAGCGGATGTTGCGCCCATTGAAGTAAGACAAGGCCTGCTCGATTACCATCTGGCGCAAGACTCTTTCAACGACTATTTACAGTATGCGTGTCCGGTGGATCTTTCCTGCCCGGATGCGGAAGTATGCCGGACGCATCCGCAATATTTCCTGTGGCCCAGCGACAGGTTTTTCATTCACTATCGTCCGCAATAGACGGCTTACCGCGGATGAACGCAGATGAACGCGGATTCCCCCTTGACTCTCCAGTTGCTATCTGTCACACTGGCGCATGATGTTTTCCACGAGACAAGCTGCCGCAAAGCTCGGATTGTCGGCCAAGAGCCTAAGCCGGTACATCGTAGCGAAGAAGGTGCCAGCGCCGAAGATCATGACAGTTGGTAGCGCCAGCTTACACGGCTGGACTGAGGAAGACATTGGGCGGGTACGGGCCTTGCTGCCGAAGATCGCCAACGGCAGGAAAACCCGGTACCAGAAGCTTAGGGAGAAACAAAAAACGCAGGCAAGGGTGCCTCAACCCCAGCACGCGAAAACCGCGCGTGCTAGGGACCCCGAAGCTGCGCCACACAAAACCAAAAAGAAGAAGTAACAAACCACAACCAACGGGCAGCGCCCGGTGTTGATGCACCGAACGCGCCCTAACCAGAATCGCCCCCAAGGAGGGCAACATGGCTACAAGTAAAGCTAAACGTCCCATTCTTTTGGCGCAACCTCAGCGCCGCAGTTCTAGCCCAGAACAGATCCTTCGCCCAAAATACGGGCTCAGGATTCCGCCTGCGGACTCCCAGACTAACGCCCGCAAAGCGGTTCAACCCACCGAACTCACGCCGGTTAAGCCTCACGTTTACTATGCCATTGCGGAGTTGAACGCCGGGCTTGAAAAGGCCATCCACAACCTGCAAATGCTTCAGAGCAATCAGTTGTTCGGCACTTCAGGCCTTACCTCTATGAACCGCACCCTTCGAGGTATTCGCACGCAGGCCAACCGCCAGTTGATGATGGCCCTCAACGAACGCGAAACCGCCAATGCCGGCCATTTTGAACGCCTCAGCATTCAATGGGAGAAAGAAATCGGAGACCACGCGGCCAGCAGTTAGGGCTTTTTGAATCCATCTTGTGTCTATGGGCACCTGCAATGGTGCCCTTTTTTGTTTTTTGGGGCTCATCAGGGGCTGAAAGTTTGGTTTTTTGCGTCACAAGCGAAAAATCAAAATCCTGAGAAAAGGAAACTTGCACCCGATGGCGTTATAGCTTACGAAGGTGCGCCATGTGTGAAAAAAACAACGCTATTTGTCTTGTGACTGTCCTGCTCATCCCAACCTTGCTGTTCACTAGGCCCTCTGCCGCACTGCAAACTCCAACTCCCTCGGCTACGTCCACGCCCGCAGCAGCGGGCAGCCCGGCTCCACCGCCGAGTACCACCCCCGATATCACCGGACATGACCTGCGAGTAGAGGCAATCGCGGGCGACCAGACCTCGCTCGACGTGAAGAATTCCAGCGGCGACGCCCTTCACCTGCTGGTGAAGGACATGATCGTGAAGGACCGGCTTAAGCAGTTCCATGCCGGGGATGTAGTCAGCGCCGTCTATTCGACAGACAAGTCCCTGAAGATCATTGCCCTGGAGAAAATTGGCGTTACGGAAGTGCAGGTTTGGGTAGTGTTGGTTGGTTCGGCCGGAGTGTGTTTCTTACTTTTTTGGCTGCTGACCTTGTTGCATCCCCTCAGGCTTATTGTTGGCGAAGACGGAAGATACAGCAACTCCAAGTTCCAGATGGCAATTTGGTTTGCGGTGCTGATCACCACCTATATTGCAGCCGTCGTGCTGCGAGGCTGGTGTGCTGGTGAAAGTTTTGTTGGCGGAGTGAATATCCCACAGAACCTGCTGCTCCTGAGCGGGATGAGCGCGCTCACTTTTGCCGCTGCCAAGGGAATCACCACTTCCAAGGTACAGGACGCGGTAGCCAACGGAGTCGCCGATCCAAAAAACTCAGCGGCCGCCGCGACGCCTAATTTCTTCAAAGACTTGACCCACAATGACGGTTCACGTCTTGATATTGGGGACTTCCAGATGCTGGTGGTTACCCTGCTCGCTGTGGGTGTATATGTCGTTCTAGTCCACAATTTTCTGGGAGGGCTAGAGAAAGCTAAAATCGTGACTCTGCCGGATGTGGATACCACAATTCTGGCAATGTTCGGCCTGGGCCAAGGCGCTTACCTCACAAAGAAAGCAGTGGGAGAAGTAGGAAAATCATGATGCAATGAGTCTCAATCCCGATCAAATCTAACGACTTTCGGCACGGCTGAAGCTCGTGCCCGGACACGAATCTGTCCCTGAATCACCTACAGCAGTTAGTTTTTTGCCTCAATATTTTCGCCATCGCAAGCGTGCATCAGGCGCCTCTACGAACCTTTTGTCCTCGCTGGGCTGGTGGGGCATTACGCTGGCGACGGAACTGTGCCGGCGGACAATCCAACTCCCGCTTGAACGCACGGTTGAATGCCGCTTCTGAGCCGTACCCCACCGAGGCGGCGACCTCAGCGACGCTATCTTCGGTTGACTGAAGGATCTCCGCGCCGAGTTTCACCCGCCATCGGGCCAGGTAGGCCATCGGGGGCTCGCCCAGAAAATGGCGGAACCGCTCAGTAAATCGCGTACGCGATAGACCGGCGCGGCGCGCCAGCTCCGTGATCGTCCATGGGTGCGCGGGCGACTTGTGCATAAGAGCAAGAGCCTGGCCGATGAAGGGATCGCGCGCACCGGCAAGCCAGCCGATCTGGTCCGGAGGCAATGCATTGATGTAGCGCCGCAGCGTCTCTACGAAGAGCACCTCAGACAGCTTGGCGAGCACCGCTCCGGTACCCGCGTCCGGACCATTTCCATCGCCGACGGAGAAGCGGATCGAGTTCTCCAGCCATTGTCCCGAAGGCTCGCTGACGACATGCACTTTGAGTAACGGCGGCAAGCCTGCAAGAAAGACCTGGCTCAGCCGCGGCTCGCAAGCCAGAAACCCGCAGACGAATTTGGTGAGCTCGCCGCCGCCGCCAAAACGGGCGACTTTGACTCCCTCGGTCAGGTTTCTGCCAAAAGTTTTAAAGGAATCCACTGGTTTAACAGGTGAGCCATTGCCTAAAAGGTGGACGTCGCCGTGGGGGAAAACCACGATGTCGCCGGCAGTCAACTCTTCCCGTAATCCACCCGGCAGTTTCGCATAGGCGCGTCCTTCAGTCAGGAAGTGGAAGATGATCAGGTGCCCCGCGCGCGGGGAAAGACAAGACGCTATCGCCGCCGATTCGGATGAGCTGAAACACCAGGGCGCGGAAAATTCTCCGTGGAAGAACAGCGCCCCATCGAGCCTGACGACTCGCAGCACATCGGAAAGCACATCCATCGGCACAACCTCACTGAAATGGGCGTCTGGGCCAAGGATACTGGACGCTCGATCAAGTATTCAAGGCCCGTCCGGGCGCATAGTGGAAACATCGCACAGTGTGCGGAAACCCAAAGAATGTAAGGAGATTTGCCAGGAATGACAACGAATGCAATTGCGAAAGAAATACTGACGAACAACGAATTTGACCAACTCAAGGCCCGCCTGAAGACCACATGGATGACCGGAGACTACGATCTTTTCGCCCGCCCCATGGAAAAAGGCGCGGAGCAGTTCTACCAGCGGCTGGGCGTGAAGCCGGGGACGCGGCTGCTGGATGTCGGCTGCGGCGCCGGGCAACTTGCGCTGATTGCGGCAAGGGCAGGCGCAAAGGTTACCGGTTGTGACATTGCCACTAACTGGATCGAGAAAGCCCGGTCCCGCGCGGCGCTTGAGGGACTTGATATCACCTTTGAAGAAGGCGATGCCGAGTCGCTGCCCTATGAAGACGCCCAGTTTGACGCGGTGGTCAGCCTGGTCGGCGCCATGTTTGCCCCGCGTCCGGAGCTGGCTGCGGCGGAACTTATCCGCGTATGCCGGCCCGGCGGCATGATCGCCATGGCCAATTGGACACCCGCCGGGTTTATCGGGCAGATGTTCAAGACCATTGCCAAACATATCGCTCCTTCCGGCATGCCCTCGCCGGTGCTGTGGGGGGATGAAGGCACCGTGCGCGAGCGCCTCAGTGCAGGAATCGCCGACCTGAAACTCACTCGCCGCATGTACCGCTTTGAATATCCGTTCCCACCGGACGCGGTGGTGGAATTCTTCCACGTCAATTACGGTCCCATGACGCGCGCATTCGCCTCTCTCGATGTGAAAGGCCAGGCGGCGCTGCGCAGCGAACTTGTACGCCTGTGGGCCGAACACAACACCGCTCCGGACAACACCACCAGGGTCGACGCCGAATACCTTGAGGTTGTTGCAACTCGCGCCGGAAGTATCCAGGACGCGCACAAACCACAGCTCGTCAAAAAACAGGAGTCTCCCATGAGTCATCGCGCTAAGTTATTGGCTGATCGTATTGAGGAAGGCGCTGCCGGCCTGGCCGCCTTTGCTGAAGGAATTTCGGAAGCGGAGTGGCATACACCGGTGTCAGGTACTGATCGTCGTCCGGTCGGCGTCATCGTGCACCATGTCGCCACCATGTACCCGATCGAAATCGATGTCGCGCGGGCCGTCGCCGGCGGCAAGGCTGTAACCGACGTTACCTGGGAGGCAGTCGCGCAGTTAAACGCCAAGCATGCCCAGGACCAGACGGCTGTAACCAAAGCCGCCGCGCTCGAACTGCTGCGCAAAAACAGCCGGGAAGCGGCTGCCGTGGTACGCGCGTTTACCGATGACGAACTGGACCAGGCAGCGCCATTCTCTCTGAGCTTTGGCGCGCCCGTTACCGCGCAGTTCGTGATTGAGGACCACGCGCTGCGGCACAGCTGGCACCACCTGGCTCGCATCCGCAAGGCGTTGGGGCGGTGACCACCGGGCCGGGCGGGTTCAGTCGCAACGTCTCGCCGACAGCGTTTAGCCGACAACAAGGGAAGCTTGCTTTGTTAACGGCCAAGATCGAAGACCCGTCCGGCCTCAGTGGTCGGTGGCCCAGGTAAGCGGCCTATTCGCAGGCCATCGGTTAATTTTGTGTGGGCGCGTTTCGCAATATGACGCGCACCTTGCGCGCGATGTTGAGTTTGGCGGTTGTGCTCCAATCGATGTCGCGCATGGAGACTGTAACTGTGTCGCCGTCCGAGACGTACCAGAATTGGTCCTGGTCACGCCAGTACTGAGTCGCGGGAAAAACAGCGCCATCAGCCAGCGCGAACAGCGTTACATTCGCCGGCCAGGCGTTGTGCGGAGAAAGCCCTGCGATTGCGGCCGCCGGCATTGTGACGGGAACGGCGACTTTGGCCGCGATGGCGGGAGCGGGCTGGCTCTCAGGAACCAAGTCTGCGGGAAGTACGGAGACAGCCTGGTTGTCCACTTCCACAGGCTGTGCCACGGGCGCAGCAGTAGCTACCGACTGAAACCTCACGTCCGCGACGGCACGCGGCTGCGGCACAGCTTGAGGTCGGGGGAACGGAAACGAACTGGGCTGCTCGCCAAAACGGTGCCAGCCTGGAGTTGGAGCTGCGGATTCGCGTACGACCTGGGGAAAGATCAGGTCATCCATCACGCGCAGGGTGACGCGAACTTCGCCCTTGAGCGTGGGACGCGGTCCGCGCGCCGGCAGAGTGAGCACCTTCCACGGCCACAGCGGAGGCAGCATCCATTCGACCACATCGCGCGTGGGGTGACCGTGCCCGATGACCTTGCCTTGCCTGTCCACGTTGTAGCCATCCACGGCAATCACCTTGGCGGTGAGGGGAATATCGCTATCCGGCAGTCCAACGCGATCGAACGCAAGCTTGAGATAACCTTTACCCACGAAGTGGCCGGGATCTTTGCCGGCTTGCAGGTGCCCTACGAGGTAAGCGCCGCGGGGAAAGACGATCTGGCCGAACTGCTGCATGGGCTGCGGGTGGCAAAGAAAAGGATCGCCTACGCTGACGGTGGCTGAAGAGAATTTAGGTTCGTCGAGCACGCACGACATCAGCGTCCCCGCCGGCACAACGATGTCGCGGGCCGGGACGACTCCACGCGACAGGAGTTTGTCAGCGGCCTGCGTGGTTGCGGCCGCGCCGAAACAAAACACTACGAGCATGATGCGAAGTGAGCTGGATTTCATGGTGGTTCCTCCCTTGTGGGGCCCCGATTGCCTGCGCAGACCTGGCAGGCGCTTGGATACGCCGGAGGCGGCGTGGTTGTTTTTGATTCCAGCTACTCTCGTCTGTGTTGCCCACGGGCAATGAAAATACCGCAACCGCGTTTTCACTTCGGGAAAATTCGCGGGCGAGAATGTAAAGGCGCACCTGCCGAGCGTTCTATCAACAGCGCTGGAGCCCGCAACGCCGGTCGGGATCGACGCGAAATTAAAAAAATCTTATGCGTTGGCCGCTGCTCACTCGGTGCGCAAGGCCAGCATAGGCTCCGTGTTGGCCGCTCTCCTGGCTGGAATCACGGCGGCAATAAACGCCGCGGCGGCGAGCACGACCGTCGTGATCGCCAATACCATGGGATCATGCGGCTTCACTCCGTAGAGCTGGCTGGCCATCAAGCGGCCGCCGAAGATCGTGACTGGGATGCCTATGGCCAGACCGATGCCGACCTGGATAAATGCGCTGCGCAAGATCATTCCCAGCATGTTCATGCGGTCCGCTCCCAGGGCCATGCGGATACCGATCTCGCTGGTCCGCCGCTCGACGGAATAAGAAGTAACGCCATACAGGCCAATCGAGGCCAGGATCAACGCCAGCATGCCGAAGAACGAGGTCAGCTTCGCGATCATCGCCTGCTGCATGAAATTTGCTTTCACCTGGCTGGCAAAGCTTTGGAAATCCACCACCGCAAGATCGGGATTGATCTGCGACAGCACCCGGCGGAGCTGCACCTCAAGTCCAGCGACTTCACCGCGCGTCTGTATTTCAATGGCATTCAGGTACCTTGAGCGGTCCTCAAACTGCTGGTAACGCGGATCAGGGTTGTGCGCGCTCTGGCCCTGGGCCAGAAAATACATGGCGCGCATCTTGCTCGTCGCGCCCCAGTAATTCGTGTCTTCGGTCACTCCAATAATTTCGAAGGCACCCGGAAGCTTCAGGTCGTCGCTAAAGTGTTTTCCAATGGCGTGGCCATCTTTGAAATATTTCTTCTCAAAGAAACGATTCACCAGGGCGACCGTGCGCGATCCCGGCGTGTCCTGCTCGGTGTTGGCCCGGCCTTCCACAACCTTTGTTCCGATAGTGTCAAAGTATCCCGGGCTCACGCGCAGCCATGAGGCGCCATGGTCGGGTGTTCCCGGCGGTGGCGGCGGTTCGCCCTCGATATAAACGCCTTCGCCCCAGTTATCGCCTTCCATTGGGCTGTAGAGCGAGAAGCTGACCTGCTGAACGCCGGGAATAGCGCCGATATTTTCGTGGAGCCGGCGATAGAGCGGCTCCAGCCTGTCCGCTTTGTATCCGGCCATCTGCGGATCGATATGCAGGATGTACCGGTTCGTCGTGTCGAAGCCGAAGTCACGATGCTGCATGTTATTCAAGCTGCGCGTGAGCAGGCCGGCCGCGCATAGCAGCACCAGAGACAACGCAGCCTGCACCACTACCAGCGATTTTTGTCCCCAGAAGCCTCTGCGTCCGGTGGAGCGGCCGGCGCCGCGCAATGCTTCGGCGGGATTGGCGCTGGCAGTCATCCAAGCGGGCGCTATGCCAAACAGCAGGCCGGTCAGGACCGAGACCACGAAAGCAAAAGCCAGCACCGGCAGCGAAGGCGTGGCGCTGATCGGCACATAGTCACTGGCAAAAGCCAGACGCAGGATCATGCGGGTGCCGGCAAAGGCGATCACGATGCCTGCCATGCCGCCCATCATCGCCAGCACAACGCTTTCCGTCAGCGCCTGGCTCACCAGCGAGGTGCGCGGCGCGCCCAACGCAGAGCGGATCGTAATCTGCTGCTTGCGCGCGGTCGCCCGCACCAGCATCAGGTTGGCCAGGTTGGCGCAGGCAATCAGCAGCACGAAGGCGGAAATCCACATCAGCAGGTGCAGCCCTTCCTGGTATTCATCGCGCATTCTCTGCACGCCGCCGCCGCCGGGCGAGAAGTGCAGAGTCTGTTTGGCCACCAGAGGTTTGGAGCGGTCCTCCACTTTGCTTTCCGGGCTCAGCAAAAATTGCCGCAGTTCCACCTGCATCTGCGCTTCCATGGCCTTGGTATCGGCTCCTGGGCTGAAGCGTCCGATCAGGTCGAGCCAATCCAATGAGGCTTCATTCAGGACAGCGGTGGCCGGTTCGATCACCGGCTCGGTGGTCAGCGGAAGCCAGAATGAAGGCGGATTGCTCTGCACCCGGTCGCCAAAGAAACCGGGCGGCGCGATGCCCACCACCGTTACCGGCTGCGAGTTCATCACAAACCCGGACCCCACGACGGAACGGTCGCCACCGAACTTTTCCTGCCAGGTGCGGAAACTCATGACCGCCACCGCGGGAGCGCCCTTGGCGTCGTCCTGCGGGGAAAGCATGCGCCCGGCATAGGCGGGAATTCCAAAGGTTGAAAAATAATTGCCGGAAACAAACTCGCCCCGATACGATTCCGAGGGCTTGCTGCTTCCGCCCCAGCGGACGCCCATCAGGCTGTTCCCGGCCTGCATGGCCGCCAGTTCCTGGAAGCCCGGAGTGTGCTCCTTAAACTGCTTGTACTGCTCAAAGGAGAACAGGGACCAGTTGTCCTGCATCCCGCCGTTAATACAGCAGTTTTCCTCATTGCCCACGCGCACAAGCTGCTCGGGCCTGGCCACGGGCAGCGACTTCAGCAACACCGCGTGCACCAGCGTAAAGATTGAAGTTGTCGCGCCAATGCCAAGCGACAGCGTCAGGACGGCGGTTGCCGTAAATCCGGGGGCCTTCCTGAACTGCCGCAATGCGTAACGAACGTTCTCCAGAACCTGCATTCGAATTCTTCCCCTTGGGCGAACTTGTGCGCTTGATTTCACTCACCGGGCGAAACGAGGCACACTCATCTGTCTGGAAGATATATACGGTCGCTGGAGAAAAAGGTTTCCAAGTTTTTGTAAGAATTTTCGATGAATATTGTTGGATGGTGCGCTTCTTTCTTGTTCCTCACAGTATTGTGGAAATAACAAGAGAAAGGCTGGGGGACGCGGCACGGCACACGTTTGCCCAGATCGACCAAGATATAATGCCTTCAGACCCAAACAGAATTTAGCAATAACATGAATCGGCTGCTGGAATTGATTTGACGGGCCATGAAGGATTCGGACGCACCGACCGATAATCCACTCATAGTATTTTCACCACTCTTCCAGTAGTGCCCGAGAAGTAATTCGTGGTTCCGTTCAGTATCCGATCACGCTTCGCAATCGCTTTTCCGATCAACGTCCCTAAGTCGCTATCGTATTCAGTACGGCCGCAATTGAACCCCAGGTCGCGGTATACATCATTGAGGAGGTATACGCGGTGACTCGGGCGCTCCCCTTTTGCCGTCTGCGTGAGTAGCAACAGGCCACCATCAACCCTCATGGGCCCAAGGATTCGTGCGGTGATGCGAATGCCTCCATTGCTGAAGTGGCCAACGCGTATCAGGGTTGAACTTGGCCTGCCCTTAGGAAAGTCTACAGTGACGATGTCAGCCAAGATACTCATGGCAGTACTACAAACCCTATAGCGCTTGCGCAGATCGCAATCGTCCCCTCGGTGCGTAGGCGGAATTACCGGGTCACCGATCATTTGAGTGGCATCCGCCCCAGATACCGCCATTCTATATCTGTTCATATATGTTGGCTCTATATATGCGGTGGACAGAAAAGAAGCATACTCCCACAATCTGCTAAATGCAAGGCCCTGATTACCGCAGTCAACTTGGCAAACGAATCCGCAAGCTCCGGAGCCAGCGCGGCTGGTCGCAAGAGGAATTTGCCGACATCTGTGCCCTCAACCGTAGCTATATGGGCCGAATCGAGCGCGGCGAACTAAATCTGACTTTGGACAGTTTGCAAAAAGTTGGAAAGGGCTTGGGGCTAAGCGTGTCCGCGCTTCTAAAGGGAATTGTTTAAGAAACCTAAGGATGTCATGAGTTGGACCGACAAGCAACTGCTGGCGTGTTTCAAAATGCCTGGCGGTTCTACGATTACAGGACGCGCAACCAGCATTCGGAATGTTTTCGTTGCCGCAATCATTCCGATTGTGCGCCCGAGTGCGGAAGAAATAAGAAAAGTTCTAGAGATATTGAAACTTGACCCGAGTGACCTCAGGTGTTCATATTGTGGCGATAAAGCCAGCGAATGGGATCACCTTCGACCGCTAGTAAAGGCAGGCAAACCCACCGGTTATCCTTCATCAATCAAAAATCTGGTTCCCTCCTGCGGGAAGTGTAATCAGTCTAAAGGCAGCACAAATTGGAAGGATTGGATGCGGGGCATCGCACGTCACTCACCCTCGGCTCGCAAAATATCAGATATCGAACATCGAATCGCTCGTTTAGAGCAGCTAGAATCATGGGCTAACTGCGTTCCACTAAATGTGAAGGATCTAGTATCTCCTAAGCTTTGGGAGCAATACTACGTGATACAGGACGAGATTCTGAACAGGATGCGCGATGCTCAAAAACTCGCGACAGAGATAGCCCGCGAAATTAAGTCGCAGATAAGCGACCAGCACGTCTGAACATCAGCATAGATTCGTCTGGCGCTTCGTCAATCCAGCCCCAGCGGGGCGAACGAGCCTAGCCCAGGGCGGAAGCCCTGGGTAAAGGTTGCAGTAAGAGACGTGAGCCCCGTAGGGTGCGACACTAACCGAATACATATTTCGGATCAAACGACATGCCGTGCTTTTTCAACAGGGAGATGAATTCGTCTTCGAAGCTGATCTTGCGGTGATGTGCTTCCTGCGTGTCAATATACTTGATCACCGCAGCAACATTGGACGAACTCACGCTGAAAGCCCCGTATCCTTCCTGCCACGAAAAACTCTTTTCTTGTTCCTTGATCCATGTTGAGGAATTGGATTTTACAAGGGCCACGGCGTTAGCCAGCGCCATGGTGGGAGGCAGCCGGAAGAGGAGGTGGATGTGGTCTTCCATGCCGCCCACGGCAAACGTCAACAGGTCATGGTTTTTGCAGACGGCCGCGGTGTAGGCCCATAGCCGTGGGAGAAAATCTTTGGCCAGGAGTTTCTCGCGATTCTTGGTGCTGAATACGAGGTGAATATGGTTTTGCGCGTAGCTGTGAGACATGTGCCGCACCCTCCGGGGCTTGTCATGTTACAACACCGATTTCCCAGGGCTTCCGCGCCTGGGCTAGGCTCGTTCGCTCCCTCCGGGGCTGGTTGAATGAACCTGCCGACATCTCGATTAAGCAAAACTGGCTGAATGCCCTTGACTTTTGCCAAATTATCTGGAACGATAAATCGGGATGACTCGTTTCTCAACAACACAGGCCGCGAAGAAATTGGGGATCGCGCTATCTACCCTGAGTCGCTACATTTCCGACAAGAAAATTCCCTCTCCTGAGATTGTCGAAATCGGCGGCCTTATGGTGCATTCGTGGACCGAAGAGGAAATCGAAAAAGTCCGTCAACTCCTGCCCAAGATCGCTAACGGTAGGAAAACCCGGTGGCAAAAGCTTAGGGAAAAACAAAAAACGCAGGCAAGAGTGCCTGCGCCACACAAAACCAAAAAGAAGAAGTAACAACCGCGCAAGCCTGATCTTGCAGGACAACACAATGACCAACGGGCAGCGCCCGGTGTTAGTCGCACCGAACGCGCCCTAACCAGATCGCCCCTAGGAGGGCAACATGGCTACAAGTAAAGCTAAACGCACCGTTCTTTTGGCGCAACCTGAGCGCCGCAGCTCCAACCCTGAACAGATCCTTCGCCCAAAAAACGGGCTCAGGATTTCGCCTGCGGGCTCGGACGCCCGCAAAGCGGCTCAACTCATGCCGGTCAAGCCCCACGTTTACTATGCCATTGCGGAGCTGAACGCCGGACTGGAAAAGGCCATCCACAACCTGCAAATGCTCCAGAGCAATCAGTTGTTCGGCACGTCCGGGCTTACCGGCATGAATCACGTTCTCCGCGGGATTCGCGCACGGGCCAACCGCCAGTTCATGATGTCCCTGAACGAGCGCGAATCCGCCAACGCCCGCCATTTTGAACGCCTGTGCATTCAATGGGAGAAAGAAACCGGGGATCACTCGGCCGCCGGCTAGGACAAATTGCTTTCTATTGGGTCTATGGGCACCGCATGGTGCCCTTTTTGTTTTTGTGGTGGGGCGGCTCGGAGAAGAGGATGGGTTAGCGCAAAGATCTGGAGAGAACTCCCTGCCGCGGCATGGCAAAGGGATAATGTTGTCGGGGTCCTTCGACTCCTCCTCAGTCGCGATACGCTCCCTCGGAGTCGCTCAGGAAGACAGGGGTTGAGGACCTGGGCGGCACGGCTGAAGCCCGTGCCCTGATACGAACCATATGATGTGTGAAAACGAACAGCTTCGCAGGGTAGGTTTGTCAAGAGTGTACTAATTCGCACTTGATTCGATTCTAGAAAAGCGCTACCCTACGCTGCGCCCCAGGGTGCGAGCAGTGCCAGGTATTTGAAAACAAAGCAACTAGCAGCTGGTGACTAGCAATTCGCCAAAACAAACACCAACACCAGAACCTTACCACGGATTAACACGGATAAACGCTGATCGGAATGGGGGAAGGTCGGCAACTCTACGCCAATTGAGACAAAATCGCTGAAGTCTACGCCAAATTGGGATGCCCTGGGATGAGGTCGCTCAAGTCTACGCCAATTTGGGATGACCTAGGGAGGGGGGAAAGAGATTGCCAAAATCGCCGAAATTGCCAAAATCGAGTAATTGAAAACCAGAACCCAAAGCCGAACCTCGCCATTGATCAACACGGACGACGCGGATCGGAAGGATCGGGAAGCCAACTCCGGGCTCCACCCCAACGAGCCAGAAGCGGGCTCGCCGGGGACCCCCGGGGATGAATCGTGTAAGTCCTTATTTTTCGGGGATGAACGGGGAGGGGAGGGGGAGCACCAAATCCACCACGGAGGCACGGAGACACGGAGGAAAGCCAGGGTGAAGGGATCGGAAAAGCTCAAACTGGGGGTATACCGAGGTGGATTCAAGAGAAATCTTTTCCCTAGCTAATCCAAATTCCCTGAGACTACAATACCCTCGTTCGCATCCTAATGTGAGCAACAGGCGGTATCGGGAGTTCCCGAACTGCACTGGAGGCAAAGATGAGCATCACTTCCTTTAACGGAGGGCAGCCCGAGGGCGTCCGACCGTCCGCAGCTAGACAAAAGATCACTACCACCACAATTCTGGACAAAAAGCAGCGGCGTGAACCGATCACCTGCCTGACTGCCTACGACTACGCCACGGCACGCCTGGTGGACCAGGCTGGGATTGACATGATCCTGGTGGGCGACTCGCTGGCCCAGGTTGTGCTGGGCTATGACAACACGCTGCCCGTAACCATGGACGAGATGCTGCACCACACGCGGGCGGTGCGGCGCGGGGTGAAGTCGGCCATGGTGATTGCCGACATGCCCTTTGGGGCCTACCACGAAGACGAAAAAGAAGGCGTGCACAACGCGCTGCGCTTTGTGAAGGAGTCGGGCGCGGAGGCGGTGAAGCTGGAAGGCGGCGCACAGCGCGTGGGCCTGGTGAGGCGCGTGCTCGATGCCGAGGTGCCGGTGATGGGGCATATCGGGTTGACGCCGCAGTCGCTGCACAAGATGGGCGGCTACAAGGTGCAAGGCAAAGATTTTTCAGGCATTGAGCGGCTGATGAAAGATGCGGTGGCGCTGGATAAGGCCGGCGTCTTCGCGATTGTGCTGGAAGGCGTGCCGCGCGAAGTTGCGGCGATGATCACCCGCGAGGTGAGCGCGCCGACGATCGGCATTGGCGCCGGTCCCGAGTGCGACGGCCAGGTTCTGGTCTTCCATGACATTCTGAACCTGACGTTTGCCGAGCCGGCCAAGTTTGTCCGCCGCTATGCCGATGCCGCGGCGCTGATCACGGGTGCCGTGCAGCAGTTCAAGGCCGACGTGGAGAGCGGCGGCTATCCGTCAGACGCGGAGTCGTACCATCTGCCGAAAGAGACCAGGGCGGAGCTGGAAGCGATCCTGCGACGGAAAGAAATGAAGGCGTACGCGAAGTAGCAGTTGGCAGCTGGCAATTAGCTTTGTTTTTAAATCCCGAACGAAGTGAGGGATCGCTACCCTCTGAAATGACCAGCATTTCCGTAACCCAAATCTGTCACAAGACCATAGGGTTCCCTCGCTGCGCTCGGGATTTCAGAAAAAGCTAATTGCCAGTTGCTAATTGCTAGCTGCTTCTTACCCCATGCTCATTCTCACCTCCGCCGCAGAAGTTACTGCTGTAAGCAAAGAAGCGCACCGTGCAGGCAAGCGCGTGGGCTTTGTGCCCACCATGGGCGCGTTGCATCAGGGACATCTCTCGCTGGTGCGCACTGCGCGCGCGCAGTCGGACGTGGTGATCGTGTCGGTCTTTGTCAATCCCAGGCAGTTCGGGCCGAACGAAGACTTTTCCAAATACCCGCGTGAGCCGGAAAAAGACGCAGCCATGCTGGCGGCGGAAAAAACCGACTATTTATTTTTGCCGTCGGTGGAGGAGATGTACCCGCCCGGAGCGACCTCATGGGTGAGCGTGGAAGGCCTGAGCGAAAAGCTGGATGGCCGTTCGCGGCCGGGGCACTTTCACGGCGTGACCACGGTGGTGGCCAAGCTGTTCAACATCGTGCAGCCGGACCTGGCATTCTTCGGGCAGAAAGACGCCGCGCAGGTGGCGATCGTGAACAAGATGGTCAGCGATCTGAACTTTGATGTGCGGATCGTCGTCTGCCCGATCGTACGCGAAGCCGACGGTCTGGCCATGAGTTCGCGCAATGCTTATCTCAATCCAGAGCAGCGCAAGCAGGCGCTGGTCTTGTATCGCTCGCTGATGCGCGTGCAGATGCTGGCTGATCGCGGAGAGAGCAGCTCCTCGCGGCTGAAGGTCGCGGGGGAACAGGTGATGGCGGAAGAGCCGGCGGTCAAGCTGGACTATTTTGAGATCGTGGACCGCGCAACGCTCGACCCGGTTGCCGACATTTCCGGCGGAGCGCTGATAGCCGTGGCTGCGTATGCAGGCAACACCCGCCTGATTGACAACATTGTGTTTCATGGAAAGACTGCCGGGAAACCATCTTGATTGCCTCTGGAAATGAATCCCTGACAACACGGCGCTCTGCGCGCGCATCTTCTTAAGTCAAAACACGCCAATTTCCCGGGTTATGTTCGAGCGAGAGATGGGTCGGGGAGGTCTTCAGATGAGTTCCAGGAAACACCATCTCTCTTGTCTGTTATTGCCTGTTCTGCTGTTGGGACTGGCAGGTTGTGGCAGCGTTTCCGTCAACGGGGCAGCACAGCCCACGCCAACTCCCACGCCGAGTCCAGGCATGCCGACGCCGACTCCTACCCCCACTCCTACCGCCACACCCACGCCTACGCCAGTCGCTCTCATGCCCAGCCGCTTTGTCTATGGCATCATCGACTTCGAAGCTGAAGGATTTTTCGGCGGCAGGATCAACAGCGGCACCGGCCAGGTCACGCCCATATCCGGGAATCCCGTTGCGAATCCGCTGGGACAGAACATCGTGGTCCAGATGCTGGCCGATCCGAAGGGGCGCTTTCTGTACGCTCTGGATATCGGAGCCAGTTCTTTCGGCATTCAGTTTGGCCAAATTGGAATTGCCGCGTTTCAAATCAACCGGAGCAGCGGAGTCCTGACTCAGGCGCAGCAACAGATAGTCTTCCCGGTGCAGCGCTTCGCCCAAATGGCCATTGATGGCACCGGACGATTTCTATACCAGCCCGACGGGAGCAGCATTGATGTCTACAGCATCAATCAATCTAACGGGCAGTTGACCTTGATGCCAGGCGTTACGCCTGCGCCAACCGTGGGTAACTTTTCCGCAGCCAGCAGCGACGGAAGATTTCTTTTCAATGAAGGCAACGTCGTAGGCAGCGGCTTTGTAGAAGTGTATGGAATCAACGCGGCGAACGGACAGCTCGCCACCGCCACCACGCCCATGGCGACAGGCGGTTCCGGCGGCCCCATGGCTGTAAGCGCGGACAACCGCTTCCTCTATGTTGCCAACTCGGCCCAGGGAACGGTTGCAGTATTTTCTATTGGATCCAATGGAGCGCTCACTCTCATGGCAGGATCGCCGTTCGCCACTGACACGGATGCGGGGGGAATGTCGCTTTCCCCCGACGGAAAGTTTCTCTATATCACCTTCCAAACCGATACGGAGAATCATGTAAAGGGCTTTGCGGTAAATCCAGCGGCGGGCATATTTACGCCGATTGCGGGTGCGACAGTTGCCAACGCCAACAGTATCAACGTGGATGGCTCAGGCAAGTTCGCTTATGTCTCACAGACGCAGCTTGTTACTTACAGGATCGACCCAGTAACCGGGGCGTTGACACAGGCTTCGCAAGCGGCCCAGCCGGTGACCGACATCCCCAGCGACATCGTGCTCACGCCGTGATGCGAAATTTTCCTGTCGAGTTCAGCGCGAGACGAAACGGTTCTCTCTGAGCACAAAGCGCAACGGCATGTCCGCCGAACGGGTGATTCCGATCCGCGGCGTGACCTCGATCTCCCCGGCACGGAAACCGTCCTTCATTACTTGAAGATCAGATGCGTGCGAAACCATGTCTTTGCCGTTGTCGCGCGGGCGTGTAATGCTCAGCGCTTCGCAGAGCCGTCCGGGACCGCTTGCCAGCTTGCGGAGATCGCGCACCACTGTTGGATCAAGATCATGCAGGCCGCGGGCCTTTGCCATTTCGCGAATGCCGGCCACCGGCTCCAGAGCGCGAATCAGCACACAACCGGCTTCTCCATCGGGCAAGCAGGAGATATTCAGGCAGTAATGTACGCCATAGATGAAGTACACATAAGCGTGACCGGGAGGCCCCCAAAGGACGGCGTTGCGCGCGGTGTGTCCGGAGGCGGCGTGCGCGGCCAGATCACCAGCGCCGAGGTAGGCTTCCACCTCAACCACGCGCCCTGCCAGCGTTTTTCGGCCTTCCTTGCGGACAACCAGCTTGCCCAGCAGTTCCCGCGCGACCAGGCGCGGATCGCGATTGAAGAATGACCGGCTTAGAGGCTTGGCATCGCGCATCATACTGGCCGCGATTGCACGTGCGCAAAGCGTTCTTTCAAGCGCAGGAAAGGGCTTTCCAGCCAGCGATAAGAAGCGGCTGCCAGCAAGACTGTAAGCGCCAGCCCTGCGATCGATTGCGCAAGAACGGCCATCGGCGTGGTGGCGCGTATCATGCGTGCGGCGCAGAAATGCGCGAACTCATGCACGACATACAGGCCGTAAGAAATCTTTCCCAGATAGAGCAGCAACTTGTTTCGCAGGAAAGGATGTTGCGATCCCATGGCGGAAAGCAGGATGGCAACGCTCGCCAGCGCGGTCAGCGGATGCCCCAGCGCCAGCCTCCACGTACTGAACTTCGGTGGGCTGCTGGAAACGCTGAACGCATACGTCGCGATCCAGGTGGCAATGCCTCCGCAGAGAAGAGCGATGCGCTGCCTGCGAAAGAATTGCGGTAGCTTGTGGCCGAAAAGAGCGATCAGTATCCCCAATGCGATGGGATCGAGCCGTGTGAATGTGTTGTATTCCATGGCTTCAATCGGCGCGGCGGAGACCGCCAGCCAAACGCGCCACGCATTGGCGGCCACCAGCAAGCCCACCGCGATGGCTGCCATTGTTTGGATGGTGGCTTTGCGCAGCGCCAACGGCCACACCAGGTAAAACTGCTCTTCAATGGAAACGGTCCAGAGCGGGATGGCAACTGAAGCGGGCAGGCCATAGAAAACGTAGACCCAGTTGCCTGCCAGCAGGCTGTAGCCAACTATGTATCGCAGTGGCAGCTCCTGTCCCGGAATCACTATCGCCATGACTGCGGCAAAGGCCACAAAAGCCAGGTACAGCGGCCAGATGCGAAGTATCCGCCGGACATAGAAGCCACGCAGGTCCAGCGCTCCCGTGGCGGCGCGCTCGCGCAGCAACAGGCTGGTAATCAGGTAGGCGCTCAGCGCGAAGAACAAATCCACGCCGTAAGCGCCAGCCCCAAAGGTCGCGATAAGCAGGCTGCTCAACCAATGCGGAGACCGCGCAGCTTCGTAAAAGTCCATGGTCCGCGGCGCAGCGTGAAAGATGAATACGCCGAGGAAAGCGAAGAACCTCAGCACATCCAGCTCAGGCCGATAAAATCTTTCCCCAGGTGTCTTTGCTGCCGCTTCCCCAAGCGGCGTTGCTACAGCCGTCGTCATGTCACTTCTTCTGCGCTTTTCCGGAACTGCGTCCAGAGCTGGTTGCAGAACTCACGCCTGGCCGCGTCTTTGCGGCTATCCAGTCATCGACGTTCCGCTCCAGGATATCCAGCGGCACTGGCCCGGAACCCAGCACAACGTCATGAAATTCCCTGAGGTCGAATTTCGTGCCCAGCTTCTCTCGCGCACGCGCGCGCAGCTCCTTGATCTTCAGCTCGCCGGTCTTGTAAGCCAGCGCCTGTCCGGGCCAGGCAATGTAGCGGTCAATTTCGTTGGTGATGTCCAATTCGTGCTTGGGGCAATTTTCCATGAAATAGCGGATGGCCTGTTCGCGCGTCCAATGTTTCACGTGGATCCCGGTATCAACCACCAACCGAACGGCGCGCCACATTTCATAACTGAGCTGGCCGAACTTGGAATAGGGATCGCTGTAAAGGCCCATGTCGTCGCCCAGAGACTCAGCATAGAGGCCCCAGCCTTCGACGTAGACGGTGTATTCACCATAGCGGCGGAAATTGGGCATTTCGCCCAATTCATGGGCCCGCGCGATCTGTAGATGGTGTCCGGGCACCGATTCGTGCAGCGAAAGCGCCATCATTTCCCACTTGGGCCGGGCATCAGGCTTATAAAGATTGACAAAGTAGGTACCGGCGCGCGATCCATCCGCTGCGCCCTGTCGGTAATAAGCAGCGGTAGTGTCAGGTGCGAATGCCGCGGGGATCGCCTCCACGCCGTAAGGTTCGCGCGGCAATGTGCGAAACACTTTCACCAGGTTGGGATCAATCGTCTTGGCCACGGCTTTGTAGGCCTGGAAGAGCTCTTCCGGTGTTTTGTAGAAAAATTGCGGGTCAGTCCGCAGAAAATTGAAGAACTCAGCTCGTGAACCTTTGAATCCGGTCTGCTGCATGATGCGGTCCATCTCACTGTTGATGCGTGCCACTTCCCTCAGGCCTGTCTGGTGTACTTCTTCCGGCGTCATGTTGGTGGTCGTGTAGTGGCGGACGAAGTAGGCGTAAAGCTCGCCGCCTTGCGGGAGCTGCCAGGCGCCAACCTGGTCAAAGCAAGCAGTCAGGTACTCGCCGACGAAAAACTGCTTGAACCGGGTGAATGCCGGCACAATTTGTTGTTCCACCGCCTGGCGTGCCTCTTGCTGCAGGCGCTGTTGATCGGATGAGCTGATCCCCTGGGGAAAATGCCGGAATGGATTGTAAAAGCCACTCTGTGTGGGATCGCTGACGATCTGCTTGTCAATCTGAGCGGGAATGCGCTCCATGATTACCCGCGGATGGACCATTCGCTCGCGTATCCCTTGACGCAACAGGGCCGTTTCCTGGTCCAGGTATGCGGGGAAGGCACGCATGCGGGCGAGCCAGTCTTCATAGTCCTTCAGCGTCTCAAAGCGGAGCGAACTGCCCAGGTCGTCAATGTTTTGCGGACCTTCACGCTGGTTGAAGCTCATCAGGTACCAATGGAATTTGTACTGTTCCAGGCGGTCCAGATAGCGCTTCTTAAAGAGGTCATAGTTGAGCTGGTCGGTCTTGTTCAGTCCTTTGCGGTCGATTTTCGCCAGTTGAGCAAGCACCTCCCGGTTGTGCCGGTCCCGCCGTGCATGGGCCTCCAGGCTCTTGTCCGTCCAGCGATCGTTCCAGCGGCGGTCGCCCAATTCTGACGCCTCTTCCGGGTGCTCTTGCATCTCGTTGTTCCAGGCCGCGGCAAACAGGTCGTGCAGGGCTTTGGAGCCTTCCGGCCGTGGAACGGCCTGTACATTGGCGGCCAGGGCGAAAAGCAAAAGCACGAAAGGCCAGGATCGCATTAGTTCCTCCGTTTCAAGCGGAAAGTGTATAGCAGAATGCATGCAGCATTAAAATCGTGGTCTGAGAACCAGCAGTTCCCAACCAGGCACAACTGCGCTGGGAATTGCCGTCTGGAGGCAAGGCTTATGAGTTTTCGCAGGTCGATCGTGCTGGCAATGCTGCTGGCAAGTTTGGCGTTGGGGGCCAGCGCTGCAACCATTCCGGCAGGCAGCCGCGCGACTGTCCGGCTCAATACGTCACTGAGTTCTGCCACGGCCCACAAAGAACAGGTCTGGAGCGGGACTTTGACCAGTGACATCGTCGCCGAGGGCAAGACCCTGGCGAAAGCCGGCGATTCTGTAAAGGGGAAGGTTACTTACGTGAATCCCAGCGGACGCCTGCACAAGCCCGGCGAACTCTCCCTGCGCCTTATCTCAATCAACGGCGAGAGGGTTTACAGCTCACGTGTCACACGCAAGGGCAAGAGTCACACCAAGAGCAATGTGACCAAGATCGGCGGCGGTGCGGCTGCCGGCGCCTTGATTGGAGGCCTGGCCGGAGGCGGCAAAGGCGCTGCTATCGGCACCGTGGCGGGAGCAGGGGCCGGAACCGGAGTTGCCGCTGCCACGGGCAAGCAGGAAGTCTCAATCCCCGCGGAGAGCGTTTTGACCTTCACGATCACCGGATCGAAGTAACCCTCCAGCTTCTTCTGGAGCAGGTACGTTGCTATATCCCTCACGGGGGGTGGAGCAGGCATTTATGCCGCGACGACTGGAGTAGCTGCGCAAGAGCGGCATGAAAAAGCTGTCGGCCATACAGGCTGGAGCCGAAGTCACCTCGGCAAACTGAGACACTTCCTTAAGAGAGTGCGGAGAGTCAGAGCGGGGAGGTGACGGTCGGCAATGAGTTTGCGTGACACGTTAAATCCCCGCCTTAATCTCACGACGATGACCGCTCGCCGGTTAGTGCCGTGTAATCTCCACGCTCGAACTGAAGTTGACGCCCACGGACGCCGCGGAACTTGAAATGGGCAAGCCAAAGACGGAACCCTGCACATCCGCTGTGCCGTTGTCTGACTTGCGGTGGTTGAGGGTGGTCACGGGCCCGGCTATGTCTTCTTCTACCAGATTCAGAATGCGGGTGGCCAGGACGCCGTTTTCGTGAAACTCGAGATGAATTGTGCCCAGGGTACCGGGGCCGCAGGTGATGATAAAAGTAATCACGTCGATTGTGCACGTGGTGTTGGAGGACGTGGCGGGATCAAGCGTGCTGGTATCGAGATCCAGAATCAGGCTTTTCGTGTTTGTGCCAGTGAAGGCGCTGTTGGGGACCTCGCCGAAGATCTGGGTGACGGTTTCGACGCTGTGATCGCTCGAGAACTGGAAGAAGATGAAATTCATAAACGTTGCGGTCGGGGAAGTTGAGCTGGAGCCGCGCGAGACATTCAGGTTGATGCTTGTGTCGAAATCGAGAAAGGTTGAGACGGAAGCGAATTCACCCTCTTGGGTGAACTTCATGTGCTTCCGGCCATGCTCATCCCGTTCGTTCTGCCCGTCGTCATGTCGTTCATCAGAAGATTTAGCGGCCGGGGAATGATCTTTCCTGTCTTGCTTTTTTCCTTTGCTATCCTGCGCGAGGGTCGCCAGGCCAAAAAGCAGCATAACTGCGATCACCAAGAAATTTTTCATACCTTCTCCTTACCATCCCGAAATGGGAGTTACGGGTGTAAGGCCGACTGGCAGGATTGGTGGGATAGGAGGGTGAAACAGATTGTCTGTCAATTGGATCTGGATTGCAATCGATCCTCAGCGCTAGGAGGCGTTACCGAAGTAACATGGCGGCTTTTCAGGGGCTGAAAAGCCCCTAAAAAACAAAACGCGGACGAAAAATGATTTTATCCACGCTCCCTGTTACAGGCCCTTCAGGGCCGCGATCACCGCGCCCGCATGTTCGTCTGGTTTGAGTCCCCCGATAATAGCGGCGATCTTGCCTTCCGGGCTGATCACGAATGTGGTGCGCTCGATCCCCATATATTTCCGGCCATACATGCTCTTTTCCTTGAGCACGCCGAACTTGATGGCGACGGCCTTGTCTTCATCGGCCAGAAGCGAGTAGGGAAGGTCGTATTTTTCTTTGAATTTCTTCTGGGCGGAGGGTTTGTCGGGGGAAATGCCGAGCACAACCGCACCTGCCCGCTGGATTTTCTGGAATGCGTCGCGGAACCCGCACGCCTCAATCGTTCAACCGGACGTGTTGGCCTTGGGGTAAAAGAACAGGACCACGTGCTTCCCGCGATAGTCCTTCAGCGCGATGGTTTTGCCTTCTTCATTGGCAAGAGAGAACTCCGGGGCTTTATCATTAACTTCCATGGGTTTTCCGTGTTTATAACGTCAATGAATTTATATAGCAGAAGAAAGTTTCTGGCCAGCATGGCTTTGGTGCTGGTGTGTGCCGCTGCTTTTGCCGGTGCCACGGCGCAGCGGCGTAAAGTCCACCAACTGCGCGCTACGGCCGTGCTTGAGATCACTACCGATTCAGGCGGTATCGTTTCCACGCGGGTCATTCCCGTTGCCATTCTGGACGAAGGCCGGTTCCATGACGCCAGCATCTACAAAGCTACGCCACGGCCCATGGCTCTCGACATCGGCATCGTCTACGAAGGGCAGACTGCGGGGACCCCAGCGGGTTACGCGACCATCCTGAGCAGCGCGAACACCAATGGCTGGACCGCCCTGGGCAAATGGCAGCCGATGGACGCTGTGAAAAAGCCCCAGGCCACGCCGCCGGTGGCCGCGTCTGACGAGCGCCCGACTCTCCACCATGGCGATGCCGCCGCCCCGGCCAGCGCCTCCAGCACTCCTGTAACGACCTACCCCGATCAGCCGGTCGACAGCCCTCCGGCGGGCACGGTGGAAGATCCGGACCGTCCTGTGCTCAAACGGCGCGTTCCTGAGAAGCAGGAGCCGCCGCCAACGCCGCAGCCAAAGCCAACGCCGCCGGAAGGTGCTGTTCCGGCCGCGAAAGTGCCTGTCTTCACTCCTGGAACCAAAACGTTGGTGGCCGTGTCCGATACGGAGCCGGCGGAAACCCGATCGTACGAATTCAAATGGAAGGCCGGTGAAGAGCAGGAAATGGAGGCCAAGATGCGCAAGCTTGCCCTGGCGCAGCTTCCACGGGAAAACGCGCAGCTCACTCCGAATTCGTTGAAGAACGTTGTCATGCGTTCGTTTGATCTGGACCTGAGTAATGACGCGATCATTGTGTTGAGCGCGGAGATCCCCGGCAGCTATCTGGCGCCGGGCGCCAAGGGCGCGCCGGGAAAATTCATCTCGCGTTACGTTACCGTGATCGCGCGCGTGGATTTTGAAGGCGTCCCGCAGAAGCTCGCGGCCAGCGTCACCGATTCTTCGCGCCTGGACGTGGCGCCTCGGCTCGAGTTGATCGATGCAGTAGACGTGGATGGCGACGGCCCGGCCGAGTTGCTTTTCCGCGAATACAGCTTCGACCAGAAAAGCTTCATCATCTACGGCGTCGGGCGCAACACGGTGACCAAGGTCTTTGAGGGAGCAAGCACGCCGCTGAAGTAGGGACGCGGCAGACTCCTCATTTTGGTTGCCTCGGCATACGATATGGCGGACAGTCACGAGTGAAATTTCAACTTGTTAGCGATATTACCGAAATTGAACTGATTGCCGCAGGCAGGTCGATTCGCGAGTTTAAACGGCTTCGAAAAGTCTATGGTCGTGGCCGCTGGAGAAAGCTTAAAGGAACGGCATTGATTCAGTTTTCTGATGGTACGATACATCGAGGCGAATTGCACTGGTATGAGGCACATGGGATTGGTAGAAAAGAAATCAAAATCAAACGGATCTTCCCCTAGGAAGAAAGGCCCTGCGGGCTCCCAGTACGTCATATGCGTAAAGAATGACGCCTATCCCGCCTCGCTGGAGCTGCGAAAGATCTATCTGCTTTTGCGTGATTTCACCGCGAACAAGCTCGGTATGTTGCGCGTAATTGATGAATCGGGAGAGGACTATCTATACCCCGAAGATCATTTCGTTACCATCAAACTCACACCAGCGGTCGAGCGTGCCGTCCGAGCCGCTTCCTGATTTGTTCACTGACTAACCCCCACTCACCGCTGGCACAATCAAGATCTCCGCGCTGGACGGAACCGCGGTTGCCAGCCCGTCGGCAAAGCGGATGGCTTCTTCGCCGACGAAAATATTGATGTGCTGCCGGACCTCACCCTGTTCGTCCAGGATGCGGTCCTTTAACGCTGGATGGACTCGCCAGAGCGAGTCGAGTGCCTCTCTCACGGTGTCCGGCGAGCCTTCAAGTGCGATCGCGCTCTGTCCACCGCTGAACGAAGCAAGGTATGTCGGAATACGGATGCTGACCGGCATGAGCTATCTCTTTGCCGTCCGCGCTCTGCCATGTGCTTTTCGTTTTGGCGCGCGCCTGGCAGCCGAGCTTTTCCTCCCGGCTTTCTTCTTCTCCGCGCCTCCGCGTCTCCGCGGTGAGCTTATTGCGCCAGCGCCCACCAGCGCGGCCCTAACGCATACCACCGGAGGCAGGCCTTCAATGATTGCCTGCCATGACCTGCCTTCATCGTTGGAACCATAGACCTTGCCGCTTCTGGTGCCAAAATAAATTCCCGCCGGGTCGCAAGTGTCCGCGGCCAGAGAGTCACGCAGAATTGTCTCCATCGCATTTTTCTGGGGTAGGCCGCGTGTCAGCGGCTCCCAGCTCTTGCCGGCATTGCGTGTGCGATAGACTCGCAGCTTGCCTTCCGGCGTGCAGCGATACTCGTCGGATTCAATCGGGACGATGTACACCGTATCTGGATCATGGGGATGGACCACCATGCAAAAACCAAAATCCGAAGGCACGCCATTGGCGATGTCTTTCCACGAGTTGCCGCTATCGTCGCTGCGGTAGAGGCCCCAATGGTTCTGTAGAAACAGCCGCTCCGGCTTCGCCGGATGCTGGACGATCTTGTGCACGCACTGGCCAAATTCCGGATACTTTTCCGGAAGAAATTCCGCGCGTACTCCTTGATTCCGCGCCTGCCAGGTTGCGCCGCCATCATCCGTGCGGTAGGTGCCGGCTGTAGAAATGGCGATCGTCATCCGTTTCGGATCAGCCGGGTCGGGCAAAATGGTGTGCAGACACATGCCTCCACCGCCGGGTACCCATCTGTCGCGATGCGGATGGTCGAGCAGTCCCTTCACGGGCGCCCAGCTCTTTCCCGCATCCTTCGATTCGAACAGCGCAGCCGGTTCAACGCCGCAGTAAAGCGTATCTGGAGCATCGGCGCGGCCCAGTGCGATCTGCCAGATGTTCTTGAGCGCCAGTTTCGATTCCGCCGGAAACTTGACGGAGTAGGTTTCCGGCTCCGTGATGGTCTTGCCATAATCGTCGGATGAGCAGAGCACGGTCCCCCAGCGAAAGCTCTGCTGCGCCCACCACATCCGGCGCCGGCCCTGGCGTTGGTCGAACGCCATGGCATAGACCGGAGAGCCGATGGAGTAAGGCCCGCCCACGTCCCACTTCTTGCGCGCTCCGTTCGCGCGCAGCACAAACGCGCCTTTCATGGTGCCTACGAGTACGATTACATCACCGCTTTTTGCCGAGACATGATGGACCGACGGCATGTTTCCTCCGAAAATAAACGAACCTGACAATTCTAGCGGTGGGCGCGGGCAGATTTCCACTTTGGTGCGCTTCGTCCCTGTTTCTGCGAAACAGTTTGAACTCAAAGCGTTTGACCGCTAAGATTGTCCGTTTCACCAAGACAACTTTTGAGTTCAATGGCACAGTGAAGGAGAGGATACGTATGCGGAAAGCCATTTTTGCGTTCGCTTTGGTTGCGTTTCTTGCCCCGGCGCAATCCCCTGCCCAGGGGCAGGATTTCAGCAAGGTTGAGATGAAGGTGCAGAAAGTGGCCGGCACGGTTTATATGCTGCAAGGCCAGGGAGGAAACATCGGGGCCTCGGTCGGCGACGACGGCATCGTCGTTGTGGATGACGAGTATTTGCCTCTGGCGGAGAAGATTGAGGCTGCCCTGAAAGGTATTGCCGATAAACCGGTCAAGGTGGTCTTGAACACGCACTGGCATGGCGATCATACTGGCGGCAATCCGCATTTCGGTCAGAAAGCGCCCATCGTGGCGCAGGAGAACGTGCGCAAACGGCTGGCCAGCGGCGGCAAAACGCGCTTCGGGGAAACCAAGCCGGCCGACAAAATCGCTCTGCCGATTATCACCTTTGAAGACAAGGTTTCCGTCCACCTGAACGGCGAAGATATCCGCGCCATTCATTTCCCCAACGGCCACACGGACGGCGATAGCGTGATTTTCTTTACCCAGTCCAACGTGGTCCACATGGGTGACGACTTCTTTAACGGAGGGATGTTCCCGTTTATCGACATCGACAGCGGCGGCAGCGTGCAAGGCATGATTGCCGGCGATGAGAAGGTCCTGGCTGAAGTGCCCGACGACGTGAAGATCATTCCCGGCCATGGACCGCTGGCCACCAAAGACGACCTGAGGAAATTTGTCACGGTGCTAAAGGAGACTTCAGCCGCGGTGGCGGCAGGGATTAAGAAAGGCAAGACCCTGGAACAGCTCAAACAGGAAAAAGTTCTGGCCAAGTGGGACAACTGGGGGCAAGGCTTTATCAAGACCGATATGTTTATCGAAATCCTTTATGACAGCCTGAAGAACAAACCCAGCGGGCCCAAGAACGCACATGGACATATGAGCAAATAGCATCTGGCAGCTAGCAACTGGCAAAAACACGGCGGCAGGCTAGCGCTAAAAAATTCCATGAAAGACTCTCGTGATTTTAAGGTATGGGGAAAGGCCC
This sequence comes from Terriglobia bacterium, assembly GCA_041488515.1. Lineage (GTDB taxonomy): Bacteria > Acidobacteriota > Terriglobia > Terriglobales > Acidobacteriaceae > Angelobacter. The sequence goes on along the minus strand of JBGPPK010000010.1, from coordinate 81,248 downwards.
ACGAGTTGGTTATCGTGGCGTATCGGATGACTGATACGTTCCCGAAGCACGAGATTTTCGGTTTGGTCAGCCAAATTCGTCGATGCAGTTCTTCTATCCCTGCGAACATTGCGGAAGGGTGCGGCAGACTCGGCAATTCCGACTGCACCGGTTTCTCCAGATTGCATGCGGTTCGGCCAATGAAATGGAGTATCACTTGCTTCCTGCGAAGGACTTGGGCTATCTAGCAGAGAGCGATTATCTCGTGTTGGATCAAAAGCTAGCTGAGGTGAAGCGAATGCTGGTAGCCCTAACTCGAAAGGTCGGATCCGAGCGGCGGCCCTAAAACAACGTTGGCTAGTTGCTATTTGCTAGTTGCGAGATGCTTCTTCAGCAGCTCATTCACCAGCTCCGGACTGGCCTGCCCTTTTGAGGCCTTCATGACCTGCCCAACGAAGAACCCGATAAGCGTGGTTTTGCCGGCGCGATACTGCTCCACTTGTTTCGGACTGGCGGCAATCGCGTCATCGACGATCTTCTCCAGCGCCGCAACGTCTGTAATTTGCTGTGGCTTTTCGCGCTCATAGACGGCGGGAAAATCTTCTCCACTGGCGAACGCCTTATCGTAAAGGTCTTTGAGGATCTTGCTCGAGATAGCGCCCGATTCCACCAGGTCGGCCGACATCGCAACGCCCTTCATGGAGATCGGAGACTGCTCAACCTCCAGGCCCTTGGCCTTGAGGCGCCCCATCAACTCGCTCTGCACAAGATTGGCCACACGCTTGGGGTTTCGGGCAGCTTTGGCCGCTTCTTCAAATTGATCGACCAGGGCTTTGGTTACAGTAAGCACGCGGGCGTCGTATTCCGTAATGCCGTAATCGCTGACCATGCGCTTGCGTCGTGCTTCCGGAAGCTCCGGCAAGGTCTTGCGGATCCGTTCCTGCAAGCGCGCGTCCACTACCAGGGGAAGCAGGTCAGGTTCGGGAAAATAGCGGTAATCGTGCGCCTGTTCCTTCGAGCGCATGCTGTAGGTCTTGCCTTCCTGAGGGTTGTAAAGGCGAGTCTCCTGCTGGATCCGTTCGCCTGCCTCAATCGTCTCTATCTGCCGGTCAATTTCGTATTCAATGGCTTCGCGAATAAAGCGGAAAGAATTCACGTTCTTGATTTCCGCTTTGGTGCCGAATTGCTGCTGGCCCTTCGGACGCACGCTCACGTTGGCGTCACAGCGCAAAGAACCTTCTTCCATGTTGCAATCGCTCACGCCTGTATACAGAATGATCTCTTTGAGCAACGTGAGATATTCGAAAGCCTCGTCGGCGGAACGCATGTCGGGCTCGCTGACGATCTCAATGAGCGGCGTGCCGCTGCGGTTGAGGTCGATCGACGTAAACGTTCCCGAATCAGGCAGCCCGTCGTGAATACTCTTGCCCGCATCCTCTTCCATGTGCAGGCGGGTGATGCCGATCTTCTTTGCTCCACCGCCTGCGAGCGCAATCTCGATATGCCCATGTTCGGCCAACGGCTTGTCAAACTGCGAAATCTGGTAGCCCTTGGGCAGGTCAGGATAAAAATAGTTCTTGCGGGCAAAAATGGAGGTTTCCCGTACCTGGCAATTCAGGGCTTGAGCGGCGCGCGCGGCGAACTCCACGGCTCGTTGGTTCAGCACCGGCAACGCGCCCGGCAACCCCAGGCATACCGGGCAAACATTTGTATTTGGCGGAGCGCCAAACTGTGTGGAACAGCCGCAGAAAATCTTGGTCTGCGTGAGGAGTTGGACGTGTACTTCCAGCCCGATCACCGGCTCGTATTTCTCGCGTAACGCCGACGAAACCTTTGCGCTGGCAGACATGAAAAGATTATAGGGCCAATCAGTGTGGCTATTTGGAGGACGGAGTTGAGCTTACCGGCCTGTCCATCGGAATTTCGAAGTAAAAAAGATCCTTGGTGCCTGCCTTGATGCCGGAAATGTACAAACGGGCGCCCGGCTCCGGCGTTTCCTCCAGCATATCGAAAAACAGGTAGCCGCTGTGGGTAGAATGTGGGGTGACGGGGACCGTGAGGAACTGCGCTGATTCGTATTCGTCGCGGACCTCTTTGCTGATCGGCTCTTTCTTCTTGCCCACCGGGAAAGGCAAATGCGGGCCTGGATGGCTCTTGTCGGCCCGGTTGGGTTTGACCAGGCGGCGATAAATGTCGGCGTCGGTGGCCGGCTGGATCTTTTCCCGCCGCGCGGTGATGTACTCGATCTTCAGGTTTTCAAGCATCAAAGTTTGGTCGCTGTCATTGGAGATCATGAGGCGGACCGGATAAAAGCCATAGCCGCGATAATCGATTTTGAAGACTCCTGCTTTTTCCGGGGTGTCGCAGGGCTCCGCCGCGATGGTGACTTTTTCATCGCTGTGCGTTTCATGCAGCGCATAGGTGCGGGCATGGGCTGCCGGAGGCGGACTGAAGTGCTTCTCGCTGAAAAGCAGCGTCGTCAGCAGGGCTACACAGGCGATGATTCTGGGGGTTTTCACAAGCTCGATTATATCCAGCCGGCGGGTAGGTTTGCACAACCGCGCCGATTCCTTAGAATGTCCGAGTCTTCATGTATCTCTTCTACAGTCTGCTTTTGGCCTGTGCAGCGCTGCTCTCGCTGCCCTGGTGGGTATTCCAGATGCTGCGCCTGGGCAAGTATCGCGCTGGCCTCTTGGAACGTCTTGGGTTTGTGCCCGCGCGGTTGAAGGACGCCAGACCGGGCTGCATCTGGGTGCATGCCGTCTCTGTAGGCGAGGTGCTAGCGGTGAGCCGGCTGGTCGCCGAACTGCAACAAGATCAGCCGGATAGACAGGTTTTCGTCAGTACAACGACCGCAACAGGGCAGAACCTGGCGCGACAGCGCTTTGGTGAAAACCGGGTGTTTTTCATGCCTCTGGACTTTGGCTTTGCCGTGCGGTCGTATCTCAAGGCATTAAAGCCTCGCGTCCTTATTCTGGCCGAGACCGAGTTCTGGCCCAACCTGCTTCACCTGGCCGGCAAGCAAGGGACAACGCTGGCAATCGTGAACGCGCGCATCTCTGACCGGTCATTCCCCCGATATCGGCGCTTCCGCTGGTTCTTTGGCCGCGTGCTGGCCAATGTGGATTTGTTTCTGGCCCAGACCGCGGAAGATGCGGCCAGGCTGCGCGCCATCGGCGCCGCAACAGAGCGAGTGCAAGTCAGCGGCAATTTGAAGTTTGATATTCGCCCGAGTGAACGGTCGTCCCTTGTGACCGGTCTCCGCACCGCCATCAGCAAGGATTCACCGGTGATCGTCTGCGGCAGCACCGCCGAAGGCGAAGAAGAGCCGCTGCTGGCGGCATTCAAAGCGGTCCAGCAGCGATTCCCTGCCGCCATCATGGTCCTGGCGCCAAGGCATCCGGAGCGTTTTGAAAAAGTGGCGGCCATGGTCTCATCAGCGGCCTCATCCGCGGGCTTTGCGCTTCTGCGCCGCAGTTCTTGGTCGCCGCCGCAGCCGGTCAGAAGCGGCATCTTCCTGCTCGACAGCGTGGGTGAGCTTGCGGCAGTGTATGAGCTGGCGGATATTGCTTTTGTCGGCGGCAGCCTGGTTCCCACCGGCGGCCACAACATTCTGGAGCCGGCGCAAAATGGCGCCGCCATTGTGGTCGGCCCCCACACCTTCAATTTCCGTGAGATCGTCAGCATCTTTGAACAAGGCGATGCGATCAGAGTTGTTACCGCCGCAACGCTTTCTTCCCAGCTCCTGGCCTTGTTGCAGCAGCCGGAAGACCGCAAAGGACTGGGCCGCCGGGCAAAGGATCTTTTCGCGCAGCATGCAGGAGCGACGCGCCGGACCCTGGACGCGCTTGCTCCGCTGCTGGCTGGACAAAAGCGAGATGGCCGATGAACCCGCTCTCCACCATCTTCGGCGCCGGCGTTGGCATGCGGAACGCATTGTACGATCGCGGAATCTTCCGGGTGCGCAAGCTTGCTCGTCCTGTGATCAGCGTGGGCAACATCTCCGTAGGCGGAAGCGGAAAGACGCCCTTTGTGATTGCCCTGGGCGAGCTGCTGAAGCAGCGCGGCATCGCCTTCGATGTCCTCTCCCGCGGCTACCGGCGCAACTCCATCGAGATTGCCGTGGTCGACCCCAACGGCTCGCCGGCTCAATTCGGCGATGAACCGCTCCTGATCGCTCGCAAGCTGCAAGTGCCGGTGATTGTTGGCGCGGACCGCTATCGGGCCGGCCTGTTGGCTGAAAAGCAATTCACCAGCAAACTTCATTTGCTGGATGATGGCTTTCAGCACCGCCGCCTGCATCGCGATTTTGATATTGTCCTGCTTCCGGCGGAAGACCTGGATGGTGTTCTGCTGCCGGTCGGGCGTCTGCGCGAGCCGATCACGGCCTTGCGACGCGCTGACGCTGTTGTCCGGCCCGATGCGGCGGAGCGAGCGATCAATGCCCAACGAGTCTGGCATGCGCGAAGGCGGATCGAGCTCTCGGAAACCGGCGGCAAGGTGATTGCCTTTTGCGGCATCGCACGCCCAACGCAGTTTTTTGATGCGCTGAAAGCGTTGGGCCAGGAAATCTCAGGCACGATCACTTTCTCAGATCATCACCGCTACGATCAGCGCGATATCGACCGGCTACTGGGCACAAAAAACAGAACCGGGGTAGCTGGATTCGTCACCACCGAAAAAGATGCCATCAATCTGGGAGCGCTTTCCGCGCAGCTTCAGCCGCTGCGGACGGCCGCGCTGCGCATCGAACTCGAATCCCCGGAGCGGGTGATGAGCGACTTGCTTCAGACCATGGAACAGCGAACCGGCTGCAGATTATAGCTCCGGCATGAGAAAATCATGGGTTCATGCAAAAAACCTCCAAATCGACCGACCGCCTGGTCCGGATCATTGACCAGTTTCCCACGCTCAGCATCACCGTTCTTGGCGATCTGATCGCTGACGAATTTGTTTACGGCGAGATCTCGCGGGTTTCACGGGAAGCGCCGGTGCTGATCCTGCGCCATCGCGAGCGCATGGTTGTGCCCGGAGGCGCCGGTAACGCCATCTATAACCTGGCTGATCTGGGGGTGACCGTCCTTCCTGTTGGCGTAATTGGTGACGATGAAGCCGGCCGCATGCTACTGCATGCCTTCCGCCAGAAACACATCTCCGTCAGCGCCATTCGCAGGATCAAGGGCCGCGGCACGGTGACGAAGACACGGGTGCTGGCCGGAACAACGCACTCTCCGCGCCAGCAGGTGATCCGCGTCGACCGCGAACCGGATACACCGCTCGATCGTGCGGCTATCCGCGACATTACCTTCCAGGCCCGCGGTTATGTGCGCGCCTCTGACGCCTTGCTGATTTCCGACTACGGCTATGGCGCTGCCACGCCGGAGATTTTTGATAATATCCGCTCTCGCGCATCGCTGAACGGGGTTCCGGTAACGCTCGACTCCCGCTATCGCACGCTGGCGTACAGCGGAGTGACCGCCGCCACTCCGAATGAGGCGGAGCTCGAAGAAGTCCTGGGCACCAGGATTGGCAATGACACTGCGCGTCTGATGGCCACCGGGCGGGCGGTCATGCAGAAGATGAAGTTGCAGTCTTTGCTGGTGACGCGAGGCAAAGACGGCATGGTGGTCTTCTCACGCTCCAACAAGCCGGTGCTGATCCCCATTCATGGATCGGACGAGGTCGCTGATGTGACCGGGGCCGGGGACACGGTGATCGCAACGTATACGGCTGCTCTGGCCGCGGGGGCCGATCCGGAGTCGGCCGCGCGGCTCGCCAATTACGCTGGTGGCATTGTGGTGATGAAACGGGGCACGGCCACCGTAACCCGCGCTGAACTGCTGCGCGCCGTCATGGAGGACTAACTGTCTGAGACCGCCCAAAAAGTTTTTGCGGCCTCCGAACTGGCAGAACAGGTCCGGAAATGGCGCTCCGCGGGGGACCGGGTTGTCCTGACCAACGGCTGTTTCGATCTCCTTCATGTTGGCCATGTCCGATATTTGCGCGCCGCCAAACAACTCGGCGGCAAGCTGATCGTGGCCGTGAATTCAGATGCAAGCGTCCGCCAGATCAAAGGTGAAGGACGGCCGCGTGTTCCGGACAGCGAACGAGCCGAGGTGCTGGCGGCGCTCGCGGATGTGGATGCCGTGACCATCTTTGACGCTCCCGATGTGAAAGAGCTGGTACGGCTGCTGCGCCCTGACATCCACGCCAAAGGCACCGACTATACGGCCGAAAGCGTCCCGGAACGCGACGTTGTGATTGCCTGCGGCGGGCGCGTTGCCATTGTCGGCGATGCGAAAGACCACTCCACTACAGATTTGCTGAGAAGGCGGGAATGGCCAAAATCCTGATTGTGCGGCTCGGCGCCATGGGCGACATTCTGCATGCTTTGCCGGCGGCCACCGCGATTCGCGCTGCTCTGCCCAACGCCACGATCGGCTGGCTGATCGAGGAGCGCTGGTCTGAGTTGCTCACGGCGCAGGGAAGAAAGGCCAGCCCGAGCACCATAAGCCCCAAAAAGCCGTTGGTCAATCACGTATACACCCTTGACACCAGACGTTGGCGCAAACATTTCTTCCGTCCATCAGCGACTGCTGAGATTTTGGGGGCTATGCGAAGAGTGCGGAAGATGAACTATGACATTGCCATCGATTTTCAAGGCTCGATTAAGTCTGCCATGTTCGGGACGTACGGCGGCGCAAATACGCTCGCCGGCTTTCTGACTCCCCGCGAATCTGGTGCGCGTTTTTTTTACCGAAAAAAATTTCCGCGCAGTGGCGAACACGTCATCGAACAAAATCATGCTCTGGTTGTCCAGGCGCTGCGGCCGGTTCTCACCGGTCGCGAGTTGAAACTTCATGCTCCGCTGCTTCCCATTGACCCGGTTGCGGAAGCCTGGGCCGACTCTGAGATTGCGCGCCTGGGTATTGCCAGCTTCGCCATCATCAATCCGGGCGCTGGATGGGGAGCGAAGCAATGGCCGCCGCAGCGATTCGGCGAGGTGGCCAAGGCCCTGGCGAAGCACAACATCAAGACGCTGGTGAATGCCTCCGCGGACGAAGCTGAGCTGGCCCGTGCGGTGGTGGAGGCCGGAGGCGGCCACGCATTCGAGTTGCGCTGCACCATTGGGCAACTCATCGCGCTCACGCGCCGCGCCCGCATCTTTGTCGGCGGCGATACCGGCCCCTTGCATCTCGCGGCCGCGCTGAATGTTCCCGTGGTCGGTCTCTATGGTCCGACTGATCCGTCCCGCACCGGGCCGTTCGGCACAAGGTCCATCGCGCTGCGCCATCCTGAGAGCGAAACCACTTTTTCTCATCATCGTGAAAGCGAGGCCGGCCTGGTGAAGATCACCGCTGAGGAAGTTACCTCTGCGGCTCGCCATTTGCTGGGGAGCAGCCATGCCTAGCTGGGCGCGGGTGGCCACCCGTTCACGCGTGCCGCTTGGTTTTATTTTTGCCGCCGCCTATCTCTGGTTTGCCCGGCCCAACTGGACATCGCTTGCCGCGGGCCTTGCCATTGCCGTGGCCGGAATTGTGGTTCGCGCCCTGGCTTCCGGGCATATTCACAAAAACACCGAGCTTGCCACCACTGGTCCTTACGCCTATACGCGCAATCCGCTCTATCTTGGCTCCATCATCATTGCCGCCGGTTTCATCGTGGCGGCACGGAACGTATGGATTGGCGTGGCCGCCCTCGCCATGTTCGCTTTTATTTACCTTCCTGTGATCTCGGCGGAAGAGAAGTACCTGCGTTCCGCATTTTCCAGCTACGATGGTTACGCCAGCGCGGTGCCACGTCTTCTGCCGCGTCTCACGCCCTACCGGTCCGGTGCTGAGGCGGAGGAAGGCACGCGCAGATTTTCTGCCGCGCTGTATATGCGCCATCGCGAGTACAATGCCGCTTTAGGCTCGGTCCTGATGCTCGGAGCTCTAGTCCTGAAAATGCTGGTACAACATTGATCCGATTCCGCAACAGCATGGTCCCGCGCATTGCTCTTGTCCTGGTGGCCTTCGTCTGCACGACCACGCCCTTGGTTCCCTCATTACAAAGCGGCAACAAAAATGCCGCTCCCGGACCCTCTCCCGCGCCGGCTGGGCCTCAGGCAGAACAGCCTGTGATGGTCGCCCCATCGATTGCCCGCCCCCGCCCCGAGTACCAGTTTCCCGTTGGAGAGACTTACGTCTATGGCGGCGAATGGCGCATCTTCAGCGCCGGGACCGCTACGTTGCGTCTGGAGCAGGCCGGAAAGGAACACCGTATCGTCGCCACGGCCAATGCCGCCGGCAGCATCGCCTTGCTCTACCACGTTCAGGACCGGCTGGAATCTTTCTTCGATCCTTTGAGCTTCTGCTCGCACAGCACCTCCCGGCACATTGAGGAAGGGTTCCGCCGCGTTGAAACCAGCATCACCTTCGACTATCAGCACGGCAAAGCTGTACTCGATCACAAGAACATCAAGAAGAAAGAGAGCAAGCACGAAGAGCACGACATTCCCAACTGCGTCACGGACATGCTTTCCTCGGTCTATTACGTGGCTTCTTTGCCGCTTCTGCCGGGCAAGACCTACAGCTTCCCTATCAACGACGGCGGGGCCACGCTGACCGTGATGGTGCGCGTGGAAGCCCGCGAACAAATCAAAACTCCCGCTGGGACCTTCAATACCATTCGCGTGCAGCCGGAAACCGCCTCCGGAGCGCTCAGGGACAAGGGCAAAATCTGGGTTTGGTACTCTGACGATGCAGCCCGCGTACCCGTGCAAATGCGAGCGCGCCTCTCCTGGGGTACGCTCACATTTTCCTTGTTGCGGATCGATAAGAAGTAGGGTCCACAATTGCCGCTACCGGCAATCCCAGCGATTTCCCTGAAGTCGCCGGTGCCCTTTTTCTGCCATAATGGTTTTTCGATCACATGAAGGGGGACCATGAGTACACAGCCAAAGGCCGATCCGGAACTGGTGGAAGTATTTGACACAATGCAGGAATCGGAGGCGATGGTGGTTCACGGACTGCTAACCTCGTCTGGAATCGATTCATTCGTGGCCTATCGTGAGGCTCCGGATGTCCTCGCCGCTGTAGGCGGGCTTTCTGTTCGCGTGAATCCTGCCCAGGAGGAAGAGGCGCGTCGCATCATTGAAGACTACCGGGCCAACGCCGCTTCCGACGACGATTCTGCGCCCGCTGACGATAACCCCGGTGAAGCAGGCTAACGGCACTGCATGTTCACTTGCCGGTTGCTGCGCCAGATATGTCCAGCCTGACGATGCAGCACTTGTGTCTGGCAATGGTCCTCTTTCCATCTGGATCGACCAGGAAAGACAAGGCAACCGCGGCTTCACTGGATCTTCTCAGGCGCTGCTCCAAGCTTTGCGTGGAGGCGCGATGGGTGGAATGTGCGCATTCTGATCATTGAGGACGAGCCTAAAATAGCGCGCAGCCTGGCCCACGGCCTGGAAGCAGAGCACTTTACCGTCGACCTGGCCGAAGACGGTGAGAAGGGTCTTCGGCTGGCCACTCAGACCCGTTACGATGGCATCGTTCTCGACTGGAACCTGCCCCGGCTGGATGGTCTTACGCTTCTCCGGAAGCTACGGGAGGCTGGATCCAGTTCGCGCGTGCTCATTCTGAGCGGCCGCCGCGAGGTCGCTGATCGCGTGGCCGGCCTGCAAGCGGGCGCCGATGACTATCTGATCAAACCGTTCTCCTTTCAAGAGCTGCTGGCAAGAATGCAAAACCTGCTGCGGCGCACCCACGCAACGTCAGAAACACTCATGGTTGGAGACCTGGTGGTTGACCCGCAACGCCATACCGTTGTTCGCGCGGGCAAGCCGATCAAGCTCAGCCAGCGGGAATACGCGCTGTTGGAATACCTTATGCGCAATGCCGGGCGGACCGTGACGCGCACCATGGTGGTGGAGCACGTCTGGAACCTATGGTTTGACGGGCTGACCAGCGTAGTGGATGTTTACATCAGCTATCTGCGCGCCAAGGTGGACCACGGTTTTTCTCAGCCGTTGATTCACACCATGCGCGGGGTCGGGTTCATCCTCTCCACTGATCCCAAGAACGAAAAGAAATAACGCGCAAAGAACGACCGATCATCAGCGGGGCTGCACGTACGCCTGGACCTGTTTTCCATCCAGCAGAAAAGTCACGGCGCCAAAAAGGTCAGTGCGGTAGGTTCGAACGTGGCCGGCCTGCAATCGTTCCAGCACCGCCTGCCGAGGATGCCCAAACGAGTTGTGATAGCCCACAGAGATCACGGCAAAGCGCGGATGCACTGCTGCCAGCAGCTCCGGTGTGGTGGAGGTTGCGCTGCCATGGTGGGCCACCTTCAAGAGGTCGGCGCCCGGCGACTCTGTGGCCACAAACCGCTCCATCTGTTTTTCCAGGTCGCCTGCCAGAAGAGCGCCGGTCTCGCCATAACGAACCAGCAAGGTTAGCGAATCGTCGTTTTTGGGCTGCTGCTTTGGCTGCCAGTCAGCCGGCGGGGAGAGCACGAGTACTCTGGTTCCGGCCCAATCCAATACTTCGCCCGCCGTATGCCTGCGGATGGCGACGTGGCTGGCCGAGGCCGTTTGATAGAGGCGCTGCAAGGCGGGCGTTTCAGGATTGATGCCCACCCATAGTTCCGATGGCTGGAAGTCTTCAATAATGCGCGGCAAGCCGCCAATGTGGTCGCCGTGGGCGTGTGTGAGCGCAACCACATCCAGGCGTTCCAGTCCGCGTGACCACAGGTAGGGAGCAACCACGTCCTCGCCAAAATCGAACTCACTGTGCACCGGCCCGATGCTTCCTCCGCCATCGATCAGCATGGTCCGACCCTCGGGCGAAACCACCAGAAGCGAATCACCCTGTCCCACGTCGATGGCCGTGATCTCCAGGCTTCCGCGCTCGGTTCTGGGTGAAGAATGAAAGACTGCCGCTACGCTGCTGGAAACAAACAGCACAGTCAGGCCTGCAAACGCGACAACACGCTGGCGGCGGACAGCGACCAATGCCACAAGAACGCCCGCTGCCGCCAGCAGAGCAAGAAGTGGACCGGGATTGGAGACTCTCCACTGCGCGACATGAAACTGGGAGAGAGAATGCAGGCAGGAGAGCGTCCAGTGAAGCGAAGCACCGGCGAGCCAGGCGGCAAGCCGCGCAAACGGCAATGAGAGGTAACTCAGCGCGATTGCCCCCACTCCCGCATTGAGCATCACTCCAGCCAGGGGCAGAACCAGAACGTTGGCCGGCAGTCCCAGGATGGCGGCGCGATGAAAATAGATTCGCATAGGCAGCACCAGCACCGCCTGAGTGATGGCCGAGACCACCATTAGTTCATACAGCGCAAATACAGCGGCGGCAGTGCCTGTGATCAAGAATCGCGCGAAGGTTGCGCCAAAGAACTTTGTACCAAAGATCTGGGCCAGCCTGCCCGCCACCAGCCGCAAGTCCAGGCGAAACTGAGCAAGCCTGGGTTCCAGGCCCAGGTCATAGCCGGTGGAATCAAGATGCAGCAATGCCTTGCGGTAGGGAGCCGATGTCCTTTCCAGCAGCGGCAAGCTGATGCCGGTGATGGCCAGCAGTGCGAGAAAGGTCAATTGAAAACCGGCCTCAAACAGGGCCGCAGGCGAAAGTGCGAGCACAACCAAAGCAGCAAAGCCGGTGGCATTCAGCCCACCGCGGTCGCGGTACAGAAGGCGCGCAACAAGAAAAAGCGACAGCATGAGCACAGCCCTTACGATCGGTACGCCAAAGCCGGCAATGTAAGCGTAGAAGACTGAGAGCGCGATGGTCGTCAGAGATGCGGCCCATTCCGGAAGACGCAGCCTGCGCGCCAGCCAGAACACGGTGAAAGCCAGCAAGGCCACATTCATGCCTGAGACCACCAGCAGATGATATACGCCGGTCTGCTGGAACTCTTCGCGGACGTTGCGCGGGAGCAGCGAGTCGTCGCCCACGATCATGGCGGCAAAAAGCGCTGCGTCTTCGCGGCTCCACAGGCCCTGCTCGCGAATATGCTCCAGGATACTGTTGCGAATCCGGCTGCGCCAGAAGCCCAGCCGGCTGCCCGAAGTGCCCGGAAGAACTTCTATGTCCTCCGCCTTCACTGACGCAAGCGTGCTGATGCCGTGACTGCTGAGATAGCCTTCATAGTCGAAAGCTCCTGGGTTGCGGAAATTTCTGGGCAGGCGCAGCCGGGCTGTAAGGCGGACCCGGACGCCGTAAGCAAGTTCCGGCAGTTTCAGAGCATCATCTTCCGGATTGTCTTCCGCCGCTTCCCGTGAAAAAACGGTAGCGCGGATTCCCACCGGCTGAACGAATTTGAGATGGTTGAGTTCGATCGTTTCGGTTTCTAGATCAAAGCGCTCGCGCGGCCCGCCCGCAGCCAACAGTGTGCCGTCATTGGTTACATGCGCCACGATCTCCACACGCTCACTGCCAAGAAACTCGGGCGGCGGAACTGCGATGCGTGGCAGGGGAGTGGCGACGCGCGCAAACGCGCCGGCACACACCAGCGCCAGGACGGCTGATAACTGTGACGGCCTTAGGGATCGAATCGCGACAGCGACAACAGCGCAGAGGGCCAGCGCTGCAGCAGACCATCCCCAGAGCGCCGGAGGGCGTTGCAGGTGCCCAGCGAGCCAAATTCCGCCTGCAAATGCGGCGGCGGCCAAAGCGAGCGGCGCGCGAGGCTGGGCTTTCGTAAGCAAGTGGCAAAATCTGCGCAATGAATATAGCTCAGGCGCATGGGTTCATGAAACGTTTCGAGTAGCAGGAACTATCTGCAAGAAAGAGCTTGAGAAGCCAAGCTTTCTAGCGTGCCAGCCTCACTACGCTTTCAATATGAAAGGTCTGCGGGAAAAGATCGACCATGTGGACCTCTTCCACGTGATAGCCTGTCTCCAGGAAGAGACGAACATCGCGTGCGAGCGTTGCCGGGTCGCAGGACACATAAACAATTCGCTTTACCCGCAACGCCGCCAGCAACTGAGTGGCTTTCGCTCCCAGGCCGGCGCGAGGAGGATCCACCACGACCAAGTCAGGTTGCATGTTGATGCACCGCGGCAAAAAGCCTTCGGCAGTGCTGCGCACCGGTACCACATTCTTGACTGCATTGGTCTGAAGGTCGGTTGCCGAGATGGGAGCGGATTCCACGGCAAACACCTGATCGAAACGCTTGGATAGATGGCTGGCGAACAGCCCCACGCCGGCGTATAAATCCATCGCGATCTTCCCGTGAAAATCGCCAACCACGGTCTGCACCAGCTCACGGACCAGGTACCGGTTGACCTGAAAGAAAGATCCCGCGCTCACGCGAAACGATTTTTCTCCCACCTGGTAGGGCAGCGTCACATCACCAGCCGTGTACTTTGGCTGCTCATTGCCTGGCTCCGGACCGGCGTTTTCGGCAAAGAATGCGATGCCTTTGATTTCCGGCGCCTTGGCTTGCAGGATGGCGGCGAATTCGCGCATTTCCGGCGCATCCGGCGCCAGATAGATTTCCAGCACCATCTTGCTGTCGGCATGATCGGCAAAAAACTCAATTTCGTTGATGCCTGCGGGAACTTTACCGTCTTGGCCCAAATCCCACAGGTGAGCCAGTACGCGATTGATCGCCGGTGAGCTGATGGGACACTGCTTTACCGGGAGCAACTCGTTCGAGCCCATGCGATGGTAGCCAATGGCAAAATCCGCACCGCCGCACACCTTGAGCCGCGAGCGGTTACGGTAACCCCACGACTCGCCGGAGTGCGTGATGATCTCGCCTTTCCACTCCAGCTTGCCGTTGCGCAACAGGGTTTCCTTCAGGATGGCGCGCTTGTTTTCCAACTGGGCCGTGTAGCCCGCATGCTGATAGTGGCAGCCGCCACACGCCGCAAAATACGGGCACTGCGGCTGCACGCGGTAGGGCGAAGGCTTCAGCACCTGGTCCGCGGTAGCGCGGGCGAAGCTGCTTTTCTCCTGCACGATGGTGGCGCTCACCTCTTCCGCGGGAAGCACAAAGGGCATGAACACCGTCTTCCCTTCAGGAAGGCGGGCGAGACCATCTCCGCCATAGACGAGCTTTTCGATTGTCAGGTTCACAGATAAAAGAGGCTGAGACGCGGAATTTTAGCTTTTTCGAACAGACGCTTGTGAATAAATTGTTTTTGCAGTTGCTCGATCTGCGCTCCCGGCATCTTGCTGCGATAGGGCGCGATTTCGCGATCGGCCTCGGTGCGCAAGGCGAACAACTCGTTTTCCGTGGCGGTCATGGTCAGGGCAGCCAGCAGTTTTTCCTCCATCACGGTCAGCCGCCGCTCCAGGTCCTCCAATCGTACCGGTGTTGCCGTGCCCAGTGCCGCCGCCAAAGTCGTAAGTGTAACAGCACACTCTTCCGCCACCAACTGCACCGCAGCTGCCGCTTGCGCCTGGCGAAGTTTTTGAGCGTTGGCGATGAAAAATCGCGCCATCTCTTCCTGTTCAAGGCCCGGGGCGGAGCGGGCTCTTTGCTGCTGCGTGCCCACCGCGGCCTCTTTCATCTCTTCCGCTGCCGCAAGCACTTCCTGCGCACAAAAAGCCAGGCCGTTGATCTTTTTTGTTTTCTTTGGTCGACGATCATATCTATCGAAAGTCGCGTCAATTCCGCGAAGGACCGCCTCCAACGGAATACCCGCATCTTTCCATGTAGCCATGAGCGTCCAATCAAAGCTGGAGACGTTCAAAAGCGTTCCACGACGGCGGCAAAAATGCTCTTCAATTTCGGTAAAGTAGTTAAAGTAGTTTTCCACTGCGGGCCGTCAGGACGCGGGCTTCTGTTTTTGCGCCGCCATGTTTCGCTCCCAGATGATGCGGAGTCCATCCAGGGTCAGCAGATCGTCCACGTTCTTGATGTACTTTGAATGATCGCCAATCAGGCTGGCCAGGCCGCCCGTGGCCACAACCTTGGTATCAGCGCCTAATTCACCGATGAGGCGTTCCAGGATTCCGTCTACCAAACCCAGGTAGCCGAAAAACAAACCTGCCTGAATGCTTCCGACGGTGTTGGTGCCAATGACCTTGGCCGGCTTGCGTATGTCCACGAAGGGCAGGCGTGCCGTATGCTCAAACAGCGCCCGGGCAGAAATGCCTATACCGGGCGAAATGACTCCACCCAGATATTCGCCTTTGCGGGAAATGGCGTCAAACGTGGTTGCCGTGCCCAGATCCACCACCACGCATGGGCCGCCGAACTTCTCAAACGCGGCCACGCCGTTGACGATGCGGTCCGCGCCTACTTCCTGCGGGTTTTCATAAAGCACCGGCATGCCGGTTTTGACCCCAGGTTCCACGAACAGCGGTTTCAGGTGAAAGTAGCGCTCGCAGACTTCACGCAGCGTGGAATCCATGGGCGGGACAACCGAGGAGATGATGATGCCGCGCACGTCGGCCGCTTCCACCTTGCCGATGGCAAACAGGTTGCGGAAGAGCACGCCATATTCATCCACCGTGTGGGTCATGACCGTAGCCACGCGCCAGTGGGCCAGAAGGCGCGGTGCAGCGGTCTTGCCGGCAAAGCCGGGCATGGCGGTCTCATAGACGCCAAGCACCGTATTGGTGTTGCCGACGTCAAGCACCAGGAGCATCGGTCCTCCTCTGCAGTGGCCGGACGCTTCCGGAGATCACAATGCGCAAGCCATTATCGGTACGCACACGCAGGAAACCGCGTGGATCAAGGCCGTCGGTGATGCCGTTATAGCCGCCATCTTCATCCACGTGGACCAGTTTGCCCTGGGCGTAGGAAGAGCGCGACTCCACGCGGCGGATAATAGGCTCAAAGCGCAGCGCCGGCGTGCGGATGGGGCTGCTCATCGCCCGCAGCAATGCACGATACTCCCTGTCCAGTGCGCGGATCAACGCCGCGGCGACTTCCAGGCGGGAGAATTCTCTTTTTCCCTCAAGACGCATCGATGTGGCCGTACCGCGAATCTCGTCCGGAAACACCTGTTGGTTTACGTTGACTCCGATACCGATAACGGCATGGTGCACCTTGCTGGCTTCCGAACTCATCTCCGTAAGGATGCCGGCAAATTTCTTGTCGTTGATGAGAAGATCGTTGGGCCAGCGGATGTCGGCGCTCAGCCCGCTGGTCTCCCGCACCGCGTCCTGAACGGCGACCCCGGCAATCAGGGAAAGCCACAACGATTCCGCTGGAGTCATGGGCGGGCGCAACAAGAAAGAACAATAAATGCCGGTGCCGCGTTCGGAATGCCAGGAATGGGCGCTGCGCCCACGCCCGGCGGTTTGCTCTTCAGCCAGGAAGATCGCGCCTTCCGGAGTGTCATCAGGATGTTGGCCGGCCAGGACCGCTCCACGCAAGGCTATTGAGTTGGTGGAATCGGCCTGCACGCAGTGATGGATATTGCCGGAAAAGATCGTGTTGCGCACTAAAGGCGCGAGCAACTCTGGCAATAGCAACTCCGGATTTGGCACGTATTTACTTTCCTGCTGCCGGCGCCGGCGGAGCCAGGCGGGCTTCTACAAAGAGCTCGATCTTCACTTCGCCGCCGACCATCGGGGACGCTTTGCCGACTCCATAATCCTGCCGGTTGATGGTAAGGCTGCCGTGTGCGCCCATGACTTTTCCTCGCCCCGTGTCGATCGGACCCTTCATCTCGAACGGCATGTCAACGTCCTTGGCGACGCCATGAATGGTGAGCGTGCCATGGGCTACATAATCGTTGCCCTTCTTCTCGACCGACTTGCTCTGGAAGGTGATCTCGGGGAATTTCTCCACGTCGAAATAATTCGCCGAGCGCAGATCATTGTCGCGGTTGGTAACGTCTGTGTTGACGCTGGCCGTCTTAATCGTCACATTCACGGAGGACTTGGTAATGTCCTTGTCATCCAACAGGATCTTTCCTTCAAAAGTGTTGAAGCGACCATTTACTGTGCTGACCGTCATGTGGGTTACGGCGAAGTTGACCGATGAATGATTGGGATCGATCTTGTATTCATCCGCAGCCAGAGCAGAACCACCAATGGCGCCTAGCGCCAGCAGTAATCCCAGGAATTTACGCATAGGGTGGATGTTCTCCTTTTTAAGACTGCCAACAGCATTGGAGCAATAGAACCTGCCTATGATACAAAATCGCTTCGATGCAACCACCATGGTAGAGGTATCTCATTGATACTATGATCGTTAGATCGTTTATGATTAGTAAGCGAGGGGAGAAATTTGTTGCCTAACTTCAGGCCCTCCGGTCCGCACAAAAGCGCGCTTTTTGACTCATTCCGTCTTTTACTCAACCCAGCCAGGAGGCACGCTTTTGCGGCAAGTGATTCAAGAGCAAACCCTGCCGGCCGGAAGGAGCCCGTTCTGACTGTTTTGTCTTAAAACCTATGCAGGAACGATGCGCATGCTCAGGTCCACTGCCTGGGGTGAATGCGTCAGTGCTCCCACAGAAATGTAATCTACACCGGTTTCGGCATAATCACGAACATTCTCCAGTCGAATGCCGCCCGAGGCCTCCACTGGAACATGCCGGGGATGGCTGGAGATACGAGCCACGGCCTGGCGAACCTCTTCCACTTTCATGTTATCAAGCAGGATGCTTTCCGCGCCGTTGGACAGGGCCTCTTCCAGTTCCACCAGATTTCGCACCTCAATCTCGATGGGTTGCTCCTCGCGGCGATTGCGCAGCGCCTTCTGCAGCGCCGCCGCAACGCCTCCCGCCAACGCGATATGGTTATTCTTGAGCAGCACGCCGTCGGAAAGGTCGAGCCGGTGGTTCTGCCCGCCGCCGCAACGAACGGCATACTTATCCAGCACCCGTAGCCCGGGGGCCGTTTTGCGCGTATCCAGGATGCGCACTTTGGTGCCCTGAACGGCATCAACGTACTTGCGCGTGGTGGTGGCGATCCCGCTCAATCGTTGCAGGACGTTAAGGATGACGCGCTCGCAAGAGAGCAGCGCCCGGGCGTTGTGCCGTACTACGGCAATCGCCTGTCCTTTGTGCAGCCGCACACCGTCAAAGATTTCCCCGTGGCTGATGACGTCAGGATGGCCGATTACGTTGTGGTCCAGATGCTCGTAAATCTCCAGTATGCGCGCGATGGCTCCCACCCCGGCCAGCACGCAGTCCTGCTTGGCCAGAATGGTGGCGGTGGCGCGCTGCTGCGCGTCAATACAGGCGCGCGAAGTGGCATCGCTGGTTGCCCGGTCCTCGAGCAGTGCGTGTTCCAATATCGCGCTGAGTCTGCGGCTGTGCCAGTCCATAGGATCTTTATGTTAAAGCCTGTCTTTAAGAGCTTACCCCAGCTTTGCTAGTGCGGTCTTTACCTTTTCCAGAAGCCCTTCAAGCTCGCCCTGGCGTTTACGAATGCCCTCTATCACGTGGCCCGGCGCCTTGGCCAGGAATTGCTGATTGCCGAGCTGCCGGTTTGCATTGGCCATCTCGTTTTCCAGCTTGTTCAATTCCTTGGTCAGGCGCTCGCGCTCGGCTGCAACGTCCACTTTTTGTTCATAGACCAATGCGACCTCAAACTCCGGAGTGGTGCGGGCGCCGGGCATCTGCGCCAGCGACGCGTCCACAAACTCGATGCCATCCACGCTGGCCAGCCGTTCCACCATGCCGCGGTTCTCATGGACCAGCGTGCGGACGGCATCCGCAGCGTGGATCTTCACCGGTGTCTTCACTTTAGGCTCGATCTTCATCTCCGCCCGCATATTGCGAACCTTCTCAATCAGGTCCTGGAGCACGGCCATCTGCTCTTCCGCCTGATCGTTGAGCCAGCGCTGATCGGCTACGGGATAGGCTGCCAGGGCAATCGATTTGGCCGGCGGTTTGCCGTTATACATTGCATGCCAGATTTCTTCGGTAATAAACGGCATGAAGGGCGAAAGCAGGCGCAAGGAACCTTCAAAGACGTCGCCCAGGAACGTGAGCGCGCCGCGGGCTTCTTCGGGTGTGCCGAAAAGGCTGGGCTTGATGATCTCAAGGTACCAGTCGCAGAACTCGCCCCAGAAAAATTTGTAGATGGTGTTGGCTGCTTCGTCAAAACGATAGTCCGCCAGGCCCTGGTTGACTTCGCCGGCAACGCGATAGAAGCGCGAATAAATCCAGCGGTTCTCCAGCTTTTTGAGCTGATTTTCATTCGCGCCGGCGGTCAAGCTGACTCCGCCCACGCGGTCCAGGTTCATGAACATGAAACGCGCGGCATTCCAGATCTTGTTGGCGAAGGCACGGTAGCCGTCGGTGCGGCTTTCAGAAAAAGCGATGTCCGTTCCTGGCGAAGCCATGGAGGCCAAAGTAAAACGCACTGCGTCCGTTCCATACTTCTCCGTGACCTCAATGGGATCGATGACATTGCCTTTGGTCTTGGACATCTTCTGGCGCTCGGCATCGCGCACCAATGCATGAATGTAAACGTTGTGGAAGGGCACGCTGCCTTGTGGGTGGCCGTCCATAAAGTGGCAGCCCAGCATGATCATGCGCGCCACCCAGAAAAACAGGATGTCAAAGCCGGTGATCAGGAGAGTTGTGGGGTAAAAGACATCGAGGTCGCGTGTCTTCTCCGGCCAGCCAAAGACAGTGAAAGGCAGCAGCCCGGAGGAGAACCACGTGTCCAACACGTCCTGGTCCTGCTCCAGTTTCGTGCCACTGCATTTAGGACAAGTCCCCGGCGCGGAACGAGCGACGATGATTTCACCGCATTGACAATGCCACGCGGGAATGCGGTGCCCCCACCAGAGCTGGCGCGAGATGCACCAGTCATGGATGTTGCGCATCCACTCAAAATAAGTCTTGGCGTAGTTCTCCGGCGTGAAGGCGATCTCACGTTTTTCCACGGCCGCAATCGCGCGATCGGCCAGGGGCTGGATCTTGATGAACCACTGGATTGAAAGCCGGGGCTCAACAATGGTCTTGCAGCGATCGCACTTGCCGATAGCATGCGCATGGTCCTTGATGCCGGCCAGCAAGCCGCGCTCTTCCAGATCACGCAGGACCTTTTCCCGCGCCTCATAACGGTCCAGGCCCGCGTAAGGCCCGCCATTCTCGTTGATGCGCGCCTGGTCGTCCATTACATTGATCTGCGCGAGATTGTGGCGCAGGCCGATCTGGAAGTCGTTGGGATCGTGCGCCGGCGTAACTTTCACGGCGCCGCTGCCAAACTGAGGATCGGCAAAGTCATCGGCAATGACCGGGATCTCGCGCTCCAGCAGGGGCAGGCGCAGCTTCTTCCCGACAAGAGTCTTATAGCGCTCGTCCTTCGGATTCACCGCGACCGCGGTATCGCCCAGCATGGTCTCCGGGCGCGTGGTGGCGACGGTGACAAACTGCCCTGGATCGTCCGCCAGAGGATAGCGAATCTGGTACAGCTTGCCCGCAAAATCTTCATGCACAACTTCGAGATCGGAAATGGCAGTCATGCAGCGCGGGCACCAGTTCACGATATATTTGCCGCGGTAAATCAGGCCCTGCTCATGCAGCCGGACAAAGACTTCGGTCACCGCACGAGAGAGGTTCTCGTCCATGGTGAAATATTCGCGGTCCCAGTCCACCGAAGCGCCCAGCCGCTTCATCTGCGCCTGGATTGCGCCGCCGTAGTGCTTTTTCCAATCCCACACGCGCTCAAGAAATGTTTCGCGTCCCAGCTTTTGCCGGCTCTTGCCTTCGGCGGCAAGCTGGCGCTCCACCATCATCTGTGTGGCAATCCCGGCATGGTCGGTTCCTGGCAGCCAGAGCGTGAGAAAGCCGCGCATGCGATGCCAGCGGATAATGATGTCCATCTCCGTCTGGTTCAGCATATGTCCCATGTGCAGGCGGCCGGTTACGTTGGGAGGCGGCAGCAGAAGGGTGAAGATCGGTTTTGCGGCGGCCGGCGAGCCAGGCTCCGGCGTACCAACGGAAAACAGCTTTTCCGCGACCCAGTACTCCGCCCAGCGGAGTTCAATGGCGCCGGGATCGTAAGTTTTAGGGAGTTCGTGTGACATTCGCGCCGTAGAAGCTAATCTTCGATATTACAGGCGCGGAGTGGAAGTGAGCAAATGGACCGCTGAGGTAAATCGCGCAGCCGGAAATCGTGAGACGGCATTTTTTTCCGGTTGCGCGATTTGAAGATGCGTAGAATTTATTTTGAGCAGCGCAGATGACCGTCATCATTGATGATGTCACTCTTGCACTTGGCGTAATCATCCAGCTTGGCGTTGCGCATGTCGCCGCCGTTCGATTGGCAGCGGGCTTCGAGATCGTCGCCATGGATGCGAATCTCCTGGCATGACTGCGTATAGGAACCGCCGGGTACGCCGCCTGGATAAACGCCGGCCGCAGCTCCAGGCACGCCAGCTACACAACGCAGGTTACCGTCATCGTTGACGACTTGTCCCTTGCACTTCCGGTAATCGTCCAGGCTCGTGTTGTGCCAATCGCCATTTCTGGTCTTGCAGCGCGCGTCAAGATCATCGCCATGGCTCTTGATGTCCTTACAGGTTTGAGTGTAAGGCGTGCCGACAGTGGTTCCCGGATAGCCGCCGGCATATCCTCCGGGAGCCGCGTAGCCTCCCGCGACGCAGCGCAGATTTCCATTCTCATTTGCCACGTCTCCCCTGCACTTTTGGTAGTCGTCCAGTTTCGTCTTGTGCCAGCTTCCGTCAGAGGTCTGGCAGCGTGCTTCCAGATCATCTCCATGCGCGCGGATTTCCTGGCAGGACTGAGTGTAAGAACCGTTGGGCACTCCGGCCTGATATGCGGGCTGCAATCCAGCTCCGGTGTTGCCGCAACGCAGCGCCCCGTTGTCATTCACGATGTCGCTGCCGCAGTTATGGAAGTCCCTGAGCAGAGTGGCTTCCCATTTTCCGTCCGCATCCTGGCAATTGGCGGCAAGAACCTCGCCACGCACTCCAATGTTTTTGCACGTCTGCTGGTACGAGCCTGATGGTATCGACTGAGCCATGCAGGCGCTTCCCTGGATTGCAATGAACGTTACAGCAATTGCGGCATACATTACTAAACGGCGCATCGGTTTTCTCCCTTTTTCCCTCGACCAAGCTAAGGTCTTAACTTATCCCTTGGTAGTAAGTTGGATTCGCCGTCACTTCTTACAGTTGTGATCAACTTGCCATTGTGCTTCACATTTTGCTCCCAAATTTCCCGGCTGCTGGGGCAACCCCATTTCGGGTTGATCACAAAACTAAAGAGGGAACGCGTTTTGCGTTCCCTCTTTAGCCATTCAATGCTCAGAAACTTTTTATTTTTTTGACTTAAGCTCTCTCATAATTTCTTCCACCAGTTCAGGTTTCAGGCGTTCCATCACCCGATGTACGGCCTGAGCGATGGTGTGGTGTTCAGCTCCGGTTTGCGCAGCGGCGGCAGCTGCCGCGGCTTCAACGCTCGCTGAGAGTGCGCTGTGGACCACTGCCGGCTCTTCGACGGCCGGTTCTGGCGCAGGTGGAACGGGCGCCGGTTCGGCGGCAACTTCTGCCGGTGCGGGCGCTGTGTGAGCGACTGGCACGGGTTCAGGAATTCGTACCGGCGGATGATATTCGAACGACGGCGCAGACTCCGCTGCCGCCTGCGGGATCTCCACGGCCTGGGCCGCATGGTGATTGGCTGTGGCCTCAGCCGCAACCTCTCCGTTTTCGACAGCCGGTGCGGGCTGCGGTGCGGATTCGGCTGCGTGGTTATATGCAGCCATCGCGGCAGCCACGCGGGCTTCAAAATCGGCGTCACTCACTTCGGAAGTGGCATCGATGGCCGGCAGCGGCGGAGAATAGCTTTCTGTGGGCGCAACCTCAATGGCCGGTGCGGGAACTGCTTCGCTGGCGGCGGAACTCATGTGCAAGTGTGCAGCTTCAGCCTCCTCCGGCTGGGTTGGGAACGCTCCCACTTGCTGTTCGATGGTCGGTATTAGTCCCGGCTCCACGTGGTCGGCAACGGTGTTGCGCGTGGTTTCTTCCGCTGTTTCCTGTAGCGCGGGCTCGCGCGGAATCTCCATCTCCTCGGTCGGAGGCGCGGACGTATGCATCACTTCATACGAGGCAGGTTCCGGCTCTTTGAATACCGGTATGAATTGCGGATGCGGTGGTTCCGTTTCAACCGCCTCCGCGGAGGCAGCGATTTCCGGCTCCGGCACGGTCTCTGCTGCAACAGGTTCCGGCACATCAGTTACCGGGGTAGCAACTATTTCTGACGGCGATTCCTGAGGCGGCGCCGCAACCATGGGCTGGGCCTTCTCTTCTTCTTTCCACGAAGCTGGTTCGTCATCCGCTGCTGGAATGGGCGGCGCGGGCACGATCACTGACGTTTCGAAGGCAGCTGCCGGCGTATTCACCGCGAAGTGCTGCGTCGCATTGGGTGAGTCGGTCCCGAGAAGATCGGTGAATGCCGCGGAACCAGCCATATGGTCGGGCACTTCCACCATTGGCTGCATGCCGGTTTTCCCGGTGGAGTGGTGCTCCACGGGCGGTTCTGCTGCCGCGATCGCCTCTTCCTGGTACTCGCGCTCCAGACGCACCGTTCGTTCCACAATGGGTGGGACTGGCATCTGGCCAATTCGCTCTTCAAATTTTTTCACGATGGCAAGCAGATCGCTCGCCTCAAATGGCTTGATGATCACGCCGTCAGCTTTTACCCGATTGGCATCTTCAGGTTTATACGGCTCCATCTTGCCGACCGTCAACAGCACGGGCGTCTTCAGCGTGTCCAGGGATCCGCGTACCTTCTCGCAGACCTCCAGCCCGGAATATCCCGGCATGTAGACATCAAGGATGATGATGTCCGGCTTCTGTTCCGCGATTTTCTTTACCGCGGCCGCCCCGTTGCTGACAGCTACAACGTCATAGCCGGCTTCAGAAAGAATTTTCTTGCCCATATTCTGGGCAGTCATGCTGTCATCGGCAAATAGGATTCTTAGCGACACGTCAAAACACCCTTCAAGCAGGCGGGAAACAGGGCTAACTTACTGATAATTAGCTTTGAAGTCAATGAAAACACCACCTCAGTACCTACTGAGGCATGCTTCGTACGCATTCCAAAGGGCTAGCCCTTAGGTTCCCCGGATGCGCAACTCCCCCGATGCGCGACTCAAAATGGAATCAGCTTGCGCAGCCCCTTCTTGCCTTTCTTCTTGCTACTGGATTCCTGCTTCGGATCTGCGGGGGCGGCCTTGTCCTTGTCTCCAGAAGCGGCCTGCGTCTCCGTACCCGACTTCTGGATCTCATTTACCTGCGTCGGCGCAGGCGCGGGCGGTGTTCCTTCCGTCGCCGCTCCCGAACCCTGGCTGCCCGGAGCTTTCTCGTTGGCGTCTGGCGTCCCCGTACCTGTGCCCACGGCCTGCACTCCAATGTTCTGGCTCGGCTGCGTGCCATTGAGCTGGTTCGTCAGATCGTTGATGATCGCGGCCGCGTTCGTAACCGTTTCCTCTTGCAAGTTTGGCTCGCCGACCTTGCTTGCCGGGGCTACGTTCGGATGCTTCTTGAAATTGCCGGTAACCTTGGCCACCAGTTTCACCCGCTCACGGCTTGCTTCCTCGGCTTT
The DNA here is from genome assembly GCA_041488515.1 of Terriglobia bacterium. GTDB lineage: Bacteria > Acidobacteriota > Terriglobia > Terriglobales > Acidobacteriaceae > Angelobacter. The sequence goes on along the minus strand of JBGPPK010000010.1, from coordinate 56,782 downwards.
GCTTTCAGCCAGGGCTTCCGGTGTTGGTTGGGGGACGGGTGAGTTCAGTGCCTGCAAGCGCTTCTTGGCATCGGGTACGCGGTCTGTCGCAGGATAACGCGTGATGATACGTGAATAAGCCTCAATGGCCTTCTTCTCAAACTGCGCTACCAGCTTTTCCTTTTGCGCGGCCGGGATCTTCTGTTTCCTGAGCCCGGCGGCTTCTTTCTCGTACAACATGCCGAGCTCGAAGAGCGCTTCGTCGACTCCCGAGTAGAGAGGATAGGAGTCCGTGAGCGATTGCAGCCGGGCCTGTGACGCTGCCAGGTTGTCGCGCAGATAATAGAAGTGGGCGATGCGGTACTGCCGCTCCGCCAGCACTTCCTGCACTTCGCGCAGCTTCTGCTTGGCCTGTGGCACCAGCGGACTGTCAGGATATTGTTGAATCAGTGTCTTGTATTCGTCGGCCGCGCGCTGCGCCTGGGCAAAATCGCGGTCCGGTTTCTCCATCTGCCGGTAATGGATGGTGGCCACTTTCAGCTGTGCTTCTGAAGCCTCGGGCAGGTTGGGAAAGAAGGTCTGGAAGTCCTTGTATTCCACTTCGGCCTGGCTCCACGCCGCCGTTCCGCCTTCGGCGTACCAGGCGTCGCCTAGCGCCAGTTTGGCCCGCGCGATGTACTCTGAATCAGGATAGGTGTTGATCAGCGTTTCCAGAAGCGTTCTGGACTCCTGGAACCGGCCCTTCTTCATTGAGTCCATGGCGCGATCGAACAGCCCTTTATCCGGCTGCTTGGAATCAATGTTGGCAAGAGGGTTCTGGACCTTATGATGGCATCCGCTGGCCACTACAAGGGCGCCGGCTAGCGCGGCAGCAACAAGAATTTTTCGGACCATTTACCTACCTCAAAATTTTTTAAGCGCCTGTCAGACCCTTTGCAGGGTGGCTTCCGTTGCCAATTTGAGCAGATGCCTGGTGTTTTCCCTGGGATTTCCCTGGCCGAAGACCGCGTTGCCTGCTACCAGGATTTCCACCCCGGCCCGCACCGCTTCACCAATGGTATTGGTGGCCATTCCGCCGTCGATCTCGATCCTGAAGTTCGCGTTCCGCGCTGTGCGCAGCAATGCCAGCTTGCGTACCTTGTCCAGCGACGACGGGATAAACTTCTGCCCGCCAAACCCCGGATTCACTGACATCACCAGAACGTGGTGCACCATGTCCAGCACCTCTTCCAGCGTTTGCACCGGAGTTGCCGGATTGATCACCACTCCCGGATTGGCTCCGTGACTGCGTATCAGTTCCAGCGTCCGATGCAGATGCACGCAGGCTTCCTGGTGCACTGAAATCCAGTCCGCTCCGGCATCCACAAATGCCGGAATGTACTGGTCAGGATTTTCGATCATCAGGTGAACGTCCAGCGGCAGATTCGTTACTTTTCTTACGCTGGCGACCACCGGAGGGCCAATGGTAATGTTCGGCACAAAGTGACCGTCCATCACGTCAACATGCAGCACGGTCGCGCCGCCTTCCGCCACGGCCTGGATCTGGTCCGCCAGATGGGCAAAATCCGCCGACAATATGGAAGGCGCTAGCTCAATCAAAAGGATCGTCTCTCACCGAAAGTTATTCAAATTCTAGCACGCTGACCTGCTGAATCTCGCCCTAGAAAGCTGATCCAAAATGCCTTAATCCCGGCAGCTCACTCCCGCAGCACTCTAAAGGAGAACGCTCCACGTGCCATCCTTTGCGCTTAACTTGTGCGTTTGACTTGCCTGCTGTTCAAAACCTGACCCCAGCCCCACGACCACAGCCCACACCATGATTCCTTTCTGCGCTTTTCCTCGACCACCGATTCTCGCCCAACTCTCCTCCAAGGTCTCAGTGCCTCAGTGGTGGGTTTGCCTTCCGATCACCGGATCACCCGATTTACCCGATCTCCCGATGCTTGTGCCCCCTCCCCAGGTCAGGTCATCCCAGATTGGCGTAGGTAGCGATCATCATCCCAAGGCATCCCAAATTGGCGTGGGCTTCAGACATCGCACCCAAATTTGGCGTAGGGTTGAGCTGTTTCTGATCGCCAGACTACGGCAATGACATGCGATCACGGCGATCCAGCCTACCCCTCCCTGCCGTCAACTAGGATTCTAATAGACTTACGCGATTCAACCCCGGGGATACCCATCGGCAACCCCGCAGATATGCCCCGCAATCGCCCGGCTATCCAGGGTCAAATCCGCAGTGAACTGCCGAGTCTTCAGTATTGCCCTAAGCCGCTGTAAATAAACGTCTTAAGTTAGCGTAAGGCAGCCCGAAAGTCAAGCGAAAACGGCTCACAAAGAGAGCTACCTCTGGAATTCAGGCGGCGCATATAATCCTCTGCCATGCCGAAACCAGATCTCGCCCGGCTTTGGGAAGAACACACCGCCCACGAATTCACCACCCGCGACGCTGAAGCCACACTGGCCACCATGGTGGAAGACGCACATGTCAACCATGTGCCTGTAATGACCGGCGGGTGCGGGAAAGACCAGTTGCGCGCTTTTTACTCGCGGGATTTTATCCCCAGCATGCCGCCCGACACCACCCTCACGCCCATCTCGCGTACCGTCGGCGAGGACCAGCTCGTGGATGAGATGATCTTCTCTTTTACCCACACGCAAGAGATGCCCTGGATGCTGCCCGGCATTGCTCCCACCCACCGCCGCGTGGAGGTCCCGCTGGTTGCCATTGTGCGCTTCCGTGACGGCAAACTCGCGCACGAGCATATCTACTGGGACCAGGCCTCGGTGCTCAAGCAAATCGGCCTCCTGGCCGACCCGCGATTGCCGGTCTTCGGAGCTGAAACCGCGCGCAAAGTAGCCGATCCGCACTTCGATTCCAAGGTTCAGGGCGGAGTATAGAAATATCTCACTCCGGCCTAAGTTACATAAGAGACTTTTGCTGGATATTCAATTGTTGTTTATCCAACAAGTCAGCCAGTCCCGCCAGGGGCGGAAGATAATAGCCCGGCCTGGCCTCCGTCTCGGCTGGACGGGATGAGGAATAAATGCCAGAAACCAAAGTAAAAGTTTATAGTTTTGTCCTACTGTGACTAAAATGCTTGGCTGTTTTTCTGCACTATCCAGTTCAAGGGAAATAGTCTCCGTGGAGAGTTACGTATGAGCTTGAAAGTCTCGCGGTGGTTCCTCCTCCTCAATTTTGTCTTGGCTGTTTCGATGGTCCTGCCTTCAGCGAACGCGCAATCCGTTCCTTGCGCTGCCGTTACTCGGAATCCGCTGGTGCTGGAAGCATTGCTGGATTCGCATTCCAATGATGCTGAAGCGAGAATCGAAGATGACACGGTTACCGCCGCTGGATTGGCGCATTTGCGGTTCAACCCAATCGTGATCCAGCCGGGGGATGCGCTTTACGTCGAATACCGGGGCCGCGACTTCACCGTCAACGCGGATTTCGCCGGCGGAGAGATGACCGCATTCGACTCTTCTCCCAAAGGGAGCTATGAACAATGGCGTAAGGGGGTTCTTCCGCTCGATCTGTTTCGCGCTGCTTTGCATCAGCGGCTCGTCCGGCTGCGGGCCACTGCCAAAAATCCTGATCGGGTCTTGTTTCGCAATATCAAAATCATTCGGGCGGGAAAGCCGGTGTTTGAATTTGCGAAGCTCGCCTCTTATGGCAAGCCCCAGGTGAAAACGGCGGTCGAACGTCGATTGCCATGCGTGGGCTTTGATGATGTTCCACCCAATGGGGCTTCAACAGCGGTCAGCTATTCGTTCACGAATCCGGGACCAACGCGTAATTTTTCCGGCGGTTTGGTGCAACCGATGTTGCCACCATTTCCAATGATGATGCAAAGCACGACGACCGGTACTGACCCGAATCACTACAAATTCACGGGCAAGGAATGGGATGACGAGAGTGGTTTGTACAACTACGGTGCTCGGTATTACGGCCCTGCCCTGGGGCGGTTTATGACGCCCGACTGGTCAGTAAGACCAACACCGATTCCGTATGCGAACATCTCCGACCCGCAAACACTCAATCTCTACAACTTTGGACGGAATAACCCGCTATCCATGCGTGACCCCGACGGCCATTGCGCCGGAGATGATTGCAAAAATGTAAAAGTTGAAGTGAAAGTGCTAGAAAACCCGAAAATCGTTCAGGCAGAGAAACAGGAAGATGGAAGCTTGCGGACTGGAGTGAGGGCAAAAGTCCAAGACACAATAACGGCCAATGGCAAGGCGTTAGTGCATGCCCCGGTCAACGAATCTAATACGCATAAGGCCACCCTAAATGGGCAGCCAAAGGATTTAGGAGCCAAGGAAGGTCCCTCCGAGACAAATAATGCGGGTCAGGTTAATGATACAGTGGGCTTGCTAGCACCTGCAGGAACCCCGAAAGAGGATGCACCCTTGGTCGATCTGTTGAAGACCGGAGCTGTCACTTACACGAATGAAAATACAATCACTTTTGCCACTCCCGATGGGCAAAACTGCCAATGTACTACAACAAGAACCATTACGAATGTAGGACCAGACGGAAAGGGGAGTCCGAACTACACCATTGATCCCGGCCATCCGGTGGTTACGCCTGTTAAGCCGCCAGCACAACAACAGCCAAAGGATAAAGAGCCAGAATAGCGGTCAATTTCTGATGGTGGAATGCGGGGGAATACGGATATGTTGAAATTGCTCAGCGTAGTTTCTGTTGCGGCTTTGCTTCTTCTCCCTAGGCCGCAGAGCGACAAATTTTCAAGGTATAGGAGTGTTGAAGCTTACGAGGTGCGTCCAGGGATTTTGATGATGCCGCGATATACAAATGACGGCCAAGTCTGTGAAATTACGCTGGAAAAGCATCATTATTCGAATGGAACCGCGTATCTCGGTTCAACCATTCCGCGTGGAACATTCATTGAGCTTGCCGATGAACTGGTGCCGCAAAGCGAACGAGGCCAGCAAACGATGAATTTTGGCAAGGAATACATGTCGGCATATGGCGGTAACAGCGTTGCGACGTTCGCGGAGTACGAAAATGTTTCCATCGAAATTTCTGGCATAGCATCGCCGGTCGCGAGTGCGGGCGACATCGTGGCAGTGATCAAGTGGAAGAAGCGGACATGCGCGACTCCCTCTCATTAAGGAAAAACAGCCGCAATAGGGTCCCGGCGTGTCGTCTGGATGGAGTTGTGCAATGTTGAAATCAAGCATTCTGGCGTGTGCGGCCGTCCTGTTATTTCTTCCAGCGGGACCGCAGAACGCGAAATTCTCGAAATACAAGGCTGTTGAGGCATACGAGATACGGCCAGGGATACTAATGATGCCAAAGTATGCCGAAGATGGGCAGGTGTGCGAGATCACGCTGGAAAGAACGAATGCCTTTTCTGCGACTGTAAATCTAACTCCCACGCTGCCTCGCAAGACGGTACTGGAGCTTGTCGATGAGCTTGCGCCGGTGGACGAACGGGGGCCGAGAACGATGGATTTTGGCAGGGATTATATATCGCAACACGCCGGGCACAGCGTAACAACATTTGCGGAATGGGAGAATGTTGCAGTCGATATTTATGGGAGAACGTCTACGGGGGGCGGGTCGGGAGATATAGTGGCTGAGATTCGATGGAAAAAGAGGAGGTGCGCGGGAAGAAACGAGACGGCGCATGAGAGAAAATAAATGAAGAACTATGGGCAATTTCACGATGGTTTTTTTGAGGGCTTGTGGATACCTGATAAAGAGATCGTACATGTGTTTCTGAGCACATCGAAGAAAGATCGGGTCACAGTTGTGTTAACGGGAGTGATCATGCTGAAGGCAAGTGGATTGAAAGAAGGAAATATCATCTTCGACGTGTTGACCCGAGATCATGACGAAATTACTTTGCAGGACATTGCAGAGCTGTACGAACTAAAACCAGGTCATGAACCGGCGGTATGGGAACACCAACTTCTGGAAAAGGCTAGTGCCCAGTCCTTCCAGATGTTTGAGCTTAACCCTTCTTACGGAGGTTCCTGTCGAATCTTGGCTCGCACGACCGAGTTTATGAACCGTGAAGAATGGGCAGAACGTTATGCTAGGTGTGAAATGAGGAACTCGCCGCAGAGCCGCTGATCCCATCGTTGTTCGTTGCCGCAGGCCGAAAACCTAAGCCTGCCGACAAAGCTGTTGCAATATACTGATGCGGATATGCCCCTGCTCTCCATCCGCGACCTGGTCAAGGTCTACCAGACCGGTGACGGCCTTTTCGGCAAAGCCACGCGTGAGGTCCGCGCGGTCAATGGCGTCTCGCTCGATATCACGCAGGGTGAAACGCTCGGCCTGGTTGGTGAATCGGGTTGCGGCAAAACCACGCTCGGGCGCATGATTCTTCGCCTGATTGAGCCCACTTCCGGCGGCATCACCTTCAACGGCGAAGACGTTTTATCTGCATCTTCCGCTGAACTCCGCCGCCTGCGCCGTGACATGCAGATCATCTTTCAGGACCCCTTTGCCTCGCTCAACCCGCGCATGCGTATCGAAGAAATCGTGACCGAGCCGCTCTTGATTCATTCCGGAGCGACCATGCCCGTGTCGGGGAACGCCGCTGCCCCGATCGGCCCTGCGCAAACGGCGTCAACGAATACCGCCACCCTTCACCAGTCTGCGGTAGAGATCCTGCGCGCCGTTGGCCTTGACGAATCCGCTCTCCGCCGCTATCCCCACGAGTTTTCCGGCGGACAGCGCCAGCGTATTGGCATCGCCCGCGCGCTGGTCTTGCGGCCTAAATTTGTTGTCTGCGACGAGCCTGTCTCCGCCCTCGATGTCAGCGTCGGCGCCCAGATCGTGAACCTGCTCAAGAAGCTCCAGCGCGACTTCGGCCTCACCTATCTCTTCATCTCCCATTCCATGCCGGTAGTGCGCTACCTGAGCGACCGCATTGCCGTGATGCGTCGCGGAGAAATCGTCGAGACCGGCCCGGCCGAGCAGATCACCGCTCATCCGCAGCACGAATACACGCGCACGCTGCTTGACGCCACCCCCGAACCAGAATTCAGGTTGGCCTAAAATGACTGCTGTTTGTCATTCGCAAAAAGGTATGACCTTCCCATCCATTGCCTCTATGGTGCGCTGCCTCCTGCTGGGCGTGGCCCTCGCTTGCTGCGCGCACAACGCCCTTGCCCAGTCCTCGGCCAAAACCCAATTGGTCATTCTTGGCACCGGCACTCCTATCATCAATCCTGACCGTTCCGGCCCGGCGGTCGCCGTGGTGGTCAACGGGTCCGCGTATCTCGTCGACTTTGGTCCTGGTGTAGTGCGTCGCGCCGCCGCTGCTGCCCGCGATAAGAATATTGCTGCTTTGGTCCCGCGCAACCTGAGGGTTGTCTTCACCACCCATCTGCATTCCGACCACACCGCCGGCCTCTCCGATCTCTATCTCACTCCGGCGGTTGAAGGCCGGCCCGGCCCACTGGAGCTATACGGCCCGCCCGGCATTGCCGCGATGGCCCGGCATATCCAGGCGGCCTATGTGAAAGATGTCGAGGTCCGCGTCCAAGGTCTGGAGCGTGGAAACGCGAAAGCCTACAGGATCAACGCGCATGAGATTCGCCCGGGGATTGTCTACAAAGACTCGAACGTTACCGTCCGCGCTTTTGCCGTTGCTCACGGCTCATGGGACTTTGCCTATGGATACCGCTTTGATACCGCGGACCGCAGCATCGTGATCTCCGGCGACACCGGGCCCACACAGAGCGTCGCCCAAGCCTGCCACGGGTGCGATCTACTTCTGCATGAGGTGTATTCGGTTCAATGGTTTCAGGGGCGTACGCCCGCATGGCAGAAATATCACTCCACCTTCCACACCTCTACCGTCCAACTGTCTGGCATCGCTGCCTCAGCCGCGCCAAAAAAACTCGTACTTTATCACCAGCTGTTTCGGCCGGCGGACGACCCGGACGCGGTTTTGCTCGATGAAATGCGCAAGGCAGGCTATTCAGGTGAGATAGCTTCAGCGCACGATTTGGATATTTACTGAGTCGTAGCCGCTGGTTGTTTGCCTAAAAAGCGGATACGGCCGTTGAGTGTGCGATGTCCGGTGCCAAAGAAGTTCAGGAACCCTGGCGAGTTCACATTGTTATCGACAAAGAACGGATTCAAGCGGTCTGTTACATTGTCGATTCCAATGCGGCCTGCCCAGCGATATCCGCGAAAAACAAACTTACGTTCCACCGCAGGATCCAAAGTGAAAAAGTCGGGTAAGCGGAACTGTCCCGGACCGGAAAGAATCGTGCCAAACTGGTCAATCGTGACGAACGGAAAACCGGTGTGCCAGATCATCGACCAGGCAAAGTCGAACTTCTTCAGCTTCCATGGCATGGGGTATGAGCCCCAAGCCACCAATTGGTTGGGCGCGTCCCAGGGCAGCGCACCCGCTGCCTGGTTCCCCTCTAAAAACGCGTCAATGGCAAAATCCACGGTCTGATTGGATGTGGTTTTCGACCGCGTGTAAGCGATCAGCATGGGATAACCGCGCTTCAGCTCTTTGCGTAGCGTAATCTGGGCTGCGTCATAGCGGTCTTTCTTGTTGCTCAAGAGGGTGAAGCCGCTGCCAGGCTGCCCTTCATACGCCCATCCATGGGCTCCGTGGCGGCTCAGGTACTCCAAGCGCGCATATACCCTCCCCGGAAGCCGCCGGTCAACGGCTACGCTCCAATTGGTGTATCGCGGCATGGCGAGAAGGCCTGGGTCTACGGTAAAAGAGTCGGAAAAGGACCGCGGATCGGGAGCAAAGAACGTATTTGTCCGGACTCCCTGAGCGGCGTTGCTAGCCAGAAAGAGGTTCGTGCGATCGTAGTAAATGCCGATCCCCGCGCTCACCTTAGTCTCGCTGGCCAGGTCCACCAGCACCGTTCCGGCAACGCGCGGAGAGAACAGGTCTCGTTGCAGGTAGCTGTCGCGGTCCCAGCGCGCTCCCGGCTCAATGATGAGGCGCTGCACCGGGGACCAGCGGTCCTGGATGTATGCGCTGGATTCCACGGTGCTGAGACCGAAGGCCGGCGTCTGCGAAAAAGTGATCTCGCGCACCAGGTTCTTATCAACATCCAGAAACTGGATCGGGCTACGGTCGATCTTTGCGTGATAGATCACGCGGTCCGCCCGGCCGCCTGCCGTCAACTGGTGCGTTCCGGCCCACTTCCATGGCCGCAAGAATAGATTGGCAAAACCCTGGGTCCGGCTGGAGTAATTTCGGTTCGTGATGTAGTAGTTTCCCGTCCTTCCGTCCGTTCCCAGCACATACGGCAGGTCGCCCATGGGAAGGGACGATCCCTGGCCGAGATGGTATGCCGCTCCGAACTCGAGCAGCGTGTTCTTGGCTACCGTGATCTGGTCTTTCAGACCCACAAGGTAGAGATAGGAATGGCTGTTCATGGAGACCGATATCGGATCAAAAGCCGAGATTCCCGCATGTTGCGAATCCAGAACATTCACCAGCGCGCTTGCAGTCAGCACGTGGCCGGGGGTCAGGTTCATGCGCAAGCGGCCCAGGTCGGCCGTTCTCCATAGCCGGTTGGTATCGGCGCCGTCCGGCAGCTCCTTGATGACGTTAAAATCCGTCTCGCCTTCATGCGACAGGCCAAACCATACCTTGTTGCGCGCCAAAGGTCCGGAAATGTACGCCCTAGGCGTCCAGTTGTTGATCTGGATGCCTTTCACGTTTTGTATCGTCGGCACAAAGTCGGTCGCGTTCATGCGCCAGCGATTGTCTCCGTCCTGTACTTGCAGGTCCACTAGCCCGCCGGAGCCTTTGCCATACTGGGCCGAATACCTGCTACTGCGCACGTCGATTTTCCGCAGCGAATCAGGGTTCAATCGCACCGTCAGTGATCCGGTCACCGGCTGGCTGACCTCAAAGCCATCCATGTAGTCCTGGATTTCCTGCGTTGTGGCGCCCGCTACGTGAATTTGGCCTCCCCGGTCGGCCACCACGCCGGGAATATAAGGCAGCACGTTGCGATAGTCGCGCGTGCTGGAATAAGGGATATTGGAAATCTCAGTGGCGGTGATTGCCTGCGAACTCGAGCTTTCTTCCGCATCAATCGGCGAAGGCTGCGCCGATACTTCTACTTCCTCGATGTATTCCCGCACGGGTTGCAGGCGCACTTCCAGCGGCACCTGCTGGCCGGAGACGATCTCCAGTTTAGGCACGGCTGTGGTATAGAAGCCTTGTTTTTCAACCAGTATTTTGTACGTTCCCGGCGCAAGCTGTCGCAAGACAACATTTCCCGATGGCGTGGTCCGCTCCTGGGCAACAGTCTTGTCATTCTGCTGCACTAGAACGATGACCCGCGCCAGCGGCTGTCCGTTCTGGTCCATGACTGTCACTTGCAGTTGACCGGCAGGAAGTGGCGCAGCTTGCCACAGGCCCTCGGCCACCATTCCTTGCCCGCCTCCGGTCAGGATGGAGCAAAGCAACAAGGCCGCAAGAGCACGCCGTTTGATTTTCCCAGACATCGTTAAGACCACTGACAGGCCTCCCGAGACGGGCCCTATTCCCGCTCGAGCAGGTACTTAGCTGGATACATTGTATGTGAGCTGCTGGCCGATCACCAGTTGAGATTCGGCCATGGACTGTAGGTCATGCGGTCTGCCCGAACCAGTGCTACTCCTTATAGCGGGAGATTGCGCCGGGCTTACTCTGATTGTGTGTGTGGCGCGGATTCCACGATGATCGGCTGTGGCTTCCTTATTTCAGCTTTGCTGCTCTCCGCCTTGGGTTCGATTCGCTCACCTGCGCGCGCGCGCTCGTCGAATTTGCCAAAAATCATCTTTCCGGCTGTGGTCTGCAGCACTGAGGTCACGGCGATGTCCACATTTTTGCCGATCAGTTTCCGGGCGTTATCCACCACGACCATGGTGCCATCATCCAGGTAGGCCACTCCCTGGTTGTATTCCTTGCCTTCCTTCAGGATAAAGACGCGCATGGTCTCGCCCGGCAGCACGATCGGCTTCAGCGCATTGGCCAGCTCGTTGATGTTCAATACTTCCACGCCCTGTAGCTGCGCCACCTTGTTGAGGTTGAAATCGTTGGTGATGATTTTCGCCTCATACATTTTTGCCAGTTCGATCAATTTCAGGTCCACTTCGCGGACCGTGGGGAAATCGTCTTCCACAATCTGCACGCTGACGGTCACGATTTTTTGCACGCGTTGCAGGATGTCCAGCCCGCGGCGTCCGCGGTTGCGCTTGAGGGAGTCGGCCGAGTCGGCCACCAGTTGCAATTCACGCAGCACAAACTGCGGTATCACCACGATGCCATCCAGAAAACCGGTGTCCGCGATATCGGCGATGCGACCGTCGATGATCACGCTGGTGTCCAGGATCTTAAAGCTCTTGCGCCCCTGTTTTTCCGCGCCAAAAATGCCGCCCAACGCCGCCAGGTTCAGCAGGTCTCCTTTGTTCGCCCCCACGATCAGCCCTACGTATGACATCAGCAGCATGACCATCAGCATCAGGAATCGCTGCGTCTCGGAATGAGTAATGCTGTTCTTGATGACGACGCTGAACAGGTAGGCGCCAAGAATTCCCAGGATGCTGCCGATCACGGCCCCGATCAACCGTTTCAGACTTACCACGCGCAGGCGCGCTTCAAACCAGACAACGGCCAGGCCGATGACAACTCCGGCCCCAGCAGCAGTCCACGGAGGAAAGTTAGCCAGCCCAAATGGCCGCAGGTGGTAACAGGCGATCGCTACAACAGAAATAAAAACAATACGAATAATCCACAGGTCCATAAGGACCCTCCCGACCGGGGCTGCTGCTGGTCAAGGTAAGAAGTTATGGCGTTTCGCAATATCCCCAATAAGTAGCCGCCCCCACTGCATTTCCAACCTGCGAGGGTTAAGAAGTAACTTAAGAAGCCCCGCAATAATTTAAGTTCGGCACAGTATACATCAGCTCGGCGTAATCAACGCCACCTTGTTCGTTATCGACTAAGTAAACACCGTATCCGTGCTTTGCTGTTGACCCGCCAGACAGCCACAAGGCATCTTGGTTTCATTAGGGTCTCGTCGCACGGGGCCCCCGACATGCGCGATTTTCCGCATGGTGGGGTGGATACCAGCCCCTGCTCTGCGAACAAGTTGGCCGAAAGTAGATGAGCGGCCTGGTCCTCCCGGTTTTCGGGAGGATTTTAAAGCCGGCGCTGAAAATCTCGGGGGAGAATAGGCGCCGGTTTTATTTTGAGCCGTTTTGCAGGCGTGAGCGAGGCGTAGCCGAGCGGGAGCCTGCAGGCGAAATCCTGAGCGAAGCGAAGGATCTCTTGTCAAGCCGTTTTGCAGGCGTGAGCGAGGCGCAGCCGAGCGGGAGCCTGCAGGCGAAATCCTGAGCGAAGCGAAGGATCTCTTGTCAAGCCGTTTTGCAGGCGTCCGAGCCTCCAGGCGAAATCCCGAGCTGAAGCTTGCTGAAGGGGAAGGTCTTGCCGAGCGGAAGCTGCTGGGGTGAGAGCCCCTTGCCGAAACCCCCTCGCCCGTCGTCTTTCTTTACTTGCTCTCTATGTTCCCCAGGACATCGTCATAGTAAGCCAACATCGCGCGCTTCGGCTTTTCCTTCAGTCCTTTCAGGGGCACATGTCCTTCCACGCTGTTATTGCCGGAGAGCGTAGCTGAACCCAACCGGGCCACTCGGCCGCCGCCCAGGTCAAGATAAATGGGGACCAGCATTACAAAGTCCTTGCTCACTTCTGACTGTGACACTTTGAAGTTCAGCACCACGTCGCCATTGGCATCGTTGGAAAAGGAATGTTCAAACTTGTACGTCGGATATTCCGTTCCATACACGTACTCGCTGAAGAACCAGTTCATCGTGTGGTTCTTGTCGATGTCCATTTCCGGGGTCATATGCTTTTCCACCATGGCTTTGAAGTCTTCCGTGCTGGCCTGGCGGTTGGCATAGGTCTTGGTGAAATCGTGCATCATGGCCTTGAACAGGGCATCGGGGTCGCCGCTGCGCTGGGACATCATGAAGCGGACCATTTGCAGGATGTAAGCGCCTTTGGGATACAGCAGTCGGCGGCCAATGTCGAAACCGGTTTTGGCGTTGTTCAGCCGGTATCCCATGGTCACCGAGCCCACGTCGATCGCCCGTTTGCCTTCGCGGTTTTTCTGGGTCAGGATCTGGCGTTCGTCGGCCCAGAATTTATGGTAGTCATCCAGGTTTTTCTGGCTGTAGATATATTGCAGGAACATGGCCGCGGACATATCGGAAAAGCCTTCGCTCATCCACTGGTCGCGGTAAGAGTTGAACCCCACCATGTGCCCCCACCACTGATGGGCAATCTCATGCGGTCCCACTACTTTGAAATACCCGTAGGCATCTCCCATGCCCAACTGATGCCGGACCGTCGAATCGAAAAAATACGTAATCGGCAGGTACACCAGTCCGGGCCAGGACTGTCCATAATTCAGGGCTGTTTGCTGTGTCATGGCCAGTCGCTTATAGGGTGCTTCGCCGAAAAAGTCCGTATAGATCTCCACGGAAAGCTGGGCCTCGGCCATGGCCTTCTTCATCAGGCCCAGAGTATTCATGGTCCCCAGGGTGCTGGTTGCCGAAATACGGCTTCCGCCGAGACTTGGCGCATCGTCCATGTGCTGCAACCCGGAAACGATGTCTGGCGGATTGGGATTGGCAAACGTTTCCAGCAGGTAGGGCTGCTTGGCCGGCTTGCCTTCTTCGCGCTTAAAGTTGCCGAAGTTGAAGCCGGCCACGGCCTGCGGGATCTCTGAAGTCCATTCCGTGATGGTCTCGTTTCCTTCGTCCACCTTTTTCAGTAGCTTGCCGGTAGCCACCATGGTCATGCCTTTCGGTACGTGAAAAGTCATGTCATAGGTTGCGTAGCTGCCAAACCCCTGCCCCGGATACCAGGAGCTGCGGGCGATAGGATAGTAGTTGCCGCCGCCTTCGTTGCTGATCGCGTCTTTTCCACCGTATTTCGTCGTGATGGTATAGTTCTCGCCCTTCTTCAGTTCACGGGGGAGAATAACGGCGAAGTCAGCGTCCTCGTCCTTGTCTTCTTGAATGAAAGCCAGCGCCGCGCCGTCCTGGCCGGTCACCGAATCCACGCGCAACGTGGGGAACAATTCCAGCGGCACCACGCGGACCCCATCCTGCAAAGCGACGAAGCTTGTCTGTGCCGTGGCCGTCAAGTGCGCGTTTTTGGCGATGGAGGTGTCCAGCTTCTGGTGCTGCACTGCCACGGTCCGATTATTTTCATCGCTGTTGGCGGTCCGGTTCTTGTATTCCGCCAGCGAGTGAAAGCCCGCCCAGATACCCTCATGATTCTCGTCCCAAAGATACAATGCAACCTCTTCCGGCGACACAGTGGACGCGCCATGGGGATCCACGTCATAGACGATCTTGTCGCTGAACTTCTTGCCCCGGATAAAGGCAATAAACTTCCCTCCGGGTTGCGGACTCATCACGTCTTCCAGCAGCCGCGCCGACAGATTGTCCTTCAGCTTCTTCTTAAGCTGGTGTTGCACGTCCCCCAACAAGCCGCCGGCGTCTCCAGCGGGGGAGTTGTCTGAGGTTCCCGCTTTGCGGATCTCTTCCTCGCTACCATCGGTAAAGCGCAAGACCGCGCCGGAAAACTGCTCTTCAAACGGCTGGCCCTTGGTCAGGATGGCAAGGTTGCGCCGTTCCAGCTCGATGGGAGGGGTCAAAGTAAAGCTGCCATCGCCAACAAAAACCGCCCCGGTAATCTTGCCATTCACCGGCTCGACGAACTGGAACGCGCCACTTTTGAAAATAAAAACTCCAGCTTCGCGCTTCATCGTGAAATTGTTCACGCGCACCATTTCTGTGCCCAGCTTGATGTTGCGCAGCTTGAGATAGGTAGGTTCATTGTTGGCCAGAGCGCGAGGCGCTGTTGGTGGGTTCGCCGGCTGAGGCGGCCTGGTTTCCAGCGTCTGTGCCGAAGATGTTCCTGCCGAAGCCAGGGCCAGAAGGATAGATAAGATGTAACGCGACATCGATTCTCCTTACCTTGAAGAAGGGCAAATGGGAAATATCAACAGATTATGCTGCAAAGCATGTAACTAAACAACCAATGAAATGCCTGAAGATAATCGACTGCTTATTCCTCGTCTTTCCCATCGCGTCGTTCATGCATCCAATGCTAGCTGAGATCAAGTTAGTGCAAGTGAAGGTCCCCATGGGGAGCGGAAAAAACTGCTGTCGACGCTATGCAATGTGCCGGACCGCAGGTCGGGGGTAATGCTTTGCACAACAGTAATGTTGCTGGAAACGCTCCCGATATGCGACAGTATCGGTTCCCCTGCTTTTTTCGGGGCAACATGGGGATTGTGTTTGGAATCGAATCGGCGTCAGGTGGGCTATGGCGACAACAACTGAGAAGCGCACGTATGAAGAAGCCGTGAACTGGCTTCGCGATCACGGATTTGACATTCTGGAAGCTCCAGGCACGAAAAACCGCGTCTTCATGAAGAAGATGAATGTTTCCGCGGCCATTGAACGGGCCGATGATGGCGGAGCGCGTCTCTTTGCCAAGCCGGGCATTCTGATCGGCAGTGAAATCTCTCGCCTCGTCGACAAGGGATATCAAAAGTTTCTCAAGACCACAAAGACCGAGGTCCCAGCCACGGCCGATCATCTCCAGGCCTTGCACCAGTTTTCAGAAGAATTGCGCGAAGCCACCGGGGCCACCAGCCTCTACAACCAGTCTCTTGGCACCGTGAGCGACCGCTATACGTACGATCGTGTGGAGAATCGGGACCTTCCTGAAGCACAGCGTCCGCAGCGCGCCTGGGAAGAGAAGAAAAGCACCGGTCGCAAGCCTGCTTGAGGCCGCTTTATAATCTACGGTCTGTCAACCACTTCTTTTTTGACAATCTACCTTCCAAACACCTAGACTCTCTCTGTCTCAAGCGACTTAAGTGTTATCTCTAGCCAAGAAGGAGATTCTTTAACCATGCTTCGGAAAAATAGCCAGTCCTTTGTCGTGTTGTTTGCCTTTGCGCTTTTTGCCGCCACGGCATTCGCGCAGGGCGGCACTACGGCCGGCGGCAAGGATGCGACCGCAACAAAGAAGACACAGACGGCCGACACAACGGCAAAAAAGACCAAGAAAGCTCCCCTGGTTGATATCAATGCCGCGAGCAAAGAGGAGCTGACCGCTCTTCCCGGAATTGGCGATGCCTACAGCCAGAAGATTATTGACGGCCGTCCTTACAACAGCAAACGGGATTTGTTGACCCGCAAGATCCTGCCCCAGGCGACCTATGATCAGGTAAAGGACACGATCATCGCCCATCACGCAGCGGGTGCAGGTGAGAAGAAGACTAAAAAGAGCAGCGGCGCCGCCACACCTTCCACCACCCCTAAGTAGAGGTCTTTCGCAATTCTTTGGCGCCTCTTGCGGGGCGCCTTTTCTTTGGCAGGGCCACGGTTGTCGCGGACTTTTCCGCCCAGCCTACGCTGAATACAGGGACGGCTTCGCTGCGCCCCCTCACTTGCAGCTCGGGCAAGCGCGCGAGATCGAAGGTTTTGCCGAGCTTCTTGGCCGTCGACTCCGCAATCAGAATCTGGCCGCCGGCGGCGTTCGTCATCAACCGCTGTGCGGTGTTGACGGAGTCGCCTACCACGGTATAATCCAGCCGCCGTGGTGACCCGATGTTTCCCGCGATGGCGCTGCCCGTGTTGATGCCGATGCCGACTCGCAGCTCCGGCCACTGGCGCGCCGCCGCGTCACGGTTCAATTCGATCAGCAGGCGCTGAATCTGGATGGCCGAGTTCACCGCGTTGGCTGCATCGTTGCCCTTGGAGATCGGCGCTCCAAAAACCGCCATCACCGCGTCGCCGATGTATTTGTCCAGTGTTCCGCCGTTGTCAAAGATCACGTCCGTGACCCGCGTAAAGTACTCGTTCAGGATTTCCACCACGCGGCTGGGCTCCATGTCTTCACTCATGGTCGTAAAGCCGCGGATGTCCGCGAACATGACCGTGACTTCCTTATTCACGCCACCCAGCCTTATGTCCGGGTTGGCGACGACCATTTCCACGACCTCGGGCGCCAGGAACCGTTCCAGAGCCGAACGCTGCACTGACTGCTGCGCGATCTTTTCGTGGGCGGTGGCATTATCGATCGCGGCGCCTGCCTGCGCCGCCACCAGGGCGAAGACGTTCAGCTCTTCCTGCGTGAACGCTGAAGCCCTTTCTAGATTGTCCACATAGAGGATTCCGAACAGCCGGTCTTTTCCCACCAGGGGGGCGCACATGGCGGAACGCAATCCGGAAATCTTAAGGCTCTCGCTGCCGCTGAAGCGCTCGTCCGCCCTCACGTCATCGATCAAAATCGGCTGTCTTTCTTTGCGGATCATCTCCAGCACGCGGGTGCTCAGGATGATCTGCGGCCCGGGGCCCCCCGAGCGCGCCGGTTTTGCGTGCGCTGGGGTGGAAGGGCCGGGGTCCCCGGAGCGCGCCGGTTTTGCGCGTTCTGGGGTGGAAGGGGGGTTCCCTGAGCTTGCTGGATCGCGATACCGCACCTCGCTTTGCCGCACTACTTCTCCCTGCTCGTTGAACAACATCACAAAGCCACGCTCGACGCCCTCAATCAGGCAGGCCAGGGAGACGACCTGCTCGCAGATATGGTCCAGAGCCAGCTTGGAATTCAGCGCCTTGCCGGCTTCGTACAGGACCGTCAGCAGATAGTTTTCGCGTTCCAGCTTCTTTACCCGGACGGCCAGGTCGGTGAGTTCGTTGCCGGGGAAATCGCCGCTTCGCGGCAGCGCAGACTGCTCCGCGCGCCCGCGCATGATGTGGTTCAGGGTGGACGGCCACTCGCCCCGGCGGACCTGTATGCCCTTTTCGTCCATGTTCTCCAGGCGCAGCCTGTACCGCCCAACCAGCGCAATGTCTCCATCCTTGAGCTCGGTCTCCTGGCTGATTCTGTTGTCGTTGAGGACGATGCCGTTGGTGCTGCCGCGATCGGCAACGAAAATGGAATTCTCTTTGAGCTTGATCACCGCATGAAAGCGGCTGACGCTGGAGTCGTTCAGGACGAGATCGTTGGCATTCCCTCGGCCCACTGTAATGACGGGCTTATTGAGCTCGAGAATCCCGTTTTTCCCGTCAGGAGAAGAGATGATGAGGCGAGCCATAAGACATGCTTACTGTTTCTCAAGAAGCTCGTCAATATTGACGACTTTGCCTTTTTGTACGCGAATGTTTCGGTGCACCGGTTTGTAGCCGCTCATCTGCAGGACGATGCTGTACACCCCCGGATCGGCGGGCCACCGCGCATTGGTCTTCTTAGGAGCCGCTTTGCCGTCCACCAGGATGGTTGCGCCATCGGGATTCGTCCGGATGTGCACCAGTCCTTTGCCTTCGGGAATCGTGTCCGTGCCGAAGAGCCGCCGCAGCAGCGTCGGACTCTTGCCATCTTCCGACTGCGGGTTCACGCTCAGCAATACGGGCGAAAAGCTCATCGTCTGCCCTTCAGCAACGGTTTCTTCTGTAGACGCGTCTTTAAATCCCGTCTTGCGCACTGTGACCTTGTGGAACCCTTTTTCCACCGTAAGCTGGGCCGGCGTGGCCATTCCGCTGTCTTTGCCGTCAACCCATACATTCGCGCCCTGGGGATTGCTGGTGACCACAATGGTTGAGACCGCCGGCGCAAGCTCCGCGGAGACATCGATGCTCTTGGCGGCCACCGACTCAACGCTTCGCGTCTGCTGTAAATACCCTGCTTTCGTGAAGACGATCGTATGACGCCCGGCGGCAAGGTGTGACGCGGTAAAAGGCGTCACCCAATTCGGCTCGCTCCATCCGTCAATCTCCACCTTGGCGCCATCCGGCTGTGAAAGTAGCTTCAGCTCGCTCTGCTGGACAAAAACCACGTTGGGCGAACTGGTGGCCTTTTGCGGCGGCGGTGGTTGCTTGATTGCGTTCGGCTGCTTCTTCGCCGGAAAAAACTTCACCACGGTATCCGGCGCTATCACTTCTTTGCTGGCCGGCGTGGGAGCCGGGATAGCGATGGCAATAGGCTCGCGTGCAGCCTGCTCCCGGGCTTCCCGCGCTTTGGCTTCCTCCGCAAGCTGGCGCATCTTTACTTGCGTTCGGTGATAGGCATATCCGCCCATGGCGCAGCCCAATATCAGTACTGTGACAATGGTGGCAGCAAGCACGCTCCGTTTGCTGGAAAGGATGGCGGTCGTCGGGCGCAGCGGAACAGGCCATTTGGCTGGGGCAGGCGCGGCCGCGGCGACCCTGACTGTGCTGCCGGAAATAACCCGCACCGGAAGCACGACGGTTTTCTCGGGTGGAACAGGCGCCGGTCCTGGCGCATCGCTTGAGCCGCTGCGGACAGGACCTGCCAGTTTGTAGTTTTCAAGATCGCGGACAAGGTCCGCACCGGTCTGATAGCGGTCGTCAGGCGCTTTGGCCAGAGCCTTGGTGACAATCGCACTCAAACCGGGGTGGACCGTTACATCCAGATCGCGTGGCGTGATCGGGGTTTCGTTGACGATTTTGTAAATAATGGTTGTGACGTTCTGGCCGACGAACGGTTTTTCGCCCGTCAGCATTTCGTAAAGGATTACGCCCAGGCTGAAAAGATCGGATCGCCCATCCAGCGGCCGGCCTTTCACCTGTTCGGGAGACATGTAGTTGGGTGTGCCCAGCACCTGGCCGGTATTGGTGACTTGCCCGCCTGACTTGGCAATGCCGAAGTCCATGATCTTCACCGTGCCGTTCGCGGTGATCATGATATTGGCGGGTTTGATGTCGCGATGAACAATCCCGTTGGAATGCGCGTAGTCCAGACCGCGGCAAATCTGGCGCGTAAGCTGGAGCACCTCGTCCGTCGCCAGGACGCGTTGTTCCGCCAGCACCTCATGAAGCGTGGTGCCTTCAATGAACTCCATGGCGATATAGAAGATCCCATCTTCTTCGCCGGCATCGTAGATGGTGACGATGTTGGGATGGTTCAGTACGCCGGCGGCGCGGGCTTCGTTCTGGAAGCGGCGCACCATTTCCTGCGCGTCCAGTCCGTGGACGTCGAGCCGCATCGTTTTGAGCGCTACGGTCCGGCCGATAGTCGGGTCCAGGGCCTTGTACACGACGCCCATCGCGCCGCGACCAAGCTCACCGGTAATCTCGTATCTGCCAACCGTCTGAAGAGACATCATGGGGGCTTAATTTTCTTTTTTTTGTGACTCAGTGGCGCCCTTGCTTTGTCTTGGGGGAGAGACGTGCAAACTTATCAACACTTCGTTGGAGTACACACTCCGAGTCACCCGAAAATATCCCATTCTGTTACTCCGGGTCAATGCTCGCGGACACTGGTCATGTGACTTTAGTTTGCGGCTGGGCCATAGAGAAAAGCCCCATGGAGAAAAGCCTTAAATTCGCGGCGGGTATCGCCTTACAATGCCTGCTATGCACCTACATAGGATCGCTTTGCTGCTCCTGCCCTTTTTGCTTTCCGCACAGACGGCAAACAAGTCCAACGCGGCCCCGAATCCCGTGCAAAAGCCGGGTGGTCAGCAGGAAGAAGCTCCTGCCGCCCAGCGCGCCGATCTTGAGCAGGGAATCAAACATGTTCTGGTCTCGCAAGTGGAGGCATGGAACCACGGCAAGCTTGACGGCTTCATGCAGGGCTATTGGCATTCGCCCGATCTCACATTCTTTTCCGGCGTTACCGTCACCAAGGGCTGGGAACCCACGTTGCTCCGCTATCGTCAGCGCTACCAGGCGGAAGGCAAGGAGATGGGCAAGCTGGAATTTCAGGAGTTGAACATCGAGCTGCTAAGCAAGAGGTCCGCCGTGGTGACCGGTAAGTGGCAGCTCACCATGTCGGACGGCAAACAGCCGCATGGCCTATTCACGCTCATCTTCAAGCGAATGCCAGGTGGATGGAAGATCGTGCACGACCATACCTCCGGGGAGTAGTTTAAGATCCTCGTTTTCGGTGACGCTGTACCTCTCGATACGCCTCGCTCTTGGAGAGACCGCGTTCCCGGGCCAGGACCTTGAGTCCGGCTTTCTCATCAAGTTTCTGCTCACGCATGATCTCTTCCAACCGTTGCGCGATGTCTTCCGCGTCCGCTTGTGGTTCCTGCGCTTCGCTCTTGCCGATCAGTAGTGTAATCTCGCCCTTCAACGCATGCTGCCGCACGCGGGCCAGGACCTGTGCGGCAGTGCCGCGAATGAACTCTTCGTGCATCTTCGTAAGTTCACGCGCCAGTGCAACCGGCCGCTCTGGTCCGAGTATTTCGGCAATGTCCTGCATTGTTTCGGCGATTCGGTGCGGCGCCTCATAGATCGCAACGGTATGCGGCGCTTTTCGCAGCGCTTCCAGCATGGTGCGCCGCTGGCCTTGCTTGGCCGGCAGGAAGCCAAGGAATTCAAAACTGTCGGTCGGCAAACCGGCGGCGGCAAGGGCTGCGATCAGTGCTGATGCGCCGGGCACCGGAACAACCTGCACGCCGCGCTCAATCGCCAGCTTGATCACGCGATATCCCGGATCGGATATGCCCGGCATGCCGGCGTCAGAAACCTGGGCTACGTTGAGTCCCTGCTCCAGCTTGGCCACCAACTCTTCCGCCCGGGTTGCTTCATTGTGCTCATGATAGCTGACAGTGGGCTTATCAATGCCGTAGTGGTGCAGCAGCTTGGCGGTGTGGCGCGTGTCCTCGCAGGCAATCAGGTCGGCCTCTCTCAACACGCGCACCGCGCGATATGTAATGTCTTCCAGGTTGCCGATTGGAGTCGCCACCACATACAGCGTGCCCCGTTTTGTGTGCTCATTCATTGTGAGCTCGATTCCGGCGTAAGCATAGCATCAGCGGAATGTCCGCAGCGCATCTCAACAGCCAAGGAGAAAACAAACCAATGAAATTGGAATCCCTGCGCGACCTGCTGATTGAAGAACTCCAGGATCTTTACTCTGCTGAAAACCAGATTCTTGAAGCTTTGCCCAAGATGATCAAGAAAGCTTCTTCGCCTGATTTGAAAGCCGGCTTCAGCGAGCACCTGGAACAGACCCGCGGACAAGTCCGCCGGCTGGACCAGATTTTCGATCAGCTGGGTGACGACATAGACCGTGATGATAAAACCTGCAAAGGCATGCAGGGTATCATCAAGGACAATGAGGAACTGCTGAAGTCCGATGCCGAGCCGGAGGTGCTGGATGCAGGCATGATCGCCGGCGCGCAAAGAGTGGAACACTATGAGATTGCCGGTTACGGCACGGTATGTACCTATGCCAGGCTCCTGGGCCAGAACGATTGGGCCCAGATCCTTGACCAGACTCTGCGGGAAGAGAAAGACACAGACAGTAAGTTGAACCGTCTCTCTGAACGCATCAACATGGAAGCCAAAGCAGCGTAGGCAGCAAAAATCACTTGTCAAACCAACGGCCAGCGCATTTGCGCTGGCTTTTTTGTGCGGGATTGCTCTCTGCTAAAATCAGGGCAGATACTCCCATTTTTCAAGGTTGGTCCCTGGCGTGCCGCTCCACGAATACAAGTGTAAAAAATGCAAGCACAAATTCGAAAAGATCCAGAAGTTCTCCGCCCGCCCGCTTAGGAAGTGCCCGGAGTGCGGCGGCCCGCTGGAGCAGGTTCTGCACGCGCCGGCCGTGCAATTCAAGGGCACGGGTTGGTATGTTACTGACTACGCCGCCAAGAGCGAGAAGTCAACGACCGACGGAGCTTCGGAAAAGAAAGAAGGCGCCGCCAAAGAAGATGGCGCCAAGGGAAAAGAAAAGGACAGCAAGCCGAAGAAGGCCGAAGCAAAGAAGTCAAAAGAATAAGCCCCCGGCTCAGAGGAGCCGAGGGCAGCATCCAGACAGGATTTAACCCGCTTTCTTTTCACGCACTCTCTTGGGACCCGCAGCCTCGCCCCGCCCGCTTACCGTAAACACCATCTGGCGTTTGGGAACGTCGGCATCCACCACCACGTGATCGCCGTGCAGGACCTCGCCTTCCAGGATCTTCAACGCTAGCGGGTCCTGGATCAGCCGCTGGATGGCGCGTTTCAAAGGACGCGCTCCATACGCCCGATCGTAGCCCTCCAGGAACAGCAGCTCTTTAGCCGGCTGCGTGAGCTCAATAGTGATCTTGCGGTCCGCCAATAGCTTGCGCAGATCGTCCAACCGCAGCTCAATGATGCGCGTTAGCTGCTCTTCACCCAGCGGCTTGAAGACAATCACGTCGTCCACACGATTCAAAAACTCCGGACGGAAGTGCTGGCGCAGCGCTTCCATTACATGGTCGGTGGCCTCGGCAAACGCTTCCGGCGAACTGACTCCTTCGGCTTGCAGGTAGCTGGCGCCGATATTCGACGTCATGATGATCACCGTATTCTTAAAGTCCACGGTGCGGCCCCTGGAATCTGTCAGGCGTCCATCATCCAGAATTTGCAACAGGATGTTGAACACGTCAGGATGCGCCTTCTCGATCTCGTCAAACAGAATCGTGCTGTAGGGACGGCGGCGCACAGCTTCCGTAAGCTGGCCTCCTTCGTCATAACCCACGTATCCTGGAGGTGCGCCGATCAGCCGCGAGACCGCATGTTTCTCCATGTACTCGGACATGTCGATGCGGACCATGGCGTGCTCATCGTCAAAGAGAAACTCAGCCAGCGCCCGCGCCAGCTCCGTTTTACCCACACCAGTCGGACCCAAAAAGATGAAGGATCCAATCGGCTTCTTGGGATCGCTCAATCCCGCGCGCGACCGCCTCACGGCATTGGCGACGCGCTCCAGCGCCTCGTCCTGGCCCACCACACGCTGGCGCAGCCGGTCTTCCATGCTGACGAGTTTTCGCACCTCGCCTTCCAGCATCTTCGACACCGGTATTCCCGTCCACTTGGAGACGATCCGCGCAATGTCTTCTTCATCCACCTCTTCCTTGAGCATGCGGCGCTGCTTGTCATCAGCCTGCGCGCTCAGCCTGGCCAGCTCCGCTTCCGCCTGGCGCAACTCTCCGTAGCGGATAGAGGCCACCCGCTCCAGATTGCCGCCACGCTCGGCCTGCTGCTCTTCGGTCTTCAACTGCTCAATCCGTTCCTTGAGCTGGCGTATATGCGTGATGGCTTCCTTTTCTTCTTTCCACCGCACCTTGAGCGCGTTGGCCTGCTCACGCAGCTGCGCCAGCTCCTTCTCCACTACCGCCAGCCGTTCCCGTGAATTGGGGTCGTCTTCTTTCTTCAGGGCCTGCTTTTCGATTTCGAGCTGGGTTGCGCGGCGCTCCAACTGGTCGATCTCGGTCGGCATGGAGTCGATCTGAATGCGCAGCGAGGCAGCAGCTTCATCGATCAGATCGATGGCTTTGTCCGGCATGAAGCGGTCGGTAATGTACCGGTGCGACAACGTGGCCGCGGCGACAATGGCTGAATCCTTGACGCGGACGCCATGGTGCACTTCATATTTTTCCTTGAGCCCGCGCAGGATGGAGATGGTGTCTTCCACGGTCGGCTCGCCCACAAACACAGGCTGAAAACGCCGTTCCAGAGCGGCATCTTTCTCAATGTACTTGCGGTATTCGTTCAGCGTTGTTGCCCCGATGGCGCGCAACTCTCCCCGGGCCAGCGCCGGCTTGAGCATGTTGCTGGCATCGATTGCGCCTTCAGCCGCGCCCGCCCCCACCAGCGTATGCAGCTCGTCAATGAAGAGGACGATCTGGCCATTCGAATCCTCAATCTCCTTGAGCACGGCCTTCAGGCGATCTTCAAACTCTCCCCGGTACTTTGCGCCGGCCAGCATCGATCCCAGATCCAGCCCCACCACGCGTTTGTTCTTCAGAAGCTCCGGTACGTCGCCGGAGACAATGCGTTGCGCCAGGCCTTCCACGATCGCTGTCTTGCCCACTCCAGGCTCGCCGATCAGCACCGGGTTGTTCTTGGTTCTGCGGGAGAGCACCTGAACCACGCGGCGAATCTCCTCATCGCGTCCAATCACAGGATCAAGCTTGCCCCGGCGCGCCAATTCCGTCAGATCTTTGGCATAGCGGGCCAGCGCCTGGTATTTTCCCTCAGGGTTTTGGTCGGTCACGCGCTGCGAGCCGCGCACTGAAGTCAGCGCTTTCAGAATTGCGTCATACTCAGCGCCCGCGGCGGCCAGAAGCTGTCGCGCCTCATTGCCTTTGTCCTTGTCCCGCATGGTCGCCAGCAGCAGGTGCTCGGTGGAGACATACTCGTCCTTGAATGTGTCGGCCTCTTTGAAAGCCTGATCCAGCACTTTCGACATTGCGGCGGAGAGGTGCGGCTGTGCCGCCGCGCCGGAAACCTTCGGCAACCGCTCAATCCGCTCCATAACCTGGGATTGCAGAGCTGCCGCATTCACTCCCAGCTTGGTCAACACGGGCAGAACGATCCCTTCGCTATCCTGCAAGAGGGCCGCTAACAGATGCAGAGGCAGCATCTCCGGATTGCCGTGCTGGCTCGCGATCTCGCTTGCTTGCTGGATCGCTTCTTGCGCCTTGATCGTGAATTTGTCCCAACGAATTGCCATATCATGCTCCTGCCTTGCTTAATTGCCGCCTTACTTAAAAAAAACGGGAGATGCTTTCATCTCCCGTACAGATGTTGTCCTTCGCAATGTGGATTCCCGCATGGCGGTTTAGCCCTGGAGGGTCTTCTCTCCATTGCCCACCTTGATCTGCCTGGGCTTGGCTTCAGCCCGCTTGGCTAGCGTGATCTTCAGAATTCCCTTTTCGTAGCTGGCACCCACCTTGTCTGCATCCACCGTGTTGGGCAGCTTGAAAGTACGGACGAAGGAACCATACCGGCGCTCAATGCGATGGAAGTTCTCTTCTTTCTCCTCTTTCTCAAACTTGCGCTCGCCCTGGATGGTCAGCGTGCTGTTCTCCACACTCACGTTCAGGTCCTCATCGTTTACACCGGGAACTTCCAGCTTGAGGACCAGATTATGCTCATCTTCGTAGACGTCCACTGGAGGCACGAAGCTTCCTGCGGTCAACTGGTCCTTGCCACCGGGCTCGGCAAAGTTCTCGAAAAAGCTTGCCAGCTCGCGGAAGGGGTCGATTCGAGTAATCATGGTCATACTTTTCTCCTTCAATGATGTTTTGTGATAAATGCCGTCGCACCGCTTGGATGTAATCATTAGCACAAGCAAATCATAAAATATGAGCGCATTATTGTCAAGTATTGAAAATAAAAATTTATTTCTTTTATTTTCAATATTTTACATTGTACTAATGGAGGAGGATCTCAAGTAAAGCATAGGCAAGGAAGGCGCTTTCGTGTCGCTTTTACACTACCGAGAGCAGGAAGCACTTCAGGTAATAAGTTTCCGGCACTCCCAGAAGAATTGGGTGGTCTTTGGCCTGTGTGCGCTTCTCCAGGATGCGGATCGAGCGATGTGCGTCCTGGGCGGCATCTGTCAGCATGGCAAGAAAATCTTCCTCGCTGACCGCGAACGAACATGAGCAGGTCACCAGCACACCGCCGGGGCGAAGCATCTTGAGCGCTCGCAGATTCAGCTCTTTGTATCCACGTAAGGCCGGCTCCAGGTGCTTCTTCGATTTCGCGAACGCGGGCGGATCGAGCACGATCATGTCATACTGCCTGCCGGCAGCGGCGTAGTCCTTCATCAAATCAAAAGCGTTGCCTTCAATCCACTCGATCGCTGACTTGTTCGCCGCGGCGTTTAACTCTTCATTTTGCTCCGCCACTTCCAGCACCTCGCGGGAGATATCCACCGCGGTTACCTTGGTGCAAACCCGCGCCAGATGCAGAGCAAAGCCGCCCTGGTAGGTGCAGACATCCAGGGCCTCGCCGCGCGCATACTGGAGCGCGGCGGCATAGTTTTCGCGCTGGTCCAGAAACGCGCCGGTCTTTTGTCCTCCCAGAGCGTCATAATGAAATCGCACGCCGTTCATGGCAAAAATCGTGCTGCTCTTATCGCCGTAGACCAGCGCCGACTCCATCTGCGGCAATTGCTCAAGTTCCCGAACACGCGTGTCCACCCGCTCCACGATGTGTTTTGCGCCGGTTAGCGTCTTCACGGCTTCAACGACGACCTGTTTTCGCTCCGGCCTGTCCCAGGCCTGCGTGAGCACTTGAAAGGTGTAGACATCGTTATAGCGATCGACAATCAGTCCCGGCAGCCGGTCTGCCTCGCTGAAAACCAGCCGGCAGGAGTCGGACTCGCTTACCAGCGCTTGTCTGTATGAGACCGCCTCTGCCAGCCGCTGGCGCATCAGCTGCTGGAACTCCTCTTCCGAGCTGAGAAGCTCTCTCCTCAGAAGCCGCAGTTTGATCTGCGAAGAAGAGCTGTAAACCGCCGATCCCAGTATCTTGTCTTTAGGCCCGACCACCTGCACCAGAGCGCCCGGATTTATGCCGGCGTCATTGAGCACATCCGACGAGTACACCCATACGTGGCCTTCGCGCAGGCGCTTTGCCGCGCGCTCATTCACAATCACTTTTTTGAGGGGCCCGTTTGTCATCAGGCAAACAGCATATAGGAAGGCAGGTTACTGTGTGGGAGTAGCTTCAGGGGCAGTCTCGGTCTCCGCCTCGGGCTCAGCAGTGCGCGTTTTGGCCTTCTTCTTTGCCGGCTCCGGCGCCGCTGCTTCGCTTGCCGGATCAAAATAAAGGATCCGGCCGCAAGAGTTGCAGGTGACGACCTGTTCATTGGTGCGGATTTCCTGCCAGGTCTGCGGGCGTACCATCACAAAGCAGGCCATGCATTTCTGGTCGCGGGCCTCGGCGATGGCCGACTTGCGCTGCCGCATCACCCGGTCATAGTGGGCAAGCGGGCTGTCATTCACGCCGGAGCGGAGCTGCTGGCGCTTGTCCTTAAGTCCGGCCAAAAGCTTTTCGTCCTCCGCAGTGCGGACGCGCGCTTCAGCTTTCTCTTTCTCCACGTCGGCGGCTTCGGTCTTCAACTCCGCTTCAGCTACTTTGAGAGCTTTTTCTTCATTCTCAAGGGCGAGCATCAGCTCCAGGATCCTGTCCTCGCAGCCGCTGATCTGTTTCTCTGCGAATTCCACCTCGTGCATAAGGGCGCGATACTCGTCATTGGTCTTGACGCTGGAAGACTGGCTGCGGTATTTGGCAATCTTTTCCTGGAAGCCCTTGATATCGGTTTCCAGCTGGCGGCGGTTCGCCTCATTTCCCTTGATTTTGGCCTTGGCCTTTTCCACCGCGGCCTTGTGCTCGGCCAGCTTCTCTTCGATAGCGGCCACCCGTCTGGGCAAGCCGGCCACCTCTTCGTTCAGCCGCAGGGCTTCCCGATCAACTTTTTCCAGCTCGATAAGTTTCTCTAAGTCTGCATTCATGGGAAGGTGGCTATCCAATTCTAACACGCGTATTTAGCCTTCTCCGCGCCGCTTTTGCGCCGTTAACTAGGTTTTTCTACTGATTGTGACCGGCGGACGCCTTGCTTAGACTGGAACCTTATGCTCGTGGAAGTCGCCAGATTGCTGCTGGGCGTGCTGATCGCGGTCTTTCACCGTCCGCTGGCCAACACCATCATGCAGCAGGAGCGCGCACTTGACGGCTACTTCCGAAGTCGCGGCGTCCATCTTCCCGTGCCACCCAGCGACACGGCGGCGCAAAATCTCTATTTCATTATCGGAATCTTCATCTGTCTGATTGAAGCCGGACGTATCTGGTTCTCGATGCCTTCTTAGGCCTGGTCGAGCACGGTCCGCTGGTGCGTGGCCGCGATAATTAGCGCTAGGCTAGTCTCTTGGCATCGGCGGCGTGGGCTGTGTTTTCCCTCGGAAAAAGAAAGTAGCGACAACAAACACAATGGCGCCATAACCCATATACCTGGCAATTTCACGCGTGTGCGGGTCGGGCGAAGACCGCATCGTGTAAGAGGCAATTAGCGCTGCGAGAGCCAGGAGCAAGAAAATCCAATAGCCTGCTGGTCTGTTTCCCATAATCTCCTTTACGTTCCAACCCCAGAGAAGTTACCACATATTTCCAGAGGCAAGATTTAGCTTGGTCAAGAAGACCAAACGAAGGGCCGCAAATCCTGAGCAGAGCTCGGACGCCGTCCAAAAGCCCGGCGTCCTGCCCAAAGCGTAACCGGATTACTTCTTCTTGCCTGCCGCTGCTCCGCCAGCGGCCGGAACTCCTTCTGACGGCTGATTGTGGTAATTGGGGAACGTTGGACGCTTGGCCACGGGCAGCGGATTCTTCTTGAGCGAATCCATTACCAGCGCGACCGCTTTCTCCAGCTGTGGATCATGCCCGCTGGCCCAATCTTTCGGCGTGAGCTCAACTTCATAATCCGGTGCTACGCCGTGGTTCTCCACGTCCCAGTCGCCGGTGCGATTGTAAAAAGCCACCCGGGGCGCCGTTACCGAACCGCCGTCCATGAGATTAGGGTAGTCATAAATTCCCACCAGGCCGCCCCAGGTGCGAGTGCCAACGAGCGGTCCCAGCTTGGCGTCGCGGAAGTACCAGGGCAGAGCATCCCCGCCGGAACCGGCATACATGTTGATGATCATCGCCTTCGGGCCGAAGATGGCGCCCACAGGAGTGGTGAAATCCTGGCCTTCGCGGGTCATCCAGTAGTTCTGTAGCGGCCGCCGCAGGTAGTCGATCACGTAATCTGCCGCCGAACCGCCACCGTTGAAGCGCTCGTCAATCACGGCGCCTTCACGGCCGATCTGCGCGAAGAAGTAACGGTTGAACGATGTGTAGCCGCCAAAGCCAGTGTCCGGCAGATAGACGTATGCCAGTCGCCCGCCGCTCAGCTTATCGACTTTATGCAGGTTGCCTTCGATCCACGCGCGGTTGCGCAACGCGGCTTCATTTTCGATCGGCACCACCGTCACGTTGTGTGCGCCTTTGCCATCTGGAGCCGGGCCCACTTTGAGTACGGTTGCTTTGTCCGCCGCGCCTTCGAACAGTTCAAAGACTTCGTCGGTCCCGCGCAACTCGCGGCCGTTTACCGCCAGCAGATAATCGCCTTCCTGCACGTTGACGCCCGGCTGAGTGAGCGGTGCGCGCAACAGCGGGTTCCAGTTTTCTCCTTGATAAATCTTGGAAAAACGATAGCGGCCATTTTCAATGTTGTAGTCCGTTCCCAACAGTCCCACCTTGCCTTGCTCTGAAGGCGGCTCCGGAGGCGTGCGAATGTACATGTGGCCAACCGTGAGTTCGCCCAGCATCTCCGCCAGCAGATAGCTGAAATCAATGCGGCTGCCCACGTTCTCTAAATACGGTTCATAGTGTTTCTTTGTAGCTGGCAGGTTCAAACCGTGCAGTTTGGGATCGTAGAAGAAATCGCGCTCAATGCGCCAAACCTCGTTGTACTCCTGCTTCCACTCGGCGCGTGGATCGATCCGTACCTCCATCCGGGCCAGATTCAGCGGCGTTTCCGGTTTTCCCGCAGCCGGGCCTTCGCCCCGGGCCGGTGCGGTCGCCGAGCTGATGAACCATCTCTTCTCACGACGGCCCTTGCTATAAAGCATCTTCTTACCGTCAAAGGAGACGGTAAAATCATTGGCGCCTTCCATCAGCTTTTCCGGCTTGCGCGATGTGAGATCAAAACGCCATAGCGTGTTTTGCTGGTCAGCGCCAGGGCGAGGCGGGTCTTCGATCAGGAAGATTGTTCCGGCCTTGCCGGCCACCAGGTTGCTATAGTCACGCGGCGGAATAGGCAGCGCCAGAATCCGCTGGCTGATATTCTCAGCATCTATCCGCACGTTGACGCCTTCACTCTTAACCGATCTGGCGGCACGAGCATCTTGCGCTTTGGCTTTCTCTTCCGCGCTCGCCGGCTCTTGATCTGCCTTGTCTTCGGCTTTGGCGGCTTTGTCGCCATCCGGTTTTGCTTCATCGCCGGAGGCCTTCTCCTCGTCGCTCTCCGGCGCCAGCGGAGAAGGCTGGTCCTTACGCAACACCATCAGATATGCGCTGCGCGTGGTCGGACGATTGATGCTCGAAAGATCCAGCCATCCGGTCGTGGGGCCCACGTCGGTGCTGGCCGTGAAATAGAGATACTGTCCCTTCTGGTCGAAGGCGGGAAAGCGGGCGTCGCTCAGGCCGTCTGTTAGCTGCAGGTTTTTCGCCTGCTCCAGCGAATAAGCATGGATGGCATGCATCTGGCTGGTGAGCTTTTTAGAATAGGCGATCCAGCGGCTGTCCGGCGACCAGACCGGATCGAGCGTGCGCTGCGGCGCGTCGTAGGTATCTGTGTCGATCTTGACCGGTTCGCCCTTGGCCAGATCCAGGTACCAGAGGTTGAGGCGCTTGTCGGTAAACGCAATTTTCTTGCTGTCCGGCGACCAGATGGGTTGGTAGTAAAACGACGGTGGATTGCCCAGAGAGATCTTCTTGGGTTCGCCCATGCCATCCGGACTCTTCAGAAAAAGCTGGTACTCGCCGGATTCATCCGAAAAATACGCTACCCATTTGCCATCGGGCGACCACGCTGGATCACGCTCCATCGTTCCCGGCGTATTGGTCAGATTGCGAATGTCGCCCTTCTCTCCGGGTGCGGTGAGAATCTCGCCGTGTGCTTCAAATACGGCCCGCGCGCCGCTGGGGGAGAGCGCGGCCGCGGCAATCTCGTTTTCCACTTTCTTGAAGCGCGAGCGCAGGTTGGGCAGATCGGCAGGGACCGTGACCGCCACCTCTTTAGACTTGCCCGCGGCGGGATCAAAAAGATTCAGCGAACCAAACTGCTCATACACGATCGCGCCCGGCCCGGCTGAAGCAGACTTGATATCCGCGCCATCGCCTGGGAGCGCCTGCTCAACCTTCTTTGTCTTGGGATCATAGACAAACAAGCTGAAAGGTCCGTTGCGGTCCGACAGGAAATAAACCTTGTTGCCGACCCACATGGGGTTACCGTCATTCGAGGTTTCACGGGGTATCTGGTCCAGACCGAGGTCCGAGAGGTTTGCGATCCACACGCGCGACGCCTTGCCCCCACGGTAACGCTTCCATCCAATGGCGGAAAGCCTGCGGTTGTTGTCTACGGGAACATAGGCAACGTGCTTGCCATCCGAAGAGAACGCGCCAAACTCAGCCGTTGGCAGCGGCAGCTCGTGCGGCAATCCGCCTTCGAGCGAAACCGTGAAGAGCCGGTTGAAGCGGGAATAGCTGTTCCGTGTGGAACGGAAGAGGACAGCCTTGCCGTCGGGCGCCCAGCCAACAACTTCGTCAACGGCTGGGTGGTGTGTGAGCCTGCGAGGAACGCCGCCAGCACTGGGCATCACATAAACGTCCACGTTGCCGTCATAATCGCCGGTGTAAGCGATCAAGCTTCCATCCGGAGAGAAGACCGGGTCGCTCTTTGTGCCGCTGCCGCTGGTCAGCAAGCGCGCCTCGCCGCCTTCACGCGCAACCAGCCAGAGATCGCCGGCATAAGCAAACGCGATATGTGTTTTAGAGAGCGTGGGCTTCTGCATGAGCAGCGGACCAGCCGCGTGGACGCTCAATGTGCTGGACAAAATGGCAAAGAACACCCAGAGAGGCGAGAAAAATTTCTTCATTAGGCACCACCGGAAGTGAATTCAGGAGAGCAGTTTAGGGTAGCAGCAGAGCTGGGCAGGAAACAAGAGAGCAACCAGAATGCCACGGAATTCCCCGCCCACGGCTTACTTTTTTCGTTCGCGTTTCAAGGCTTTCTGCTTCTTTGTGCGGGACTGTTTTTTGAAGGCTGATTGCGCTTCAGCAGTCCGATCCAGCAATACCGCCACATGCGCGATGGCGGCGTTGTCCGTTCCCATGCCTTCCGGCGTTTTCGCCTTGATTCCAACCTGGCCGGGCTTTACTCCCAGCAGCTCAGCAACGCGTGCCTGAATTTTCTTCGCGTGCGGGCCAATTTTTGGTCCGGCAAGAATCAAAGTGGAATCCAGGTTGACCACCACATATCCCGCCCCGCGCACCTGTTGCAGTGCTTCCTTGAGAAAAATTACGGAGTCGGCGCCTTTCCATCTGGGATCGGTCGGCGGGAAGTAGCTGCCGATATCTCCTGCCGCGACCGCGCCGAGCAATGCATCAGTGATCGCGTGGAGGAGCACATCGCCGTCGGAGTGGCCGGCCAGGCCCTTGTCATGGGGAAGCTCCACGCCGCCTATTTTCAGCGGAACGCCGGCCTGGAATTCGTGCGAGTCCCACCCATAGCCTATTCTCATGAGCTGCCTACCGCGGATTTACGCGGATGAACGCGGATTTTTTTATTTGAATTGTCAAAAACAATTCTCCTGAACTGAGGCTTCGAACCGCTGAAATTTAGTAAGAGTCCGACTTCAAGTTCTGTAGCCCGGAGATAGTTCATGACCTGGGCTTCATGAGACCGGTCGAGATTTTGCACGGCCTTAAGCTCAATGAGCACGCAACCATTCACCACTAGGTCCGCTTTGAACTGGCCGACATCCTGGCCGTGGAAGTACACTGGCACCGGAACTTCCCGTCGAACTGAAACGCCAACAGCAGTCAGTGCCAGATACATGCAATTGGCGTAAACGGACTCCAAAAACCCATGACCGACCTCATTGTAGACATCGTAATAAACTCCGAGAATCTTCTCAGTGAGATCAGAGTGCAGAAGCTTAGATTCCTGATTCTCCATTGATCCGCGTTCCTCCGCGTTGATCCGCGGTAAAATGAAAACTTCCTGGCCAAGTCTTCATAGAGCGCCTACCTACCCATTAAATACTCCGCCAGCTCCATGTCAGCCGGCGTGGTGATTTTGATGTTACGCGCTGATCCCATCACCACCCACACGTTCTCGCCCAACCGCTCCACCAGCGAAGCTTCGTCGGTGCCGGTAAAGCCGTCGGCGGCCGCGCTGTCAAAGGCGCGTTTGATCAGCTCATAGCGAAACCCCTGCGGCGTTTGTGCCTGCACGATGCGCTCGCGCGGGATCGTCGAGGTAATAATCGCGCCCTCGGCCGCGCGTTCCACCTGCTTGATGGTGTCCACGGCGGGCAGTCCGGTGATGGCGGCGCCGTGCCTCTCCACTTCATGAATCACGTTGCCGATGATTTCATCATCCACAAATGGACGCACGGCGTCATGGACCAGCACAATGTCACTAGGGTCCGCCTTGAGGCTAGAGAGCGCGTTGGCCACTGACTCCTGGCGGTGCTCTCCACCTTCTACGATCTCGATTTTACCGCCGAACTTTTCTTGTTCCAGTTGCCAGCTGAACCGGTCCATCTCATTTTTGCGCAGCGCCACCACGATGTGACTGATCTGTGGGTTGCGGGCAAAGGCGCGGAGGGTGTGGATGACGATGGAAGTGCCGTTGATCTCAAAGAACTGTTTAGAGGGGGCGCCTTTCTTGCCGACCGGCGCCATACGGGTGCCAAGGCCGGCCGCGGGGATGATGACAATCACCTTCATCGGGGTGAAAAGTATAACAACTTTTTGCTCATGGTCCGGCCTCGGAAGGCCTGCAAAACTACCAAACATTCGGTCGCTCAGGCCGCGGGCTTCGATGTCGACTTCGGCGTATGTTTCTCCACTTCTCCCGGGAGCACTTCCCTGAGCGCCCATTCAATGCGGCGGGTCCCTTCCTGTATGGTGCGGACTTGTTCGGCCTGTTCTTTCAGGAACGGGGAATAGAGAATCGGTTGCAAAGCATTGCGGACGTGGTGGTTCATTTCTGCAATCACCCTCATCCTGTCGAGCACAAGTTTGTGTTGATGCCGCTCATAGGCGAATACCAGAAATCCCGCCAAAACGCCGGTCAGCAGGTCATCGATCACCGCAGTCACGCCGCTTACGCCGAACTTGTCCAGCAGCGTCCTCAGCCCCGCGCCGAGAAGAAAGATTCCGAAGCCCAAAAAGAAGCTGTTAACGGCGCGGCGCATCAGAGTAGGCGGTTTCCTGTACATAGACCTTCAATTATTCCACAATAGTAAGGGCCTCTTAAGGTTGCGAGCGATGAAAGAATGATGGAAAAAGTGCTCAAGTATGTCAGGGAGCAGCGGCTGCTTCAGCCCGGAGACCGCGTGGCGGTTGCTTGCTCCGGTGGCGCGGATTCTGTGGCGCTTCTCCGTATTCTGTTTGATTTGCGGGCAGAGCTAGGCCTCGTGCTCTCAGTGGCCCACTTTCATCACCAGATTCGCGGCGCCGAAGCCGATGCTGACAAGCAGTTCGTGGAAGGCCTGGCGACAGGCTTTCAACTTGAGTTTCATTCCGGCTCGGGCGATGTGCCGACGCATGCAGCCGCGCAGAAAATCAGCCTTGAAACGGCTGCAAGAGAGTTGCGCCACCAATGGTTTGCCGGCCTTGTACAAAAGGGAAAGGCAGACAAAATCGCCACGGCGCACACGCTGGATGACCAGGCAGAAACCGTGCTCATGCGCATTCTCCGCGGAACGGGCGCGCGCGGGCTGGCCGGCATCGCGCCGGCACAGCGGGAGAAGCACCTGGTCCGTCCTTTGCTGGAGATCAGCCGTAGAGAAATCGAAGCCTACCTCAAAGCGATTGGCCAGCCATGGCGTGAAGATTCCTCCAACCTGGATTTCGGCCACACGCGCAATCGCATTCGGCACACACTGCTTCCATTGCTCGAACGCGATTTTAACCCCTCCATCCGGCAAACGCTGGCTGACCTGGCCGAGCTGGCGCGAGGGGAGGAAGAGTACTGGAACAGTGAGCTTTCTTCGCTAATGCCACGGCTGGTGCGCCAGGGAAAGCCTGGCCGTAGCGGACGCAGCCTGCGAGGTGAATTCCAAGGAGTGCTGGCTCTGGATCGTTCTGTTCTGCGAGGCTTTCCTGTGGCGATCCGAAGATTGGTGATTCACGAACTTGCGCAAAAGCTTGGAATTACCCTGGAATTCAAGCATATTCAACAACTTACGGCACTGATTGAGCAGGATAAGCCGAACAGAAAGTTGACGCTGCCGGGCGGTTTATGGGCGAATTGCACTCTGCGCGAGATCCAATTCAGCCGCTCCCCTCAGCAATCTCCTGAAAACTACTGCTATTCACTGCCAATTCCCGGTGAAGTAGCTGTGCCGGAGCTGGGATTCACCATCCGGGCGCGGTTAATAAGTGCTGGAAAACAAAAGGTTTCAGGGTATAATGCGGCATCGCTTTTAAATCCAACCCTGCTGGGGCCGGAGCTGACGGTTAGAAATTGGCGTGCGGGGGACAGATTTTTTCCGGCGCACAGCCAATCCCCAAAGAAAGTAAAAGAGTTGCTGCAACGCGCTCGTCTGGGACTACAGTTTTCTTCCTTCCAACGGAGAAACTGGCCGGTGATTGAGAGTTCTGGGCAGATCGTCTGGATCCGAGGGTTTCCTGTCTCGCGAGATTTTGCCAGTAGTTCTGGGGAAGCTGTCCTGATCGAGGAGATGAAAATGCGTACTGAGGCAGAGGAGTGAACGGCGTTCCATCCGGATATCTTCAATCCAAATACCCCAGGGTGGTCCTCTCGGAAGAGCAAATCGAGAAGCGGGTAAAGGAAATGGCCCGCCAAATCTCCAATGATTTCAGGGGTAAAACCATTCATGTGGTCGGCGTCATGGAGAACGGGTTTATTTTCATGGCCGATCTGGTCCGTGAATTGGAGTTGAACGTTGTCTGCCAGTTTGTGCGGGCGGAGTCCAAGGAAGCAAATTCCAGTACCACAGAAGTGTTTTTCAGTCCGGAGGTCGATGTAAAAGGCCAGGATGTCCTGCTGGTGGAGGCGCTGATCCAGTCCGGAGTGACCAGTGAATTCCTGATTCGGAACCTCTTGGGCCGGGGGGCGGCCAGTGTGAAACTCGCTGTCCTCCTGGACAAGCAATCGGCGCGCCGAGTGTCTTTGCAACCCGATTACTTTGGTTTTCTCATGAATGAGAGTTTTGTCGTAGGCTATGGGTTGGGAGAGCGCCATTTTGGCCGAAATCTGCGTTATATAGCCGGGCCGGCCGCACCAGGGTGAGCCTTAGCCGTGTCTTAAGCGGTTTTTCCCACGCCCGCATTGGCGCAAATGGGTATAAAATCTTTGCAGTGCGAAAGTTTGAGACCAAGAGCCGGTTGCTCGGCATCTAATTGGTACGAGGGACCTCCTCCGGAGGGACGGGGAACCTTTTTCATTGCAAAACGTCTTTATTGATGCGGTGTTTTTTAAGATATGCAAGGTAGGCCAGAGGACGTGTGTCCCTGACCGGGAAATTTAGGAGCACTCAGTGAATTCGACATTCAAAACGGTGATCTTGTGGGTGACGCTGGTAGCGGTCGCCGTCGTCCTTTGGAGATTTATTCAGAGCGGGCCGAACAGTGGCAAGGACCAGGAAATCGCTTACACCGACTTCATGCAGAAGCTGAACCAGGGTGAGATCAGTGACGTTGTCATCGAAGGCAACCTTGCCCGGGGAAAATTTCGCAGCGGCGGCATGTATCACTCAGTGGTTCCGGCCACAAATCCGGCCCTGCTGAAAGCGCTTGACGACCATAGCAAAGACGTAAAGACCACATTCAAAGACAGTCAGGGATGGAATTGGCCCATGGCCATTATCCAGTTCTCGCCTTTTATACTGCTGGGTGTGCTCTGGTTCGTCATGATCCGGCAGATGCAAACTGGCGGAAATAAGGCATTGAGTTTCGGGAAGAGCCGGGCGCGTCTGCTCTCCATGCAGCAGAAGAAGATTACCTTCAAAGACGTGGCCGGCGTAGACGAGGCCAAAGAAGAGCTGCGCGAGATCATTGAGTTCCTGCGCGAGGCGCAAAAATTCCAGAAGCTTGGCGGCCGCATTCCCAAGGGTGTCCTGCTGGTTGGCCACCCGGGAACAGGCAAAACCTTGCTGGCTCGGGCTGTTGCCGGCGAAGCCAATGTGCCATTCTTCAGCATCTCCGGTTCTGACTTTGTGGAGATGTTCGTCGGCGTGGGCGCAAGCCGCGTGCGTGATCTGTTTGAGCAAGGCAAGAAGAACGCCCCTTGCATTATCTTCATCGACGAAATTGACGCCGTCGGACGTCACCGCGGCGCAGGCCTGGGCGGCGGGCATGACGAGCGCGAGCAGACACTCAACCAGTTGCTTGTCGAAATGGACGGTTTCGAATCGAATGAAGGCGTGATCCTGATCGCCGCAACCAACCGCCCCGATGTTCTCGATCCCGCATTGCTGCGGCCGGGACGCTTTGACCGCCGCGTTGTGGTCCCGCTTCCTGATGTGCGCGGGCGCGAAGAGATTCTCCGCGTGCACACGCGCAAAATTCCGCTGGCCGATGATGTGGATCTCTCCATCCTGGCCCGCGGTACACCGGGTTTCTCCGGCGCCGAGCTTTCCAA
Organism: Terriglobia bacterium; assembly: GCA_041488515.1. Taxonomy (GTDB): domain Bacteria; phylum Acidobacteriota; class Terriglobia; order Terriglobales; family Acidobacteriaceae; genus Angelobacter. The sequence continues at coordinate 18,590 of JBGPPK010000010.1, read as the reverse complement.
CATGGTGAATGAAGCGGCCCTGAATGCGGCCCGCAACAATCGCAAATCCGTGCTGATGTATGACTTTGAGCTGGCCAAGGACAAGGTCCTGATGGGCGCCGAGCGCAAGAGTATGCTGCTTACGGAAGAAGAAAAGAAAGTTACGGCCTATCACGAAGCTGGACACGCGATTGTGGCCGCCCTTATGCCGCATGCCGATCCGCTGCACAAGGTGACGATCATTCCCAGGGGCATGGCGCTGGGCGTTACCATGCAACTGCCGGAAACCGATAAACATAACTACACGCTGGACTACCTCAATACGCAGATTGCCGTGATGATGGGCGGACGCCTGGCGGAAGAGATCTTCCTCAACCAGATGTCCACCGGCGCTGGCAATGACATTGAGCGTGCCACGGAAATGTCGCGCAAGATGGTCTGCGAGTGGGGCATGAGCAGCCTGGGTCCGCTTACCTTTGGCAAGAAGGAAGAGCAGATCTTCCTGGGGCGCGAACTTGCCCAGCATCGCGATTTCAGCGAAGAAACAGCGCGCGAGATTGATTCCGAAGTCCGGCGGCTGGTGAATACAGGCTACGAAAAAGCCAAAAACATCATTCTGGAGAACCGTGACGCGCTGGTTCGCATAGCGCTGGCCTTGCTGGAGCGCGAGGTGCTGGATGCCAACGAGTTGAAGCTGATTCTTGAAGGCAAGCAGCTTCCCGCCCGCGTAACACCGCAAAAGGGCGATGACGGCGTGCAGCAAGTGCTCAAACCGGAGCCCGGTAGGACGCCGGGAATGGCGCCGGGTAAACCATCACCGGCTTAATTCTCTAAAAAAACAAATCAACAGGGCAGCTTCGGCTGCCCTGTTTTCTTGCCCTGTCCGGCTGCGGTTCATCGGTACGCTTGCACCTCCGTTCCAGTCGCATCCAGCGCCTTTCAGGTAACGATTGCATATTCAGCGCGCAAGGCGTATTTCTATTGAGCTTGAAATCACCGGAGGAGTTCAACATGCCGAGCCGTAAAGCCATTGTGGCTGTTGTTGTGGTTTTGCTGTCTTCCGCTTTCTTTGTAACAGCCTCTGTAGCGCAGGTCGCTGGGCAGCCAAAAGGCGGCGCCGCAGCGGAGAAAGGCATCGCCATCCGGGCGGCCAGTTTGATTGATGGCGTCTCAGCCCAGGCGCGGCACAATGTGCTGATCGTGATCAAGGGGAACAAGATTGAGAGCGTTACCGAAGGCGGCAATCCGCCCGCAGGCGCCACACTGATCAGTCTCCCGGCAGGAGTCACGGTTCTGCCCGGGCTGATTGACACCCATACCCACATCTTTCTTCAGGGTGAAGATCCTGCGGAAGGCGGATATGACGTGCAGTTGCTGAAGCATCCTTCCTCCTACAGGGCGGCACGCGCCACGGTGGCGGCACGACGCGCGCTGGAGCAGGGTTTTACCACGCTGCGCGATGTTGAGACTGAAGGCGCAGGCTACGGCGACGTGGGCATCAAAGAAGCGATCAATGCCGGTTTTATCCCCGGACCAAGGCTGCTTGTGGTGACGCGCGCCATCTCTGTGACTGGTGGCTATCCCCTGGAAGGCTATAACCCTGACATTGTGGTACCGAAAGGCGCGCAGCTTGGCGATGGTCCGGTGGAGTTGCGCAAGATCACGCGCCAGCAACTTGAAAACGGCGCTGATTGGATCAAGGTCTATATGACCCACCGCTCCTGGGTGGACAAAGACGGCCACCTGGTTTCTCAGCCCACATTGACGGTAGAGGAGCTCAAGGCCGTGGTTGACGAGGCGCACGGACAGCAGAAAAAAGTCGCATGCCACGCCTATAGCGGTATCGGCTTACATCGTGCGCTGGATGGCGGCTGCGATTCAATTGAGCACGGCCTGTCGCTGGACGATGCGGCGATCGCGCAGATGCTGAAGCAAGGCACGTGGCTGGTGCCGACTCTCGGCGTCTATTACACCGACTGGTCCCCTGAAAATACACCTGACGGCAAACGCGACCGGGCGCGCGCCAATGAGCATGAAGTGTCATTCAAGAAAGCCATGAAAGCAGGGATTAAGATTGCCTTCGGTACGGACATGGGCGGCATTCCCTGGACGGAGCCCATCGCGAATGAATTCGGCCACATGGTGAAATTCGGCATGACGCCGATGGACGCCATCAAGTCGGCAACTTCCACCGCCGCCGACCTCCTGGATATGAAGGGTGAAGTGGGCGTGATAGCGCCTGGAGCTCTGGCCGACATCGTAGCCGTGCAGGGCGATCCACTGGCCAATATAGAGGCCTTGAAAAATGTGACGTTTGTCGTGAAGGATGGAAAGGTATTCAAACAGTAGCAGGCAAGCCCCAGGCAAAGCCGTACGATTAACAAAACCAGGAGTCGAAGGGGAGAGAGTCGATCAGCATGAAAAATACCGGATCGTCGTCTGTAACCATGGCGGTGGCGCGGATCGTAGTGGGCATCATGTTTCTGTTTTTCGCGCAGTACAAGCTGCTGGGCCGCGAATTTGCGCACGGCGGCTATGAAAAATATGTGACCGGATACGTGCAGGAAAGTGCGGTCAGCGTCTATAAGCCATTTTTGCGCGCAACTTTGAAATATCCGGTTGCGTCAGCTTATGCGGTGGCGGTAGCGGAATTGCTGATTGGCCTCTCTATGGTGCTGGGATTCTGGGTGCGTCCCTTTGCTATTGCGGGCGCGCTTTTCATGTTCAACCTTCTTCTCTCCACATGGGTCCTTCCGCAAGGCGTGCCCGCCTGGCGCTATTTTGGCAATGAGCTGGATAACATTGGGCTATTGCTGCTGTTCATTGTGTTTTTTGCCCACAACGCGGGCCAGACTCTCGGATTGGACAAGGGAAAATAAGAAGCTACCACGCAACGGCAGAAGAGATAAGCGTCGAACGTCCGCCATCGCAGCCGTGTCGGCTGGATTTGGTGTGCCCTGGCCTTAGCCTGAGGAGGCGTATCAGGCTTGTCCGCTGGGCAGGCCCGCGGCCAGATACTCGATCTCGTCAAGTTGCCTGACCGCTGAAAGCTTCTTCTGCAACTCGGCCACCGCTTTGCGCAGCTCTTCCAATTCCTTGAGTGACCGGGCGGATTTCCAGCAATCGAAGTCGGCCGCTAGAGTCTGGCAAATAGTAACTAGGACACGGCAGGCATCCAGGCGGGCCGATTGAGGAATGCTCTTCGACTCATTGTGCGCCGTCGGCGCCAGCGGCAATGGGTCAGGCAGCGGAGCGGGAACCTGCGCGTCCCATGCTTTTTGCTTTAGTTTCTGTAGCACCAGCAGGATCCTGCGCTGGTTTTCAGCGGAGATCTTGTGGAAAGCAATGTCCATTCCCACCCGCGGGGCACTGCTATTGACCACGCCTGCGGTTTCGATCTGTATTCCTTCCACCCTGGCCTCGATCGTCACAACTGTATTAAGAGGCAAAGTGGTGATAGTTTCCACGTACATGCCACCCATGTGGATGTTTTTGAGCTGAACTCGGACAGGATAATTGGATCCTGGCGCCCGCAACGTTACTCCGCCGCTGCACTCATACCGGACGTGCTGGCTCGCGTCCACGGTCTCTGCTGGCAGCCCGCGAGTCGCTGCTGCCCCGGCACGCACCTCATATGTATCGACGGCAAAATCGGGTTCGTCAGGAGGAAGCTGGATGCCCCAAATGGACTTGTTCGGATCGACACCGCGGATACCTGCCTGTCCTGTTAACGTGCCTGCCGGCGCTCCCATCCAGTGCACCTGGAACTTTGCTTTCACCGCGCCACGCTGGACTTCAATGACTTCGCCTGGTTCAAGCATGATGCCAAGCCCGCCCAGCCGTGCAGAAACCTCCGTCACATCCAGAGTATGAGCAAGCTGTCTCTCTTCTCCGTTACGCCGGATTATCGTGACAGGAAGTACAACCTTCCTGCGAAGCTTACCCCGTTTTGGCATAGCAAGTTCCCGCTTCCTGTAGCAATGGCGTCAATACCTTGTGCCCCATCAGAAAATGCGATGGGCACCTTCTGTCCAATAAGGGTAACTGACCTTTAGGACAATATAAAAGTGACCAAAGTAACAAAATGCAGTGTCTTTAGTAATTAATAGCTCTAATGTGGCAGGGTGAGTTTTTGCAGGTTTTCCGTGGTCCGTGGCACCGAATTGTAAGGAGCAATGCGGTCCGCTGCCCACGCAGGGACGATAAACCCACGCAATCCCTTTGACCTGTAAAATACTGCATTAGGCAATGGTGCGGTTTACTGAACAATACGATGTGGTCATAGTAGGTGCTGGGCACGCAGGCTGTGAAGCTGCCATGGCTGCGGCCCGCATGGGGCTAAAGACCGCCTTATTTACGCTCAATGTGGATCTGATAGCCCAGATGTCATGCAACCCCGCCGTTGGCGGAATCGCCAAGGGCCATCTTGTGCGTGAGGTGGATGCTCTGGGCGGGATCATGGGCGAAGTCACCGATGCGGTCGGAATCCAGTTTCGCCTGCTCAACACTTCCCGGGGACCAGCTGTGTGGTCGCCGCGCGCACAATGTGACAAGCAGCAGTACCGCCTCAAGATGCGTGAAGTCTTGGAGAGCCAGCCAAACCTCTTCATCAAACAGGCCGAAGTGGCGGAGTTGATCGTGGAAGGCGCTGAAATGGAACATCTACCACGGAGGCGCGGAGGCGCGGAGGAAGGCTGGTCTGGAAATGATGAGATTGGCGGCGAGGCCGGCTTGCGCGCCGTGCCGCCTGCATCAGGCGCGGAAGGAACATCGGGGGACGATGGCCTCCAGCGGTTTGGAGCGAAGCGCAAGCTAGCGACAGGCATAAAGCTGCGCGATGGCCGCACCGTTGGTGCGCAGGCCGTCATCATCACTACGGGAACTTTTCTTAACGGGCTGATCCACTGCGGTGAACAGACTTATCCTGCCGGCCGCAGCGGTGAGCCGCCGGCCCAGCTTTTGGGCGAGTCGCTCAAGCTCCTTGGATTGCGCGGATGTCGGCTCAAGACCGGGACGCCGCCGCGCCTTGATGGCCGCAGCATTGACTGGAAGCGTTTTGAAGTCCAGCCGGGCGATGCCGATCCCACGCCCTTCAGCTTCCGCACCAGGAAGATCACGCAGAAGCAGGTGCCGTGCTATCTAGCCTTCACCACGGCGGAGACGCACCGCATCATCAAGGAGAACGTGCACCGGTCGCCCATGTATTCGGGTCAGATCCAGAGCATCGGTCCGCGTTACTGCCCCAGCATCGAAGACAAGATCGTCAAGTTCCCGGACAAAACTACGCATCAGCTCTTCCTTGAACCGGAAGGGCTGAACACGCACGAGGTTTACGTCAACGGCATGAGCACATCCATGCCCATCGATGTGCAGCTTGCGGTCATCAAGTCCATTCCTGGCCTGGAGACCGCGGAGATGCTCCGGCCGGGATACGCCATCGAGTATGACTCCATCGATCCAACCGAGCTCGAGCGCACGCTGGAGACAAAAAAGATCGACCGGTTGTTTCTTGCCGGACAGATCAATGGAACCTCCGGCTATGAAGAAGCGGCTTGCCAGGGCCTGATGGCCGGCGTGAATGCCGCATTGAAAATCAAGGGTGAGCCGCCGCTGGTGCTCGACCGCACTGAGGCGTACACCGCCATCCTGATTGACGATCTCATCAGCAAGGGTACCAACGAGCCGTACCGCATGTTCACATCACGCGCGGAGTTCCGCCTGCATCTGCGCATCGATAACGCTGACCGCCGCCTCACGCCGCATGGCCGCCGCGTGGGCTTGATCAGCAATCAGGCCTGGGCTGATTATCTGGCCAAGGAAGAGCGGGCACAGAAGCTTGCCGTATTTCTGGAGAAGACTCGTATTTCGAGCGAGTTGCTGGAAAAGATTGGACGAGTGCAACAGGAACGGCTGGCGGCGCAGATCAAGACTCCCATTTCGCAAGATGCAGCTGAGGTTTCGGAGGTGCAGGCTGCTGCTTTGCCTTCGGCGACCGGCAATGGCCTGGCGAGCGCCATTGGCGCCTCATTGGCGCAATTACTCAAGCGACCTGAAATTGTGATTGAGGACCTGGCTGGCGTAGTTCGGGACAGCTATCCGGAATATTTCGCGGAGATTGCGCTGCTCGCGAGTGAACCGGGTGTTCAGGGGCTAAACCCCGGCTCTTTAGCGGACATTACGGCACGACTGAAGTCGTGTCCTGATACGAACCTGAACCCTGGGTCAGGCCACGATACAAACCATGGTTCCGGGACAAGCCTTTCTGCCGCCGCGCGCAATGAGATGAAGACGGTCGAAACCGAAATCAAATATGCCGGCTACCTTGATCAGCAGCGCAAGTCCATTGAACGCCTGAAGAAGGCCGAGCAGCGCGTAATCCCTGACTGGTTCGATTACGGCAAGGTCAGCGGGCTTTCGCGCGAGATGAATGAAAAGCTTCAGCGCGTACGCCCGCGCACGCTGGGCCATGCCTCGCGCATTCCCGGCGTAACGCCAGCGGCGGTTTCGCTGATTCATGTGTACATCGAGATTCAGGGCCGTTCTATGACCCAAGCGTAGCGAGGAAGCTCTTCTCCAAAAAAGCCCTTGGTGTCGCTCCGGAGGAGACTAGATCGATCACTGCGCTTTCTTATCCGGCGCAGATGAGCGCTCGCGCTCAATCATGGGCAGAAGATAGAGAAAAACCTGATGCCGTTCCTGAGCATCTTTCAGGCGAGTGGCTAGTCGCGTCTCGGGGTCTTTATTTTTTGCCAGGCGGGCCAGCAGCGTAGTGCCGTCCGGCAGTTTCTTGCTGCCGTCGGCATCATGGCATTTCCCGCACTTGCCGGTGAAAATTGTCTTGCCCTTATCGTTGGTAGCTGAAGTAGTCGCCGGACTTTGGCCTGTCACGCTCTGCCACGGAAGGATCGCGGCCATCATCAATACAAAAACAATCGATTTCACTTGCCACCACCCGCGGCCCATGTCTAGAAGCTGCACTGGTCCTGGCCGCTCATAAACGTATTGTAGTCCTGAAAGCACGCCGCAGTGGCCGGCGAATAAATGCTGCATGGAGATTCGCGCGAAAAGGGTTTGCTCGCCCAATGGATTAGTGTTTAGTCGCGTGCGTGACGCTCTTTCCCCGCGGCAGGGCTCCCTCGCTCCGCTCGGGACAGGCAAAACCTACAGTGGTATATTTCCGTGCTTCTTGGGCGGATTCTTGTCGCGCTTGGTCTGGAGCATTTCCAGGGCGTCGATCAGTTTTTTGCGCGTCTCGCGCGGCTGAATCACGCCATCCACATAGCCCCGCTCGGCAGCCACGTAAGGATTGGCGAAGCGCTCGCGAAATTCTTCGATCTTTTTGTTGCGAGCCTTGGCAATTACCTCAGCCTTCTCTTTTTCCGATTTTGCTGCGAGCGCCGCACGCTCCAGCTCGCGTTTGTAAACAATGTTGACCGCGCCTTCCGGGCCCATCACCGCGATCTCCGCCGTGGGCCAGGCATAGTTCACATCCGTGCGGATATGCTTGGACGACATGACGCAGTAAGCCCCGCCATAAGCCTTGCGCGTGATGACTGTGATCTTGGGGACGGTAGCTTCGGCGAAGGCAAACAACAGCTTGGCTCCGTGGCGGATAATGCCGCCGTACTCCTGCTGCGTACCGGGCAAGAAACCGGGCACGTCTTCAAACGTGATCAAAGGAATATTGAAGGCATCGCAAAAGCGCACAAAGCGCGCGCCCTTGACTGAGGCGTTGATATCGAGCACGCCGGCCAGAAATGCCGGCTGGTTGGCGACGATGCCCAGCGAACGGCCATTCAGTCGCGCGAATCCCACGACAATATTTTTCGCGTAGTGCTCGTGCACTTCGAAGAAATAACCGTCATCCACCACGCGCGTGATCACGTCCTTCATGTCATAGGGCTGGCTGGATTCGGCGGGCACCACACTCTCAAGCTCGGGATCGGCGCGGTCAACAGGGTCGGTGCATTCGCGACGCGGAGGATCGTCCAGGTTGTTTGAGGGAAGAAATCCGAACAGCTCGCGGATCATGGAGAGGCACTCGGCGTCGTCATGCGCCAGGAAATGGGCAACGCCGGAAGTCTCATTGTGCCTGGCCGCTCCGCCGAGCTCTTCTTTCGTGACTTCTTCATGCGTCACGGTCTTGATCACGTCCGGGCCGGTCACAAACATGTAAGAAGTGCGATCGACCATGAGAATGAAATCGGTGATGGCGGGTGAGTATACGGCGCCGCCGGCGCACGGGCCCATGATGGCGGAGATCTGCGGAATTACGCCGCTGGCCAGCGTGTTGCGCAAGAAAATATCGGCATAACCGGCCAGCGACATTACCCCCTCCTGGATGCGAGCGCCGCCAGAATCGTTCAAGCCAATCACCGGAGCGCCGGTCTTCATGGCCATGTCCATGATCTTGACGATCTTGGCCGCGTTGGCTTCCGAGAGCGATCCGCCAAAGACGGTGAAATCCTGAGCAAAAACAAAAACCAGCCGGCCTTCAATGCGGCCATAGCCCGTGACAAATCCGTCACCAAAAACTTTGCTCTGCTCCATGCCAAAGTCAGTGCACTTGTGCGTGACCATCTTGTCGAATTCCTCGAAGGTGCCTTCGTCGAGGAGGAATTCGATGCGCTCGCGCGCGGACATCTTTCCCTCTTTGTGCTGGCGCTCCTGGCGTTCCTTGCCGCCTCCGCCTTCGGCGAGTGAGTCACGACGCTTCAGTTCTGCAAGCTTTTGTTCCAGGTTCATCTTAGGATGGCATTATAGTCGTGCAGACCCGGGTTTCGCTGCAATACCTCCGCGGACAAAGCTCAAGCAAATCTGAATTCTTGCTTCAAGAGTAGCAACGGCGGCTATATAATCGCCCGCTTGGATTTTCCATGTTGGCGAGGTGTTCCATGAATCGCAGTCTGCTTGCTGTTGTCCTCAGTCTTTGCTTCTTCAGTGCGACCTGCCTGGGCCTGGCATCGCCCTGCACCGTCAGCGATCACACGGAGTACACCAAGAAGATCAAGGAATTCACCACCGAGCCGGTTTTTTCGACCGAGCTGGTGGACCATCTGCCCTTGAGTTCCTGCGTGCCGGCGCCGGACGCTTTTCTGCACCACATTGTTGGCGCGCCTGACGTGCTTGATTACACCAAGGACATCAACGCCTACATGCGCCTGTTGGCCAGCAAGAGCCCGCGAGTGAAGGCGTGGAGCATCGGCATGTCAGAAGAAGGGCGTGAGATGCTGGTGGTGGCAGTGAGCGACGAAGCGAACCTCGCCAAACTCGATCGCTATAAGGAAATCACCGCGCGCCTGGCTGATCCGCGCGGGCTAAGCGAGGCCGAAGCGCAGAAGCTGGTTGCCGAGGGCAAGCCGATCTACTGGGCTGACGGCAGCATTCATTCGCCGGAGACCGGGGCGCCGGAGATGCTGATGGAACTTGCCTATCGTCTGGCCGTCGAAGATACGCCGTTCATCCAGAAAATCCGCAAAGACTCCATTGTTCTCATCACCCCGATCGTCGAAGTGGACGGACACGACCGGATGGTCGACATCTACATGCAGCACAAGAAGCATCCTGACCAGCCGCCTTATCCGCTGGTCTGGTGGGGGCATTACGTGGCCCATGACAACAACCGCGACAATCTGGGCCTGAGCCTGTCGCTCTCTCGCAACATGCTTAAAACGTTCCTGGATTGGCACCCAACGGTCATGCATGATCTGCATGAATCTGTCCCTTATCTCTACATCATGACCGGCACCGGGCCGTACAACGCGTGGCTTGATCCTATCGTGATCAGCGAATGGCAGGAGATGGCGTATCACGAAATTGAGGAGATGACCAAGCGCGGTGTGATCGGCGTGTGGACCCACGGATTCTATGATGGCTGGGCGCCGAACTACCTGCTCTCCATCGCCAACAATCACAACTCGATCGGCCGCTTTTATGAAACGTTTGGCAACGGCGGAGCGGACACGCGCGTGCGCACGCTGCGCCCGGCCGATACCAGCCGCGAATGGTATCGTCCCAATCCTCCGCTGGCAAAGGTGAAATGGTCGGCGCGCAATAATACCAACATGCAGGAAAGCGCCATTTTGTTCGGCATGAACAATCTGGCCAGCAACGGCCAGAAATTTCTGACCAACTTCTATATGAAGAGCAGGCGCTCGGTGGAAAAAGCACGTACGGAGGGTCCGGCAGCATGGGTGTTTCCCGCCGATGATCCGCGTCCCGGCGAGCAGGCCCGCTTCCTGAACCTGCTGCAAGTGCAGGGCGTGGAAGTCCACCGAACCGAAAAAGAAATTCGTCTGCCTGCAACAGGCGATAGCAAGGCGGAAGCCACGGGCAAGGTCGCTGGAAGCAGAGCAGCGCAACCTGAAAAAAGTGACGCTGCCAAAGAAGATAAGAAGCCGGCGGAAACCGTCATACCAGCAGGCAGCTACGTGGTTCGCATGGACCAGCCTTACAGCCGGCTGGCAGACATGATTCTGGACACGCAGTATTACAGCTCTAGGGATCCCCGCTCTTATGACGATACCGGCTGGACGCTGGGCGCGCTCCGCAACGTGAAAACTATTCGCGCCATGGAGACTGAGGTCCTGGATGCGCCCATGCAAAAGGCGGGCAGGCTTGAACCGGTGGGTGCTATTGAAGGTACCGGCACAACCTTCCTGGTCCAGCACAACACAGACAATGCTCTGGCCACACTGCGCTTCCGACTGGCCGGCACGCCCATGGAAGCAGCGGAAGATGCCTTTGCAGTGGACGGTATCAAGTTCAAGGCAGGAACGTTTGTCTTGAAAAATGCCGACCGCACACAACTGGAAAAGGCCGCCAAAGAGCTGGGACTGAGAGTCCACGCGACAAGTTCGGACTTGAAGGTCGCGACCCATCCGCTGGCGGCGCCGCGCGTAGGAATCGTGCACAACTGGCAGAACACGCAGAATGACGGCTGGTTCCGCCTGGCCTTTGAAGAGCAGAAGGTGCCCTATTCATACGTGGCCGATACATGGCTGCGGGAAACGCAGAACCTGCGCGAGAAGCTCGACGTGATCATTCTGCCGCCCATGGGCGGCGGCGGAACTGCCGGGCTGAGCGCCATGCTGCGTGGACTGCCTATGCGCGGCAATCCTCTGCCGTGGCAAAATAGCGACGATACCCCCAACTTTACCGCTCCCGGCCTGGATTCCACTGGCGACATCCGCGGCGGCCTGGGCTATCAGGGTCTGGCTAATCTGGAGCGTTTTGTGCGCGAAGGCGGATTGCTGATTGCCGTCCAGACCAGCGCGTCGCTTCCCGTGGCTGGAGGAATGACGGACATGGTCAACGTGGGCGACGCCCGCGCCATGCAGGCGCCGGGCAGCGTAGTGCTCTCCAGCATCGACGACAAAAAGAGCCCAATCACTTATGGCTACGATGACAAGCTCTATGTTTATTTTCGCCAGGGCCCGGTGATCACTGTAGGCGGCATTGGCGGCGGCCCGGGTGGCGGAGGCGGCGGGCCCGAGGAAGGCCCGGGCGCGCGCTCAAGCGGACGCGGTTCAGCCAGCGATCCTGATGTGATTCAAGGCCGGAAATATGCCGCGCCGGAAAGGCCGGTGAAGCGCAGCCCGCGCGAGCAGGAACTCTTTGTGCCTGAAGACCTGACCGAGGCAGCCCGCTGGGCGCTTCCGCCCAAAGACCAGCAGCCGCGCGTGGTGCTGCGGTTTGCCGCGGAAAAGGAATTGTTGCTGAGCGGCATGATTACCGGCGGCAATGAGATTGCAGAAAAGCCGGCGGTCGTGGACGTTCCCCACGGCAAAGGACACGTTGTGCTGTTCGCCAATAACCCGATGTGGCGCAATGAGACCATGGGCAGCTTCTTCCTGATTTTTAACGCCGTCATGAATTACGACCACCTGGATGCTGGAAGAGCTGCGGGCGCGCAAGGTACGTCATCGACAGCGGCCGCAGGTGAGGAGGAAGAGGACTGAGCGGAGCTTTCGATTTTTCAGGAATCGATGTTCTATAGCGGCGTGAAGCGAAGCGACATTATTGAACGGTATCGCCCGGCTCCCATCGCCAGTGTTTTTTCTTGGCGTCCCACCAGACGGAGGAGTCCATGATCTGGGATTCCACGGCCTTGATGACAAAGATGGGAGGCTTCTTCTTGCTGATCAGCATGCGTCCGACTTCAAGTGAATCAAAGGGGACGTTGATCAGGACAAACTTGCCTTTTGGCGTCACTGCCCGCCAGGCATCTTTGCCGCTGCCGAAAATCACCAGCAGATGATGAGTGTGCTGCGGGTCGGCGCTAAAAGACGAAGTGACTCGCGGATTGCCGAAGCCAAAATAGGCGTGGTAAGGATCGGCCACCTCGTATTTAAACGCGAAAGAATCGGGCAAAGGCTCTTTGCTGCTGGCTACGATGGCCACATCTTCCACCCCGTCGCCATCAAAATCGGCAGTAATCAGCGGCGTGGGGAATTTTTCCGGCACTGTAAACGTGGCTCCGAACTGCTGTTTCACGATTGCTGCCAGTTGTACGGCGTCGTTACCGGTTGCGGGAGCGGCAGCCGATTGGCTTGTCTGCGGCGATTGCGCAGCCGCTACGCACGCGGCCAGAAATAAAACCTTGCCCAGGAACTTCATGAGCAGAGTCTACCGCGTTTTTCGCTCGAATGGTGAGGATTAGAGGTTTGTATCCTGCTCGATAACACTTTCCAGGCGTTGTTTGCGGTTGCTCAGAGCAAACCATATGGTCATGCTGATGGCGGAGGCCAGCGCCGCGAACAGGAGCACAACCACGGGCAAGGGAAGGTAGAAGTACATGCTGAGAATCCAAAGAATGAGCAATGCCAATATGGTCCACATGATTTGAGCCCGGTCCTAAGCTGCGCCAGTGAATTCAGCGCGAATCGCCAGCTTCATAGGATGAGAGTTCTCGGCGGCGAGTTGACTCTAAGGCGAATCATCTACTCGATTTTTACCTGCAGGCGAACGTTGACGGTCTTTTGCGTGTCATCGATCTGCTCGAAGGTCATCCACGTCCACTTGTGGCCGGGGACCTTCAGCAGGGTGTGGGATAGAAACTGCTGGACATACGTGTTGTCATAAGGCTCGCCTTCTCCCAGCTTCCAGCCTTGCGCCAGCTTGCGCACCTGCTCCGGCTCCACGCCCTCAATTTCGAGCTTGCCCATGTGATAAAGGTCGCCTTCTTTGACCTCAAAGGTATATGCCACGGTATTACTGCTGAAGGCAGGCACCGGATTGATGGTTACGCCTTCCCGTCCAAATTTGCCAAAGAGCTTGCGCACCTGTCCCAGATCGCGATCCAGTTGCAAAGCATCGACCGGCTCCCCGGCTTTGGTGGTGATGCGCTTGGAAAGTTCATCGCTGGGAATCAGCGTATTGCCAGCCCAGTTATAACCAGTGAGCCGGTACTGGTCTCCCTCGTTGACCGACACCTCCACGGTGATCAGGTCTTTTCCCTCAATCCTGGGCTTGATTTCGCCGATGGCGAACTTGAGGTAGCCATGTTGCCGGTAAATCGGGATCAGGTTTTTCTCCAGCACCTTGGCCACGTCGCTGCGCAGATAGGAGGTGCCTTTCAGGGGTACGACAGCCTTGGTCCACTGCTCCGGCAGCAAGTGGCCTGCGCCGGACAGGGTGACTTCGCGGACCTTGAGGTTGGCGTTGGCGACCTTGAATTTGTATGCCGTGGGCAGCTGTCCGAATTCCGCGGACAGCATATAGGAAATCTCGCTGGGCAACCCCCTGGAGGCGAGGAATTTAGTGAGCGCCTCGGATACCTCGTCAGACATGCTGCCGGAAGTAGGCAACTGGCCGTTGTATAGCGGGACGGCCTGATGTACCGCCTCCTGCAATTCTTTTTCACTGAACCAGACAAAATTCTCGAACACGGCGGGAAGAAGTTTTTCTCTGTCCGCCACCTGGAAGTCGGCTTCCACCCCTTTCGTGCCAATGGCGGGTTTAAACAAGAACTGCACCGAGGAAAAAGCCCCGCTATTGCCCAGGCGGTTGGCTGCGTTCTGCAGGTCGTCCGAGGTAACTTGGGTATTGACGGTAAGCCCGGTGGCTCGCACCAGGTCTTCCTCATGGTAGCGCTCCGAGCCGGTAACCAGAACACGGGCCAGAGTGTAACGATCGGCAGCTTGGGCCAGAGCCGGCAGCAAACAGAGCAGAAGGAAAACCACACGTCGCATAGAGAAAGCTATTCTGCCCTGAATTTCGATCCTTGGCTAGGCTGGGCCACACCGCGCGGAGCGGGAGCATCCAATCCGCAGTCGAATCGTGAGTTTCTTGATGGGGGAACGCATGAGACGGATTTTTGCTGTTTTACTAATTACGGGAGCGTTCGCCTGCTCTGGTTGCGGCGGTGGCTCAATGCACGTTGCCACGCAGCCTCCTCCGGTCACCGCGACGGCCGAGCACGTCTTCCTGGTGGTACTGGAAAACCACAGTTTCGGCCAGGTCATGGGGAACCCTGCCATGCCTTATTTGAATTCCCTGGCTTCGTCCCATGGGCTGGCGGCAGGCTACTTTGCTGACGCCCATCCTTCCATTCCGAATTACTTCATGTTGGCCACCGGGAACCTTCAGACTTTCGATGACAATTTCTCCGGGACCATCACGGACAACAATCTGGTTCGTGTGCTCAACGGCGCGAACAAGTCATGGAAAGCTTATGTTGAGAGCCTGCCCTCTGTGGGATACACGGGGCCCGACATAGGAACTTACTTGAAGCACCACAATCCGTTTGCATACCTCAGTGATGTGACCGGATCCGCCACGCAGGCGGCGAACATGGTGCCGTTCTCACAGTTTTCTTCTGATCTCGCCTCCGGATCGCTGGCCAGCTTCGTATACCTGGTGCCGGATTCGCAGGACGACGCGCATAATTGCCCCGCAGGAGCGCCGACCTGCACCGACGATCAAAAGCTCACGGCAGCCGACAATTGGTTACAAACAAACATCAATCCTTTGCTCAATAGCCCCAAGTTCGGCAACAGCGTGCTTATCATCACTTTTGACGAGTCCATCAGCACCGATGTGACAGAGGGCGGCGGTCAGGTAATGACCGTTCTGGTGGGACCGCATGTGAAGTCCGGTTTCCGTTCAACCACCATGTACCAGCACCAGTCTGTGCTGCGGCTGATTCTGCAACTCCTGCAAGTCAATGACATGCCGGGCGCCTCAGCGACAGCGAATTCAATGGGTGAGTTCTTCCAGTAAATAGCCATTGCATTAAAACGCAACCTGACGGCAACTGGAAATCAGAAGGCCATGAACGGCATCTTCTTGCGCTTCTCCTTGTGAGCGAATGGCCGGTTGAGAAACTCAACCATCGGCGCCATGACTGCAAAACGCTTTGCCAGTTCGGGAACGAGCCGGGGCGTAGTAAGCACACCGATATCCAGCGTGGATTCCAGATACCACTGCTTGTGCCGCAACAACTCTTCCGCCGGATGGTTGGCGGGAAATCCCTTAGGTAAGCGGGTCAGTTGCTCGCCCTGGAGCCGACCAACGAGTTTGCGCAGCGGCGCATGGTGCAGGATGGCCTCAAACTCTTCGTGATTTTCCTGGAGCAGGGCGCGGTACGCCAGCAGCTCATCGCGATCTGGTGAGTAGACGCCCGCAAATGCCAGCAGCTCTTTCTCGGTGAAGTGAAGGTAAAACACCGCGCCCTCGCGCTTGACGGCGCTATGCCGCGGAAAGATCGCGGCGATGTGCGTCTTGTACGGCGTCTTGTCTGGCGAGAACCGGGTATCGCGATAAATACGGTACACGGCCTTCTCCGGCGGAGTTACATAGGCCGGGGCAAACCGGGCTAATTCTTCATTCAAAGAGGCCACCATCTCCAGCATGGGAGCCTTGATCAGCGCTTCATATTTTTCTTTGCGCGGCTGAAACCACTCACGGCGATTGTTGCGCTTGAGCGCGCGGAGAAAAGAGAGGGCATCGGGGGAGAAGCCGGGGAATGAGGATTTCATGAATTCAAGCCCTTACCACTGATAGCACTGATGAACACAGATCAAGACAAAGACCGATCAATCGCAAGCAGTGTTATCCGGGTTGATCAGTGGTGAGATTGACTGATTTCTCGGTAATAAGTTTTTTTACGCGCTCCACAAACTGCGTCGCTGGAACCGTGCCTTCCGGTTGTTGTTGGCCGCGGACGCGCACATTCACGGTTCCGGCCTCGGCTTCTTTTTCGCCCACCACCAGCAGAAAGGGCACTTTCTGCAGCGTATGTTCGCGGACCTTGGCGTTCATCTTTTCATTGCGATCGTCCAGGTGCACCCGCACGCCGGCAACCTGCAACTGCTGTGTGACTTTCTGCGCATACTCGGTATGTTTCTCACTGATGGGGATCACCGCCACCTGCACGGGCGAGAGCCATACGGGGAAGGCGCCGGCGTAATGTTCAATCAGTACGCCGAAGAAACGCTCTACAGAACCATAGAGCGCACGATGAACCATGACCGGTTGTTTGCGGGTTCCATCTTCCGCCACATATTCCAGCTTGAATCGCTCGGGCAGGTTGAAATCAAACTGCACCGTGGAGAGCTGCCAGGGACGGCCGATGGCATCGACCAGCTTCACGTCTATTTTCGGTCCGTAGAAAGCCGCCTCTCCCACGATGGTCTTGTACGGAATGTTCATCTGCTTCAGGACCTTTTCCAGCGAATTGATGGCCCGGTTCCAGTTTTCCTCGCCGCCAACAAAGCTCTTCTTGTCATTGGGGTCCCAGATACTCAGTTCAACCTGGTATTCGGTGAAGCCGAAAGCCTTAAGCACGGCCAGGGCGAACTCCATGCAGCCGACGACTTCGCTTTCAATTTGTTCCGGCGTGCAGAAGATATGTGCGTCATCCTGGGTAAAGCCGCGCACGCGCAACAGGCCATGCATCACGCCGGAGCGTTCATAGCGATACACCGTGCCCAGCTCGCCGTAGCGCTGCGGCAAGTCTCGATACGAGCGCAACGTGTCCGCATAGATCAGGATGTGCCCGGGACAGTTCATGGGCTTCATGCGATATTCCGCGTCATCCAGTTCCATGGGCGTGAACATGTTCTGTGCGTAGTAGCCCTCATGGCCGCTGGTCTTCCACAGGTTCACGCGGAAGGCGTGCGGCGTGTACACCAGCGAATAGCCGCGCTTGAGGTACTCATCCCGCATCCAGTCTTCCATTTCCTTGCGGATGAGCCCGCCCTTGGGATGCCAGAAGATCAGTCCCGGCCCGGCTAGGTCCTGGATGCTGAACAGATCAAGCTGCTTGCCCAGCACGCGATGGTCGCGCTTCTTGGCCTCCTCAATCGCGTGCAAGTGCTGCTCCAGATCCTTCTTGTTGAAAAAGGACGTGCCGTAAATGCGCTGGAGCTGGGGATTTTTTTCGTCGCCCAGCCAGTAGGCGCCGGCGATGCTGGTCAGCTTGAAAGCCTTGATCTTCCCGGTGGAAGGAATGTGCGGGCCGCGGCAGAAATCCACGAACTTGCCGTTGCGATAGGTGGAGATAGGCTCGCCCGGCTTGGTGAACTGCTCAATGAAGTGGACCTTCATAAAGTCGCCTTCAGAGCGAAAACGGGCCAAGCCTTCATCGTGCGGAAGAAACTCGCGTTCAAACTTTTCATCGCGTGCGGCGATTTCGCCCATGCGCTTCTCGATCTTCTCCAGGTCTTCCGGCGTGAAGGGCGTGGGGCGATAGAAATCGTAGAAAAAGCCGGTGTCGGTGGGCGGACCATGGCCCAGCTTGGTTTCGGGAAAAAGTTCAAGCACCGCCGTGGCCAGCAGGTGAGCGGAAGAATGCCGGTAAACTTCCAGAGCTTCCGGATCACGGTCGGTGAGCAGCCGCAGATCCACATCCTGCTCCAGCGGCTTGCTCAGGTCGGCGAACTGCCAGCCGTCTTTCGCATGCTGTGCGTGCATGCTGGCAGGGGCCTTAGCCGCGTCTTGCGGCTGCTGGCTGGTGGCTCCGGATGGTTCCGGGGCAGAGGCCTGACTGCCTGATGGCTTGATTTTCGCTACTAGCGCGGCATCAGCCAGCCTGGGGCTGATGGAGCGGGCGATTTCGAGCGGCGTAGTGCCGTTGGGTACTTCTTTCCTGCTTCCGTCGGGAAGCGTGACTTGTATGTTGGCTTGGGGCATATTATGAGGATCTAGAGCACAGCCGGCTGCGCTCGGTAATCTTTCAGTCTAGCGAAGCAGGAAACAAAGGGTCAAACCGGACGGGGGGTATTACGCATCGAGGGCGTTTTGCTACACCTCAAACCCTTAGGGGGAGAGACGGTCAGCCGGAATTGCCAAATATGTGAACAGCACGAGCTCACTCGGGCCGAGAGCGCTAACCGTAGGTGAGCTCGGTGCTCTGTCCGACCTCGATAATATATCCGTCAGGATCGCGGATGTAGCAGCGCGTCTCGCCGTACTTGGGGATCGGCTCCGTGATGAACTCCGCCCCTCGACTTTTCCATAATTCATAACACGCTTGAATATCCGCAACGCGGAAATTCATAAAGCTGTTGATGTGATTCGGGTCGGGGACGCTGAGCGTTACCGTCGGCTTATCCGGGGTCGGCCCGCCCCCAACGTTCAGAATCATCCAGATATTCGCAAGCTGAAGG